>CAXQZU010000030.1:0-182329 GCA_964228555.1 Planctomycetota bacterium
GCTGCCCCAGGCCGCCCGGGGGCCATCGATGGCCTCCGGGGGGCCTCCCGGCGCCCTGTGCGCTGAGTGCGGCACGGAGGTTGCGAAGGAGGCAGGTGACCGCGACCGCAGCCCCGCCCAGGCCGGGTGCACGAGCACCTGTCCCGGGCCGGGCGCGGCCACGGCCGAGTCCCGCCCGGCCCCTGCGGGCGAACCGGAAAGGCCTGTCATGGAGCGGCGCTTCGTCTGCATCGAGGGTGGCCGGCGCTACTACGCCGTGGTGCGCAACGGCCTCCAGATCTTCGTGGGCACGCAGCCCGAGTGCGAGCGCTTCCTGGCGATCCACGAGCGCAAGGTGGCCGAGGAGACTGCCCAGATGCACCGCGTGCCGCGCGGCACGCCCGGCCCCTGGCGCGTGTACCGCACGCTGCGCGCCTAGGATCGCCAGGATCGGGCGTGTCCCCGTCCTCGTCGCCACGCGGACCGAACGGTGACGCGCCCGCCCTAGGGTCGGCCGCATGCTGGCTCGCAGCCGCCTGACGCGTTCCTGCGCCTGCCTGGCCGTGCTGCTGCTCGGCGCCGCCGGCGCGCGCGGCGAGGAAGGGCCGGCGGGGGCGCGACCCCACGGGCCGCCCATGACCACGCTGGCGGCGGGCACGCTGGCCCGGTCCAGCCACATTGCCTTGGGCAAGGTGGTGCGCATGCGCGACCTGCGCGGGCAGGCGCTCGCCCACGTGAAGGTGGAGCGCTGGCTGGGCCCGGCCGGACCGCTGGGCGAGGTGCCCGTGATCGTGGCGGGCCCGCGGCTGGGGCAGGTGACCGAACGCCAGCCCGTCCAGCCTTGGTTCGAGGGCCCCAGCGATGCGGCCTACATCTTCTTCCTGCGCCGTGGGGAGGGAGGCGAGGCCTTCGAGCTGGTCAACCGGCAAGCCCTCGACGGGGTGGAAGGCGTGGAGCGCCTGCGGGTGCTCGACGCGGAGGTGGCCCTCGCAGCCGTGGTGGACCCCGTCGAGCGGGCCGGGCGCACGCGCGACCACCTGCTGGCCGCCCTCGAGGGACGCGGCACCTGGACCCGAGCCTACGCCGCGCGGGAGCTCGGCTCGCTGCTGTCTGCGTGGCCGGCCGCCTTCGACCTCGGCACCCGTGCCCGCATCGAGCGTGCGGCCGGCAAGGCCACGGCGCCTGCGCTGCGAACGCGCCTGGGCGAGGTGCTGCGCCGCCTCGACCAGCTGCCCGCCCAGCCGGCGCCCGCCGCACCCCACGAGGCGTTGCCGGCCCTGCCCGCGCAGCCGGATCCAGGCTCGCCGCCGGCCGAGGCCGCCGCGGAAGGCGATGCGCCCGACGTGGTGCTGGCGCGTCTGGATGGCGTGCTCGAGGCGGCCGGAGCCGATGCACCGAGGCGGGCCGGCGTGCTGCTGCGCAAGCTCGAGCCCGCCTTGCAGCGACAAGCCGTCGTGGACTGGCTCTCGGCGGCTGGGCACGCGTCGGCCCTGCCCATGCTGCGCGAGCACTACGTGCGCGAGGAGGCCTTCGAGGTGCGTGCGGCCATCGTCCGGGCCCACGGCCTGCTGGGGGGTGCGGGCGACGTGCCGTGGCTGGCCGAGCGGCTGGGCAACGCACGCCTGCTGGAGGTCACGCTGGTGGCGCTGGCCCGCCTGCGCCTGCCGGCGGCGCGACAGGCGCTGGAGGCCTTCGCCGCGCCCCGCCGTGCCGGCAGCGAGGAGGAGCGCGCGCTGGCTGCCAAGGTGGACCTGCTGCTGGACCCAGCCTTCGAGGCCGCCGGCCGCTAGGCGCCTTCCTCGGGCGTCGCGTGGGGTTCCGCGCCGCCGCCGCCCTCGCTGGTGCGGCGCAGGCGCTCATGGTCGGGCACGAGCGGCTGCGGGGCTCCCTCCGCGAACACCTCGTCCACGAGGGCGTAGAAGGCGGCGGAGGTGTCGATGCGCTGGATCTGGTCGCGCAGGCGCCGGGCCCCCGGGAAGCCTGCGAGGTAGGTGCTGGCGAACTTGCGCATGTGCAGCACCGTGGTGCGCTCGCCCTCCCGCACCACGCTCTCCTCGAAGTACTCCACCAGCACCCCGCGGCGCTCGTCGGGCGTGGGGGGCGGCGGCGCCGCGCCGAAGCGCAAGGCTGCCGCGGCCGCCGCAAAGATCCAGGGGTCACGCAGCGCCGCCCGGCCGATCATGACGCCGTCCACGCCCGCCGTGCGCACCATCTCGAGCGCATCCTCGGCCCGCACCACGTCACCGTTGCCGATGACCGGGATGGACACCGCTTGCTTGACGGCGCGGATGGCCGCCAGGTCGCTGCGGCCGCTGTACTGCTGCTCGCGCGTGCGCCCATGCACGGCCAGGGCGGCTGCCCCGGCCTGTTCCAGCATGCGGGCCGCCACCAGCGATTGCTCGGTGTCGTCCCAGCCCGTGCGCATCTTGACGGTGACCGGCAGCCCGGAACGACGTCGCACCTCCGCCACGGCCTCGGCAGCCACCTCGGGGGTCTTGAGCATGGCTGCTCCAGCGCAGCGATCCACGATCTTGCGCACGGGGCAGCCCATGTTGATGTCGATCACGTCCGCGCCCCGCTCGGCCACGCGCGCGGCCGCGCGTCCCAGCACGGCCGGGTCGCCGCCCGCGATCTGGACGGAGGCGGGGCGCTCCTCCGCGCTGAGCTCGGTGAGCGACCAGGAGCGCGGGTGGTCTCGCACCAGGCCTTCGGCCATCACCATCTCGGTGATGGTCAGCCCGCACCCCAGCCGCTTGGCGATGCGCCGGAAGGCGAGGTTGGTGAAGCCCGCCATCGGGGCCAGCAGCAGCGGCGGGTCGACGCGCAGCGAGCCCAGCACCATGGGGCCCAGCACCGGGGCCGGCCCCGCAGCACCAGCCGGGGCAGCCGGGACGGGCGTCGGGGCGTGGGGCGCGTGCTTCAATGGGGCCTCGGCTGGCCGCGGGGGCCGGCTCACCGACCACGGTACCGCGCCATGAGCGAACCCCCTCCTGCTGCGGCGCGCGCCCGAGCCCGGTGGGCAGGCCTTTGCGGGCTGCTGCTGCTGGCCTCCTGCGGCGAGCCCACGGCTGCCCCGCCGGGGACCTCGCCGGCGGCTGCTGGCCTGCGCTGGGCCGTGGAGCCCGTGCCGCCGCTGCAGAAGGCGCGCTTCGCGCTGGACCGGGTCGTGCGCGGGCCCCTCGCCCAGCAGCACCTGCCCCTGCCGGACGACCATCCGTGGGTGCTCACCAGCGCACTGCGCGACCTCGTGGCGCTGCCCGCCGAGACGCTGTCGCTGCTGGACGACCCTGCCCTCCTGGGACAGCTCACGGGTCCCGAGCGGCAGGACCTCAACCCGTGGCACAACGTGCTGCAGGTCTTGCCCGCGCTCTCGGGTGCGGAGGCGGCGCTGGTCCGGCGCTGGACCGAGCCCGCGCTGTCGCGCCCCGAGGCCAGCCTCTGGCAGATGGCCGTGGGCTGCCTCGCCGGGCGGCCGGAACCCGAGCTGGCGCCCGTCCTGCACGCGCTGCTGCAGCGAGCCGCGGGTGACCGGCGGGTGGCGCGGGACGCAGCACGTGCCCTGATGCAGCGACCCGCTCCCTGGCCCCTGCAGGGCGTGCAGGCCGTGCTGGCGCATGCGGCGCCGGAAGCCTGGCTGGCCTGCGGCGAGAGCCCGGCCGCGGCACCGGCGTACCCGGGGGGTGTGCCAGCCGTCATGGATGCGCTGGCGTGGTGGGTGCTGCTGGCCGGGCAGGCCGGCCCGCGTCCCGCCGCACAGGCACCGCGGCTCAAGTCGCTGCCTTGCACCGAGGCGCTGGCCGACGCGCAGGGTGCGCCTTGGCGGCGCAGTGGCGAGGCCCAGGACGCTCGGGGCTGGCTGGCGGCCGACCCCTCGGCCTGCGCCGTGCAGGGCTTGCCCAGCCTGTTCACGACGGGCCTGGAGCCCGTGTCCGCGGCCACCTGTGAGCTGGCGCGCTTGCGCCTGCCGGCATTCCGCCACGCCGTGGAGCAGGCGCGCAGCAGTCGTGACGCCCTGCGCCACCTGCAGGCCCAGCACTGCATGCTGGACGAGGGGGGCGACCTGCCGACCGCCGTGAGGATCGAGCGCACGCTGGCCTTCCTGCAGCGGGCCACGGACCCGGCCTCGCCGCGCCTCGACCTGGCCGGCGTGCGCGAGGCCATCGCAGCGCTGCCCAGCGGGGAGGACCCGCAGGGCGAGGCCTGCCTGGTGCGGGTGGTGCGTGAAGGTGCCCCCGTGGCCGACCTGCAGCTGCTCGTCGAGGGCGCGCACACCGCGCTGCTGGCTGCGGACAAGGGGGCCGACGACCGGTTGGTGCTGGACTTGCTCGCCTCGGGCGATGCAACGTTGCGCGGCATCGGGTTGCACCTGGCGCAGCGCGCACGCAAGCCGCAGTACCTCCCCGCCGTCAGGCGGCTGGCCACCCCCGGCGACGAGGCGTCGGCGCGTGCCGTGCAGCGTGTCATCTTCACGCTGGCCACGGCTCCGGGCGCCTCGGAGGCCGAGCGCGCGACGACGGTGGCCGAGACGGTGGCACGCATGGAGGCGGGCAGCGATGCAGCGGTCGCCAACGAGGCGCCCGGGCTGCTGGCGCTGGGTTCGGCGGGCCATGCGGCCCTGGCTGCGCTGGTGCTGCGCAGCCCGCGCGCGCCGCTCTACGTGCGCTCCCTGCGGCGCGTCGAGGGAGTGTTCCCGCTGGCCGTGGCCGAGGCCCTCTGCGACCGGCTCGCGCCGGCGCAGCCCCCGGGCCTGCGCTACGACATCGCCGTGGCGCTGTGGCGCAACGCACCCTCGGAAGCCGCGGCGGCGCTGGCCGCGGCCCGGGCCCGGGTGGAACCCGAGGGCCGTCCGGCGCTCGACGTGGTGCTGGAGATGGTGCGTCACCGCGCCGCGTTCGCGCGCGAGTGAGGCGTGGCCACCCGGCCGGGCGCAGGGGCTCGCCTAGGCGCTGGGCTGGGGCCGGCGCAGCAGCCAGATGGCGAGGCCGGCGAAGAACAGCGGCACGCACAGGAACTGCGTGGTCGAGACCAGGCCGTCCACCAGCATTCCGCGCGCCAGGTCGTCGGCGCGCAGCACCTCGATGGCCGCGGTGCCCAGCGCGTACAGCATGAGGAAGGCGCCCGCGACGCGACCGGGGAAGGGCGAGCGCCGCGCCAGCAGCACCAGCAGCAGGAACACGACGAGGGCGTGCAGGCTGTGGTAGAGCTGCGTCGGGTGCAGGGGCACGCCCAGCGGCTTGGCCTGGCTGCCCGACTCCAGCGGGAAGGTCACGGCCCAGCCAAGGTCCGGCGCCTCCTTGCCGTAGTCTTCGCCTGACAGGAAGCTTCCCACCCGGCCCAGCGCGAAGGCCAAGGCCGTGCTCATGCCCAGCGTGTCCAGCATGGCCCAGCCGCCCAGCGCGGGATGCCGCGGCAGGTACCAGGCCAGCCACAGCAGGCCGGCCAGCAGCCCGCCCGCGAGGATGAGGCCGCCCTCCCAGATCTTGAACAGGGCCAGCGGCTCCTTGGTCAGCTCGTCGTAGTGGCTCAGGCCGTAGAGCAGGCGCGCCCCGGCGATGCCCAGGAACAACAGGGCGAAGCAGAGGTTGAACACCTGCTCGCGATCGGCACCCAGCAGGCGGCTGGCGCGGCGCCGGGCATGGAACGAGCCCAGCAGGAAGGCCAGCACGATGAAGGTGCCGAAGGCGTAGATCGACACCGGGCCGAGGGACCACAGGACCGGGTGCACGGGAGGCCTCCGTGGGCCGCAGGCGGCGGCTACGAGAGCGTGGTGAGGAACTTGGCGTAGGCGTCCGCGTCCATCAGGCCCGCACCGGCGCCCGCCTTGACCTTGCACTTCCACAGCCAGCCGGAGCCGAAGGGGTCCTTGGCCAGCGGCTGCTGGTCGTTGCCCAGCGCGCTGTTGGTCTCCGTGACGGTGCCGTCCACGGGGGCGTACACCTCGCCCACGGCCTTCACCGACTCGACCTCCGCGGCCACCTCGCCGCCCTTGAGCGCGCGGCCCTTGTCGGGCAGCGACACGAACACCAGCTCGCCCAGGTGCTCCACGGCATAGTCCGTGATGCCGACGGTGGCGGTGTCGCCCTGGACGATGACCCACTCGTGGCTCTTCGTGTAGCGGGCAGTGGCGGGACGGTTGGCCATGTCAGTCTCCGGGGAAGGTCCGGCCGGGGGCCGGGGTGCGGGGGACGCCGGTGCGCCTCAGCGCGCGCGACGGTAGAAGGGGGAGGGGACGACCTCGAAAGGGTAGCGCTTGCCGCGCACGTCGGCCTCGATGGCCGTGCCCGGGGCGGCGCACGAGGCCTCCACGAGGCCGCGGCTGATGGTGCGGTCGATGGTGGGGCTGACGCCACCGCTGGTGACCACGCCCACCTGCCGGCTGCCCTGCCAGAGGGTGGTGCCGGTGCGGGCCAGGGGGCCTCCCCTGGCGGCCAGCGACACGGCCCGGCGGGGGAAGCCCGCGGCCTTGAGGCGCGCCAGCGCCGGGATGCCCACGGTGCCCGTCTTGGACAGGTCCAGCCCGAACTCGAGGTCCGCCTCCAGCGGGTGGATCTCGCGCGAGATCTCGTTGCCGTAGAGCGGCATGCCTGCCTCCAGGCGCAGCAGGTCGCGCGCGCCCAGCCCGATGGGGGCCGCACCCAGCGACCGGCCCGACGCCAGCAGGGCATCCCACACGCGTCGCGCGTGCGCCTTGTCGAAGAACAGCTCGAAGCCGTCCTCGCCCGTGTAGCCCGTGCGCGCCAGCAGGCAGGGGATGCCCAGCACGAGCCCGTTGGCGAAGCCGTAGTACTTGACTGCCGAGAGGTCCACGCTGCACAGCGGCTGCAGCGTCATCTCGCTGGCCGGGCCCTGCAGGGCGATCATGGCCTGCTCGTCGCTCACGTCCTTCACGTCGGCGTCGTAGCCCTCCTCGGCCGCGCGTGCGCTGACCCAGGGGCCGTCGGCGTCACGGCCGCCGGCATTGATGACGACGTGCACGAGGTCGGTGTCGCGGTACACGAGCACGTCGTCGATGGGGTAGCCGCGCTCGTCGAGCAGGAAGCCGTACTTGGCACGCCCCACCTTCAGGCGCGAGAGGTTGGCGCTGAACACGCGCTCGACCAGCGCCTCGCGGTCCTTGCCGCGCACCTCCAGGCGTCCCATGTGGCACAGGTCGAAGAGGCCCACCTGCGAGCGCACGCGCCGCGTCTCGCCCAGGATGCCCTCGTACTGCACCGGCATGTTCCAGCCGTGGAAGTCCACCATCCGGGCGCCGGCCTCGACGTGGGCGGGCGTGAGGGGGGTGCTGCGCATGGGCTCTCCGGGAGGGACGCCGGACGGTACCACTCCCCGGCCCGGCGCCCGCATCCCGGGCAGGCCCGCGCCGCCTAGCGGCCGATGCCCGCCATCGTGCTGCGGCCCCACGTGGACCAGGCGAGGTCTTCCATGAACTCGCGATCGGTGCCGGCGCTGCCCACCAGCACCGTGTGGACGGCCACCCGGCGGAACCGGTTGGCCCGGCGCCACTCCTCCAGCAGGCGGAAGGGCCGGTCGTAGGCGCCCCGGCTGGGCACGCCGTCGCTGAGCAGGACGATGGTGTCCACGTCGTCCTGGGCTGCGGCCAGCAACGCCTCGTAGAAGGCCCCCCAGCCGCGCGCCTCGATCTCGCCCAGCCACTGCACCAGCTTGCGACGGGTGGGGGCGTTGCAGGGCGACATCTTGCCCAGCGCGCGCGTCACCTCGGGCCGCGGCGGGAACCCCGAGGGGTAGCGGTAGACGAGCAGGTCCACCAGCGTGGCCTCGGGCAGGGCCTCGACCGTCTTGGCGAACTCGCGCCGCGTGATGTCCATCTTGGTCTCGGCCTGCTCGGGCGAGCCCGTGGTGCTGGCGTCACGCCGCGCCGCCTTGCCCATGGAGCCCGAGAGGTCGAACACGAACATCATGCGCTCGGACCGGAGGGGCAGGTTGAAGAAGGCGGCGGTGCGCGACTCGACCACCTGGCCCTTGTCCACCTTGATCCTCGGGCCGCTGCGCTTGATGCGGCCGAAGCGATCGGGGGCCGGCCGCTCGCCCAGCTGCACCTCGCCCTGCTTCTGCTGCCACCACGCGCGCCAGATGTCCGCGTCGTCGGCGAGGTCCTCGCCCGTCACCGTGCGCAAGGCCTCGTGGGCATCGTCGTGCAGGCGGCCGGCCTCGGCGCCCACGCGGTCGATGAGCAACGGGACCACCTTCGGGTCCCAGAGGCGCACCGCCGCATCGATGGCAGCCGCGCGCACGCGCCACGAGGGATCCACCAGCAGGTTGGTGAGCGCGCGCTCGCCCTCGCCGGGCCACGGCAGGATCGCGGTGCGCAGGTCCAGCGTGTCAGCCAGCGCCATGCGCGGCTCCGGCGCCTTGTCCGACCAGACGCGGGCGAGGTCGGCCTCGTTCAGGCGTCCCACCGCCTGCAGGCCCAGCACGGCCCCGGCGCGGGCCCACGCCGACGGGTGCTGCAAGGCGCGGCGCAAGGCGACCTCGGCCTGCGCCCCGGACCCGGCGCCGGCCTCGCAGGCCGCCAGCGCGGCCTCACCGTCCTTGTGCATCACGTGCTGGAGGAAGGCGCCGGCGGCCACCGTGCCGTCCTTGCCCTCCATCGCCGCCCGCGCCAGGGCCACGATCACCGCAGGGTGCTCCTCGCGGATCACGGCCTCCTCGAAGGGCTTGGCCACGCGGGCGAGGCCGGCCACGCCCAGCGCGGTGGCGGCGGCCACGCGCACCCGCGGGTCCTTGTGCGCCAGCCATGCCTTGGCCAGCGTGGCCTCGACCTTCTCGCCCTGGTCACCCTTCAGGGCGCCGATCAGCGCGCTCACGGCGTGGTCGCGCACGTGCTCGAAGGGGTCCACGACGACCGCCAGCATCAGGTCCATGGCCTCGGGCGTGCCGGCCTTGGCCACGCGCTTGATCGCGGCGACGCGCTTGTCCTGCTCGAAGGGCTCCTTGGCCAGGTTGCGCACCGTGTTGACGTCGTCCTTGAACGACGGCTCGTCGGCCTGCAGCACAGGCGCTGCGGGCAGCGCCAGGGCGATGGCAAGGGCGATGCTGGCGAGGCGGGCGATGCGCATGGGCGCAGCATAGCGGCCGGGGGCGGCGCCGGGCGAGGGGGTGTGGCGCCTGCCCTGCTGCGTGAACGGGCGGTGAAGGCCTAGGGCGCGCGGCCGCAGTCGCTGGCCACCTTGGCCTGCGGGTAGCGCGCGGCGCGACCCTCGACAAGGTCGCAGGGCTGGTACCAGTCCCAGCTGTTGCAGCAGTCGGGCTGCCAGGTCCAGCAGGGGCGCTCGCAGGCCGGATCGCGGCGTCCCGCGCAGCCCCCAAGGGCCAGGGCGCCGGCAAGGGCGAGGAGCAGCAGGGCGGTGCGCATGGGCAAGCCTCCAGACCGTGCCGACCGTGTCGTGCGGCCTCTCCCATCATCGGACGGGGCGCCCGTCAGGCCAAGCCCCAGCCTCGCTGGGCACCCTGAGGCGGGCCGTGGGCCTCGGACGGCAGCCCTTGCGTCGCGCGCCGGCCCGCGGAGCCGGCCTAGCGAGCCGCGCAGGGGGCCTCGGGGGCCGGCGGGGTCCAGCGTTCCGGGGGGCAGGGCTGGGAGAGGCAGCGCTCGGGGCAGCCGATGCGCGGCCCGGGCCAGCAGGCCGAGCCGCATTCCTGCCCGCAGCAGGCCCAGGGACGCGAGCCGCGGGCGCAGCCCACGGCACCGAAGGCTGCAAGGCTGGCCAGCAGGGCTGCGAGCAAGGCCAGGACGCGGGAGGTGGGTCGGCTCATGCAGGCTCCATCGACGCGGCCAGCGGGAATCCATGCGGCCGCGCCAGCGATCGTACCTGCTCGAGGTAGAGCTCGGCACGCTCCAGGCTGGTCACGGTCACCAGCGCCGAGCCGGTGTCGTGCACTTCCTGCGTCAGGCGCACCGCTTCTTGAGGCTCCTTCTGGAACAGCGTCACCAGCAGCACGATCACGAACTCGAAGGTGGTGGTGTCGTCGTCGTGCAGCAACACCTTCCAGCGCGGGGCCAGCCCGGTGCGCTGCTCGGTCCCGGCCTCGGGGACGGTCTGGGTGTCGGAGGCCGTGGACATGGGCGGCCAGCAGGCGGGTGAGGGGGCCCGGGTCATCGCGCCGCGATGGTACTGGCTGCGGGGGAGCGGCGCTGTGGCTGGCGTGGGGGCGGCAGTCGCCGGGGCCGCTACCCTCCTGACTGCTCGGTCCCCCGGAGCCCCGCATGGCCAGCGCCCGTCCCCTCGACTCGTTCCGCACCCGCGACCGCCTGCAGGTGGGCTCGCAGTCGTTCACCTTCTGGAACCTGGGCCGGCTGCCTGCGGCCGAGGCGGCGCGGGCCCAGCGCCTGCCCACCAGCCTGAAGGTGCTGCTGGAGAACCTGCTGCGCCGCGAGGACGGCGTGACGGTGACGCGCGGGGACATCGAGGCCGTGCTGGCCTGGGAGCCGACGGCTGCTCCCTCGCGCGAGATCCAGTTCATGCCCGCCCGCGTGGTGCTGCAGGACTTCACGGGCGTGCCCTGCGTGGTGGACCTCGCGGCCATGCGCGACACCACCTCCGAGGTGGGGGGCGACGCCGCGCGCATCAACCCGCTGGTGCCCGTGGACCTCGTGATCGACCACAGCGTGCAGGTGGACCGCTTCGGCGACGCCAAGGCGGCGCAGGACAACGTGGCGCTGGAACACGAGCGCAACCGTGAGCGCTACACCTTCCTGCGCTGGGGCGCGCAGGCCTTCCGCAACCTGCGCGTGGTGCCGCCCGGCACGGGCATCGTGCACCAGGTCAACCTCGAGCACCTCGCGCCGGCCGTCTTCACGCGCCAGGAGGGCTCCGAGACGCTGGCCTACCCCGACACGGTGATCGGCACCGACTCGCACACCACCATGATCAACGGGCTGGGCGTGCTGGGCTGGGGCGTGGGCGGCATCGAGGCCGAGGCCGCCATGCTGGGCCAGCCCATGACCATGCTCATCCCGCAGGTGGTGGGCGTGCGGCTCACGGGCCGCACCCAGCCGGGCGTGACGGCCACCGACGTGGTGCTGACCGTCACCGAGCTGCTGCGCAAGACGGGCGTCGTGGAGAAGTTCGTCGAGTTCTTCGGCGAGGGCCTCGGCGCGCTCTCGCTGGCCGACCGCGCCACGCTGGCCAACATGGCGCCCGAGTACGGCGCCACGGTGGGCTTCTTCCCCATCGACGAGCGCACGCTGGAGTACCTGGCCTTCACGGGCCGCTCGCCGGCGCAGGTGCAGCTGGTCGAGGCCTATGCGCGCGCGCAGGGCTTGTTCCGCGTGGCCGGTGCCCCCGAGGCCAGCTACTCGCAGGTGGTCACGCTCGACCTCGGCAGCGTGGCGCCCAGCCTGGCGGGCCCCAGCCGCCCGCAGGACCGCGTGCCGCTGCCGGGCGTCAAGGCCAGCTACCGGGCGCTGCACGCGCCGCTGGCCGCCAAGCGCGAGGCCGCGCGCGGCGGGACGGCGGTGGCCGCGCAGCCGGGCACGCTGGCGGACGGCAGCGTGGTGATCGCCGCCATCACCTCGTGCACGAACACCAGCAATCCCAGCGTGCTGGTGGCCGCCGGCCTCGTGGCGCGCAAGGCCGTCGAGCGCGGCCTCGTGCGCAAGCCGTGGGTCAAGACCAGCCTGGCGCCTGGCAGTCGCGTCGTGACGCGCTACCTGGAGGACGCCGGCCTGCTGGCGCCGCTGGCGCAGGTGGGCTTCGCGCTGGTGGGCTACGGCTGCACGACCTGCATCGGCAACAGCGGCCCGCTGATCCCCGAGGTGAGCAAGGCCGTGAAGGCCGGCGACCTCACGGTGGCTGCGGTGCTGTCGGGCAACCGCAACTTCGAGGGCCGCGTCAACCCGCAGGTGAAGGCCAACTACCTGGCCTCGCCGCCGCTGGTGGTGGCCTACGCGCTGGCCGGCACGGTGGACATCGACCTCTCCAAGGAGCCGCTGGGGACGGGCAAGGACGGCAAGCCTGTCTACCTCGCCGACCTCTGGCCCAGCGACGCCGAGGTGCAGGCCGCCGTGCACGCGCATGTGAAGGCCGGCCAGTTCGCGGACGAGTACGCGCGGGTGTTCGAGGGTGACGCGCTGTGGCGTGCGCTGCCCGTGCCGGCCGGCGGCCGCTTCGCGTGGGACGCCGCCAGCACCTACGTCAAGCGCCCGTCGTTCCTCGAGGGCTTCACGCGCGAGCCGCGCGCCCTTGCCGATGTCGTGGGGGCCCGCGCGCTGGCCCTGCTGGGCGACTCGGTCACCACCGACCACATCTCGCCCGCGGGCAACATCGAGCCTGACGGTCCCGCGGCACGCTGGCTCAAGGCGCAGGGCGTCGAGCCCAAGGACTTCAACTCGTACGGCGCGCGCCGCGGCAACCACGAGGTGATGATGCGCGGCACCTTCGCCAACATCCGCCTCAAGAACAAGATGGTCCCCGGCGTGGAAGGTGGCGTGACGGTGCACCAGCCCTCGGGCGAGCGCATGGCCATCCACGACGCGGCGGAGCGCTACCGCAAGGAGGGCGTGCCGCTGGTGGTGCTGGCCGGCAAGGAGTATGGCACCGGGTCCTCGCGCGACTGGGCCGCCAAGGGCACCTTGCTGCTGGGCGTGAAGGCGGTGATCGCCGCCTCCTACGAGCGCATCCACCGCAGCAACCTCGTGGGCATGGGCGTGCTGCCGCTGCAGCTGGAAGACGCGGGCGCGGTGGCGGCACTGGGGCTGGACGGCAGCGAGGCCTACGCCATCGCCGGCATCGCCAGCGGCCTCGTGCCGGGGCGGCGCCTCGAGGTGCAGGTGACGCGGCGCGACGGGACGCGCGCGGTGCTGCCGGTGCGCGTGCGCATCGACACGCCCAACGAGCTGGAGTACTACCGCCACGGCGGCATCATCAACTACGTGCTGCGCCAGCTGGTGGCAGGGCGCTAGCGGCCGGCGAGCAGGCCGGCGAGCCGGGCCAGCGCCACCTCCGTCTTCATGTCCGGCATCACGCCGGAACGGCAGCGCTCCAGCGCCTCGTCCAGCGGCACGACCTGCACCTGGCCGGCCTGCTCCATGATGGAGCCGTCGCCGGAGGGCAGGCCCGCCCGGGAGAGGTCCACCTGCACGTGGCGGAAGTGGATCTTCTCGTCGGTGAAGCCCGGGCTGGCGAACAGCGGCCCGCCCAGCACCTGCAGGCTGGCCGGCTCCACGCGCCAGCCCACCTCCTCGGCCACCTCGATGGCACCCCGTCGCTCGATGCCGGTGGGCCCGGTGTCCTCGGGTTCCAGCAGGCCCGCCACGACCTCGCCCAGCAGCAGGAACGTGCGCGTGTCGGGCTGCGTGAAGGCCTTGCGCTGCCGCAGCCAGACCGGCGGCCGCAGGTTCTCCCGCAACACGACGTGCACGCGGCCCGCGCCATCGCGGCCCCACACGGCCACCGCGACCGCGTCGGGCCGCGCGCGCGAGACGAGGTCGCAGGGGTAGGGGGCGCTGCGCGTGCCGTCCTCCAGCAGGTTCACGAGCACGAGGCGCTGCAGGTGGAGGAAGCCCTCGTCGGGCCGGCGCGTGGTCGCTTCGTCGCGCAGCACCTCGATGTCGCGCAGCGCGGGCCGTCGGGGGGGCTGGCTCACAGGAAGGCATCCTCCTCGGGCAGGGCCTGCGGCGTGCCCAGCTCGCGTGGGTCCTCGATGGCGCGCTCCAGCCACCAGTTGGTGGCGTGGTAGAGGCAGGTCACCTCGCGGCACTCGGTCGAGGCGTCGAAGCGCTGCAGGATCGCCTGCGTGGCCCCGGCCGTGGCCGCGGCCTGCGCGGGGGTGGCGTAGGCCTCCCGGCCCGCGATGCGCGCCTTGTCCACGCCGCGGTGGGCGGGGCAGTTCCACAGCCCCAGCGGCGACAGCACCTGCCGCAGGGCCTGCATGTGGCAGGTGCTGGGCTGGCGCGTCCAGTCCTGCCAGGTGCCCGCGCGCAGCAGGCGCAGGTTGGTGCTCTCCACCACGCGGAAGCCCGCGTCCTCGAGGCCGCGGGCCGCCTTGAGGCCCTCGTCGATGCGGCCCAGCAGCCTGGCGTGCGCCTCGCGCGCCTGCGAGGGGTCCATCACCTCGGCGCCGCCGTCGGCCCGCGCGAGCCAGGGCTTGAAGGAGATGTAGTGGAAGCCGCTGTCCCGGGCGAGGCGCGCCGCGGCCTCCATCTCGTGCAGGTTCTCCACGAGGGGCACGCCGGGCGCCCGCTGCGCGCCGTGCCACGTGATGATGAAGGAGAAGCCCACGCGCAACGCGGGGCTGGCGGCGCGCAGGGGGGCGATGCCCGCGCAGATCTGCTCGAGCGAGACCGGCTTCTTGGGACGGTGCATGGCCTGGAAGGTGGCGTCGGTGCCGCTGTCCAGCGACAGCCGCACCCAGTCCCCCGGGGCGAAGGCACCGGCCACCTCCGTGATGCGGTCGTTGCGGCTGCCGTTGCTGACCACGGCCACCTGCAAGCCCAGCGCCTTGAGGTGGCGCACGGCGTCCCCGAAGCCCGGGTACACGGTCGGCTCGCCGCCGCCGATCAGGATGACGCTGCGCAGGCCCCGCCCGGCCATCTGCGCCAGCGAGGCCTTGAGCGCATCGTGCGCATGGGCCACGCCGCTGTTGAGCGTGTCGAAGTCGATGCAGTGGTCGCAGGCGTAGTTGCACGCCGTCGTGAGGTCGAGGTTGATGGACAGCGGGGCCCAGGCCGGCATGGCCGGCGGCGGGTTGCCGGCGGCGCGTGCAGCGCGGGCGGACCGCTGCCAGTCCACGTACTCGCGGACGCGGGCGTGCAACGCGGGCTGGCGCAGCTTGCCGACGAAGTCGTGCACGGGCGCCGTGGGGCCGGGCAGGTCGCTCACGGGTAGGGGATCTCCGTCACCGGCAAGGCGGGCAGGGCCGCGGCAAGCTCCAGCAGGTGGGCCACGCCGTGGGTCGCAGAGGGATCGACGCGGGGCGGCTCGCCCTCGGCCAGCGCGCGCACGAAGCGTGCGGCCAGCGACGCGTAGGGGTCGGGCAGCGCCACCCGGCGTTCCCCGTGCACCAGCTCCATCGCGTAGTGCTCGCCGACCTCCCGGCGGGCCCAGCAGCCGTCCACGGCCCACGCGAGGCGTCGCGGCGAGGCACCGCCCTGCTCGAGGCGCACCTCCACCTCCAGCCGTCGCTCGCCGGCCACGTGGACCCAGGCCAGCGTGCCTGCACGGCCCTCCTCGTCGGCCCATGCTCCGCGCACGTCCTGCAGGCGCGGGCGGTCGTCCGGGCACAGGGCGTAGGCGAGGCTGAGCGCGTGCGGCAGGCTGTCGGGCACCATCTCGGGCCCGCGGGAGGGAGGCGAGAGATGCACCTCCAGGCGGCGCGCCGAGCCGAGCTCCAGCCCGGGATGGAGGCGCACGAGGGCCTCCAAGGCCATGGGCCACTGGGCCAGCACCCACAGGTGCCGGCCTCGCTGCTGGCAGCGGCGCGCGGCAGCCGCGGCGACGCTGGCCGCGTCGCTGCCACCCCACACCAACGGCTTCTCGCACAGCACGTGCAGGCCGCGGCCCACGCCCCAGCGCAGCCACGGGGCATGCACCTCGTGGGGCGCGGCAATCACCAGCCCATGCAGGTCGGGCAGGCGCTCCACGTCGTCGCTGTGCGCGAGCGGCACCGGGCGGTGGCCCAGCGCGGCCTCGAGCTCGGCGGCCGCCCGCTGCGCGGTGGCCAGCCGGCTGCCCACGACGGCCACGATCTCTGCACCCGCCGCGGCCAGGTGGCGCGCGAGGTAGGCGCCCAGCCCGTGGCGCTGCTGGCGCGCGCCCACCACGACCAGGCGCGGTCGGCGGGAGGCCGGACGGTGGGGGCTGTCGGTGCGCACGCTTCCAGCATGGTCGCCCGGCGGCTGCGCGGCAACGCTTCCCCGGCGGGGTGAGCGTGTGGCTAGACTCCCCACCGGGTCCATCCCCGGGAGGCCACCATGTCGCGTCGACTCATCGTGCGGATCGCGCCCTTGCTGCTCGTCATGGCGGCCGCGCGGCCGGCTCGTGCCGACGAGGCCCCGACGCCGGCCGCACCGCCTTCCGTGCCGCCTGCGGCTCCGCCCGCGGCGCCTGGCCTGCCGCCGGCGCCCAAGGCGCCTGCGCCGCTGCCGGCAGCCGAGGCAGGGCCCGAGGCCGCCTGGCGCGCCCTGCAGGAGCGCATGGGGGATCCCACCCAGCGTCGCGGCAGCGCCTTGAGCGACGCGGCCACGGCGTGGCTGGGCTCCTGGCAGGCGCTGGGGCGCACGCCCACGGCCACCGAGCAGTACTGGCTGGGCTTGATGCTGCAGGCGGCGCGCCGCTCGCCCGAGTCGCTCTCCGCCTTCGCGGCGGCCTCGGGAGGGAAGGACGTGGAGCCCGGCTTGCGGGTGCAGGCGCTCACGCTGTGGGCCGGCATGCTGCGCAGCCTTGCTCGCGAGGGTGCCCTGCCCTCGACCGAGGCCGAGGTGGCCCTGCTGCAGCTGCAGGAGCGCCTGCCCCTGGCCAAGGATGCCCAGCCCGCTACGCGTGCGGCCCTGCTGATGGCGCGCGCTGCCCTGGAGGCGCGACTGGGAAGCACGGCGCAGGCCATCGCCTCGCTGGTGGCCGCGGCGGGGCTGGAGGCCTCGCAGGCGGTGCCCGTGGCGCAGGACGTGGTGCGCATGCTGCTGGAGTCGTGCGAGCGGCTCGAGCAGGTGCCGCCAGCCCGCGAGGCGGCGGCGAAGGCGCTGGCCTCGCTGGGCGTCGCGCAGGAGGCCGCGGTCACGCGCGCGCGGGAGGCGGTGGCCACGGCAGGCGAGGGCCGGGGCAAGGCAGGCGCCCAGCGCGCCCTGGCGGCTGCCCTCGCCGGCCTGGAGGCGATCCGCAACGCCCGGCGCCCGCTCGACCTGCTGGGCGAGACGGCCGCGGAGTGGACGCTGGTGCGGGCCTACGGCAAGGGCAAGCAACTCGCGGACTGGCGTGGCAAGGTCGTGGTGCTGGACTTCTGGGCCACATGGTGTCCTTGGTGCATCCGCTCCTTTCCCGCCTTGCGCGACCTGCTGCGCGACTACGCCGGGCAAGACCTGGCGGTGGTGGGCGTGACGGCCAGCGGCGCCAGCGTGTTCGAGCAGCGCTACGACCTCGACGATGACCTCAAGGCCAAGGCCGGCGGGAACCCTGCCCCCGTGGCCAAGCGCCCCGCGAAGCCGCCGGAGCCGGGCGCGGGCGCACCCGCGGAGGAACGGACGTCCTACCCTGCACGCCTCGCGGCCTACGAGGAGGCGCTGGCGCTGTTCAAGGGACGCGAGCAGGAGGCCATCGCCGCCTTCATCGCCAATCACGGCCTGGCCTGGGACGTGGTGCTGGTGGACGAGGGCGATCCCGCGCCCAAGTACGCACTGCGCGGGTGGCCGCACTGCGTGGTGCTGGACCGGCAGGGCCGCATCCGCCACTTCAAGGCCGGGGCGCTGCTGCGGGACAAGCCCGAGGGCGTGGCTGCCTTGCGCGCCGTGATCGACCGCCTGCTGGCCGAGCCGCGCTGACACGCGCAGGGGTTGTGGCGGCCTGCGGGCGTGCTAGGGTGCTTGGGCGCTCGCGAGGGCGCGATCTTTCTCATCTGGGGGCGAACGGATTCGACCGGATGCTCGGCATCCTGGTTGGCGCGCTGGGGACCCATGCTGACCCCGTCAACACCTGCGTGGAACCGATAGTTGCCAACAACAACTACGCTCTGGCGGCCTAACTAGGCCGACCCGGCCCTCCCCGGCTGCCCGGACTGGGGAAGAGGCCGTCATCCCCGGGCTGGCTCTCCCGACGCCGCAGGTCGGCGGGAGGGCAAGACACTACCTGCTGGTCCCTGAGCCAGCCTGTCGCGGGCGGGCCAGAGGACGAGACCAAGTCCAGCGACTACGCGCGTAGAAGGCCTTGGTGTCACGTCTCGGGACGGGGGGTCGATTCCCCCCGCCTCCACCATCCACGCGCGCGTGCGCGGCCCTGCGGGCTGCGCACGCGCGCGGGACCTGCGCCGGCGGGGCCATGCGCGGGCTGCGGCGCCTGCGTTCAGTCCTCGCGCCCTCGCCCGCGGCCCTGGCGGCCTTGCGCGTTGCGCATCTGCTTGCGCGCGTCCTTCTCCTTCTCGGCCTCGCGCTTGTCGCCCTTGCGCCGCGCCACGCCCAGCCCCAGCTCCACCTTCACGCGGTGGCCCAGGAAGTAGAGCGCCAGCGGCACCAAGGTGCGCCGGCCCTGCTGCAGCAGGCCCTGCAGCTTGGTGGCCTCGCGGCGGTGGACGAGGCACTTGCGCCGGCGCAGCGGCTCGTGGTTGTGGTAGGAGGCCTGCGGCAGAGGCGGGATGTGCATGCGCTCCAGCCACAGCTCCTCGCCCTCGAAGTGCGCATAGCCCTCCGCCAGGCTGGCCCCGTTGCCGCGCAACGACTTCACCTCGCTGCCCACCAGCACCAGCCCCGCCTCCAGCGTGCGCTCGATCTCGTAGTCGTGCCGCGCGCGCCGGTTGGAGGCGATGAGCTGTCGCGGCAGGTCGGCCTTGCGGCCCGAGGGGGCAGGCCCCTTGGAGCCCGGGCCCGTCGGGCGCGGTCCGTGGTTCTTCGGCACGCTGCCATGCTACGGCGCGTAGAACGGGGCCCCATGGTCCGACCGCGTGCCGCGCGTGCAGCCGCCTTGCTGCTGGCCGCGGCTGCGGGCCTCTCGGCCTGCCGGCACGCCGGGCTGGAGCCGCCTGCCGCGGCGGCTGCCGCTGCCCGGCGCAGCGCGGGCCCGCGCCTGCCGCGGGGCCCCGACCCGGCCCGTCTTGGCCTGCAGCAGGTGCTGCCCGGGGTGTGGGTGCCTGGCCCCGACGCGCCCCACTGGGGCGTCGGGGGAGAGGGCCTGCTGCCACCGCGCGGCGCACCCTCGGGTGCCGGGGTGCTGCTGCGCAGCGCCCACGTGCAGGTGGAGACGGACCTGCCCGCGCGCGAGGCCCTGCCTTGGCTGCGCCTGGCGCAGGGCTTCGTCGAAGACCTCGTGTCGGCGTGGGGCGAGGCGCTGGACCTGCGCCTGCCGGCTGCGCCGCTCGTGGTGGAGGTGCACGCGGGGCGCGCCGGCCTCGAGGCGGCGTTGGCTCGCTGGGGGGCTGCCGCGGGCGGCGTGCACGCGTGGTACGACCGTGGCCTCGCGCGCGTGATGCTCTCGGCAGAGGCGCCGGGCGCGGGCGCGATGCCGTGGCAGGCCGACCTGCGCCACGAGCTGGTGCACGCGGTGCTGGACCTCGCCTCGCCGGACGCTCCGCCGCTGGCGCAGGCCTCGCGGCACGGCTGGGGCTGGCTGTGGGAGGGCGTGGCCTTGCGCGCCGAGGACGGCGTGCCGGCGACCGGCGGACCCGCGTTGCGCCTGCGCCTGGAGCGCGCCCGGCAGCGCGCTCGCCGCGACGGCGCGCTGCCCTTGCAGGCCCTCGTGGGCCTGCCCCTCGGGGCCTGGGAAGGGCAGCACTACGACCTCTGCGCGGCCTGGATGGCCAGCCTGCAGGCCGACCCGGGCTGGCGCCTGGGGGAGGCCGGGCTGCTGCGCGCCCTGCTGCGCGGCGACCTGGCCTGCTTCGATGCGCAGCGGGCCTTCGGGCGCACGCTGGACGCGGAGCAGGCGCGCTTCGAGGCCTGGCTGGCCCTGGAGGGCGCGCGATGAAGGTGCTGGTCGTGCGCCGTGGTCGAGGCAAGCCGCTGTGGATGGGCCATCCCTGGGTGCACGCCGACAGCGTGGAGCGGGTGCTCGAGGACCCGCGGGAGGCCCCGCAGGACCTCGTCGAGGTGCAAGACAGCGACGGCAAGCGCGTGGGCTACGCCCTGCACTCGCCCGGCTCGCTGCTGGTGGCGCGCATCGTCACGCGCGAGGCCGAGCCTCCGGCGCTGGAGGCGCTGCTGGACGCGCGCCTCGCAGCCGCGCAGGCCTTGCGACAGCGGCTGTTCCCCGACCCGGCGTTCACGGATGCCTACCGGCTGGTGCACAGCGAGGGCGACGGCCTGCCCGGCCTGGTGGTGGACCGCTTCGGGCCGGTGCTGGTGGCCCAGTTCGCCACGGGGCCCATGTTCCGGCGGCGTGAGGTGCTGGCCCAGCGACTCCTCACCCTCACCGGCGCACGCAGCCTCCTGTCGCGCCCGGGCGGGCACGAGGAGGAGGAGGGCATATCGCCCGCCGAGGTGGCCTGGTCCGTGGGCGAGTCCGTGCCCGACCTGCTGCACCTGCGCGAGGCAGGCATGCCCCTGCTGGTGGCGCCGCGCGAGGGCCAGAAGACGGGCCACTTCGTGGACCAGCGCGAGAACCGCCTGCTGGTGGGGGCGCTGGCCCCGGGCATGGAGGTGCTGGACCTGTTCTGCGGCACCGGGGGCTTCGCGCTGCGGGCCTTGCAGGCCGGCGCCACCTCGGTGCTCGCGGTGGACGCCTCGGAGCGCGCGCTGGCGCAGGCGGCAGCCCATGCGCGCCTGCTGGGCGTGGAGCCGCGCCTCTCGCTGCAACGCGGCGACGTGCGCGAGGTGCTGGGCAGCCTGCGCAGCGCCGGACGGCAGTTCGGCCTGGTGGTGCTGGACCCACCGAGCCTCTTCCCGCGGCGCGGGCCTGCGGGGGCTGCGCTCAAGGGCTATCGCGAGCTCAACGTGCGCGCCCTCACGCGGGTCGCCCCGGGCGGCTTCCTCGCCACCTTCACCTGCAGCGGGCGCCTGGACCGCGAGGGCTTCCTCGAAGTGGTGCGGGCCGCGGCGCGCGAGTGTCGTGCCGAGGTGCGCGTGCTGCGCGAGCTGCACGCAGGGCCTGACCACCCGTGGTCGCTGTGCGCGCCCGAGGGGCGCTACCTCACCGGCCTGCTGCTGCGGGTGGTCGCATGAGCCCGGCCACCGCAGACCTGCTGCGCAAGGTGCTGGCCGGCACGCTCTCCATCGTCGTGACCGTGTTGCTGTTCCGCGTCATGTTCCGGGCCGCGCATGGCCGGGCCACGCCCGGCGATCCCGAGATGTGGATTGCGCTCGGCCTGCTGGTGCTGGGTTTCTGGTGGGTCAAGTCGGCCCGCCGGGTGCGGGGCCTCGTCGGCATCGAGCCGCCGCCCGATCCGGGGGCAGGAGGCGCGGGCGAGGGCCCGCCGCCTCGTGAGGGCCCCGGCTGAGCCCGGCGGCCGCTCAGCGCAGCGGGCTCACCTCGGCATCCGCGATCGAGTAGATCGCGATCAGCCAGCCGGCCTCGCGCACCTCCGCAGCCCGGAAGGTGCCGACCACCTGCAGGGGCTCGAGGCTGCGCTCGAGGCCGGGGCGGCCGCGGGCCAGCGTCACGTTCACGGTGCCGTTGAGCCCGGCCGGCATGCCGAAGCAGCAAGACCAGTAGCTCCCCACCAAGGCGAACTGCTTGATGTCTTCCCACTCGAAGCTGGGCATCAGGAAGCCGACCATGGTCACGCGCTGGCCATCCACGGCCTTGAGCGCATCGGGGATGCCGCCCAGGCCCACGGCGGCGCTGTACTCGAACGAGCGCAGCACTTCCCACGACAGGTAGCGCGTGCCGGGCGCCGCGCTCTCGGGCGAGGCCTCCAGGATGCCGTTCACGTCCACCTTCACGCCCGCCGGCAGGCTGTGCAGGCCAGGCAGGCCCTCCTGCGAGGGGGAGGAGGTGCTGGCGGGAGCGACGGCCACGGTGGAGCTGGCCGTGGCGGCGTGGCGCACGCCCGCGGCCAGCAGGGCGGCCATGAGCAGCGAGCCCAGCCCCAGCACCGCGCCGCGGACGAGGTCGGTGCGCGCCATGGCGTCAGGCGCCGGGGGCGAGGTTGCTGGCCACGGGAGTACGGTACCCGCGCCAGGCCGGCAGCAGCCCCGCCGCGGCGCCAAGGCCCACCACGCCCAGCAGCAGCCACGCGTCCACCAGCCCCGGCACGGCCTCGAGGCGCACGCCGTAGGAGGCAAGCGCCCACGGGGCCAGCGCGGCCAGCAGGCCGTGGCCCAGCGCGAGCCCCAGCAATCCACCCAGCAGGCAGAGCACGCTGCCCTCCAGCACGATCAGGGTGAAGATGTGGGCCGGGCGGGCGCCCAGCGCGCGCAGCACGGCGATCTCGCGCCGCCGGCCCTGGAGCGTGTTGTAGAGGCCCACGAGGATGCCCAGCCCGCCCACGAGCAGGACGAGGCCGCTCACGCCCTCGAGCACCTTCACCAGCGGCGCGACCACGCCGTCGAGCAAGCGCAACACCTCATCGGCCGGCAGCACGGGCTGGGCCTCCGGCTCGCCGTCGCGCCACTCGGCGTAGGCGGCGAGCCGCAGGTGGGGCGCGCCCAGCCGCAGGCCCACCGCGCTCAAGCGTCGCTCGCCGGGCGTGGAGGTGGCGGGCGCATGCCCCTCGATCTCGTAGAACGTGGGCAGCGGGATGAACACGGCGCGGTCCTGCGGCGTGCCGGTGGGACGCAGCACGCCGACCACCTTCCAGCGCTCGGCATGCTGGGCGCCGCCCTCGCGCGTGCCATGGCTGACCTGCAGCTCGGCGCCCAGGCCCAGCCCGCCGGTGCGCGCCGCCAGGCTGCCCACGACGGCCTCGAAGGCCTCCGGCTCGAACAGCCTGCCCGTGACGCCGTCGGCGAGCGGCCGGCCCGAGGCATCGGAGAGCGTCTCGAAGTGGGCGAGGGTCGTGCCCACCACCCGGTGGCCGCGGTAGGTGTCGCCCATGGCGTAGGGCACGGCCGAGCGCACGCGGACGTCGGCGCGGGCACGCTCGTAGGCCGACCACGGCAAGGTGCCGGCGGGGTCGTCCACGAAGAACAGCGTGGCCAGCACCGACTGCAGCGCGCTGCCGTTCTTGGGCGCCAGCAGCAGGTCGTGGCCGCGCGCGGCATCGCGGAACGAGCGCTGCGTGGCGGCGTGGCCGTGCCACACCACCAGCGC
This sequence comes from Planctomycetota bacterium, assembly GCA_964228555.1. GTDB lineage: Bacteria > Planctomycetota > PLA2 > PLA2 > JAEUHO01 > CAXQZU01. The sequence continues at coordinate 22,824 of CAXQZU010000030.1, forward strand.
CAGGGCGGAGCCCAGCCCGATGTAGAGGGCCGTCAGCGCGGTGGCCAGAGGCCGGCGGCGCAGTCCCAGCCAGGCCAGCGTGACGAGGTTCATGCGCCCGCCCTCTCGCTGGGCAGGCGTAGCGCCACCTGGCGCGGGAAGCGCCGCAGCACGCTGGGGTCGTGGCTGACCAGCAGCAGGGCCGCGCCGCGCTCGGCGCAGAACGAGGTGAGCAGGGCAAGGCAGGCCTCGGCCCGCGCTGCGTCGAGGCTGGCCGTGGGCTCGTCCGCCAGCACCAGCGTGGGGGAGCCCGCCAGCGCGCGCGCGATGGCCACCCGCTGCTGCTGGCCCGTGCTCAGCTGCGCGGGCAGGTGGTGGAGGCGGTCGCCAAGGCCCACGCGCCCGAGGGCGTCACGCGCGGCCTGCCGGGCAGGCTGGCCCGAGGCCGGACGGAACGTCATGCCCAGCGCGACGGTCTCCAGCGCGGTCAGCCCCGGGAGCAGGTGGAAGGCCTGGAAGACGATGCCGACGTGGCGCGCACGCAGCCGGTCGCGGGCCGCCTCGGAGCGGCCGGTCATGGCCTCGCCGCCCACCTCCACCTCGCCGCCGTCGGCGGGCAGCAAGCCGGCCACCACGTGCAGCAGGGTCGTCTTGCCGCTGCCGCTCTCCCCCGTCACCGCCACCTGCTCGCCGCGGGCGAGCTCGAGCGAGGGCAGGTCCAGCACCTGCGTGCGGCCTCCCTCCGGGTCGTCGAACCAGCGGGAGAGGCCCCGGATGCGCAGCGCGGGGGCGCGCAGCGTGTCAACGGCTGCAGGCATGGCGCTCCCGCGCCGGCTCGCTGCCGGCCACGCGATGGCCGCAGGTCGTGCACTCCTGGCTGCGCGCAAAGCAGGCGGAGCAGAAGTAGTCGCCGAAGGAGAGGAAGCTGCGCAGGCGCTCGAGCTCGCGTGCGCCCTCGAACCGGTCGCGAGCCGCGGTGTCGGCGATCACGGGCCCGTCGCGCCCGCAGTCGAGGCAACGGGCGCGCGGCACGGCGTGCACGTGGCGCCGGCCGGGCTGGGCCAGTGCGGTGGGGGGGCGGCGTCCGCTGCCGGCGCAGAGCGGACAGGCCTCCTCGAGGCGTGCACGCAGGGCCTCGCGGATGAACTCGCTCTTGTTGGGCACCGCATCGAGGGCGGCCGCGGTGTCGGCATCCACCTTGACGGCCACCAGGATGGGCTTGCGGGGGCGACGAGCGGCCATGAGGACCTCCAGGTGACCGCCGTTGTACGCGCAACCCGTGGCCGACGCTGCCCGTGCCGCAGGTCAGCGTCCCAGGGCCTGCTTGAGGCGCAGGGCGCGGCGCACCAGCCCCACGCACAGGAACAGGGCCATGGCCAGCGCCACGGTGAGCAGGACGCGCGTGAGGACGTTGTTGAGCACCTCGGCCGTGGGCCCGCCGAGCACCTCGCGCGGCAGGTCCACCACGCTGGAAGCGGTCGCCGCGCGCACCAGCAGGTAGAGGCCCAGCGCCCCGGCCAGCAGGTCCAGGCCGTGGGCCAGGGCGCTGGCGCCGCGCCCGGCCAGCACCACGGCGCAGCGCAGGGCCACCAGCGCCAGCACGGCGTCCAGCCATGGCAGCAGCCCGACCAGGTCGTTCGCGAGGAAGGGCACGGAGCGCCCGTCCGATCGCACGGCGAAGATGCGGTCGCGCAGGGGATGCAGGATCACGGCCAGCAAGGCCAGCAGCACGAGCGTGCGCCACGCCTCGCCCCGGCTCCATCCGCGCGGCAGGTCGGGAGCGCCCAGCCGGCCCGGCCGTCCCCAGCCGCCGGAGAGCGCGAACCACGCGAAGAGCAGTCCAGCGTCCAGCAGCAGCACCCCCAGCGCCGAGGTGAGCGTGGCCACCACGCTGCCCATGGCCAGCGGTCCCAGCAGGCCGGGGACGGCAGGCCGCGTGGCGCCGGCCATCGTGAGCGCGACGCTGAGCAGCAGGTGGCAGGCTGCCAGCACGCACCACCACCGTGCGAAGCTGCGCCGCGCCGACACGCCCACGGAGATGGGCTGCTCGGCCAGCGTGTCGATGAGCGCCTCGGGCACGCCCAGGCGCGCGAGGGCCCGCTCCTCCGCCTGCGCCGCCGGGATGCCGGGGCTCATGGCCTCGACGCGCTCGTGGATGAGGGACTCGACCTCGGCCACCACGCGCTCTGCCTCGCTGGCGGGCAGCAAGTCACGCAGGCGCTCGAGGTAGGCGCGCGCCTGCGGGCTGGTCAGGCTCATGACTCCACCTCCATCACGATCTCGTCCGTGGCATCCCGCACGCGGCGCCACAGGGCCGCCAGGCTGGCCCGCGCCTCACGGCCGGCGGGGGAAAGGCTGTAGTACTTGCGTGGCCGCGCTGCGCTCGGCTCCCAGGCGGCCACCAGCACGCCCTGCGACTCCAGGCGCCGGAGCAGGGGGTAGAGGGTGCCCTCCTCGATGTCGAAGCCCCGCAAGGCCAGCAGGCGGATCAGGTCGTAGCCGTAGCGCGGCTCTTCCAGCAGGCACAGCGTCACCAGCGGCAGCACGCCGCGGCGCAGCTCGACCTCGACATGCCGGTCGTCCATGCTCATGCAGCCGCCTCCCGGGGCGGCACCCCCGTAGATCGGCTGCCCGCGCCGGGGCAGTGAGCCTGCCTCCGCCGCCGTGCCGGGGCTGGCGCGTGGGCTAGGATGCGTCCATGGCCCGCGCCCGCCCGCTGCCCGCGCTGCTGGTGGGGGTCCTGCTGGGCTGGCTGCCAGGGCAGGCATGGGCGGGCCCGCCCGAGGCCGCAGCGCCGCCGCAGGAAGCGGGGCTGCGGGCGGACCTGTCCCGGCTCCAGAGCCCCTTGCGCGGCGAGCGGATGGAGGCCGAGGAGGCCCTCGCACGGCGGCTGCCCGCTGCGCGCGAGGCGCTGGCCCGCGCCTTCGAGCAAGGCGACGAGTCCCTCAAGACCGCGCTGGCCGAGGTGCTGGCGCGCGACGACAGCCCACGCCTCCTGCACCTGCTGGTGGAGGCGTGGCGCAGCGGGGGCGAGGCGCTGGCCGGGCGTGCCCGCGACGGGCTGCTGCGGCAGGCTGACGCGGCGGTGGCTGCGCTGCCCTCGTTCCGCCCTGCGACAGCCGTGGCCGAGGTGCGCGCGGTCTCCGACCTCGCTGCACTGCTGGAACGCGATGCGGTCGAGCGGGCCTTCCTCGACCGCAAGTCCGGCAGCGGCAGCACCGGCTACTACAAGGGGCAGTATGCGCCGCTGTCGAGGTGGCGGGCGGCGGCCCTCGACGTGTGCCTGCACATCGTGATGGACCAGGCGCTGCGCATGCCCGGCGGCTCGGCAGCGGGCGGCTACCGGATGGTGCGGCCCATGACCCGGGTGATCGACACCTGGGAGCTGCGCGGCATGGCGCTCAATGCCGTGCAGGACCTCGCCACCCCCGAGGATGCCGACGTGGTGCGGCGGCTGGACGCCTACTGGCGCGAGCTCGCCAGCCGCCCCGAGGGGGAGGAGGACGGGGACATCGAGCGGGAGGTGTTGCACGACGACCTGCTGGCCACGCTCTACCGCCTGCAGCCCCGCCGGTACCTCGCCGACCTGCGAGGTCGCGTGGCAGAGCTGGAGGGCTCCTCGGGCTGGAGCCGACGCGGACGCGCCGAGGCGGCGCAGCTGGCCCTGCGCGCGGGCTGGCACGACCGGGCCGTGCGCCTCTACCGCAGCCAGCTGGGCAGCAGCCTCTCGCCGGCACACGACCACTACAACCTCGCCTGCGCGTATGCGCTCTGGTCGCAGGAGCCCGGCAGCCAGGACCCGGCGGCGCTGCAGCGGACGTCCCTCGAGCACCTCACGCGCGCGGTGGACCTTGGCTGGGCGGACATCGGATGGACCGAGCAGGACGGCGACCTCGCGCCGTTGCGCGAGCAGCGGGCCTACCTGGACCTGCTCGCCCGCATGCGCGCCGCGCTGGAGGTGCCGCTGCCGGAGGGCGACGCAGGGACGGGCCGCTAGGCGCGCAGCGCAAAGATCATGCGCTGCGAGAGGTAGATGAGCACGAAGGCCACGATGGGGGCCGCCAGGTCCACCTCGAAGGCGTCGGCACCGGCAGCCACGGCGCCCGCGAGCAGGTAGAGGCCCAGCAGCATCTCCAGCACCTGCCGCTTGGCGGGGCCCGGCTTGGGCAGGCGGCCCGCGGCAAGCCCCAGCAGGCTGGGAGCCAGCAGGGCGCCGGGCAGCGTGACGCGGCCCGCGGCCAGCATGCCCAGCCCGCAGCCTCCGAGGATGGCCAACGCAGCCAGCATGCGCGCGGCGCGCACGCGCGGCGGAGAGGGGCTCTCCTCGGTGGTGCTGAGCACCGTGGCCCCGGCGCTCCACAAGCCGATGCACAGTGGCGCCACCAGCGTCCACGCGGGGGCCTGGCCCGAGAGCACCAGCGGCAGCACGCCGAGCGCGCCGTTGGCCGTGCGCACCAGCCCCATGGCCACGGCCGCAGGCACCAGCCTGTGCTTGGCCTGCAGGTTGTAGGCCGTGGCCGCTGCCAGCGCGGCCACGGCTGCCGCGTGGTTGCCTTGCCAGAGCGCCAGCCCGGCCGCAGCCGCGCCCAGCAGCAGGACGACGCACAGTGCCCAGCCCAGCGAGAGCCGGCCCGAGGGCAAGGGGCGATCCCGCGCGAGCAGGCGGTCTCGCTCGCGGTCGGCCACGTCGTTGAGCCCCATCCCGTAGCCGTAGAGGCATAGCGACGTGGCCGCGAGCGCAGCCCACTGCGTGGGGCTCACCGCGTCCAGCGGGCGGCCCGCCGCGCCCAGGGCCAGCAACAGGCAGGCGGCGCTGTCGCAGGCTGCCGTGGGGGCCAGCGGGACGCGCAGCAGCCGCAGCAGGTGCCTGGCCACGCGCGCGACCGGCCTAGCGCAGGAAGTTGATGAGCACGTCGTTCTTCAACGCGAAGAACATCAGCGTCAGCAGCAACAGCATCCCGCCCAGCTGCAGGCGGCCCACCACGGCGTCCGGAAGCGGGCGGCCGCGCAGCTTCTCGGCCAGCAGCAGCACGACATGGCCGCCGTCCAGCACCGGCACCGGCAGGATGTTGAGCACGGCCAGCATCACGCTCACGTAGGCGAGGAACCACAGCAGGTCCAGGAAGCCCTCGCGCGAGGCCCGGCTGCTGGCCGTGACCAGCGTGATGGGGCCCGCCACGTTCTTCGTGAAGGCGATCTGGCCGGAGAAGAAGCCGCCGATGGTGCGGAAGACGTTGACCACCTCACGGCCCAGGCGCTGCCCGCCATAGGCCAGCGCGGCCAGCACGCCGTGGCCCCCGATGCTCTCCTTCACCGGTACCAGCGCCAGCGGCAGGGCGCCCACCGGCACCGGCTGCTCGGGCGTGACCATCACCACGCGGCTGCTGGGCTCGCCGGGCACCTCGATGCGCAGCGGCAGGGCCTCGCCCGCCTTGGCGCCAGCCAACGCGGCGCGAACGTCCTCGAAGCTGGCCACCGTGCTGCTGCCCACCTCCAGCAGGCGGCTGCCGGCGGGCACCACGCCCTCGCAGGGCGAGCCCGCCTGCCGCACCACGAGCCCGCCACCCTCGTGCGCCTCGCTCAGCGAACCCGCCGGCGAGGGAGCCACGACGAGCGGACCGCCTGTGGCCAGCACGAGGTGCTCGCGCAACTGCGACACCGCCTGCCGGTCGCCCACGCCCGTGACGGCCACGCGCAGGCGCGCGCCATCGCGCTCCACCTCGATGGCCTCCAGCGCCGGGAGGTCCAGCGGGTCGAGCGCACGGCGGTCGGCCACCGGCAGCTCGCGTCCCGCCCCCAGCAGCGCCACGATGCGGTCCCCGCGCCGCAGGCCCGCCAGGGGGCCGCGCGCCTGCGCGACCATCGCCGGGCCTGCGCCCACGAGCCCGAGGCGGGCGGGCAGGGCGGCGGCAGCGCCGGCCGGCACCGGCCCCAGCGCCAGCACCGAGCGCTGGCCGTCACGCTCGCGCACCAGCTCCACCTCGCGCGCGCCGCGCAGGAAGGCACCCAGCGCGGCTTGCCAGGCCTCCAGCCCTCCGCGCACCAGCTGCCCGTCCACGCGAGCCGCCGCCGTGCCGTCCAGCACCAGGCTGCCTTCCGAGCCCAGGCCCATGGCGGGCCGCACGCCCAGCTGCACGATGCCCATGGTGTCGTCGTAGCGCGCGCGGGCCGTGAGCGACACCGGCTTGCCGTCCCGCTCGACCACGACCTCGCCAGCCTCCTTGGGGTCCAGGAAGGCCGCCTCGAGGCGCAGGTCCAGGAAGGAGTCCAGCGAGCGGCCCTCGATGGCCAGCACGCGATCGCCGGGCTGCAAGCCTGCCTCCCAGGCCGGCGAGCCCGGCTGCACGCTGCCCACCACCGGCGGCACCTTCTCGAGCCCGCCGCCGTGGCACAGCGCGTAGAACACGAAGGCCGTCACGGCGTTCATGATCACGCCCGCGCTCACGATGAAGAGGCGGCTGCGGATGGGCTTGCTGGCGTACTCATCGGCGGCGCCGGAGCGCTCCTCGCCCGGGTTCTCGCCGGCCATCTTCACGTAGCCGCCCAGCGGGACGAGGGCCACGCGCACGTCCATGGCGTGCTCCGCCGGGTCCAGCCGGCGCTTGCCGAACGTGAGGCGGCGCGGCTGGCCGGGCAGGCTCTCCCAGCCGAAGAGGCGTGGGCCGAAGCCCACCGAGAAGGTCTCGACACGCGTCCCGGTGAGGCGGCAGGCCTTGAAGTGCCCGTACTCGTGGATCGCGATCAGGAAGCTGATGCCGAGGATGGCCCAGAGGATGCCGGGCGAGAGGAAGGCCAGCGCGTGGAGGGCGGTCAACGTGGTGATCATGGGGGTCCCAAGGTGGGGGCGCGGTCAGGGTGGGTCAACCGCCGGTCGCGAAGGCGCGGGCCCAGGCGTCGGCCTGCGCCAGACGCTGCAGGCTGGGCGCGGCCTCGAAGGGGTGCTGGGCCAGCGCGGCGGCAGCCGTGCGCGCGATGTCGGGGAAGGGCACCTGCCCGGCCAGGAAGCGTGCCACGGCCACCTCGTCGGCCGCGTTGAGGGCTGCGCCGGCCGTGCCCCCGCGCCGGGCCGCCTCGAAGCCCAGCCCTAGCGCCGGGAAGGCCTCGCGGTCGGGCGGCTCGAAGGTGAGCCTGGCGTAGTCGCGCACGTCGAAGCGCGTGCCCGGTGCCGGGAGGCGCTCGGGATAGCCCAGCGCGTAGCGCACCGGTCCGCGCATGTCCGGCTTGCTCATCTGGGCCACCACGCTGCCGTCCTCGAACTCGACCATGCTGTGCACGATCGACTGCGGGTGCACGACCACCTCGATCCGGTCCGCCGGCACGTCGAAGAGCCAGCGGGCCTCGATCACCTCCAGCGCCTTGTTCATCAGCGTGGCGCTGTCCACGGTGATCCGCGGCCCCATCTGCCAGGTGGGGTGCCGCAAGGCCTCGGCGGGCGTCACGCCGCCCAGCGAGGCGGCCGCGCGACCGCGGAAGGGGCCGCCCGATGCGGTCAGGATGAGGCGCCGCACCTCCTGCCTCCGTCCCGCCGCGAGGCACTGGAAGAGGGCCGAGTGCTCGCTGTCCACCGGGACGATCTCGGCACCGTGCTGGCGGGCCACCTGCATCAGCAGGGGACCGGCCACGACCAGCGACTCCTTGTTGGCCAGCGCCAGCCGCTTGCCGGCCCGGGCCGCCTCCACGCTGGCCGCGAGGCCCGCCGCGCCCGTGATCGCCTGCACCACGATGGCCGTGGCGGGATCGCGCACCAGGTCCAGCAAGGCGGCCTCGCCGGCGCGCAGGTCGGGATCGCCCGGGCGCAGCAGGGCGCGCGCGTCCGCCGCAGCCTGCTCGTCCACGAGCACCGCCACGCGGGCCCCGAGGCGGCGCGCCACGGCCAGCAGCTCGGGGCCGCGCCGGTGGGCCGCCACGGCGCGCGTCACGAAGCGCTCCGGGTGGGCCTCCAGCACGTCGGCTGCGCTGGCTCCCACCGAGCCGGTGGCGCCCAAGACCACGACGCCGCGGGGCGCGAGCCGCTCGCTCATGCCGCGGCACAGGGCGTGGGGTGGAGGCTGCGCATCGCCCGCACCCTACCCGACGCGTGCCAGCCCGCCGATGCCGGCCCGTGGGGCGGCGCGGCCGGGCCGGCCCCCGCGGGGTCCGCCTCCGGGCATACGATGCCGCCTCCCCGGAGGCCCGCCATGGCTGCCCTGACCTACCGCGACGCAGGCGTGGACATCAACCGCAAGAGCGACATGATCGATCGCATCGGCGGCATGGTGAAGGGCACCTTCACGCCGGGCGTGCTGCATGAGCTGGGCGCGTACGGCGGGATGGTGTCGGGCCTCTTCCCGCACCTCAAGGACCCGGTGCTGGTGGCCACCAACGATGGCGTGGGCACCAAGGTGCGCACGGCGGTGCGCGCGGGCCAGGTGCGCGGGCTGGGCCGCGACATCGTCAACCACTGCGTGAACGACGCGCTGGTGCAGGGGGCGCAGCCGCTCTTCTTCCTGGACTACTTCGCCGCCAACAAGCTCGACGACGCGATCTTCCACGAGGTCGTGGGCGGGATGTGCGACGCCCTGCGCGAGGCCGGCGCTGCCCTCATCGGCGGCGAGACGGCCGAGATGCCCGGCGTCTACGCCCCCGGCGAGTTCGACGTGGTGGGCTTCCTCGTGGGCGTCGTGGAGAAGGCGCGCATCTGGCCGCGCCAGGTGGGCGTGGGCGACGTGCTCGTCGGCGTGCGCAGCAACGGGCTGCACACCAATGGGTTCTCGCTGGTGAACCGGCTCATCGAGCGGGATGGGCTGGACGTGCATGCCGACCCGGGCGGGCTGGGCGAGAGCCTCGCCAGCGCGCTGCTGCGCCCGCACCGCTCGTACCTGCAGCCGGTGCGCCGCCTCGAGAAGGCGGTGGAGATCCACGCGCTGGCCCACATCACCGGCGGCGGCATCCAGGACAACCTGCCCCGCGTGCTGCCTGCGGGCGTGGGTGCCGAGGTGGACCGCGGGGCGTGGACCCCCAACCCGGTCTTCCGCTGGCTGGTCCAGCGCACGGGCATCGGGGCCGACGAGGCCTTCCACGTGCTCAACATGGGCTGCGGCCTGATCGTGGTGCTGCCCAAGGGGAGCGAGCAGCAGGCACTGGCCACCCTGCGCGAGGCGGGCGAGGAGGCATGGGTGATCGGGCGTCTCGTGCCGGGCGAGGGCGTGCGCTTCACGCGCTAGCCGGGCAGCCCGCGTCCATGCCCACCTCCGCTGGCCGTGTCGAGGGCACCCTGGCGTGGTGGGCCCTCATCGCGCTGCTGGGCGCGGCCGTGGGCTACGCGCTGCACGCGATGCGCGACGAGGGCCGGCACATGCACGCGCAGGAACAGCAGGCGCTGTCCGCAGCGGAGGACCTGCTGGCCCGGCTGCACGAGCACCAGCGGGCCACGGGGCGCTACGCGGGGCTCGAGGAGCTGGCGCAGGCCGGCCGGCTCGCCGCCGCTCCCGGTACGCGCGACGGCCGCGCGTCGCTGGGCGTGCCGGGCTACACCCTGCACGTGCTGCTCCCCACGGGCACCAACGCTGCCGGCGAGGTGCTGCTGGAGCAGGCGCCCGCCACCAGCGACCCGCTGCTCGTGGCACGCCACGTGGCCGTGGTGGCCCGGCCGCTGAGGCCCGGCGAGGATGGCTATCGAGCGTGGTACCTCGACGAGACGGGGCGCGTGTTCCTGCAGGAGGGCGTGTCGGACCTCGATGCACTGCGCGAGACGCCCTTCCCGCGCGTGCGCCTGCCCGCACTCGACTCCAAGGCCGGCAGTGGCTCGGCCTGGCACGCGCTGGAGTCCATCCCGGAGCCGCGCTGAGCCCTGCGCCAGCCCGGGCGGGGCGCACGGTGGCGCCAGCGCCCGGGACCTTCGGGCCCTCGCCCGGCGGACCGTAGGATTGCGCCCGTGGCCCTGCCGTCCCCGCACCCCGCCCCGCATCCCACCACGGCCCGTGGCTTCGCCCTGTCGGTGGCGCAACGCCTGCGCGAGGCGGGGCACCAGGCCTTGTTCTGCGGCGGCGCCGTGCGGGACCGCCTGCTGGGGCGCACGCCGGGGGACTACGACATCGCCACCAGCGCGCCGCCCGAGGCGGTGGCGCCGCTGTTCCCGCATGCCCTGCTGGTGGGGGCGCAGTTCGGCACGGTCGTGGTGCCCGGCGAGGGCCGGCAGGTCGAGGTCACCACCTTCCGCGCCGACGGCCTCTACATCGACGGGCGACGGCCCGTGGGCGTGGTGTTCAGCGACGCGCGCACCGACGCCCAGCGACGCGACTTCACGGTGAACGGGCTCTTCGAGGACCCGGTCACGGGCGAGGTGGTGGACTACGTCGAGGGCCGCCGCGACCTGCGCGCCCGCCTGCTGCGGGCGATCGGCGACCCGTCCGCACGCTTCCTCGAGGACCACCTGCGCATGCTGCGGGCCGTGCGACTCTGCGCGCAGCTCAACTTCGCCATCGAGCCGCGCACCTTCGACGCCCTGCGCGACCTGGCACCACGCGTCGCCTCGGTGTCGGTGGAGCGCATCCGCGCCGAGCTGGTGCGGCTGCTGCGCCACGGCCGCGGCAAGGCCCTGCGCCTGCTGCGCGACGCGAACCTGCTGGCGTACGTGCTGCCCGAGGTGGAAGCGATGCAGGGCGTCACCCAGCCGCCGCGCTACCACCCGGAGGGCGACGTGTTCGTGCACACGGCGCTGGTGCTGGACAACCTGGGCGCGCTGGACGACCTGCCGCCGGAACACGCCGAGGACTTGCTGTGGGCGGCCCTGCTGCACGACGTCAGCAAGCCGGCCACGCGCAGCGTGGGCCCGGATGGCCGCATCCGCTTCCATGGCCACGAGTCGCAGGGCCGGGACGCCAGCGCCGCGCTGCTGGAACGCCTCAAGTCGGCCCGGCGCTGCGTGGATCGCGTGGGGGATCTGGTCGGGACGCACATGCAGTTCCCGGCCCTGCCCCAGATGCGCCCGGCCCGCCTGCGCCGCTTCCTGGCCCAGCCCGACATCGAGCTGCACCTGCGCCTGCACCGCGCCGACTGCAGCGCCAGCCATGGCGACACCTCGCTGCTCGCCTTCTGCCGGGAGCGGCTCGAGGAACTGGGCGAGGAGCGGGCGTTGCCGGCCCCGCTGCTCACCGGCAGCGACCTGCTGGCGGCGGGCTACACCGCGGGTCCCGCGCTGGGGGAGCTGCTGCGCTGGGTGCGTGACCTCCAGCTCGAGGGCGAGGTGCAGGACCGCGAGCAGGCGCTGCAGCGCGTCCTCCTCCACAGCCCGCCCGCGGCGCGCGGGGCCTAGGTGCGAGCGTCCCACCTCCCTCGCGCGCGGCAGGGCAGGGCTCGCGCCCTGCGCGTGGGCTTGCTGGCGTGCATGGCGGCGCTGGCCCTCGGCAGCCCCGTGTCCGCCGAAGCGCCCGAGCAGGCGATGCTGCGCGCCCTGCGACGCGCCTCCGACCGCTCCGCGCCCGTGGAGGTTCGCCAGGCTTGCGCCGACGAGGCGCTCGCGGTGGCCGGGGACCGCGAGGGCGACGCCTTCGCAGCCGCGGCCTCCAGCCTGCTGGCCCACGACGAGGTGCGTGCCCTGCGACTGGCCGTGCGCGCCCGGCGGGCGGGCGCGTGGAACGGCCTGCCCGGCCTGCGCGGCGCGGTCGACCGCCTGCCCGCGCGCGCCGAGGCAGCGGACGAGGCGCGCCGTGCCGCACTGCGCCTGTGCTGCGGGCTGGATGGGGGGGCTGCTGCGCGGGCCCTCTCCTGGCCCGCCGAGGCCGCCGTGCAGGAGGCCCTCGCGTCCTGCCTGGGCCCCAGCCTGCTGGAAGGCGAGCCGCAGGTCGTGCAGGCGCGCCTGGGGCCAGCCCTCGCGGCGCGCCAGCGGCTCCACGAGGCCGGCGAGGCCGACGAGTCGCGTTCGCGTGCCGCCCTCGAGCAGTTGCTGCAGCCGGTGGATGCCAGCCTGCCGCTGCTGCTCTCGCTGGGCCGCGCCGCCGTGGCTGGCGCACCGCCCGGGCTGCTGGCGGAATCCCTCGACGTGCTGGCCTTGCTGGGGGCCTCGGGGCGCCGCGAGGCCACGCCGGTGCTGGTGGCGGGGCTGGAGTCCATGCAGGGCTGGGTGCGCCACCAGGCGTGCGCGGCGCTGGCCGACCTGCGCGATCCCGCCGCCGCCGTGGCGCTGGCCCGGCAGGTGGCCTACGCCGGCGATCCCTTCCGCGCACGGGAGTCGTGGGACTACCCCGGCAGCGTGGACACGCCCATCCCGGCCGAGGCGTGGCCCACCGTGGAGTACTACGCGATCGACGTGGCCGCGTGCGATGCGTTGCTCGCGCTGGGTGCTCGCGGGGCGGCTGGATGGCTGGTGCGCAACGCACTCGACCCCACGCGCCGCAACCTGCGCATCCGCGTGCCGCAGGACGCCATCGACGTGCTGCGCAGGCACCTGCCCGCCGCACCGCTGCCCGAGCGGCTGGTGGAGGGCAGCCTGCCGGATCGCTGGGCCGACTGGCTGGCGCTGGAGGCATGGTGGCGCGCGCACCGCGACGACGCGGGACTGCTGGCCACGCGCTTCCCCGTCGAGGACGCGGGCTGGCAGGCCGCGGCCGCGCGCCTCGCGCAGCGCCTCGTCGAGCCCAAGGTGCTGGAGCTGATGATCGCCAAGGACTCCTGCGAGCTGCTGGGCGCAGCCATGACGCCCGCCCTGGTGCGGGCGCTGGACGGGGCCAAGCCGGGCGGCCTCACCGAGCTGGCGCGCGCGCTGGCACGCACCCGTGACCCGCAGGCTGCCCCCGCCCTGCGCGGCCTGCTGCGCGCGCCGCAGGGCTTCGTGCGGGCGGCGGCGGCCGAGGTGCTCGACCACCTGGCCCGCAAGGACGGCGCGGTGGTGGACGACCTCGTGGCGGCGCTGGACGACGTGGACTGCGGCGTGCGCGTGGCAGCGATGAAGGGCTTGGTGGGTGCGCCGGTGGACGCACGCGTGCTCGCGGCCGCCTTGCAGCACGACGAGGCCTCGCATGCACAGCGCTGCGGGGCCGATGCCAGCCTGCGCTGGGCGCGCAGCGCCGTGCTGATGGTGCAGGAGGGCGGCGCGCACGCGCAGGTGCTGCTCGAGGGCTGCGCGCACGCCGACCGCGTGGTGCGGCGCAGTGCCTGGGACCTGCTGCGCAGCGCGCTAGGCCTGCCGGACCACCTGTTCGACCCGCTGCCCTCGCCCACCAGCCCGGGCTGGCGCGCCATCGACCCTGCGGCCGTGGACGCGGCCGTGGCGGCACGGAGGGCGCGATGAGTGCGCGCGGCATCCGGCTGGAAGGCGTGACCAAGGGCTTCGGGCCGGGCGCCCCGGTGCTCCGGGGCCTGGACCTCGAGGTCGCGCCGGGGACCTCGCTGGCCTTGCTGGGACCCAGCGGCAGCGGCAAGAGCACGGCGCTGCGCCTCGTGGCGGGCCTGGAGCGCCCGGAGGCAGGACGCGTGTGGCTGGGCGCGGCCTGCGTGGCGGGGCCCGGTGCGTGGCTGCCGCCCGAGCGCCGCGGCGTGGGGCTGCTGTTCCAGGACCTCGAGCTGTGGCCGCACCGCAGCCTCGCCGAGAACATCGCCTTCGGCCTGCCGGGACGGCCGCGCGGGCGGCAGGCCCGCGAGCACCCGCGCGTGCGCGAGCTGGCCGTGCGCCTGGGCCTGCTGGGACTGCTGGAGCGCACCCCGGCGCAACTCTCGGGCGGCGAGCGCCAGCGTGGCGCGCTGGCTCGCACGCTGGCGCCGCAGCCGGACGTGCTGCTGCTCGACGAGCCGCTGGCCGCGATGGACCCGGCGCGGCGCGGGGACCTCCTCGCGCTGCTGGCCGGGCTGGTGCAGGAGTCCGGCATCACGCTGCTGGTGGTGACGCACGCCCCGCAGGAAGCGCTGGCGCTGGGGCAGCGCATTGCTGTGCTCGAGCATGGCCGCGTGGTGGAGCAGGCCGCCGGCGGCGACCTCTACGGTGCGCCGCGCACGGCCGCAGGGGCACGGGCGCTGGGCGAGGCCAACCTGCTGCCCGCCACGCGCGAGGGCGCCGCCTGGCTCACGGCGCTGGGCACCTTGCCCGCGCAGCGAGACGACGACCGCAGCGCACGGCACGTGCTGGTGCGTCCCTCCGCCTTGCGGGCGACCCCGGCGCCCGGCGCGCGCGCCCGGGTCGAGGCCTGCTGGTGCCGCGGCGCCGACCATGCCGTGCGCGTGGTGCTGGATGGGCAGCCGCTGCTGGCGACGGCGGGCGCCGCGTGCGCACGAGGCAGCGCCGTGCGCCTGGAGGTCGTGGGGCCGGTGGTCGGCGTGGACGGGGCAGCATCCTGCGGCGAGGATGCGCCGGCATGAACGCAGCCCGCGCCTGCCTGCCGTGCCGCCTCGGGCTGGCACTCATGCTCGCCGCCCTCGCGAGCGGCTGCGGCGAGCCGGCGGGCGAGGGCACGGGCCGCGCAGGGGCCGGCGACGCCCGTGCACCGCAGCCCCCCGTGGCCCCGGCTGCCGCCGCCGCGACGCCGCGCGACGAGCGACTGCCCTTCACGCGCGCGGAGCAGTGCGGGCGCTGCCACACCGACATCTACGAGGAGTGGAAGGCCTCCTACCACGGCCTGGCGATGGTGGACCCACTGTTCCTCGACCTCAGCGAGGGCGATGGGATCAACAAGGAGGAGTGCATCCGCTGCCACGCCCCGGTGCCCATCCGCGAGGTGGACTTCGTCACGCCCATCGCGCGCACGGAGCATCGCGAGGACGCGATCTCCTGCCTCTCGTGCCACCAGTCGGGCACGCAGGTGGCCGGCCCCTTCGAGGGCTGCGTGGGCGAGTGCAATCCCGTCTACGACCCACAGCAGCGCGATCCGGTGAAGATGTGCTTCGGCTGCCACAACCAGCACGACACGGGCAACGAGTGGCTGGCCGGCCCGTGGTCGCCCGAGGCACCCGAGCCGCGCACCAAGCCGGCGATGACCTGCCTCGACTGCCACATGCCCGAGGTGGAGCGGCCCTTGGTGCAGGGAGGCGTGCCGCGCAAGGGCCGCCGCCACACGTGGCCCGGCGGCCACGACCTCGCCCAGCTGCGCAAGGCCGCCACGCTGGAGGTGGAGGTGCGCGAGGCCCCCGGCGGCGGGGTGCGCCTGCAGGGCTTCGTCACCAACGTGGGGGCGGGGCACTACCTGCCCACCGACGCGCGCCACCGCAGCTTCGACCTCTACTTCCGCCTGTGGGACGCCGATGGCCGCATCGTGCTGGACCCGCTGGATCCCAACCAGCAGGACCGTGCGCAGGTGGCCAAGTACCGCAAGAACTATCGCGGCTCGGGGCTGGTGGACACGCAGATCCCGCCGGGCGCGCGCGTGAGCGGGCTGGGCGATCGCTGGAAGGGCTATCTGGACCTGCCGGCGGGCGCGCGCGGCCGCGGCGAGGCGTGGCTGGTGTACCGGCTCACGCAAGCCGACATGCTCGACGCCTCCAGCCTCGACGACAGCCTGCCCTTCCAGCCCTACCGGGCGCGGCTCGTGCTGCGCACGCCCTTCAGCTACGGGGAGCGATGAGCATGCTGCGCGCTGGCGCTCGCGCCGTCCTCGCCGCCCTGCTGGCCACGGGCCTCTCGGCCTGCAGCGGCTCGGCCACGAATGCCTACGTGACGGTGCCGGACGCCGCGGTGCCCAGCGCCTCCGTGCGCGTGGGGCGGCTCGTGGGGGACCTGCTGGTCAACGACCGCGTGCGTTCCGCGGAAGCAGAGCGCGAGCTGCTCGCCCTGCAGGGCGAGGATCTCGCCGCGCTCGCCGCCCATGCCGCCACGATCCCCACCGAGCGCGACCCGCGCTGGCTGCACGTGCTGGACGAGCACGCCCTGTTCCCGGCCCTGGCGCTCGACCAGCGCATCGCCTTCCTGCTGTGGAAGGCCCGGCGCCCGGAGGCCTTCTACGTGATGAAGGCCCGTGCCGCCCTCACGGAGCAGGCCAAGCAAGACCCCACGCCGCTGCTGGCCGTCGTCGAGGCCGGCGTGAGCGGCGGCACGCAGGTGGCGCTGGCGCTCTCGCTGGCTGGACGCCACGAGGCCATCCCCGTGCTGCTGGACCGCTACGTGGAGGCCGAGGACGAGGAGGAGCGCCGCGCGCTGGTGGAAGCCCTGCGCGGGCTGCTGGGCGAGGAGACCCGCATCCGCGTGACCGCCTCGCGCGAGGAGCGCCGCCGGCGTGCCGAGGAACTGCTCCAGCGCTACCAGCTGGGACGCCAGGCGCCCGGCGCTGCCGTGGAGGGACCCGGGGGTGGCTAGCCGCATGCGCTGGTTGCTGGCCGTGGTGCTCGCCGGATCCCTCGGTGCAGCAGGCGCACGGCTCTCGACCGCCGGCGAGGAGGCGGCCGCCACGCCCGCCCAGCAACTGGCCGAGGCGCAGGCCTTGCTGGATCGCGGCGAGGCCGCTGCCGCCGAGGCCCTGCTGGGGCCGCTGGCTCGCATGCTGGGCGAGGCTCCCTCCAGCGACGCCGGGCTGCTGGAGCAGGCGCTGCTCTCGCTGGCCGGCGCCCGCCTCGCGCAAGGTCGCACCTATGCCGCCCTCGAGCCGCTGGAGGCCCTGGCGCGCAGCGGCAGTCCGCGCCATCTCGTCGCCTACGCCGACGCACTGCTGGCGCATGCCCGGGCCGTGATGGCCTCCGAGGGCGCGCTGGGCACGCAGGTGGCACCCTTCCTCGAGGATGCACGGCGCTCGCTGGCCCGCGTGCCGCCCTCCGAGGCTGCGGCGCTGGGTGCGGGCTGGCTGGAGGGCGAGCAGGCCTACCTCGTGGGAAACCTCGCCCTTGCCGTGGAGCACTGGGACCGGGCGCAGGCTGCAGCGGACCCGCAGCGCGCCCCACGCTGGTACCTGGAGCGGCGTGCGCACGCGCTGTACGGGCTGGGCCGGCATGCGCAGGCGGCCGAGGCCTACGAGGCGCTGGGCCAGGTGCGAGGGGCCGCCGCCGCCTGGAGTGCCGCGCGCGAGGCCGAGCGCTCCCTCGCCCTGTATGCGCGCCTGCTCGAGCAGCAACCGGCGGACGAGGGGTTGCTGCAGGAGGCGCTGGCCGCGGCGCGTTTCTCGGGCGGCGAGGCGCGGCTGGAGGCCCTGCTGGCAGCGCTGGACCCGGCTGGCCCCGAGGCACGCGTGGCCCTCGTCCTGGCTCGCGCTCGGCTCAGGCTGGTCTTGCGCGACCGGGCTGGCGCCGTGGAACTGCTGGCCTCCACCCGCGAGGGGCTCACGGGACCCGGCCTCGCCCGGGTCTGTGCACAGGAGGCGGTCGCGCGCCTGGACGACCCCGCCCTCGACGAGGCGGGCCGGGAGCGGATTGCGGGCCTGGTCCTGCAGGGGTGGGCGCAATCGCCGGCCGACCCCACGCTGGCCGGCCTGGCTGCCTACCTCGTGCAGCGCGACTTCCGCATCGCACCGAATGCGTGGCCCGACGCACGACCCATCCAGCGCGCCCTGCGGCTGCAGCGGGCCGCGGTCGAGGCCCTGCCCGAGGACCCGTTGGCGTGGGCCAACCTCGGCAACGTGGCGCGGCTGGCTGGGGGGCTGGATGAGGCCCTCGCCGCCTTCCAGCAGTCGCTGTCCTTGGGGGGGCCCGATGCAGGCACGCGCAACGACATGGCGCTGGTGCTGCTGTCCCGGGGCGAGCGGGACGGTGCCGAGGCCGCCATGCGGCTGGCCCTCGAGGAAGACGCTGGGCAGCTCTCCGCGCGCCAGAACCTCGCGCGACACCTGCACGTGCAGGGCCCGGCGCAGGCCCGGGAGGCACGCGCCCACCTGCTGGAGGCCGAGCGGCGGGCCAGGGCGGACGGCTCGCCCGCCCTGGTGTTCCGGTCCCTGTCCCTGAAGGCCTGGCGCGCCCAGCGGGGGCCCCTGGCCGGTCCGCGCTAGCCGCCAGGCGCGCCCATCTCGAGGGGCTGCGCGCAGGCCCCCGCCGCCCGTAAGATGCGCCGCGCCCGGCTTGCTGGCCGGCGGCCCCCGGAGACCCGCATGGCGCTGCCCTCCCGACGTCCCAAGGCCCTGCTGGTGGCCGCCATGCTGCTGGCCGCGGCGTGCTGGCCGGGGGCGGCCCGTGCCGAGGACAAGCCGCTGGACCCCAAGCTGGCGGCCGAGCTGGCTAAGGCGATGCGGGCCTACCTGCAGCTGGATGCCGATCCCTACAACGGCCGGGAGGCCACCCGTGCGGCCATCGCCAAGATCGAGGCCGCCGGCGGGCCCAAGATCCTGGCGGACATGGCCGCCCTGCGGCGTGCCACCGACCAGGGCCGCGACTTTGATGCCGACTACCGCGACCGCAAGTGGCAGAAGCAGGAGGCCAACACCGAGGTCAACGAGGGCAAGGCGGCCATCAGCGTCTCGCGTCCCGACCGGCTGCGGCTGGCCTTCTCCGTGCCCAAGAAGGACTACTCCGATGCGGCGCTGGCCAAGGTGCCGCGCGTGGATGCCTTCCCCACGCTGATCACCTTGATCGAGGAGAAGGATTACACGGGCAAGAAGTTCCCGGGCGAGGAGGTCATCGCCCGCCGCTACGGCACGCTGAAGGATGTCACCGACAGGTGGCTGCTGTTCGCCCCCGTGGCCGTGCGCGGCAACTACATCGAGGACGGCAAGGTCCGCCAGCTGTTCTACACCGCGCAGTTCAAGGACTTCTACCAGCGCTTCCACGTCGACTTCGAGCGCGTGGTGGTGGACGGGGACGCGACGACGGCCACCACGATCGCGGCCAGCCAGCCGTACATGTACGCAGGCATCGTGCTGCGGCGCCCGCTGGTGGGCGAGCCCAAGGTGGATGCAGACGTGGTCACGAACTACGCCCACGTGCCGGTCTACGTGGTGGGCTGCCCGCACATCGAGGCCGCCCTCAAGGAGGCGGGGCACCCGGACGTCACGCGCGGCGACGAGGCCGGCCTGCCGGCGTGGCTGGCCCAGCGCAAGCGCGTGATGCCGCGCAAGTTCACCTGGCGGGTCAAGGCCAGCGACCAGGTCTTCGCCAACTGGATGTGGTTCGCGCCTGACTGGAGCCAGGAGGACCGCCGGCTGACGGTCGAGGTCGTGGACACCGCCGAGGACCCCAACACCGTGCGCATCACGACGCGCGGGATCCTCGACCTGACCTGCCTGCTCAACGACGACATCGTGGACCTCGGGCGCGAGGTGCGCTTCGTGATCAACGGCAAGGAGGTCGCCAAGGAGCGGCTGGAGCGCACGCTGGAGCGCGTGTTCGACCGTCCGCCCGTCAAGGCCCGCGAGGCCGTGTTCTACGGCTTGCTGTTCACGGCGCTCAGCCAGCAGATGTTCGCGCCGGCCGCCGACGAGACGGCAGCGCCCGCCACGCCGGCGGCCCCGGTGGACCCGGCTCGCGAGGAGAAGGCGCGCGGCTGGCTGGTCAAGGCCGAGGAGCTCGCGGCCGGCGGCAACAAGGAGAAGGCCATCGAGATCCTCCAGAAGCTGCTCAAGGACCTGGGCGACACCGCGACGGCGGCCGAGGCAAGCAAGCGCCTCGTGGAACTGCAGGGCAAGTAGCCCGGGGGGACGCGTGCCGGTGGCCCCCGACCCCGGCCCGCAGCGAGCCGCGCTTCCCTGGAGGGCGGTGGTGGCGTGCGGGCTGGCAGGGCTGGCCGTGACCGTGCTCGAGCTGGCTGCAGCACGGGCGCTGGCCCCGCACTTCGGCCAGTCGGTGCACGTGTGGGCTGCCGTGATCGGCGTGATGCTGGGCGCGCGGGCGCTGGGCTACACGCTGGGCGCCCGCTGGGCCGAGGCCGGCGGTGCGCCGCGCGCGCCCCGGGCGGCCCTGCTGGTGGGCATGGGCTGGCTCGTGGCCGCACGCCTCGCTGCGCCCGCCGTGTGCGCGGGGCTGGTGCCCACCGGCCTGCCCACGCTGGACAGCCTGCCCATCGGCCTGCGCGGAAGCGTGCTGGCCACGCTGGTGCTGTACGCCGTGCCGGTGGGCGTGCTGGGCGTGGTCAGCCCCTGGCTGGTGCGTGCGGCCGATGGTGGGACGGGCACCGGGCGCCACGCCGGCTTCCTGCTCGCCGCGGGCACGGTGGGCAGCTTGCTGGGTTGCGCACTCACCCCGCTGTGGCTGCTGCAGGTGCTGGGCACGACCCACACGCTGGATGTCGCCCTGTGCCTGATGGGGGCGGCGTGGCTCTCGCTGCACGGCGTGGCCCTGCCCGGACGGGCGCTGCCGGCAGTCGCCAGGGCCGGTGGCGTCGCCGCATCGGGCATGCCCTTGCTGCTGGCCTTCGCGGCCGGGTTCGTCACCCTGGCGGCCGAGCTCGTGGCCGTGCGGCTGTTCTGCCCCTGGTTCGGGCAGAGCAACCGGATCTGGGCCAACACGATCGGCGTGATCCTCTTCGCGCTGGCGCTGGGTGCATGGTGGGGCGAGCGCCTGGCGCGGGCGCGCGATCCGCGCCACGCGCTGGGCGCGGTGCTGCTGGCTGCAGGGCTGGCCTTGCTGCCGGCTGTCGTGCTGGGCCCGGCGTTGTGCGAGGCGCTCGCGCCCCGCGGCATCGACAGCATGCGCATCCTGCCGGTGGCCTTCGCGGGCAGCCTGGCCGCCACGCTGCTGCTGTTCGGGCTGCCCACCCTGCTGCTGGGGGCCGTGGCGCCGCTGGTGGTGCACCTGCTGGCGCCCACGCTGGGTGCGGGGCGGGCCAGCGGCCGCACCAGCGCTGCCGGCACGCTGGGAGCGCTGGCCGGCACCTTCGCCGGGCCCCTGCTGCTGGTGCCCGGGCTGGGCTCGCGTCTCGCGCTGGTGGCCCTCGCAGCACCCCTGCTGCTGGGAGCCGCCTGGTCGCTGGGCCTGCGGCCGCAGCGCCTCGCCTGCGCGCTGGCCGGGAGCGCGGCCCTGCTGCTGGCCCTGCTGCTGCCCCGGCCCGTGGTGCGCGAGCATCCGGGGCAGCTCGACGAGGTGGAGAGCGCCTACCAGACGGTACGTGCCGTGCGCGAGAGCATCGGGGTGCTCGAGCCCGGTGGCGTGCCCAGCGCCGGCGGCGTCGAGGGCCGCGCAGAGGCCGTGTTCCTGCGCCACGACGAGGATGCGGAGACCTACCAGAGCGTGTGGATGGAGCGGGACGGCGAGCGCGTGCTCACGGGCGGGCGCTACTACGAGCAGATGGCGCTGGGCGCTCGCCTGGCCCTGCCCGCAGCCTCGGACGGCACGCTGCGGGTGCTGCTGATCGGCTACGCCGGCGGGGGAGTGCACCGTGCGCTGCGCGTGGCCCTGCCGGCTCCCGTGCGGCTGGAGGTGGTGGGCGTGGAGATCGATCCCGCCGTGGTGGAGGTGTCGCGCCGCCACCTCGCGCTGGGACGGCTCGAGGGTCCCGACCTGCGGCTCGTGACAGGCGAGGACGCACGCACCGTGGTGAACGCCCTGCCACCCGAGGAGCGCTTCGACCTCGTGCTGGTGGACGCCTACGCCCGCACCAACTACATCCCGTTCCAGCTGGCCACCCAGGAGTTCTTCGCGCGCGTGCGCTCGCACCTCGCGCCCGGCGGGTGGGTGGGTGTCAACGTGCTGGGCACGGGCATGCAGGGGCCGGTGTGCCGCGCCGTGGCCGCCACGCTGGACCGCGCCGTGGGTCCCACCTGGCTGCACCCCAACCTCTGGTTCCCGGGCAACGTGATCCTGTGGAGCAACGCCGAGGGGCGCGTGCCCGAGGTGCACGAGGCGCGCGCCGCGCAGGCAGGCACGCCTGCCTTCCCGCTGCACCCCATGCTGGAGGTGTCGGCCTTCGCGCTGGAACGCTACGCGGTGCGGCACGTGCCGGCCACCGAGGGCAGCCTCGTGCTCACGGACGACCTGAGCCCCTCGGACCTGCTGGCCGACCGGGAGATGGGCCTGTGAGGCTGGCACGCCGCTCCCTGCTGCCGTGGGCCGTGGTGCTCGCGGGCCTCGCCGCCGGAGCCGCCCCCGTGCATGCCGACGGCGACGAGGCGTGGAGGCAGGCGGGCTCGGCCGGGCTGGAGGGCCGCTGGCACGACGCGCGTGCCTCCGGCGCCGAGGAGGCCTGGGCGTGGCGCCCGTGGGTCGAGGTGGACGCAGGGGGTGCGGTGCGCAGGGCGCCGGGCGAGGCTGCCTACGCGCCGCCCCCGGGCACGCAGGTGCCCGCCGAGCCTGGCCTGCGGGTGGGGGACCTCCGTGCCCGGATCGCCGGCGCCGGGCCGGCGCTCGACCCGACCCACCCACGGGCGCTGCTGGACCGCCTCTGGCGGGACCGGCTGTGGCGCGAGGCCCGCGGCATGGCCCGGCTGCCCTCGGAGAGCCCCCTGCAGGACCTCAAGGCGGACGAGCAGGTGGCCTACCAGCTCTCCGTGCAGGACTACGTCTTCCGCCCGCCGCCGCCCGAGCAGCACCCCGACACGGCCTACGCGGCCGAGCAGGGGCGACGCCGCCAGGCTGCCGAGGACCTGCGCGAGCAATCGCAGGCGCTGGCGGGGGCCGGGGCGGCTGTGCTGCTGGTGCTGGGGCTATGGACCGGGCTGCGCCTGCGGCCCAAGGCCTAGGCCGTCCACGCAGGCCGCCGAGGCGGCCCAGCTGGCGAGCCCGCCGCCGCGCGGCCTGCCTGCCGGGCTGTCAACGCAACATAAGATCCATTATCAGAAGTAGAAGGGGGAGCCCGGCGGGCCGCCAGAGGCCCGGCTTGGCGCGACGGGCCGGTGCCCGTGGGATGCCCGCACGGCTCGCCGCAGTGCCCTGCGCGCCCTCCGTGCGTGCCGGGCCGCGGACGGGCACGGCCGCCCGCCCGGCCCGGCTAGCGGCGCAGGAAGGTCCCCCGCCCGATGCGGGCCAGTTCCTCCAGGAACCCGCCGTCGGCCTCGCCCACCGCAATGCAGTGGATGGTCAGGCGCGCGGTGCGGTTCCACTCGGCCACCTGCTCGAGGATGGCCTTGGGGTCCTGCAGCTTGCCGGCGGTCGGCGTGCCGTCGGTCATGAAGAAGATCGTGTCCACCAGCGGCTCGCCCGTGGACTTCAGGGCGATGCGGAAGGCTGCCTCCAGGGCGTCGTGGATGTTGGTGCCGCCGATGTGCTCGGCCTCCCGGATCCACTGGGCGGCCTTGCGCCGGGTCTCCTCGCTGGCGACCACCATGCTGGGCTGCCAGCCGATCACGCTGTGGTTGAACAGCAGCACGTTGAAGCGGTGGCCGTCGTCCATGTTGTGCACCGCACCCTCGGCCTCCTTCTTGGCCAGGTCGATGCGGCGCGGCTCGGGCTTGCCCTTCTCGTCGGGCTTCTCCATGGACAGCGAGACGTCCAGCACCAGCAGGATGCGGTTGCTGAAGGTACGGATGCCGTAGAAGGTCACGCCCTTGCCCTGCCCGGCGCCCGGGTCATGCGGCTTGGGGTCGGGCGGCATCTGGAAGCCGTCGCGGGCAGCCTTCCACCACGCCTCCCACGGGTCGCGGTAGGGCCCGTGCGCCTGTCCCGTGAGGCTGCGCAGGGCGGCGGTGGCATCGCCGCGCAGCCGCCCGATCTCGCTGTCGGGGCGCCCGAGGAAGGCGATCAGGGGCTCGATGCCCCCCTGCCGGTGCACGCGCTCGAGCGCATGCACGCTGGCCGCGATCAGCTCGAAGGCCGACACGGGCGCCTGCAGCAGCGGCACGGCGGCGTCGGGCAGGTTGCCGTCGCGCACGCGGGCGAGGTAATCCAGCGCGGCCGCCCGCACGCGCGGCGTGCGGGCCTCGTCGCGCAGCACCGCCAGGGCCCGCGCACGCGGCAGGTCGCCCTTGGCGCCCGCGAGCGCATCGAAGAAGCGCAGGGCGTCCCCGTCATCGCGCGATCCCAGCCAGCCTGCCTCCAGCAGGTCCAGGCCTGCGGACAGCTCGGCGGCCTCGAGGTTGCCCAGCAGCGTCGAGGCGGCCACGACGGCGGCGTCCACCAGGGCCTTGGCGGCCAGCAGGCCCGCCTCGAGGTCGCGCAGGGTGGCCCGCGCCGCGTCCCGCTGGCCGCTGAGCTTGCGCTCGGCCTTGTTGAAGGCCTCGGTGGCCCGCGGCGAGTTGTCGTTCTTCTCCTCGAACACCTTCTCGAGGTCGTCGAGGCCCGTGCAGGCCTTCTCGTAGGCCGCCTCGGCCTTGGCTTGCTCGGCCCGCACCTTCTCGACGGCCTGCAGGGCCCGGCCTGCCCCGTCCACCGCGACCTGCAGGGCCGCGGCATCCTTGCGGCCATGCAGGGGCAGGAACGCGCGCGCACGCTTGGCGGGGTCCTTGTCCTCCAGCGTGCGCAACACCTGCGCCTTGAGGTCGGCCAGCGAGGCGTCCGGGGCGCCGCCGGCCCGCGGTACCACGAGCAACAGCAGGGCCGACAGGACCAGCAAGGTGAGGGGGAGCCGTCGCATGCCGCCACCCTACCGCAGGCGCGCCCCGCGCCGGGCTCCCATGGCGCAAGCCGATCCGTTCAGGCGCCGGCGGGAGGCTCGGGGGGTGCAACCGGCGGCAGCGTGAGCGGCCGGGTGAGGGTGCGCTTGGCCCGCACCGCCTTGAGGAACCGCTCTCGCAGGTCCTCGAAGGCCACGCGCGGCTCCTCGCCGGGCCGCAGCGGGACCTGGCCGCCCGCGTAGGCCTCGTGGCCCCCACCCTGCCCCAGCGCGATGTCGCGGGCCACGGCACCCGCATCCACGCCGTCGGCCAGCAGGGCCCGCAACGAGAAGCTGAGCACGCCCCGGTGCTCGCCGGCGGCCAGCACCCAGCGAGTGCCCTCGAGGCGGAACAGCAGGTCTGCGATCTCGGCCACCGCGTCGCCGTAGGCCACGGCACCCACCCACGTGGTCACGGTGAAGTCCGTCACCTGCGCATGGCGCAGGCCGTTCTCCAGCACCTGGAAGTACTCCTGCGTGACGCGCGCACGCTGGATGCGGCCCAGGATGCGCTTGTCGGCCAGCGCGTGCACGCGCTCGTAGACCGCCTCGTCCTTGGGCCCGCAGCCGCGCACGAGGCCCTGCGTGTCGGTGTCGATGCCATAGCTGAGGGCGGTGGCCACCCGCTCGTCCACGGGCACCCCGTTGTCCAGCATCAGGGCCCCCACCATGGTGCTGGTCGCGCCGTACGAGGGGTCCACCATGAGGAAGCGCACGCCGGGCACCTGCGTGCGCACGGGGTGGTGGTCGATGACCACCTGGGGGACCACGCCGGCGGGCAGGC
Source organism: Planctomycetota bacterium (assembly GCA_964228555.1). GTDB lineage: Bacteria > Planctomycetota > PLA2 > PLA2 > JAEUHO01 > CAXQZU01. Next base: position 47,921 of record CAXQZU010000030.1, read on the forward strand.
GGCAGGTTCCCGACCCGGGATGCGTGTCCACGACCAGCACGAGGTCGTGCTGCGCGTAGTCGATCTTGTAGGCGGGCACGATCTGGATCTTGAGCCAGCGCAGCATCGCGCGGTTCTCGGCCCGGCCCACGCCGCCCGTGTAGGCCATCACCGCCTCCACGCCCAGAGCCCGCTTCAGCAGGGCCTGCACCGCCAGCCCGCTGGCCAGGGCGTCCGGGTCGGGGTTGTGCTGCAGGTGCACCAGCGGGCGACGGCAGGTGCGCGCCAGGTCCAGCAGCGTACGCAGTGCATGCGCGCTGGCCTGCGCCACCGTCAGCAGCTCGCTCGAGGTGCCCTCGGGGGGGTACACGGGGGACCGCGCGGCCTAGCGGCCTCGCGCCCAGCCGCGCACGGCCTCGACCAGCAGGCGCACGCCGTAGCCCGTCGCGCCCTTGCGGTAGAGGCCGGCGTCGCGCTCGGTCCACGCAAGGCCGGCGATGTCCAGGTGGGCCCAGGGCAGGCCGTCGACGAACTTCTCGAGGAACGCCGCGCCGGTCTGCACGCCCCCGCCGGGGCCGCCCAGGTTGCTCACGTCGGCGAACACGCTCTCGATCTGGCTGCGGTAGCCGTCGTTGAGCGGCAGGCGCCAGAGCGGGTCGCCGCTGGCCTCCGAGGCAGCCAGCAGGCGACCGCACACGTCGTCGTGGCCCAGCACCGCGGCGTACTGGTCGCCCAGCGCCACCACGCACGCACCGGTCAGCGTGGCGATGTCCACGAGGGCCTGGGGGCGCGGCGTGAGGTGCTTGGCCGCGTAGGCCAGCGCGTCGGCCAGGATCAGGCGGCCCTCCGCATCGGTGTTCTTCACCTCGATGGTCACGCCGTTCATGGCCTTGAGGATGTCGCCCGGCTTGTAGGCGTTGCCGTCGGGCATGTTCTCCACCAGCGGCACGAGGCCGCTGACACGCACGGCGGGCTTGAGGCGGGCGATGGCGAGCATCGCCCCCAGCACGGCGCCGCCGCCGCACATGTCAAACTTCATGTCCTCCATCTTCGCGGCCGGCTTGATCGAGATGCCGCCCGTGTCGAAGGTGATGCCCTTGCCCACCAGCGCCACGGCGGGCGCCTTGGGCCTGCCTGCGGGCACGTAGGTGAGCACCACGAGGCGCGGGGCCTGCGCACTGCCGCGCGCCACGCCCAGCAGCGAGCCCATGCCCAGGCGCTCCATCTCGTCCTTCTCGAGGATGGTGCACTGCAGGCCCTCGGCGCGCGCCATCTCCTGCGCCCGGTCCCCGATCCAGCGCGGCGTGGCCACGTTGGGGGGCTCGTTGCCCAGGTCGCGCGTGAAGCACACGGCCTCGCCCAGGGCGCGGCCCTCGGAGAGGCCCCGGCGCGCCGCCCCCGCCTCGCGGGCCGAGACCAGCAGGGCGACGGCCTCGACGGCCACCTTGCTCTTCTGGGTGCGGTACCCCTCCCAGCGGTAGAGCGACATGCAGGCCGCCTCGCCCAGCGCGCGGCCGGCGCGCTCGGCGCTGGTGCCGCGCGGCAGGCCCTTGGCGAAGGCCACCGCCACGCGCCTTGCACCGTGATCGCCCGCCACGCGCAAGCCGGCAGCCATCGCACGCTTCAGGCCCTCTGCGCCGGCCTTCGAGGGATCGCCGAGCCCGACAAGGACCAGCGTGCCCACCCCCGCGCCACGCGCGCCGACCACGGCACGGGCCTGGCCCGCACCGGCCTCGAACAGCTTGCGCGCCACCAGCGCCGCCACCGGCGCGGCGTAGGCCGTGCCCAGCGCGCCGGCTGCGCGCGCGATGGGGTCGCCCTTCGCGCACAGCAGGACCAGGGCCTCGGCTCCGGCCTTGCGGGCCGGGCGGGTGTCGATGCGGATCTCCATGGCCATCCTCCTCGGGGGGTTCCTAGCGTCGCTTCTCGTAGCCCAGGTCGCGCAGGATCTGGAGCAGCTCGCTCCAGGCGGGGAAGGCGCGACCCGTACGGTCCTTGAACGCGTTCACGGCCCGGATCAGCTCGGCCACCTCGGGCGCGAGGTCGTAGCCGTTCATGTTGCGCCGCGTGCGGCGAGCCGGTGCAGCATCGCCTGCCGGCGCCGTGGCCCGGCGCGCAGGGCGCCCCGCCGGCCTGTCAGCCGGGGCCGGGGAGGGCGCGCGAGCGGGCATGGGCTGCCAGCGTACGGGCCCGGTGCCCGCCCGCCAGCGTGGCGGCGAGGGTGCCTCCGGAGGACCGCGGGGCGGCCTAGCGCCCGCCCAGCACCACCTCCAGCGCGTGCCGCTCGCCGTCGGCCAGCACCAGCTCGGCCTCGAAGGTGCGGTCCTGCGGGTCGCGGGCACGGACGCGCACCCGCCCCGGCCTGACGCGGATGTCGCCTCGCAGAACCAGCACGGGCTTGGGGGGCTCGTCCCCCTCGCCCACCTCCAGCGCGATGGGCACCTGCAGCATGCGCCCGGCCGCGTCGCGCACGCTGCCCACGCTCAGCCGAGCCGGTCGCTGGATCACGATGGGGCCCACGCGCGCGAGGCCCCCGTCGCGCACCTCGAAGGGCTCGCTGCTGGAGGGGAGGAAGCCCTCGGCCGACACCTCCAGCACGTAGCGCCCGGCAGGCAGGCCTTCCGCGGTCATCACGCCCGCGCGCGAGACCATGTCCTCCACCGGCGAGGGCTCCTCGCCCTCGGCGAGGCGGCGCAGGCTGCCGGTCACCGGGTCCACGATGCGCCCCTGCGCGTCGCTGGCCCGGGCCTCGATCGCGCCGCCCCCTCCGCACTCGAACTGCACCCGAGCCACGCTGCGCGGCTCCACCGTGAACACCACCGGCTGCGCGGCACGGCTGCCCGCCCTGAGCGTTCCGCGGTAGGTGCCGGGGTCCACCTTCTCGAGCAGGAAGGTGTCGTCGGGCGTGAGCATGGCCTCCACCGTCGCCCGCGCCCCGACCGGCCGGCCCGCCTCCATCGGCTCCAGCACCAGGCGCACGCGGCCCCCCGGCGGGCGCTCGTCCAGCCCGCGCACGGTCCCGAGGATGCCGCCGCGGCTGCGCACGACCCACAGCAGGTTGCGCGTGTCTGCAGGCACCTGCCCCTGGAACTCGTGCCCGAAGGATGCATGGTGCAGGTCGGCCATGAACGGCGCGTGGCTCAGGCCCGCCACGCGGAAGGAGCCGTCGGTGTCCGTGATGGCCATGCGGGGCTTGCTGTCGTAGTACGGGTGCTTCTTGTACGAGGGGATGCTGCGCACCGAGATGACGACGCCCGCGATGGGCGTCTGGGCGCGGTCGTCCCCCACCACCCGGCCGGCGATCCAGTGGCCCTCGCGCAGGGCGTAGGTGCGCTCCAGCACCTCCCCCGGCCGCAGCACGGGCCGCTGCACGAAGCCCTTGTCGTCCTCGTCGAAGTCCGTCCACATGTAGTCGGGGTGGGTGATCACCACCTCCAGCTGCACGCTGTCGTCCACCGGGCCCACGTGGAAGGTGCCGTCGGGCTTCGTGGCCATGCGCAGGGCCACCTGGTCGGTGGGCTCGATGCCGTAGACGCGCGGCCCCACCACGCGGCCGATGAAGTCGCCCAGCGTGGCCGCGGCCGACAGGCGACGCACCTCGCCGGGCACCGCCATCACGGGCTTGCCCGGCTCGGGGGCGAGGGCCCGGGGCGCCGGCTGCTGCAGGTAGACCTCGACCAGCGCACCCGCCACGGGCTGCCCGCGCGGGTCCACGACGGTGCCCTTGAGCCGGCCCCCGGCCTGCAGCACCACGCGCACCTCGTCCTTGGGCGAGGCCGTGAAGGTGTAGGCGGGTGCGTGCTCCTCCGTCCACGCCACCACCACCCGCACCTCGTCGCGCGGCGTGCCGGCGGTGACCTCGAAGCGGCCGCCGGGGCCCGAGCGCGTCTCGCCCGAGACGTGGTAGTCGCCGATGCGCACCACGCGCGCCGGGTCGAAGTCCGACCCGTCGGGACGGAAGCGCGGCACGCTGACTCCCGTGCCGCTCTCGTAGCGCACCAGCAGCACGCGCGCGCCCTCGATGGGACGGCCGGCGCTGTCCACCACGATCCCCCAGTAGGTGCCCCCGGTGGGCGCATCGGGCCCGGAGGCCGTCAGCGGCGCGCTGGCGTCCGTGCCCGGCGCCGGGCGGCGGTCGGGGGCCTCGAGCACCACCAGCGGGACCTCGGGGCGGGCCAGGCGCAACACGAGGGCCACCGCGGCCACGGCCAGGGCGAGCAGGGCGATCCAGCCAGCAAGGCGCATGCGGGGCAGGGTCCTCGGGTGCTGCCCATGCTAGCGCCCGGCCCGCGGGACGCCGGGACGCCCCCGCGAGCGCCCTCAGGGGGTCGGCAGGCGCACGCTGGCCACGTCGAAGGGGCCGCTGGGCTCGGTGCGGTAGCTGTCCTCCTCCTCGTGGTGCGAGGAGAACTCGATGATCTGGCTGTCCTCGAGGCCCGAGAAGCGGTGCAGCAGCCGCTGCGGGATATGCACGTGGTCCCCGGGCAGCATCACGCGCGCACCTTGCTCGGTCTCGAGCAGCACCTTGCCCTTGATGACGTAGAAGACCTCGTCCTTCACCTTGTGGTAGTGCATGGAGCAGCGGAAGCCCTTCTTCAGCACCAGCAGCTTGCCGCAGTACTCCTTGTTGACGATCCAGTGCTCCTCGCCCCAGACCTTCGGGTAGACCGGCGTCGGCGTCGTCATGCCCTGATCCTCGCACCGGCCCGGGGCGCGTCCACAACCAGCACGCGATCGGGCCCCTAGGCCCGCGCCGCGGTGCGCAGCAGCCCCTCCACGAGCGCCGGGAAGGCCATGCCCGTGGCCGCGGCCGCACGGGGGACGAGGCTGCGCGCCGTCATGCCCGGCATCGTGTTGGTCTCCAGCACCTGCAGCCGGCCGTCGGCGCCCAGCATCAGGTCGGTGCGCGAGATCGCGCGCAGGCCCAGCAGCGCGTGCACCCGCAGCGCGATGGACTGCGCCTCGCGAGCCACCTCCGGCTCCAGCGGTGCCGGGCACAGCTCCTCCGCGCCGTCCTGGCCGTACTTCTCGGCGTAGTCGAAATGCTGGCTGCGCCGCGGCCGGATCTCGATCACCGGCAGCGCCACCGGGGCCTCGCCCTCGCGCAGTCCCAGCACCGCCACGGTCAGCTCGCGCCCGGGCACGTAGGCCTCGACCAGCAGGCGCTCGGCCTTGGGGCCCAGCTCGGCCAGCGCGTTGGTCACCTGCGCGGCGTCCGCGCAGACGCGCACCTCCAGCGTGGAGCCGCCCAGCGGGTCCTTCACCACCAGCGGCAGCCCGAAGGAGGCCACGAGCCGGTCGGAGAGCGCGGCCAGCCCGCGCAAGGACTCGGGCGGCACCACCTCGAAGCGCGGCGTGGCGATGCCGTGGAAGCCCAGCACCTCCTTGGTGCGGATCTTGTCGGCGGCGCCGGCGCTGCCGCGCGCGTCGCTGCCCACGAACGGCAGCCCTGCGGCCTCGAGGCAGGCCTGCAGCGTCCCGTCCTCGCCGAAGCGTCCGTGCAGGATGGGCAGCACGGCCTCGATGCGCAGGCTGCGCAGGTGCACGAGGGCCTCGCAGGTGCCCTCGAAGGAGCGCCAGCCCGCACCGGCGTGCGGGTCGAAGCCGCCCTCGCTGCCAGCCCACGGCTTGCTCGCGACCTGCCAGGCTCCCGTGCGCTGGATCACCACCGGCCAGACGTCGAAGCGGCGCAGGTCCAGTGCGTCCACTACGTTCTTGCCGCCCTGCAGCGACACGTCGTGCTCGCTGCTGGGCCCCCCCATCAGCACAGCAACCTGCATCCGGCTGGACCCGCGCGCCATCTGCGTGCTCCTGGGACGGCGGCCCATCCTACGGGCTCGCCGCAGCCCTGCAGCACCTCGCGTGGCCAAGGCGGACGGCGGTGCCCGCCGCGCGCGTGCGGGCCGTGACGCCCCTACTGCGCGTCCAGCACGAGCGGCTCCAGCGCAGGCGGCTCGCCCACCGGGAGTCCCCGCTCGGCGTGCCAGCGCCGCACCTCGGCCTCGACCAGCGCGCGGGCCGTCTCGGGGCTGTCGGCGCCGCTGGCGTTCTTGACCGGCGCGAACTCCCGGGCCCGGTCCACCTCCTGCACCTCGGCGCGGCCGGCATGCGGGAACACGTCGAACAGGAAGCGCTCGCACTTGACCGCCTCCAGCGTCCGGGCGGCGCCCGTGGCCGGGTCCAGCGCCGTGACCCGCTTGCGTGCCGGGTGAAGGGGCAGGAAGGCGGGGTCCCCCAGCGGCAGGGAGCGCAGCCAGCAGAGGTCCAGGGCGTGGAGGGCGATGCTGCCCATGGCCAGCTCGGAGGCGGCCGGCAGGCCTTCCAGCTCGGTGTACTCGACCACGCGCAGGCGCCCGGCGAGGTCACGCGCGAACATGCCCACCCGCTCCTGCGGGGAGGCCCGGCGCACGGCCTTGCCCAGCACCTGCAGCGAGCGCTCCCGCATCCAGCCCAGCATCACCGGGTCCAGCGGGCGCGCGAGCGGATTGTCCACCTGGAAGGTCGTCAGCACCTGCACGCCCTGCGCCTGCAGCCGCGCCAGCGTGCCCGCTGCCTCCAGCGCGCCCAGCGCGCCCCCATGGCCGTCGGGCGCCCGCAGCAGGCGGCCGGGCGCCTCCAGCAGCGCCACCCCGGACCCATCCAGCACGGGCAGCGTGCGCTGCACCACGATCTCCACCTGCTGCGCCTGCAGCCCGAAGCGCGTCGGGTCGCGCAAGGCGGTGCGGGTCTCGTCATCCGTGGCCGGGCTGGTGAGCACCACGAGGGGCACGGGCCAGCCCACCTCCCGGCTGGCTCGCGCCACCCGCTCGGCCAGCACGGCGTAGAGCGTGCGATCGGGCCGGGGCCCCAGCACGAAGGTGCCCTTGGCGCCGGGGTGCCCCAGCCGGGTGCCCTGCCCGCCCGCCAGCATCACGGTGGCCACGCGCCCCTGCGCCAGCCACTCGCGGCCCAGCCCGGCCAGCCGCGGCCTGAGGCCGCCGACGGCCTGCTGCCGCCGCAGGGTCAGGCAGGCCGGGGGACGCAGCTCCGGCGGGGCGGCAGGAGCCCCTGCGAGCACGGCCTGCCGCAAGGCCTCCCACGGTTCCTGCCCCGCCTCCTCCAGCAGGGCCCGCGCGGCCGCCGGCGGCAGCGAGGCCGCATGGTCGAGCAAGCCCTGCTGGCCCGCGGCGGCCAGCCGGCTGCGCAGGGCGGCCTCCACCTCGAGGGGCGCCACCGACGTGGCGCTAGAGCGCGCCGAAGGCGAGCGTGACGTTGTGCCCGCCGAAGCCCAGGCTGTTGCTCAGCGCGCGGCGCACCTTGAGGCGACGAGCCACCTTGGGCACGTAGTCCAGGTCGCACTCCGGGTCCGGGTTGTCGAGGTTGATCGTGGGATGCACGATGCCCTCGTGGATCGAGAGGGCCGTGAACACCGCCTCCACGCCGCCCGAGCCGCCCAGCAGGTGGCCCACCATCGACTTGGACGACGAGATGGCCAGCTTGCGGGCGTGATCGCCGAACACGGACTTGATGGCAGCCGTCTCGGCCCGGTCGTTGAGCTCGGTGGAGGTGCCGTGCGCGTTGATGTACTCGATGTCGCTGGGCTTGAGCCGCGCGTCGGCCAGCGCCAGCTGCATCGCCCGCGCGGGGCCCGTGCCCCCGGGGGCCGGCGCCGTGATGTGGTGGGCGTCCGAGGTCATGCCCGAGCCCAGCACCTCGCAGTAGATGCGCGCACCGCGGGCCTTGGCGTGCTCGAGCTCCTCGAAGACCAGGATTCCGGCGCCCTCGCCCATCACGAAGCCGTCGCGGTCGCGGTCGAAGGGGCGGCTGGCCGCAGCCGGGTTGTCGTTGCGCGTGCTCATGGCGCGCATGCTGTTGAAGCCGGCCATGCCCATCGAGGTGATCGTGGCCTCGGCGCCGCCCGTGAGGCACAGGTCTTGCTCGCCGTCGCGCACGCTGCGGTGCGCGAGTGCCATGGCGTGGTTGCTCGAGGCGCACGCCGAGGAGGTGACGTAGGCCGGCCCCTCCAGCCCGAAGCGGATGCTGAGGTTGCCCGCCACGGCGTTGGGCATCATCTTGGGCACGAAGAAGGGGCTCACGCGCTGCGGGCCCTTCTCCATGATCGTGGTGTGCGTGTCCTCGATCGTGTCCAGCCCGCCGATGCCGGTGCCGATGATGGCGCCGGCGCGATGGCGCGGCAGGCCCGCCAGCGCGGCGAGGCCCGCGTCGGTCCATGCCTGCTGGGCGGCCACGAGGCCGTACATGACCATCAGGTCCAGCTTCTTGATGTCGCGGACCTCGAAGTGCTTGGCCGGGTCGAAGCCCTTGATCTCGCAGGCGACCCGGCACGGCATCTCCATCACGGCGGCATCGAACCGCGTGATGGGACCCGCCCCGCTGCGACCGTTCACGACGGCGTCCCACGAGGAACGCACGTCATGGCCGCAGGGGTTGATGGTCCCCAGGCCCGTGACGACGACCCGGCGCCCCATCGGGCCTACTCCTTCTTCGAGGAGTGCTGCTCGATGTACTTGATGGCGTCCCCGACCGTCTTGATCTTCTCGGCTTCCTCGTCGGGAATGCTCAGGTCGAACTCGTCCTCGAGCTCCATGACCAGCTCGACGGTGTCGAGGCTGTCCGCGCCCAGGTCGGTGATGAACGAGGTGCTCTCGTTGACCTTCTCCTTGGGCTGGCCGAGCTGCTCGCACACGATCTCGATGACCTTGTCCTTGACGCTCACCGGGAACCTCCTGACGGAAGGGGGAACGGGCCGTGTCCGGCCCGGCAGCACGGCCACCCTCCCGGGGGCCGTGCCGTCATGGTCTACATCACCATACCGCCATCGACCGGCAAGACCTGTCCGGTGACGTAGCCAGCCCGGGGGGAGGCCAGGAAGGCCACCACCTCGGCCACGTCCTCCGGAGAGCCCAGACGGCCCAGCGGGATGTGCTTCTTGAGTTCCTCGGCCGCGCTGGCAGGCAGCGCCGCCGTCATGTCGGTGGTGATGTAGCCGGGGGCCACCGCGTTCACGGTGACCGCACGACCGGCCAGCTCCTTGGCCACGGCCTTGGTCAGCGCCACCACGCCCCCCTTGCTCGCGGCGTAGTTGGCCTGGCCGGCGTTGCCCATCAGCCCCACCACGCTCGTGATGTTGATGATGCGGCCCCGCTTGCTCTTCATCAGGTGCCGGCTGGCAGCACGGATCATGTAGAAGGTGCCGGAGAGGTTCACCTCCAGCACCTTGTCCCAGTCCTCGTCGCTCATGCGCAGCAGCAGGCCATCGCGCGTGATGCCGGCGTTGTTGACAAGGATGTCCAGCCCGCCCCCGAAGGCGACGGCCGCCTCGACCGCCGCCTTGCAGGCGGCCGCGTCGCCCACGTCGGCCGCGCAGAAGGACACGCGCTCGGGGGCCCCGCTGGCCGCGCGCGCCTCCTCGGCGGCCTGCGCGTTGGTGCCGGTGAAGGTCACCTTGGCGCCATGCGCGGCGAGTGCGGCCACGATGGCGCGCCCGATGCCGCGCGTGCCGCCCGTCACCAGGGCGCTGGCTCCGTCGAAGTCGTGGGCGTGATGGCTCATGGACGGGCTCCGGGGGCGAGCAGGGCAGCCACCGCCTCGGCGTTGGTGGCCGGCAAGGTCTCCAGCGAGGGCTCGATGCGGCGCACGAGGCCGCAGAGCACGTTGCCCGGCGCCGGCTCCAGCACGGCGCGCGCGCCCAGAGCATGGGCTGCCTGCACGCACTCCACGAAGCGCACGGGGCTGGTCACCTGCCGCAGCAGGGCATCGCGGATCTCCCCCACGTCGCGCGTGGGCCGCGCGGTGGCGTTGGGGATGACGGGCATGGACGGCGTGCGCAGGGTGACCCGCTCCAGCGCCCGGGCCAGCCGCTCGGCGCCCGGCTGCATCAGCGCGCTGTGGAAGGCGCCCGCCACGGGCAGGCGCGTCGCGCGCCGCACGCCGCGCTCCTTGGCCAGCGCCTCGGCCCGCTCCAGCGAGGGCACGTCGCCCGAGATCACGACCTGGCCGGGTGCGTTGAGGTTGGCCACGCTGCACGTGCCCCCGGTGGCGGCACGCGCCTGCGCGCAGAGGTCCTCGGCCACGGCCTGCTCCACGGGCAGCGCGGTCATGCCGGAGGGCACGCGCTCGCTGGCCTCCTGCATGCCCAGCCCGCGCTCGCGCACGAGGGCCACGGCGTCCTCCAGCCCCAGCACGCCCGCGACGTGCAGGGCCGTGAACTCGCCCAGCGAGAGCCCGAAGGCGCAGACGAGCCTGCCCTCGGGCAGGGCACCGCCCGCGCGCAGGGCCGCCACCACCGCAGCGCCCACGGCCAGGATGGCCGGCTGCTGCAGGTCGGTGCGCACCAGCTCGCTCTCGGGGCCGTCACGGCAGGTGCCCAGCAGGTCCAGGCCCAGAACGCCGCTGGCCCGGCGGAACACCTCGGCCGCGGCCGGGTGCGCCGCGGCCACATCCACGCCCATGCCCAGGCGCTGGGCGCCCTGCCCGGGGCAGGCAAGGGCCGTGGGGACGAGCCCGCTCACGAGGCCGAGGCCTCGCCGCTGGGCGTGGCCGCCAGGGCGGCCACGATGCGGGCACCGACGTCGTGCTGCACGAAGGCCCGCGCCGCCTTGAGGGCGTTGAGCACCGCGCGCGCATCGCTGCGGCCGTGACCGATGAGGTAGGCGCCCTTGACGCCCAGCAGCGGGGCGCCGCCGTACTCGGCGTAGTCCACGCGACCCATCAGCGTCTTGAGCACCTTGCCCGACTCCGGGGCCACGGGCAGGGCGCCCTTGAGCACGCCGAGGATGTACTCCGCCATGCCCTCCGCGGCCTTCAGCGCCACGTTGCCCGAGAAGCCCTCGCTCACCACCACGTCGGCGCGGTCGTGGAAGAACTCGCGCGGCTCGATGTTGCCCAGGAAGGTGCCCACCGACGCGGGCAGCGGGGCGGCGCGGAAGCGCTCCCAGGTCTCCTTCACGAGCCGGTTGCCCTTGTGCTCCTCCTCGCCGATGGAGAGGATGCCGATGCGAGGCTGCGCCACGCCCAGCGTGGCCCGGGCGTAGTGCGCCGCCATGATCGCGTACTGGTGCAGGTGCTCGGGCCGCGCGTCGGGGTTGGCACCGCAGTCGCACACCACCGTGGCGCCGGTGGCCCTCGGGAAGGGCACGGCGATGCCCAGGCGCTTGACGCCCTCGAGCCGCTGGCAGAACAGCTGCGCCGCGGCCACCGCCGCGCCGGTCGAGCCCATGTTGACGACGCCGGCCACCTCGCCGCGGCCCAGCAGCTCGGCCGCCACGCGCGCCGAGCAGCCCGCCCGGCCGCGCACGGCGGCCACCGGGTCCTCGTCCATCGACACCACGTCGTCGGCCGCCACGACCGGCAGGCGCGCGCGCGCCGCGGCCGAGGCGCCGGCCGCCGCCAGCTCGGCCTCGATGGCCGCGGGCTTGCCCACCAGCACGACCGTCAGGTCGGGGAAGGCTTCCACGGCCAGCAGCGAACCGGCCACCGGCGCCTGCGGCGCGCGGTCGCCTCCCATGGCGTCGACGGCGATGCGCATGGCCCGCCTCCGTTCCAGCCTGGGCTAGGCGCCCTCTTCCTTGGCCACCACCTCACGACCGTCGTAGAAGCCGCAGTTGGGGCACACGCGGTGCGGGGGACGCTCGTAGCTGCAGCGCGAGCAGGTGGACAGCGAGCGGGCCATCAGGCCGTGGTGCGACGCACGCATGCGCGAGCGACGCTTGCTCAGCTTCCTCTTGGGGACCGCCATGGCTGCTCCTCGGGGCTGGGGATGGCGGGCCAGGCCCGCCTACCCGGCCCGGCCCGCCTCGGGCGGCCCTGCTGGGTAGTCGGGCAAGGTAGGCCCCCCACCCGGGAGGGTCAAGAATGGCGCAAGCGAGCGGCCTGCGTGCGCCCTAGGTGCCCAGGCGGGCACGCACGGCGCCCAGCGCGGCCTCGGCCTTGGCAGGGTCGCTGCCCTGGCCCTGCGCCTGGTCGGCCTTGCCGCCGCCGCCCCCGCCCAGCACGGCGCAGGCGTCCTTGAGCAAGGCCGAGGCATCCAGCCCGCGCGCTCGCCCCGCCTCGCCCACCCCGACGAACACCGGGGCCTTGCCGCCGGCCCGCGAGACGAGCACGGCCACCTCGACGCCGTCCTTGCGCAGCCGGTCCCACGCGCCCTTGAGGCCCTTGGGGTCCAGCCCCTCGAGCACGGCCAGCGCGACGCGCAGGCCTCCGGCCATGTCGCGCGTGGCCAGCAGCCGCTCCACCTCGCGCGAGGCCGCCTCGGCCTGCGCACGCTCGATCACCTTCTGGAGGTCCTTGAGCTGGGCCTGCACCGCGCGCACGCGCGTCGCCAGCTCGTCGGGCCGCGCCTTGAGCAGGTCGCCCAGCTCGCGCAGCGTGGCCCGGTCGCGCGAGGCCGCGTCGGCCGCGCCCAGCCCGGTGACGGCCTCGATGCGGCGCACGCCCGATGCGATGCTGGTCTCCAGCGTGATGCGGAAGGAGCCGATGTCGCCGGTGCGGGCCACGTGGGTGCCCCCGCACAGCTCGCGCGAGGAAGCGCCGCGCGTGGGCTCGCCGGGCACGTCCAGCACGCGCACGCGCGCGTCATACTTCTCGCCGAACATGGCCACGGCGCCCGAGGCCTTGGCCGCCTCGAGGTCCAGCACCTCGGTGCGCGCCGCGTGGTTGCCCAGCACCCACCCGTTGAGGCGGCGCTCCACCTCGGCCACCTCCTCGGGCGCGAGCGCCTTGCCGTGGCTGAAGTCGAAGCGCAGCCGGTCCGGCGCCACCAGCGAGCCCTGCTGGCGCACGTGCTCGCCCAGCACGTCCTTGAGGACCCGGTGGAGCAGGTGCGTCGCCGTGTGGTTGCGCCGCACCGCATCGCGCCGCTCGCGGTCCGCGCGGGCCGACACGGTGTCGCCCACGGACAGCGCGCCGCGCGTCACGCGCCCGCGGTGCAGCACGAGGCCTTCGCCCTTCTGGGTGTCGTCCACGGCCAGCAGGCCCTGCGGCGACTCCAGCGTGCCCGTGTCGCCCACCTGGCCGCCACTCTCGGCGTAGAAGGGCGACTGGTCCAGCACCACCGTGCCCTCGTCGCCCTGCGCGAGGCGCTGCACCAGCGCGTCGCCCTTGAGCAGGCCCACGATGCGGCCCTCGCCCTCGGTGCATGCGCCCTCGGCCTCGTGGCACTGCGTGCGCGTGTCCAGCACGCCGCGTGCGCGCAGCTCCCGCAGCGGGCTCACCGCGAAGATGTCGCCCTTCATCTTGGCGCCTGCGCGGGCGCGCTCGCGCTGGGCCTCCATCTCGCGCTCGAAGCCCGCTCGATCCACGGTCATCCCCTGCTCGGCGAGGATCACCTCGGCCAGGTCCAGCGGGAATCCGTAGGTGTCGTAGAGGCGGAAGGCGGCCTCGCCCGGCAGCACCTTGCCGCCGGCCGCGCGCGACACCTCCTCCGACAGGAAGTGCACCCCACGGGCGTAGGTCTCGCGGAAGCGCAGCTCCTCGGCGCGCAGCTCGTCGCAGATGACGGCCTCGGCCTCGTGCAGGTAGGGGTAGCCGTCCCCCATCACCTCGATCACGGTGGGCGCCACCCGCTCCAGGAAGGGCTCCGACAGGCCCAGCTGGATGCCGTCGCGGATGGCCCGGCGCAGGATGCGACGCAGCACGTAGCCGCGGCCCTCGTTGCCCGGCTTCACCCCGTCGGCGACGAGGAAGCTGGCCGCGCGAGCATGGTCGCTGATGCGTCGCATGCGACGCGCATCCTCGGCCTGCGGGATGCCGCCGGCCGGGTCGAAGGCGTAGGGCTTGCCCGCGAGGCCGGCCACGCGCGTCACGATGGGACGGAACATGCTGGTGCCGAAGGGCGAGCGCTGCGCCTCGAGGGCGGCCAGCACCCGCTCCATGCCGGCGCCGCAGTCGATGTTGCGCTGCGGCAGGGGCACCAGGTCGTCCACGCCGCGGCGGTCGAACTGCGTGAACACCGTGTTCCAGATCTCGACGAACCGGCCGGAGTCGTAGGCCTTGGCGCTGCCGTCGCCCACCTCGACCGAGGGCCCGTAGTCGAAGAAGATCTCGCTGCAGGGCCCGCAGGGGCCGTTGGGGCCGTCCTTGGGCGCGTTGGCGGGCCAGAAGTTCTCCTTGGCGTCGAAACGCGCGATGGCGTCGCGCGAGACTCCCAGCGCCAGCCAGGCCTGCAGCGCCTCGTCATCGTCCTCGTAGACGCTGATGCGCAGCCGCTTGGCGTCGAAGCCCAGCTCGCGCACGAGCAGCTCCCACGCCCAGGCCACGGCCTCGCGCTTGAAGTAGTCCCCGAAGCTGAAGTGCCCCAGCATCTCGAAGAAGGTGAGGTGCCGCGGCGTGCGCCCGACGTTCTCGAGGTCGCCCTGCCGCAAGCAGCGCTGCACGGTGGCCGCGCGCCGGTAGGGCAACGGCACCTTGCCGAGGAACAGGTCCTTGAACTGGTTCATGCCCGCGCCGGTGAACAGCAGCGTGGGGTCGTTGTCGGGCACCAACGACGCGCTGGGCGGCAGGGCATGCTGGCGGGCGCCGAAGAAGGCCAGCCAGCGCTCGCGCAGCTGGTCGTGGGGTCGGCGGGCGGCAGGCGTGCTCATGGCGCGTGGCTCTCGTGCGACAGGGCCGCGACGGTAGCACGCTGCCCTCGGCACCGGCGCGCTGCGCCGGGCAGCAGGCCGCACGCTCCCCGCCCGGGCACGAGGCCCGCGCGGGGAGCGCGGCGAGGCACGCTAAGGGCGTGGGCCGCGGCGCTGCGCGGCCCTGCGCTCAGCGCTTGGCCTGCGGCTTGGGCGGCAGGGTCTTGCGCGTCACCACGGGGATGCTGCGCGGCTGGGCCTCGGGCGCCTTGCGGGGCGCCTCGCCCTTGGCCACCTCCGCCTTGGGCGCATCCGCCACCGCGGGAACGGGCGCGGGCCCGCCCAGGCGGGTGGCCGAGCCGGGGGCAGGAGCCGCCGCCTGCTTGGGCGAGCCGCCGTCCTCGGCGCTCGTCTCGCTGCCCGACGAGGTGGGCAGCACGCCGTCCTTGCCGGCCACGGCCAGCAGGGTCTCGCGCGTGAGCGCCGCCACCATCTCGGGCTGCGTGGCGAGGAACTCGCGCGCCTTGTCGCGGCCCTGGCCGAGGCGCTGGTCCTTCCACGACAGCCACGAGCCGCTCTTCTCGATGATCGAGGCGTTGGTGGCCAGGTCGACCAGGTCGCCCAGGCGATCGATGCCCTGCCCGAAGAGCACGTCGAACTCGGCCATGCGGAACGGCGGCGCGATCTTGTTCTTCACGACCTTGGCGCGCGTGCGGTTGCCGATCACGGCGTCGTTGGCGCCCTTGAGCGACCCGATGCGGCGCATGTCGATGCGCACCGAGGCGTAGAACTTCAGCGCGTTGCCGCCCGTCGTGGTCTCGGGGCTGCCGAACATGACGCCGATCTTCATGCGGATCTGGTTCGTGAAGATCATCACCGCGTTGGAGGTGCGGATGGCGCCGCTGAGCTTGCGCAGGGCCTGGCTCATCAGGCGCGCCTGCAGGCCCACGTGCGAGTCGCCCATCTCGCCCTCGATCTCGGCCTTGGGCACCAGCGCGGCCACGGAGTCCACCACCACCACGTCCACCGCGTTGCTGCGGATGAGCGTCTCGGCGATCTCCAGCGCCTGCTCGCCGGTGTCGGGCTGCGACACCAGCAGCTCGTCGAGGTTGATGCCCAGCTTGCGGGCGTAGGTGGCGTCGAAGGCGTGCTCGGCGTCCACGAAGGCGCACACGCCGCCCGCCTTCTGGGCGTTGGCGATCACGTGCAGGCACAGCGTCGTCTTGCCCGACGACTCGGGGCCGAAGATCTCGGTGATGCGGCCGCGCGGCACGCCCTGGCCGCCCAGCGCCAGGTCCAGCGACAGGCCGCCGGTGCTGATGCCCTCGACCTGGATGCGGTCGCTGCCGCCCAGGGTCATGATCGAGCCCTTGCCGAACTGCTTCTCGATCGTGCCCAGGGCCGCCTGGAGCGCCTGCGAGCGCTGCTTGGCCTTGGGATCCTTGCTCTCGTCCTTGCTGCTGCGCGGGTCTACCACCATCGTGTCCTCCTTGTGTCCTCGGTTGTGTTGGTTGTCTTGGGTCGTGTCGGCGTCGCTTGGCCGTGTCGTGGGTTGCTCAGGCGGCACGGGGTGCTGCCCCTCGCCGCGTCCGCTGCACCGGGGGCACCGTGCGCGGGACCTGGCCCCTGCCCGCTGGCGCGAGGTCCCGGGCCAGTGCCCGGGAAGACCTCGCGCGAGCAGGCCGGCTGGTCACGGCCGCACGGCACCGCACGGCACCTCGTGGGCCGCAGCACCTCTCGACGCTGCCGCCCTCGACGCTGCCTCACGTTCCAACGCTGCCTGCTGGGACCGGGAAGGCTGGTGACGGGCCCAGCCCGCCGTCACCGGCCACCTCCACCGGCCCGGGACGCTAGGCGCCGCCGAGCCGATGGCTTGTCAGGTTCTTGTAAGCGTACCCGACAGGATCGGCAAGCGAAACCATAAGGTTGAGCACCGACACCCCCTCCCGCCCGTACTCGGCCCCCTGCCCCGCGGGCGTGGCCTCCAGCGCTCGGCGGGTTGGATCGGCCAGCACCTGCCCGCGCTGCAGCTTGGCGATGGTCGCGTGGGGTACGTAGGGACGCTGCCGCCGGGGGTAGCCCAGCAGCACCAAGGCCTGCTCGACGTCGCCCGCCAGCTTGGCCAGTGACCCCGCCGGCTCGGAGCGGGCCCCGGCCCACAGGTGGCGCGCCGGGTGGCGGTCCTCGAACACGCCCAGGCCCGCGTAGCCCACCGTGAAGGGCGGGGTGCCTGCGGCGACCCCATCCAGCGCCCCCGCGAGCGCCGCCACATCGCCTTCCGGGCAGTCGCCGAGGAACTGCAGCGTGACGTGCATGTCGGCTGGCCTCACCAGCCGCAGCGCCGGGTCCTGCTCG
This sequence comes from Planctomycetota bacterium, assembly GCA_964228555.1. Taxonomy (GTDB): domain Bacteria; phylum Planctomycetota; class PLA2; order PLA2; family JAEUHO01; genus CAXQZU01. The sequence goes on from CAXQZU010000030.1 coordinate 64,813, forward strand.
GCCAGGCGCCGGGCCTCGCCCGCCAGCACCTCGGCGGCCGCGGGGCCCACGCGCAGCGCCACGAACAGGCGCAGCCGCGCGCTGGCACCCGCGACGCTCACGGCTGCACGAAGCGCCGCAGGTCCTCGACCCGCCGCTCGATCTGCGCACGCTGCAGGCCGCGCAAGGCGTCGAGGCTGAAGTCGCTGACCGTGAAGGACGCCATCGCCGTGCCGTAGAGCATGGCCTCGCACAGCCGGGCGGCGTCGTGGCGCGCGCTGGTGGCAGCGAAGCCCATCACGGCGCCGGCGAAGGTGTCGCCCGCGCCCGTGGGGTCCACCACCTCCTCGACGGGGAAGGAGGGCAGCGCGTAGAAACGCTCGGGGCTGAACAGGAAGGAGCCGTGCTCGCCCTTCTTCACGATCACGAAGCGCGGCCCCAGGCCGAGCAGGGCCTTGCCCGCGGCCACGAGGTTGCCCTTGCCGGTCAGCTGGCGTGCCTCGGCATCGTTGAGGAACAGCCCGTCCACGCGCGCCAGCACCTTGCGCAGCGCAGGCTGGGCCACCTGGATCCACAGGTTCATCGTGTCCATGGCCACGAGGCGCGGCCCGCCCCCCTCGGGCGGGAGCAACTGGTCCAGCACCGCGCCCTGGATGGTGGGGTCGATGTTGGCGAGGAACACGGCGCGGGCCCGGCGGAAGTCCTCGGGCAGGCGCGGCGTGAAGGTGCTCAGCACGTTGAGGTCCGTGGCCAGCGTCTGGGCCTGGTCCATCGCGCCCTCGTAGCGGCCGGCCCAGTGGAAGGTGCGGCCGTCGGCCTTCACCTCGAGGCCGCGCGTGTCGACGCCCCGCCCCTCCAGCAGCATGCGGCTGGCCGCGGGGAAGTCGGCCCCCACCACGCCCACGAGGCCCACCTTGCAGAGGCTGGAGGCGGCCACGCTGAAGTAGGTGGCACTGCCGCCCAGCAGGCCGCTGCGGCGGCCCGCCGGCGTCTCGATGTCGTCGAAGGCCAGCGTGCCCACCACGACGAGGTCGGGGATGCTGCTCATGCGCTCGCCTCCTTGCCCGGCACGCCGGTCGAGCCTGCCGGCCCGCCCGCCCGCGCGAGGTCCTCGGCCATGCTGCCCGGGCGGTGCGCGCCACGCTGCGCAGCCCACAACAGACCCCCCGGCAGGCTCACGGCCACCTGCGCGAGGCGCAGCAGCACCGAGAGCATCACGGCCTCGGTGGAGGCCACGCCGAAGGGCGCCAGCAGCCACGCGTAGGCCAGCTCGCCCACGCCCCAGCCCCCGGGCAGCAGCGGCAGCGCGCCGGCCAGGCTGGCCAGCGGCACGACGATCAGGAACGGCGTGAAGCCCAGCCCGGCAGCGCCTCCACCCAGCGCATCGGCCAGCAGCATGGCAGCCACCACGAGGCCGGCGTGGTTGGCGAGCGACAGTCCCAGCGCCAGCAGCACCAGCCCGGGACGGCTGCGATAGGAGGCCAGCGCGCGGCCCGCCTCCTCGCGCAGCGAGGCCAGCGGCAGCAGGCGGCCCAGCAACGCGAGTCCCAGCCAGCGCCGCACGCGAGCCGAGAGCAGCACGGCGGCCAGCACGCTGCCGGAGGCCAGCGCCACGACCACCAGGGTGCGCAGCGCGGCATACGGATCGTGGCCGCCGGCGCCGGGCTGCGGCACCACCAGCACCAGCGCCAGGCCCGCCAGCAGCACCAGCCCGAACAGGCCCACGAAGCGATCGAAGATCACGGAGACCACCGCGCGCGTGCCGGAGCCCAGCCTGCGCGCGGCGTACCACGCCTTGACGATGTCGCCGCCCGTGGCGCCCGGCACCGCAATGTTGAAGAACAGGCCCACGAAGGTGAGGCGCAGCGCCGTGGCAAAGCCCAGCGGCAGCCCCAGCGCGCGCACGAGCAGCTGCCAGCGCCACGCCGTCAGCACGATGAGGGCCAGCAGTCCCGCCAGCACGAGGGCCACGAGCGGCAGCCTGTTGCCCAGCCGCTCCAGGAGGCTGGCGAGGCCCAGCCGCAGGTCGGCCTCGGAGCCCTGCCCAGGCCGTCCCGCCACGCGCGAGGACACGATGACCTCGACCGCGGCGCCTGCCTCCCGAGGCTGCACCTCCCAGCCCCCGGCCACGGGACGCACGCGGCCCTCACGCACGGATCCGTCGGCGAGGTGCAGGCTGTCGTGCCAGCGCACCTGCGTGACGAGCACGAGGGCCACGAGGCCCAGCCCGGCCAGCCTCAGTCCCCACCGAACCAACGACCGCGCGACCGGCACCCGGGCTAGCCGGCCGGCACCGCGGCGGCGGCGTCCTCGGGGAAGGCCACGCCGGGCCAGCGCTCGCGCGCCCAGCGCTGCCAGGGCCCGGCCCGATGGCCGAGGTCCTCGCCGGCCACGCGCGTGAGGCCCTGGCGCGCCTTCCAGCGCACGCTGCCGTCGACGTCCTGCAGCAGGGCGACAAGCGCCTCCACGGAAGCCGGCGAGGCCACGGACCCCAGGTAGTCGGCGGCCTCGCCGCGCACGGTGGGGCTCACCTCCAGCGGCAGGCGCGTGCGCACGGCCTCCACGCTGCCGGGCTCGCGCAGCACGCGCAGGCCACGCAAGGCGTCGGCGCGCACGAAGTCGGCCGGGCCCTCGATGGCAGCGGTCAGGCCGTAGACGATGGCCTGCCGCATCACCTTGACGACGGCCGTGTCGATGGCGGTGCGCACCTCGGGGTCGCGCTCGTCCACCAGGCCCGGCGTCGTGCCGAAGAACTGCAGGGCCTTCTTGGCGTAGACGCCCGGCTCGTACTGGAACGACCCGATCACGGCCACGGCCCCTGCCAGCCGCGAGCGGCCTGCGGCTCCCTCAGCCAGCAGCCCACTCACCTCGGCCAGCGCGGCGGCCAGGCGCGTGCCGTCGTCCAGCGGCCCGCGCGCGGCGTAGCGCGGCAGGCGCGCGCCCAGCCTCGCCAGCGAGCAGGCCGCCTGGCTGCGCGCCAGCGCGGAGGCGTCCTCCAGCAGCACCTCCAGCATCAAGGCCACGGTGTTGGCGAGGCCCTCGAGGCGGCCGTACTCGGCGCCGCCCAGGCGGGTGATGGCATCGATGTTCTTGTCCACGAGGTAGGGATCGTCGCCCATCCGGTAGGCGAACGACTCAGGGTCGCGGCTCCCCTGCAGCACGCCGAAGTAGTGCGACGGCGCCCGCTGGCCTCCCAGCAGGTCGTAGTAGACCTGTCCGAGGATGTCGCCGCCCCCGCTGAGCTTCTTCTGCTTGTTGCTGCAGCCGCCGCCCAGCAGCAGCGCGAGCGCCAGCACGAGCAGGCGGCCCGGGGTGGTCATGCGCGGCGTCACGCGCCCCATGCTACGCCACGCACGCCCCGTCCCCGCATCCGCCGGACGACACGCGCCGGGGTAGATTCACGCAGGCTTGGAGGCTGCATGGCACGACATCGCTCCCCCTGCAGTCGCGGGCCGATCGCGCGGGCGCTGCCCCCGCTGCTTGTGCTGGCATGGCTGGCCGCCGGCGGCTGTGGCGGTGGCGGCGGCTCAGCGCCGGAAGGCACCTACCTCGGCGTCGTGGCGCGCACGGTGCCGACCGAGGTGGCCGTGGCGTTCACCAACCCGCTGGGGGCCGTGGCCACGCTCACGGAGCCCGCGCCCGGCGCGCCCTTCCGGGTGCGCGAGGGCCTGCTGCCGCTGGAGGTCGGGGCCGGCGCCACGGTCTCCCTGCCGGTGGCGTGCACCCCCACCAGCGACGGGGCCCAGCAGGGCACGCTGACCTTGCTGTGGCAGGGCGCCAGCGCGAGCAGCACGACGTCCCATGTGCTGCGGGCCACGGCCGAGACGGTCAGGCTCGTGGCCAGCCCGCAGGTGCTGGACTTCGGCGTGGTAGCGGCAGGCGCGACCTCGGACCTCGTGCTTTCCCTCTCCAATCCCAGCGCCCTCAGCCCGGTGACGCTGAACGAGGTGCTGCCCGCGGGCGAGGGCCTCTCGCTCACCACCAGCCTGCCCCTCACGGTGCCGCCCGGCGGCACGGGCGCACTGGGCCTGCGGCTGGTGTCCGCGTCGGGAGGCGCGCTGGACGGCAGCCTCGCCGTGGGCCCCTCCGACGCAGGCGCCGGGCTGACGGTGCAGGTCTCCGCCAACCGCGCCGCGCGCCAGGACCTCATCGACTTCGGCATCGTGGCGTTGCAGGGCAGCCTGACGCCGACGCTCTCCGTCTTCGTGCCCGAGGACGCCATCTCGCTGACCGTGCAGGCGCGCTCGAGCACGCCCAGCGCGCGGCTGGGGCTGGAGGAGCTGCGCGGGCCGGGCGAGCGGGTCTACGAGGCCCCGGGCGCCGACTCGGCCTACCGCTGGGTGGCATGCACCGAGGCCTTCGCCTGCCAGGTGCCCAACACCGACCAGCCGGGGCTGCAGCTGGTGGCGGGTGGCGGGACGTACTCGTTCCGCCTGCGGGCCGACGGTGCCTACGGGCCCGGCATCGAGGTGCGTGCCATCGTGGAGCGACGCCCCGCCGGCACGTCCCCGGCCAGCGTGCTGGACCTGAACGTGTGGCTGGCGCAGGCGTTGCCTGCCAAGGCCAGCACGGCCGCCGGCGACGTGCGCCTGCAGGAGATCCTCGCGACGCTGGACAGCGTGCTGCAAGGGCAGGGCATCCGCCTCGGTGCGATCGACTACTACGATGTCACCGACCCGCGCTTCGACATGGTCTCCGAGCCCGAGTTCCCCGAGATGCTGCGCCTGACCGCGGCGGCCACCCATGTGCGGCTCAACCTCTTCTTCGTGGTGCAGGCGCACTCCGGCGCGGTCACGGGCGTGGCCGGGACCATCACCGGACCCAGCCTCAACGGCACGGCCGTCTCCGGCGTGATGTGCCAGTACGACGGGCTGGACACGGTGCGCCTGGGCACGGTGGCCGCCCACGAGATCGGGCACTACCTCGGCCTGTGGCACACCACCGAGCAGGGCGGGTCGCACGACGCGATGGACGACACGCTGCCCTGCCCCACCTACGGCACCGTGGGCTCCTGCGGCGCCCCGGGCGGCGGCTACCTGATGTTCTGGCTGATCAACGGCCCCACGACCATCACGGACGGCCAGGGTCGGGTGATCCGCGGCCATGCCCTCGTGGCCCCGGACCTCGAGCCGCCCAGCAAGCGGCGGGCGGCCCCTGCCTGGGTGGCCACGGTGGACCCCAGCCTGCCCGCCGGCTGGTGCGGCACCTGCCAGGCCCTCGAGCGCACGGGCCGATAGCCCCGGCCTGCGCCGGGGGCGCGCCGCGGGAGTCCCGGGTAACGCCCCGCCACCCGCCCGTCACGCAAGGCCGCCCCCTCGGGCTCCGCCGCCCGCCCGCCAGCCGCCGCTTGATGCTTGCGGCAGGCCCATGTCGGGCATACGGTTTGGAGTAGTGCAGGCACCTCGGAGGTTCCCCATGCTGCGACTGCGTCCTTGGATCGTGGCCCTGATCGTCGCGGGCCCCGTGCTCGCGCTCGGCACCCAGGCCGACTCCTGCATCCGCTTCAAGAAGCCCGGCGGCTCGGTGCCGCCCGGCGTGCGTGAGCCCAACGACCCCAAGGCCCCGCCGCCTCCCGGCGAGCCCACCGACCCGGTGCCGGAGGCCACGGCGCCCGCCGAGCCGGGCAAGGTGGTCACGCCCCCCAGCGTGAAGACGCCTCCGCCGGTCAACACCCCCAGCAGCGGTCCCACCACGGGCGGCGACGGCCCCCAGCGTGGCAAGCAGGCGCAGGACGACACCACCTGGGAGACCTGGTGGGAGCTCAACCGCATCGAGTTCTTCCCCCGCCGCTGGGTGGCCCCCGTCACGACCAATGACGGCCCCCGTCGCTCCGGCCCTGACCACGTGAGCCCGCAGCTAGTCGAGCAGAAGCTGTTCCCCGTGCTGCGCAAGCTGGTCGAGGACAAGCAGGTCTTCGTGAAGGAGGCCGCGCTGATCACGATGGGTCGCGTGGCCGCGACGGCCGAGCAGAAGGCCGAGGCCCGCGAGATCCTGCTCAAGAAGATCGCGGACAAGAACCACCTCGTGGCCCGCGCGGCCGCGCTGGGCCTCTTCTACGTGGCCGACGACAGCTCGATGCTGGCGATGTACCGCGTCGCGCGCGACCCCAAGGCCGAGGAGGACGTGCGCGCCTTCCTCGCCCTGACGATCACCGCGCTCAAGGACAACGCCGAGGGCGGCACGGCCTCCCAGATGGCCGGCGAGCTGCTCAAGGAGCTGGCGCTGGCCGAGTCGTCCAGCTTCGAGGTGGCCGCGGCCGCCTACATGGCGCTGGGCTACACCGGCACCGAGAGCGACCCCTCGCTGCCCGAGTTCCTCGAGGCCGAGTCGAAGAACAAGGCGCGGCGCGCCGAGTTCCGCGCCGAGGCCGTCGAGTCGCTGGGCCGCCTCGGTTCCTTCGACCTGGCCCACGAGCGCCTGCGCAAGGCCCTCTCGGACAAGGCCGAGGACGTGCGCCGCAGCGCGGCCATCGCGCTGGGCGTGCTCGACTACCGCACGGCGGCCGAGCGCAAGATCGCGGGCATCCGCGCCCCCTACGACGCCTACGTGGGCGTGCCGGTCTCGCCTGAGCACGACGCCGAGATCAAGGCCTTGGAGGCCCTGATCCCCGCCCAGCGTCTCGAGATGAGCCGCGGCGTGAAGGACGTGGTGCGCGACCTCGCCGAGGCGATGGTCAAGGACAGCGACACCTTCGTGAACCGCATGGCGGCCGTCAGCCTGGGCCGCATCGCGGCAGCCACGCAGAACCCCGACGCCATCAAGCACCTCGAGGCGGTCTACAAGAAGGACGCCGTCGGCCAGCGCGAGTTCAACCTGCTGGCGCTCGCCATCGCCAAGGCGCCCAGCGCCTTCGACCTCGCCAGCGAGGCCCTGCAGGGCAAGAACAAGCCGCCGACGACCCGCGGCGCGGCGTGCATCGCCTTCGGCCTGCTGGGCGACCCGCGCGCCGATGCGCTGATGCGCACGGTGGTGGACACCGACCCGCACCCGTACATCCGCGGCTACGCGGCCCTGGGCCTGGGCATGGTGGGCACGCCCGGCTCGGCCAAGAGCATCCAGCAGATGCTGCGCACGACGCGGTCGCCCGTGTCCCGCGCCTACGCGGCGCTGGGCCTGGCCCTGCTGGGCACCAACCAGGCGGCCGACGACATCGTGGCCATCCTCAAGACGGACGAGGTGCGCGACGGCTTCGTGGCCAGCCACATGGTCTATGCGCTGGGCCTCACCAAGGACCGCCGGGCGTCCACCTTCGACACGCTGCTGGAGAAGGCCCAGGACGACAGCGACATGTACGTGCAGTCGGCGACGGTCGCGGCCATCGGCTACCTGGCCACGGGCGAGTTCTATCCCAAGCGCCACCTGATGGCGAAGGGCTTCAACTACCTGATGAACCTCGACCTCGTCTCGAACTACTTCTACAAGCTCTAGTCGAGACAGCCGCTGCGGCCCGCGAGGGCCGGTCCTCCACGGGCGCGGGCCGCAAGGCCTGCGCCCGTGCTCGTTCAGCGGCCCGCGGCCTCGCGGATGCGCGCCGCCAGCGAGGCCGCCAAGGGCACGTCGGCGGCCTGTTCCAGCAAGGGCAGCGCCGGCGGGCCCAGCGCCACCACGGCCTCGGCGGCGGCGCGGACCATGTCGGGGTCGGCGTGAGCCAGCAGGGCGCGCAGGGCAGGCCAGGCCCGCAGGGCCCCTGCGCCCTGCAGGCGCAGCACCTCCAGCAAGGGGAGTCCTGCCTCCGGAGCGAGGCCGGGGAGCGCCTCGGCGATGGGCGCCACGGCGGCGGCTCCCATGCGCTCCAGCGCCCGCACGCTGGCCAGGCGCCGTGCGAGCGAGTCGCTGCGGGCTGCTGCCACCAGCGCGGGCGCGGCGGGTTCCGCCACGGGCCCCAAGGCCGCCAGCGAGGCCGCGCAGGCGAGGGCCAGCCGCTCGTCCCCGGCGGCCAGGCCCTCGGCCAGCGCCGATGCGGAGAGGGCCCCGCGAGCCTCCACCGCGACGGCGGCTGCGCGCGCCGTGCCGCGCTCGGCGGCCGCCAGTGCGCGCACCAAGGCGTGCTCGGCGGCGACCTCCAGGCGGAAGGGCCGGCGCCCGGCCACGAGCACGGCGGCATGCCGTACCCCCGCGTCCGGGTCCAGCAGGCCCCGCGCCAGCCAGGGCGCGAGGGCGGCGTCCTCGCCCAGCAACTCGCCCAGCGCCAGCAGCGCCCCGGCCCGCACGGTTGCGTCACCACTGGCGGCCGCGGACAGCCACGCGTCGGTGCCCAGGCCGCGCACCTGCCGTGGGAGGCTGGGCGGCACCTTGCCCGTGGGCAACGGCGGTGCCTCGGGCACGCCCTCGCCACAGCCGGCCAGCAGCGGGGCGGCCAGCAGCCAGCCTAGCGGGACCAGCCAGGCCCGCCTCACCGCACCACCTCCAGCCACAGCTGCTCGGCGGGCTCGTCGTAGGGGCGCGGCACCCACGCGAGGTGCGCCGGGCCGGCTCCCATCTCGCCGCGGCGGTGCACGACGCGCACCACCACCTCGACGGGCTCCGTGCCGGAGCCCTCCAGCCCGAACACGCAGCGCGCCTCGCGCGTGGCGCCCGGCGCAAGGCGCTCGTCCACCACCTCGCCCGCGCGCCAGGGCAGCCACGGGCTGGGCTGTCGCAGCGCGCCGCTCGCCTCGCCGGCCCCCCGCACGCCCAGCACCAGCCCGCCCGGATTGCGCCAGTCCCCGGCTGCCAGCGCCTGCGCCGGCGGCGGCCCGACCACGGTGAGCGCCCGGTCGCCGTCCACCTGCGCCAGCCAGCGGCCGCCCTGCCGGGCCCACACGCCCACCAGCACGTGCTTGGTCCAGGTGCCCGTAGGGATGCGATGGCCCGCGCCGCGGTTGGTGACGCGCACGCGCGCCTCCAGCCGGCCGTCCACCACCTGCTTCTCCACCTGCAGGTCCAGCGCCTCGCGCGCGAAGGCGGCCTCGCTGCCGCGGAAGCGGTGGCCGTGCACCTGCGCGGGATCGCGGTGCAGGCCGTCCCACGCCAGCTGGTCGATGGCCTTGCCCTCGTCGCTCACCGTGCTGCCGGCGGGCATGTGGCAATCCTGGCACGATCGAGCCTGCCCGGAGGGCTGCGCCGCTGCCCAGCCACGCCACTCCTCGAAGGTGTCCAGCTTGGGGGCCGCGCCCTCGCGCCAGCGCCCGCCGCCCTGGTGGCAGCCGGCGCAGTAGTGCGAGCTGGCGTAGGTGGGGTTCCACGAGGCGCCCATGAAGGCGTAGGTCACGTCGGGCAGCGAGCCGTAGACGCGGTGGATGCCGCCCGGCCGCAGGCCCTCGTCGGGTGCCGGCCGCGCCAGGGCCAGCGCGCCCCACACGCCGCTCTCGCGCAGGTCCTCGACGTGCGAGACCTTGTGGCACAGGTCGCAGTGCACGGCCGCGCGCCAGCCGCGCGGGCGCCAGCCCCCACCCGCGGTCACGGCCGCCTCTCCGGGCTGGTGGCAGGCACGGCAGTCGTCGGGCGCCTCGGGCGCCTCGGCCAGCATGCGCGCGTGCTCGAAGGCCACGTGGCCGTTGTCGGCACTGCGCGCATGGCGACTGCCCTGCCACTGGTCGTACTGCCACTTGTGGCAGGTGCCGCAGGCCATCAGGCTCTCGGGGTCGCTGTCGGGCGCCGGCGGGTGCCAGGCGTAGGCCAGGCTGTCACCGGCGGGCACGGGCTCGAGCACCAGTTCCACGGCCTCCGCGGCCACGTCGCCGGCGCGCCAGCCGGGCTGCGCATCGTCGGCGAACAGCACCCGCTCGCCGTTGCGGTGCCCCAGCGCGCCCGCACACAGCACCTGCGCGATGGGCGCGGCGCTGCCGGGGATCCACACCGTGCAGCGCCCCGATCCGTCGGTCACGGCCTCCGTCGCGGGGTGGCCCTTGAGGCGCACGACCGCGCCTTCCAGCAGGCGTCCGTCGCGGCCCGTGACGCGCACGCGCACGCCGTAGCGCGCCTGCGCCTCCAGCGGGCGGGGCAGCAGGTGGTTGGCCGGGATCTGGCCCTTGAGGGTGCCGCGCGGCAGGTCCCCCTCGGGTTCCACCGCGCGCGCATACGCCTTGGTCCACACGCCCGGCTCGCCGTAGCCGAGGTAGAGCGCCGCGAGGCCGTCGCCCGAGGGGTCGAACACCAGTCGCGCCACGCCGTCGTTGCCCGAGCGCAGCCGCGCGCCCAGGCACGACCAGCCGATGCGTGCCACCGCGCCCGCCCATGGGCCGGCAGGCTCACCCTGCCGTGCGTCGCTTGCGTGCCATGTGCCCTCGGCGAAGGCCAGCCAGCCGCCGCCCCCCACCTGCCGGTCCACGCCGCGGATGCCCAGCGTGACGCGCCCCGACGCGGGCCGCACACGCACCTCCATGCGGTAGGACTCGTGCCCCAGCACGAAGTGCCGTGTCAGCAGCGGACCCGGCCCGGGCGGATCGGGGAAGGACGCCCACGGCAGGCCCCGGCGCTCCAGCTCGCCCGCCCACTGGGCCACCTGTTCCGGGGCCGCCTCGGCGCGGCGTTCCTCGCGCTCGAGAGGCGCCGAAGGGCCGCATCCGGTTGCCAGCCCCCAGGCCAAGGACACACCCAGGCACCCGAGCAAGGCACCCCGTGCCAGCGCCGGCACATCGGCTCGTCGCGGGGTGGATGACACGGGCCGAGCATACCGCCCGTGGGCCTGCGTCCGGGCCTCCAGCGGACGCGGGGCGGCCTGCGGTGCGCCGCGGCTTGACCCTCCCCGGGGTGCCCCTAGAGTGCTGCCTCGTCCCTTCGTGCCGAAGTGGCGGAATTGGCAGACGCACTAGCTTCAGGAGCTAGCGGCTTTAACCGGCCTTCCGGGTTCAAGTCCCGGCTTCGGCACCACTCCTCCCTCGCCTGCCTCGCGAGGCCGGAACAACCTAGCGCGCCTCTCCGGGCACCCCCGGGGGCAGCGTGGCCCGCGCGATGCGCTCCCGCAAGGCAGCGGCCGGCGAGGGGGCGCCGCCCAAGGCCACCACCGCGCGACCATCCACCATGAGCCCCAGCGCAGCGTAGAGGTCGGCCGATGCCGGGAAGCCCTCGCCGGCCAGGGTGGCACGCACTGGACCCACGAGCCCCCCCACGCCCAGCGCCCGCTCGGTCTCGGCCAGCAAGTCCAGCGCGCGCCAGCCGCGCCTGGCGCGAAACGCGGGCGTGGACCACAGCCGTAGCACGTCATCCAGCGCCAGCCGGCCCCGTGTGGCCTGCTGCAGGCTGATGTCCATGCGCAGCGAGAGGGCCGCACCGGACCAGTACACGCGGTAGTACGCGTGGCGCGCGTGCATGTCGCGGCTGTCCTCGGCCAGCGTGCGGTCGCTGGGCTGCGAGCGCCCGCGCTGGAAGCCCTCCTCGAGGGCCTGCCACGGGCCGGCGTCGCCAAAGGCACCCGCGCGGGCGCGCAGCACCTCTTGGTAGTAGGTCACGAAGCCCTCGCCCAGCCAGGCGTCCTCGCCCACGATCCACGGCATCGCGAGGTGCAGCAGCTCGTGCACGAGGATCCACTCCAGCGGCAGGTCGCCGTCGCGCGCCGTGCTGGAGAGGTCCAGCACCACGGCCGCGCCACCGCTCTGGTAGGCGTGCCCGAAGTCCACGGGATCGCGGCTGGGGCCGGAGGGCACCACCACCACCTGGGCCCGCGGGATGGGGAAGCGCCCTCCCCACGGCTGGGCCACGCAGTCCACCGCCGCCGCGAGCCACCTGTCGATGCCGGCGTCGGTGGCCGCCCGGGCTCCCTCCAGCACGGCCAGCGTGAAGGGCAGGCCGCCCAGCAGGCGCGTGCGCGGCGCGGCGTGCACGAAGGCCACGCGGCTGGGGAAGAGCAGGCCGGTGTCGGGGATGGCCCACGCGCCGTCCTCCTGCGGAGCCCACGGCACGCTGGCGTGCAGGCCCTCGGGGAGGCGCAGGCGGCAACGCGCCCGCTCGCGCTCGGTGAAACGCGCCGGGACCAGCAGCCACGTGCCTGGGTCGGTGAGCAGGTCGCGGCCGTGGCGCGAGGCCAGTCGCGCCCGCACCAGCGCCTCCACGTCCACGCGGTAGGCGAAGCAGGCGCGCGGCCCGCAGGTGCCGGGCACGAAGGCGTCACCTTCCAGGGCCAGCGGGCACAGGCCCTCGCCCGCCAGCGGTGCCAGCGCAGGCAAGGCGGCCGGGCGTGGCAGGCGCAGGAGGCGGGGCGCGAAGCCCTCGAAGCACAGCCGCACGTCCAGTCGCGAGAGGCCGGCGTCGGCGCTCACCTCCCAGGTCCAGCCGGGGGGAAGGGCTGCCTCGCCGCGGGTGGCCGGCGCCATGGCCACGCACGCCAGCACGAGGAGCCAGCCTCGGAGGGCGCTGAGCAGCATCGCGGCAGTCTAGGCGGCTGGCCTCCACGGGGCCCTGTGCCGCGGGAGGCGCGCCCCGTGCTGCCGCGGGTATCGTCCGCAGAGGCCGCTGTCGGCCCAGGAGACGCCCCGTGCGCAACGCCCTGATCGTGGCTGCCGCCCTCGCCCTCGCCCCGCTGGGCGCCCTGAAGGTGGAGGCGGCCGAGCCGATCCCAGCCGACGCGGCCGCGCCCGTGACCCTGCCCTCGGGGCTGGTCTACAGCGTGCTCGCGCCGGGCCGTGCCGGTCCCTCCCCCAAGGACGGCGACCCGGTGACCGTGCACTACACCGGCTGGCTCACCGATGGCACGGTGTTCGACTCCTCGCGTACGCGCGGCGCGCCGGCACGCTTCGCCGTGGGCGACCTGATCCCCGGCTGGAACGAGGCGCTCACCCTCATGACGCCCGGTGCCCGCTGGAAGATCACGATCCCGCCGCGACTGGCCTACGGGGTCGAGGGACGCCCGGGCGCCATCCCGCCCAACAGCACGCTGATCTTCGACCTCGAGCTGATCGCCTTCAGCACCCGGCCCGTGTTCAGCGCGGGCAACCCCGAGCGGCAGTCCACGACCTCCAGCGGCCTCGTCGTGCAGCCCCTGCAGGAAGGCAGCGGCGACCTGCCCCAGAGCACCGACATCGTGGAGCTGGACTACGCGCTGTGGACCGAGAAGGGTCAGCTGCTGGACGCCAGCAGCAACCCCAACGGCCAGCCCATCAAGATGGCGGTCAAGGACCTGCCGCTGGCCGTGCTGCGCGAGGGCGCGGCCCTGCTGCGCGTGGGCGGCCGCGTGTGGCTCAAGGCGCCGCCCGCCCTGGCTTTCGGGGACAAGGCGCAAGGCAGCGCCCTGCCGGCCGGCTCCGTGACGATCTGGGAACTGTCGCTGCGCAGCATCGGCAAGCCCCTGCCGCTGCCGGCCTTCGCCAAGACCGCCGAGGGCGCCGGCCTCAAGCTGCCCAGCGGCTTGCTGGTGGAGACGCTGCGCGAGGGCACCGGGGCGACGCCGAGGCTGGGCGACACGGTCACCGTGCACTACGCCGGCTGGCTCGTGGACGGCACGCTGTTCGACGCGTCCTTCTCGCGCGGCGAGCCCACCTCCTTCCAGCTGGGCCGCGTCATCCAGGGCTGGAACGAGGGGCTGGCGCGCATGAAGGAGGGTGGCATCGCCCGCCTGACGATCCCCGGCCCGCTGGCCTACGGACCCGCCGGCGCGCCGCCCAAGATCGGCCCCAACGCCACGCTCATCTTCTACGTCGAGCTGATCAAGGTCGGCGGCTAGCCACGCGGGGGCCGCGCGACCCATGATCGAGGTCCGCGGCCTCGCCAAGACCTTCCGGGTCGCCGTCAAGGAGCCGGGCCTCAAGGGCTCGCTCAAGGCGCTGGTGCGCCGCCGCAGCGTGGCCCGCCACGCCGTGCTGCCCACCACCTTCCGCGTGGAGGAAGGCGAGATCGTGGGGCTGGTGGGCCCCAACGGCGCGGGCAAGACCACGCTGGTGAAGATGCTGGCGGGCATCGTGCACCCCAGCGCGGGCGACGCCAGCGTGCTGGGCTACCGCCCCTGGGAGCGCAAGGACGCCTTCCGGCGCCAGATCGCGCTGCTGATGGGCCAGAAGGCGCAGCTGTGGTGGGACCTCCCCGCCAGCGACGGCTTCGCGCTGCTGCGCGACATCTACGGCGTGCCGCGTGCCCTGCATGCAGCGCGCCTCGACGAGCTCAGCAGCCTGCTGGAGGTGGGCGGCCTGCTGGACACCCCCGTGCGCCGCCTCTCGCTGGGCGAGCGCATGAAGATGGAGCTGGTCGCCGCGCTGCTGCACGGGCCGAAGGTGGTGTTCCTCGACGAGCCCACCATCGGGCTGGACCTCTCCGCCCAGCGCGCCGTGCGCGAGTTCCTGCTGCGCTACCGCGAGCGCCACCGCCCGGCGATGGTGCTCACCAGCCACTACATGGAGGACATCGAGCGCCTCTGCTCGCGCCTGCTGCTGCTGCGCGAGGGCCAGCTGATCTACGACGGCCCGCTGGCGCGCGTGGCCGAGCAGGCCGGCGACCTCAAGGTGGTGCGCGCGCACCTCAAGCCCGAGGGGGTGCCTGCGCCCGAGGCGCTCCGGGCCCTGCTGGCCCCGCTGGGCGAGGTGCTGGAGGGCGGCCCGGCGCAGGTGGCGGTGCGCGTGCCGCGCACGCGGGTGGCCGAGGTGGCCTCGCGGCTGCTGCAGGTGCTGCCCGTGGCCGACCTCGCCATCGAGGCCGAGGAGATCGGCACGCTCATCGAGCGCCTGCTGGCCCGGCGCCAGGAGGGCGCCGCGCCGTGAGGCCTGCGCTGTTCCTGCACGTGGCCAGCATGAGCGCGCGCCGCTCGCTGTCCTACCGCGCCGACTTCTGGATCCAGGCGGTGCTCACCTTCGCGGCGGAGCTGGGCCTGGCCTGGTTCCTGTGGGCTGGCATGCTGGCGGCCTCCGGGGCCCCCACGCTGGGCGGCATGGGCTTCGAGGAGCTGGTGCGCTACGCCGTGCTGGTGGCCCTCGTGGGCAAGGTGGTGCGCGGCACCGAGCTGGAAGGCGCCATCGCGCAGGAGATCTACGAGGGCGGGCTCTCGCGCTACCGCGTCTACCCGGTCTCGTTCTTCGCCTTCAAGTACGCGCAGCACCTGGGCTCGCTGCTGCCCAGCGTGGCGCAGCTGCTGGTGTTCGGCGCGGCGTGGGTGCTGCTGCGCGGCGAGGCGGGGCTCGAGGGCATCACGCCGGCCACGGCGGCCGGCTGCGTGCTCGCGCTGGCCGTGGGCAACCTGCTGCAGTTCACGCTGGCGTGGCCCATCCAGGGGGTGGCCTTCTGGGCCGAGAACGTCTGGAGCCTGATGGTGGCCCTGCGCTTCGTGGGCAGCCTGCTGGGCGGGGCGCTGCTGCCGCTGGGCGTGTGGCCCGAGGCCCTGCGGCCCGTGCTGGAGGCCCTGCCCTTCCGCTACCTCTACGCCTTCCCGGTGGAGGTGCTCACGGGGCACGTGGGCGGCGCCGCGCTGGTGCAGGGCCTCTGCGTGGCGCTGGGCTGGACGGCCCTGCTGGGCTGGGCCGGCGCCGCGGTGTGGCGGCGTGGCGACCGCATCTACTCGGGCGCGGGGATGTGATGCGCCGCTACCTGTCGCTCTACGCGGCGTGCATCCGCTTCTCGACGCTGCGCGCGCTCGAGTTCCGGCTGGACTTCTTCTTCCGCGTGCTGATGGACACGCTCTGGTACGCGATGCACCTGGCCTTCTTCGCCCTGCTCTACCGCCACACAGCCCTGCTGGGCGGCTGGGACGAGGCGCAGGTGCGCATCTTCGCCGCCAGCCTCTTCGTGCTGGACGCCCTGCACATGACCTTCTTCAGCAACAACCTGTGGTGGTTCCCCACCTTCGTCAACCGCGGCGACCTCGACTACCACCTCGTGCGGCCCGTGAGCAGCCTCTTCTTCCTCTCCGTGCGCGACGTGGCCATGAACTCGGCCCTCAACCTGCTGATGGCGCTGGGGATCCTGGCCTGGGCCGTGGCCGGCAGCCCGCAGGCCTTCCCGGCCGCGCAGGCCGCCGCCTACGTGCTGGCGCTGGCGCTGGGCGCGTTGCTGCACTACGCGCTGATGATGCTGTTCCTGGTGCCGGTGTTCTGGCTCACCGGCAGCAGCGGGCTGCGCGACATGTACTGGGTGCTGGACCGCTTCGTGGGCCGGCCCGACGGGTTGTGGACCGGCTGGGTGCGGCGCCTGCTCACCACCGTGCTGCCGCTGGCCCTGGTGGTCTCCTGGCCCGTACGCGTGCTGGTGGAGCCCGAGCCGTGGCCGTGGCTGCTGGAGCTGGCCGCGGCCACGGGCGGCGCCCTGCTGGTGCTGGCCCTCGCCTGGCGCGCGGGCCTGCGCGCCTACGGCTCGGCCTCCAGCTGACGCGCAGCGGCCCGCCAGCCGTACCATCCACGCGCCCCTGGCGTGCGCCCCGATGGCCCTCCTCACCCTCGACCGCGTCACCATGCACCACGGCGGCCCCGTGTTGCTCGACGAGGTGTCCCTCGAGGTGCACCCGGGCGCGCGCATCGGCATCGTGGGCCCCAACGGGGCCGGCAAGAGCACCTTGCTGCGCCTGATGGCGGGCCAGGGCGAGCCGCTGGCCGGCACCGTGGGCCGGGCCCGCACGGCGCGCGTGGCCATGCAGGACCAGGAGCCCCGGGGCCAGCGGCCCGGCATCACCGTGCGCGAGGAGATGCGCGCTGTCTTCGCCGGGCTGGACTCGCTCGCCCAGCGCATGGAACGCGTGGCAGGCCAGGTGGCCGACGCGCCCGACGAGGCCACCCGCGCAGCCCTGCTGGAGGCGTACGAGCGCCTGCAGCGGCAGCACGAGCACGGCGGTGGGCACGACATCGAGCGGCGCATCGAGGCCACCCTGGGCAGCCTGGGCCTGCCGGCGGCGGCGCTGGACCGGCCCTTCGACTCCTTCTCGGGGGGCGAGCGCAGCGTGCTGGGGCTGGCCCGCGTGCTGCTCTCGGACCCCGACGTGCTGCTGCTGGACGAGCCCAGCAACCACCTGGACATGGAAGGCGTGGAGTGGTTCATCGAGTGGCTGGCCGGCCACCCCGGCGCCGTGGTGATGGTGAGCCACAACCGCCACCTGCTCGACGCCGCCGTGGACGCGATCTGGGAGGTGGGCGGCGGGCGCGTGACGCCGTGGACGGGCTGCTACAGCGACTACGTGCGCCAGAAGGAGCAGGCCCGGGCGCTGCAGGAGCGGCAGTACGAGGTGCAGCAACGGCTCGTGCGGCGGCTGGAGTTCCAGGCCCGGCGCCTCAAGGACATGGCCAACGCCTACGACGACCCGGGGCAGGCGCGGCGGGCGCGCAGCATGCTCAAGCGCCTCGAGCGCATGGACAAGGTGGACCGGCCCGACGCCGGCCCGCGGCGCTTCCACGCCCGCCTCGAGGGCACGGGAGCCGCGGGGCGGATCGCCCTTCAGGTGCGCGGCCTGACGCTGGCCCGGGGCGAGCGCGTGCTTCTGCAGGACGCCGCGCTGGAGATCGAGCAGGGCGAGCGCGTGGCCCTGGTGGGCCCCAACGGCAGCGGCAAGACGAGCCTGCTGCGCGCCGTGCTCGACCAGGGCGCGTGGGACCACCCGGTGATCCGCCTGGGCAAGAGCATCGTGGCCGACGAGTACCGGCAGTTCCACGACGGCTTCGACCCCGCGCTCTCGCTGCAGGAGTGGCTCTGGCGCGCCACGCAGCGCGACGACCGCGACACGGCGGCCGTGCTGCACCGCTTCCTGTTCACGCGCGAGGACCTCGCCCGGCCCATCGGCACGCTCTCGGGCGGCGAGAAGAGCCGCCTGCAGCTGGCGCGCCTCGCGCTGGGCAAGGTGGGCCTGCTCGTGCTCGACGAGCCCACCAACCACCTCGACATCCAGGCCTGCGAGCAGCTGGAGGAGATGCTGGAGGAGTTCGACGCCACCCTGCTGGTGGTGAGCCACGACCGCTACTTCCTCGACCGGCTCGTGACGCGCGTGGTCGAGGTGAGCGAGCGCCAGCTGGTGTCGCACCCGATGGGCTTCACCGAGTGGTGGCGGCGCAAGCGCGAGGCCGGCGGCCGGCGCAAGCGGGCGCTGGCCGGGCACGAGGCCGCGCCCACCCGGGCGGTGGAGGGCGGCAGCCTCCCCCGCCGCGAGGACGCGCGCGCCCAGCGCAAGGCCAAGGCGCGCCTCTCCACGCTCGAGCAGGAGGTGGCCCGGCTGGAGCAGCGCGTGGCGGCGGCCCTGCAGGCGCTGGAGCAGGCCGCGCAGGGTCCCTACGACCGCGAGCGGCTGGCCGGGCTCGAGGCCGAGCACGGCGAGGCCCGCGAGGCGCTGGCCCAGCGCTACGCCGAATGGGAGGCGCTGGCCGCCTCGCTGGAGCAGCCGTGAGGGTGCTCGCCCACCGCGGACTGTGCCTGGCGGCCCCCGAGAACACGCTGGCCGCCTTCGAGGCGGCCGTGCGCGCCGGGGTGGATGGGATCGAGACGGACGTGCGGCGCACGGCCGACGGCGTGCTCGTGCTGGTCCATGACCGCCACCTGCCCGACGGCCGCGCGGTGGCGGATGCCACCCTCGCCGAGGTGGCCGCGGCCCTGCGCCCGGCGCGGGCCTGCACGGTGGACGAGGCGCTGGGGGCCTTCCCGCGGCTGCTGTGGGACCTCGAGCTCAAGGACGGTGCCGCGGGCGTGGACCTCGTGCGCCTGCTGCGCGCACGGCACCCCCGCGTCGAGGCCGTGCTGAGCAGCTTCGACCACCGTGCGCTGGCGGCGCTGGACGCGGCACCATGCCGGCGCGCTGCCTTGCTGGCCCACCGGCCTGCCCGCCTCGCCGAGGAGGCGGCACGACTGCGCACGCAGGGCTTCGACGTGCTGGTGCAGGCCTTCGAGCACCTCACGGGCGAGCCGCTCGAGGAGGCAGTACGCCAGATGCCGCTGTGGGCCTACGACCCGCAAGGGCCGGCCGAGCACGCGCAGGCGGCCGGCTGGCCGCTGGAGGCGCTGGTCAGCGACCAGCCGGCGCTGCTGCCTCCAGCGGCTCGCAGCGCGCGTTGACCAGCACGGGGGCCGGCAGGCCCGCGCCCTCCAGCTGGCCCAGGATGGTCGCGCGGTCGCCCACCAGCACCACCACCACGTCCTGGGCCGCCAGCGCGCGCCTTGCCACGTCGTTGAGCGCGGCAGCGTCCCACCCGGCCTGCATGGCCTGCACGTCCTGCGCCAGCGCCTCGGGGCCGCGCCCCTTGCGGCCGGCCTCGGCCAGCTCGGCCAGCAACCCCTCCAGCGTGGCGCTGCCGTCCACCATGCCCTGCATCAGGCTGGCACTGGCCTTCTTGGCCTCCTCGGCGCTGATGTCGCCCGCCGCCATGCGGCTGCGCTCGCCCAGCACCTCCTTGACGGCGGGCACGGTCACGGAGGCGCGCACCGAGGAGCTTGCCACCCAGGCGCCGTCGGCCGCCAGCAGGGCCAGGCCGCTGCCGATCCCATAGGTCCATCCCTTGGCCTCGCGCAGGTTGGCGTTGAGGCGGCTGGTGAAGCTGCCGCCCAGCAGCGTGTTGACCGCCCCCAGCGGCAGGCGGTCGGGCGACGCGTAGCCCGCCGCGGGGAACACCACCCGCAGCACCGTCTGCGGCGCGTCCGGCATGTCGTGCACGAGCACGCGCAGGCCGCGGCCCCGCCCGGCCGCCGGCGGGATGGCGGGCACCACCACCCGAGGCGCGTCCTCCCAGCCGGCGAAGGCCTTGGCCAGCAGGGCCTCCAGCGCAGGCCGGTCGATGTCGCCTGCCGTGTAGAGCCGGCAGCCCGAGGGCCGGTAGTGGGACCGGATGAAGGACCGCACGTCCTGCGCCGTGAGCGCAGCCAGCTCGTCCCTGTGCCCGGCACCGGGCCGGCCGTAGGGATGATCAGCCCCCCACCACGCCGCGCCGGCGATGCGGCGGGCCAGCTCGGTCGGGTCGGCCTCTTCCTGCTCCAGCGCGGCCAGCCGCAGTGCGCGCACGCGCTCGAGGTCTGCATCGGCCAGCGTCGGGCGCACCAGCGCCGCAGCGAAGAGGTCCAGCGCCGGGGCGAGGTTGCGCTTGAGCACGCTCATGGCGAGCCCGGCAGCCTCGCGCTCGGCCACCGGGACCAGCTGCGCCGCGAGATCCTCCAGCGCCTGCGCGTAGGCCAGCGAGTCGAGGGCACCTGCACCCTCGTCGAGCATGTCGTTGGCCAGCGCCGAGAGGCCGGACTTGCCGGCCGGGTCGCGCATCGAGCCGGCCGACGACTCCAGCCGCAGCGAGACCAGCGGCAGCCCGGGGCGCTGCACGTGCCACACCTCCAGGCCGCTGGGCAGGCGGAAGGCCTCGGCCACCGGCGGCTCGAACCGGCCGCGCGGCGCGGCCCCGGGCCGCACGTCGCGCGAGCCCTCGGGCAGGCTCGGCGTGGGCACCGTGCGGACCACCAGGCCACGGCTGCGCTGCAAGGTCAGCACGCACCAGGTGCGCACGCTGTCGGGCGTGGCACGGCGATAGCGCAGCAGGTCCTGCGCGAGGCCGTCGGGCCGGCCCAGCCAGTAGAGGTAGTGGTTGAGCAGGTCGGCCCGCTCCTGCAGCGACTCCAGGCCCGCGATCTTCTGCATCTCGATGCGGTTGGTGATGCGCCGCAGCTCCTCGGGGGTGGGCCCGTCCTGCTGCAGTCGGGTGATCTCGTCCCACACGGCCGCCTCCAGCGCCTCCAGCGAGGTGCCCGGCGTGGCGGTGGCCTGGATGTTGAAGAGGCTGCCCAGCTGCGCGCTCCCCTGCCACGCAGCCACCTCCGTGGCCAGCTTGTCCTGGAACACGAGGCGGCGGTAGAGGCGGCTGGTCTTGCCCTCGGTCAGCACGCTGGCCACGATGTCGAGGTCGCTGTCGCCATTGGCGAAGTAAGGCGGGCTGTGGAAGGCCATCAGCAGCTGGGCCAGCTCCACGTTGGGGTCCGGCACGGTGACGCGCTTGGCCTGCGCGAGGTCCACGGCGGGCACCAAGGGACGGTGCGGGTCCTCCCCACGGGGCAGCGAGCCGAACAGCCGCTCGATGTGGCCCTTCACCTCGGCCACGTCGAAGTCGCCCGCGACGACCAGCGAGGCGTTGTTGGGCGCGTGGAAGCGCCTGTGGAAGTCCTTGACGTCCTGCACGGTGGCGGCCTGGATGTCCTCGTGCGTGCCGATCACGCTGTGTCGGTAGGGATGCCCGCGCGGGTAGAGGTTCTCGTAGAGGGCAAGGTAGGCCGGGCCGTAGGGGGCGATCTCGTAGGACTGGCGCCGCTCCTCGCGCACCACGTTCTGCTGCAGCGCCAGCTTCTCCTGCGTCATGCTGGGCCCCATGGCCTCCATGCGCTCGGCCTCCAGCCACAGCAGCGTGGGCAGCAGGTGGCTGGGCCCGCTCTCGAAGTAGTTGGTGCGGTCCAGCGAGGTGGAGGCGTTGTTGCTGCCGCCCTCGGCCTCCATCAAGGTGTCGAACGAGAGCTGGGGCACCCGCTCCGTCCCCATGAACATCAGGTGCTCGAAGAGGTGCGCGAAGCCGGTGCGGCCCGGCAGCTCGTCCTTCGCCCCCACGCGGTACCAGATGTTGACGCAGGCCACGGGCAGGCGCCGGTCCTGGTGCAGGACCACCTGCAGGCCGTTGGCCAGCTCGTAGGCCTCGAAGGGCAGGCGCGGCAGGTCGTCCTCGCCCGCGGGTGCCGGCCGGGCCGGGGCGGCCAGCAGCACGAGGGCGAGCATCAACGCGATCCGGGGACGGGACATGGCGGCTCCGCGCTCGTCAGGGTTGGGCCTTGGAACGCAGGGCCCGGGCGCGGATTCTAGACCCCCCCGCCTCCCGTCGGAGAACCCGCATGGCCCGTCCCGCATGCTCCGTCTCGCTGGCCCTGGCCTGCCTGCTGGCCGTCGCGGCCCCGACCTGCCTGCCGGCCGGGGCCGAGGACCCGCCCGCCGCCCCGGCCGGCACCCCGATGCGGATGGTGGAGGGCCCCTGCCTGTCGCCCGACGGGACGCGGCTGGCCTTCGCGTGGCGCGGCGACCTGTGGCTCGCCAGCAGCCGGGGCGGCCGCGCGGAGCGGCTCACGGCCCACCCCGCGCAGGATCGCCACCCGCGCTTCAGTCCCGACGGCCAGCGCCTGGCCTTCACGAGCAATCGCAGCGGGGCCGACCAGGCCTGGCTGATGGACCTGCGCGGCGGAGAGCCCTTGCAGGTCACCCGCCACAGCGAGGGCGCGCAGGTGCAGGCCTGGTTCCCGGACGGCCAGCACCTGCTGGTGCTGGGACGGCGCGACCACGACCACGCCCGCCCCGAACGGCTGCTGCGCGTGGCGGCGCAGCCGGGTGCACGCGAGGAACTGCTCTTCGACGACTGGGGCTACGACGCCGCGCCATCGCCGGACGGCAAGCGCCTCGCGTTCGTGCGCCAAGGCACGGGCTGGAGCCGCAAGGGCTACCGTGGCTCGCAGGCGGCGCAGGTGTGGCTGCACGACCTGGGCACGGAGCGCTTCACGCGCCTCTCGCAGGGCCCGCACGAGGAGCGCTGGCCGTCCTGGAGCCCGGACGGCACCACGCTGCGCGTGGTCAGCGGCGAGGACGGCACGCGCAACCTGGTCACGGTGGACCTCGTGCACGGGAGCCGGGCGTGCCTCACCACCCTCGTGGACGACGGCGTGGCCTACCCCACCGCCAGTGCCGACGGAGGCGTTCTGGTGTTCCGCGTGCTGGGCGACCTGTGGAGGCTGGAGCCTCGCTCGGGCGAGGCACCCCAG
Organism: Planctomycetota bacterium; assembly: GCA_964228555.1. Classification (GTDB taxonomy): domain Bacteria; phylum Planctomycetota; class PLA2; order PLA2; family JAEUHO01; genus CAXQZU01. The sequence continues at coordinate 87,418 of CAXQZU010000030.1, forward strand.
CGGCTGGACCTGCGCTGGGAAGGCGAGCCCGTGGGCGAGGAGGCGCGGCGCGAGGAGCTCACGCGCGCGCAGGACGTGGCCTTCAGCGCCGATGGGCGCGAGGTGGCCTTCACCGCCGGCGGCGACCTGTGGGTGATGGACACCGAGCTGCGCGAGCCGCGGCGCGTCACCGACACGCCGGAGGAGGAGCGCGAGCCCTGCTTCTCGCCCGACTTCGGCACGCTGGTCTATGTCAGCGACGCCGGGGGCCAGACCGACCTCTGGCGCGCCACCCGCAAGGATGCCTCGCGCTGGTGGTGGCAGAACGAGGAGTTCACGCGCGAGCGCATCACGGCGGACGCGCCGGCGGAGTCCTCGCCGGCGTTCACCGCCGACGGCGAGACGCTGGTCTACGGACGCGGGCCGGGCGACCTGTGGCGGCGGCCGGCCGGCGGCGGCGAGGCCACGCGCCTCGTCACGGGCTTCGACGTGCCCGCCTTCGACCTCAGCCCCGACGGGCGCTGGGTGGCATACGTGCAGTCCGACGACGACTTCAACCATGAGGTGTGGCTGCTGCCGCTGGACGGCTCGCGCGCACCCTTCAACGTCTCGCTGCACCCGGACAACGAGGCCTGGCCGGCGTGGTCGCCGGACGGCCGCGTGCTGGCCTTCGTGGGCCGACGCTGGGACCGCGAGAGCGACATCTGTTACGTGTGGCTGCGGCGCGAGGACGACGAGAAGGACTCGCGCGAGCGCCGGCTGGAGAAGGCCGTCGAGAAGATGAAGGGCCGCAAGGGGCAGAGGGACGCGACCAAGGAGCCCGGCAAGGAGCCTTCCAGGGACCCTGCCCGGGAGAAGGAGGCTCCCAAGGACCCTGCGGCCTCCGAGCCGCAGAAGCTCCCCGCCCCGGAGACGCCGCCGGCCGACCCGGCCGCGAAGGACGGGCCCAAGCAGGACCCCAAGGACGCAGCCGAGGCGCGCAAGAAGGCCCTGCCCAGCGTGACCATCGACTTCGAGGGCCTCACGGACCGCGTGCGGCGCATCGGCATCGCCGACACGCAGGAGAGCCAGCTGCTGTGGTCTCCCGACAGCAAGCGCCTGGCGTTCCGGGCCACGATCAAGGGGCAGGCTGCCTTCCACGCCGTGGAGCTGCCCGAGGAGCCCACGCCCAAGGTGCTGGCCACCACGCTGCTGGAGGGTGCGCGCTGGCTGAAGGAAGGCGACCAGCTGGTGGGCGTGCTGGAGGGCACTCCCACGAGCGTGTCGCTGGCCTCGGGCAAGGTCAACGCGATGCCCTTCCGCGTGCGCCGCGTGCAGGAGCTGTCCACCTTCCACCGCGCCCTCTTCGAGCGCGCCTGGCTGGTGATGCGAGACACCTGGTACGACGCGCGCCTCAACCACCGGGACTTCGATGCCCTGCGCGCGAAGTACGGGCCGCTGGCGGAGGCCTGCCGCACGGCCTCCGAGATCGACACCCTCGTGGACTTGTTCCTGGGCGAGCTCAACGGCAGCCACCTGGGCTTCAGCCTCAACGCGCCCGCCTGGAGCGCCCCGGGCTGGCGCGAGGTGACCGGCCACCTGGGGGCCCGCCTGCTGCCGCCCGACGGCCAGCCCGGGCGCCAGGTGCGCGATGTCGTGCGGGGCACCCCGGCCCACGAGCAGGCCACGCGGCTGGAGCCCGGCGAGCGCCTGCTCGCGATCGACGGGCGCACCCTGGAGGCCTCCACGGACGTGGACCTGCTGCTCACGGGCGACGCCGAGCGCGAGGTGGAGGTGCGCGTGCTGGGCAAGGACGGCAAGGAGCGCACCCTGCGCATGCGCCCCGTGGCAGCCGGCGCGGTGCGTGCCGGCCTCTACGAGGAGGCGCTCGAGGCGGCCCGGGAGCGCGTGGAACGGCTGGGCGAGGGACGCCTGGGCTACCTGCACGTGCGGGCCATGAACCAGGCCTCCTTCGAGCGCTTCGAGGAAGACCTCTACCGGGTGGGCCACGGCAAGGACGGCCTCGTCATCGACGTGCGCGGCAACGGCGGCGGCTTCACGGCCGACTTCCTGCTCACCTGCCTCACCCAGCCCCGGCATGCCCTCACGATCCCGCGTGGAGGCGGCCCCGGCTATCCGCAGGACCGCCTCGTGTTTGCCGCGTGGTCCAAGCCCGTGGTCGTGCTCATCGACCAGGACTCCTTCAGCAACGCCGAGATCTTCGCGCACGCGATGCGCACGCTGGGCCGGGGCCGGCTCGTGGGCGTGGCCACCGCGGGCGGCGTGATCAGCACGGGGCAGGCCAGCCTGATGGGCGCGGCCTCGCTGCGCATCCCCTTCCGCGGCTGGTTCCTGCCCGACGGGCAGGACCTCGAGCGCAACGGCTGCCGGCCCGACGTGGAGGTGTGGCCGCTGCCCACGGAGCTCCCGCGCGGCATCGACCGGCAGCTGGACAAGGCCGTGGAGCTGCTGGCCGAGGACGTGCGGGCCTTCCGCGCACGCCCGCAGCCGGCACCGCGCTACGCCAGCGAGCGCGACGGCCCCCCGCCGGGCGCGCGCTAGCCAATCGGGCCGGGGAGGTGGCGCCCGGCGGGCCTCCGTGGTTTGCTCTGGGCATGGACGCAGCCTCGACGGCAGCCGACGCCCCGGCCGGGTCCGCCGCCGCAGGGCTGGCGGGGCAGGTCTCGTGCCCGCGCTGCAGCCGCCGGGCGCGGCAAGGGCAGCCCTTCTGCGAGCAGTGCGGGCAACGGCTGTTCGAGGGCGAGGCACGCCCGCAGGCGCGCCAGAGCGTGCCCTGCACGCAGTGCGGCGCCACGGTGGCCTTCCCCGAGGGGCAGCGCACGGCCACCTGCCCCTTCTGCGACACGCCCTACGTGGGCACGGGCGAGGTGGGCGCCCTGCGCCACGAGCCCGAGTTCGTCCTGCCCTTCAACGTGAACGAGGCGGCGGCACGTGCCAGCTTCCTGGCGTGGATCCGGGCCGGCGGGCTGTTCGTGCCGGGCGACCTCGGGCAGAAGGCCCGGCTCGAGTCGCCCTCGGGCGTCTACCTGCCCTTCTGGTCGTTCAGCGCGCGCAGCGACAGCACCTACAGCGCACGGGTGGGCGAGTACTGGTGGGAGACGGTGGTCACCACCACGATCGTCAACGGCAAGCCCGTCACCCGCACGCAGCGGGTGCGACGCACCGAGTGGTACCCCTTCGGCGGGGACTTCCACCAGTTCCACGCGCACTACCTGGTCAGCGGCTCGCGGGGCCTGCCCCAGCCGGAGGCCGATGCCATCGCGCCGTGGCCCGTGGCCGACATGCTGAGGTACAAGCCGCAGTACCTCAGCGGCTGGATGGCCGAGGAGTACACGGTGGGCCGCGACGAGGCGCAGGCCACCAGCATGGCGGCCTTCCGCGAGCGCGAGCGGGACGCCGTGGCCGCGCACATGCCGGGCGACACCAGCGAGGTGACGGGCCTCCAGACCGGCTTCTCGGAGGTGACCGAGGACCTGATCTACGTGCCCCTGTGGGTGCTGGCCTACGCCTACGGCGGCCGCACCTACCGCTACGTGATCAACGGGGCCACGGGCAAGGCCCACGGCAGCCGTCCGCGCAGCGTGCCGCGCATCGTGGCCGCCGTCGTGGGCGTGGTGGCGCTGGTGCTGCTCGTGGCCTGGCTGGCCTCGAGGGGGGGCTAGCCATGGCCCTCGAGAGCCGCTGCAGCCTGTGCCGCAACGTCGTGGACGCGCAGGACCTGTTCTGCGCCACCTGCGGGCGCGAGGTGGAGCGGCCCGAGGGCGCAACGCCCGCAGCCGCCCGTCCGCTGGAGCAGGGCCTGCTGGGCATGGACTGCCGCGGCTGCGGCGCGTCCATGACCTACGACGCCGGGGTGCAGGCGCTGCGCTGCGCCTTCTGCGGCTCCACCCAGCTGGAGCGACAGCCCACGCCCACCGGCCGCGAGATGCCCACCCAGCGCGTGCCGTTCCGCGTGAGCCCCGAGGCCGCGCGACGGGCCTTCACGCAGTGGCTGGGCAAGGGCTTCTGGCGGCCCTCGGGCCTGCAGCGCGAGGCGCGCCTCACCTCCATGGTGCCCGCCTACGTGCCCTGCTGGGCCGTCACGGCACGCACCAGCACGCACTGGGCGGCCGACTCCTCGGCCACGCCGCCCGGCGCCCGCGCGGACTGGTGCCCCGTGGGCGGCAGCAGCGCCGGACGCGTGGACGGGTTGCTCGTGGTGGCCAGCGGCTCGCTGCGCCAGGAGGAGGTGGACGCCTTGCAGCCCTGGAGCCTTGCCAGCGGCGTGCCCTACGCGCGCGAGGACCTCGCCGGGGTGGTCGTCGAGGACATCGGCGTGAGCCGGCGCGCGGCCCGGCCGCGCGCCATGGACGCCATCGTCGAGTCCGAGCGCGAGCGCTGTGCGGCACTGGTCCCCGGGCGGCACCGCAACGTGAAGGTGAACGTGCTGGTGACGGACATGGACGCCGAGCCCGTGCTGGTTCCCGTGTTCATCGCCGCCTACCGCTGGCGCGAGCGCTCGTTCCGCTTCCTGCTGCACGGCGAGAACGCGCGCGCCATCGGGCAGGCGCCCGTGAGCGTGGGCAAGGTGCTGGTGGCGGTGCTGCTGGTCGCCATCGTGCTGGGCTGGCTGGCCGGCTCGGCGCTCTAGGGCGAGGGCTCCGCCCGCAGGCCCTGCAGGGCCGGCACGGCCTCCAGCAGGACGGGAAGCCACGCCTCGGCCGTCCCGCGCAGGGCATGGCGCACGGCCGGCGTGGCAGGCGTGGGATCCGGATTCACCTCGACGCTGGCCTTCCCGCGCAGCGTGGCATGGCGCGCCGGCGCCACGATGTAGGGGAACAGGGCCGAGGTGCCCAGCAGCAGCACGAGGTCGGGCGACTGCTCCACGAGGGCCGCCTGCAGTCGCAGCAGGGGCTCGCGCGGCAAGGCCTCCTCGAACAGCACCACGTCCGGTCGCACGGGGCCGCCGCAGGCGGGGCAGGAGGGCCGGGACGCCCCCACCGCCAGCGCCTGCGCCGGCAGGGGTGCCCCATGCCCGCAACGCAGGCAGCGGATGCGCAGCACGTTGCCGTGGATCTCCACCACGTCGGGGCTGCCCGCCCGGCCGTGCAGCCCGTCCACGTTCTGCGTGAGCAGGAACAGTCCGGGCATCCGCCGCGCAGCCGCCGCCAGCAGGTGGTGCACGGGCCCGGGGCGCGCGGCCGCCGCGCCGCGGGCGAGGCGCAGGATGCGGTCCCAGGTGCGATCCGGCTCGCGCCGGAAGGTCGCCCCCGTGAGGTCCTCGATGGTGCGGTCGCCCTCGCGCGGATCCTCGTAGACGCCACCCTCGCCGCGGTAGGTCGGCAGGCCGGCGGCCTTGCTCACGCCCGCGCCGGTGATCACGGCCACGCTGCGCACCCCCGCCAGCGCCGCAGCCAGCGCAGGCGGCAGGGTGGGCACGGCCGCGCGGCCCCGAGGCGCTAGGCGCCCGGCGCGGCCGGGCCCTTGTCCTTGGCCTCGCCCCCGGCGGCCGGCGGGCTGCCCGCCTCGTCGCCCGGCACCAGCTTGCCGAAGTAGTCCGGCATCTTCACGCCGCCGATGTCACGCATCATGTGCAGCATGGGAGGCAGCGAGCCCGCCAGGTTGCGCAGGAAGCCGGCGGTGGCGCCCTGCGTGCCGCCCGGGCCGCCGGCGGTGCCGCCATCCCACACCACGATCTTGTCGAACTTGATGTTCTGGATGGCCTGCGCCGCGTTCTCGCTCAGCTTCTCGATGTGCTCGAGCATCAGCATCTGGAAGGCCGCCTCGGCGCTGCCGCAGGCCCCCACGATGCGCCCGAGGCCCTCGCCCTTCTTGGCCAGGATCTCGTACTGGCCGCGGGCCTCGGCCTCCAGCCGCGCGTAGATGGCCTTGGCCTCGCCCTCCGCCTCGATGCGGCGCTTCTCGGCCTCGGCCTCGGCCTCGACCATCACGCGCGCCTTCTGCGCGCGGGCGGGTGCCAGCAAGGCGGCCATCTGCTCGGCCTCGACCTTGAGGGCCTCGGCCTTGGCCGCGACCGCCTGCGCCTCGTACTGGGCGCGCAGCACGTCGGCCTCGGCCACGCGCCGGCGCGTCTCGCCGCGCTGGTAGGCCTCGGCGCGCTGCACCTGCAGGTCGGCCTCGGTCTGGGCGATCACGGCGCGGGCCGTGTTCTCGCCCTTCACGGCCAGCGCGTCGGCGTCCGCCACCTTGATGCGCTTCTCGCGCTCGGCGCTGGCAATCGCGGCATCGCGCTCGAAGGCCGCGGTCTGCTCGCCCACCTTCTCGTCACGGTCCAGCGCGGCGACCTGGACGGTGCGCTCGCGCTCGGCAGCCTTCTTGCCGATCTCGCGCTCCTTCTCCGCCTCGGCCACGCTCACGTCGCGCTCGCGGTTGGCGCGCGCCACGCCCACCTGGCCCTTCTTGACCTGCTCGGCCACGTCGATCTCGGCCTGCTGCACGGCCGTGGCCGCGGCCTTGCGCCCGATGGCCTCGATGTAGCCCGACTCGTCGGTGATGTCCGTGATGTTCACGTTGATGAGCACGAGGCCCACCTTGCGCAGCTCGGGCTCCATCTGCTTCTGGATGGCCGTCAGGAACGCATCGCGGTCGCGGTTGATCTCCTCGATGTGCATCGAGGCGATCACCTGGCGCAGCTGGCCGAAGATGATGTCGCGGGCCTGGCCCTCGAACTGCTCCTTGGTGAGGCCCAGCAGGCGGATGGCCGCGTTCTGCATCACGGCGGGCTCGGTGCCGATGGCCACCGTGAACACGCTGGGCACGTTCACGCGGATGTTCTCCGCCGAGAGCGCGCCGCGCAGCGGGATCTCGATCTGGATGGGCTCCAGGTCGAGGAAGTCGTAGTCCTGGATCAGCGGGATCACGAAGGCTCCGCCGCCGTGCAGGCACTTGCTGGCCTGCCCGCCGCCGACCTTGCCGTACACCACCAGGATCTTGTTGCTGGGGCAGCGCTTGTAGCGCGTGATGAGCAGCAGCACGAGGCTGAAGAGCAGCACGACGCCGAAGAGCACGGCGGCCATGAACCACGTCTCGCTCAGGGCCAGGACGGGCAGGAAGGGCAGGGCAGGCATGCGGTCCTCGCAGGGGGTCCGGGAAGGTCGGGAAGCGATCCGGGGAGACGGGGCGGGTGGTGGCGGGCGCTCCAGCACCCGCCCTAGCCGGGCATCACCTTGAGCGTGTCGTCGCCGCTGAGGCCGACGACCTTGACGCGCTGGCCGGTGGCGATCTCCTCGCCGTCGGTGACGGCCGCCAGCTCCACGCTGCGGCCCTGCACCTCGAGCGTGACCTTGCCCGTCCCGCGGCCATGGGCCGGGATGCGCAGGTACACGGTGCCGGCGGCCCCCACCGCATTGTGCACGTCCAGCGTGCCGCTGGAGCCCAGGCGGCGCAGGCTGCGCAGCAGGAAGGCCACCATCAGCATGCCGCTGACGCCCGCCACGCTGGCGATCGCCACGCGCGTGCCGGCCGAGGTCTGCGGCTCGTAGAGGGCCAGGCCGGTCAGCCCGAAGAAGCCTGCGAAGGCCACCAGCGCCTTGAAGGAGAGCACGCCGAAGAACCACGAGGCGTCCGCCCCGGCATCGCCCGCGCCCGTGTCGCCCACGCTGCCATGGGTGCCATCGAAGTCACCGGCCCCGGCCAGGCCAAGCAGCTGCAAGACCACTTGCACGACCAAGATGCCGCCGCCGGCGATGGCCAGCACCAGGTAGACGGTGTGCTCCATGGGCGCGGCCCCCGGCGCGGAGCCTCGCACTGTGCGGGGCTCCGGGCCCGGATTGTGGACGCCTCCCCGGGGCGGGGCAACCACAACCGCCAGCGCGGCCACCCGCCCGCCGAAGGCCCGCCCCGGGCCACGCCCCCAGCGGTAGAACAGGGGCATGGGTGCCCGCCCCGACCTGCTGGCCTGGCTGGGCGTTGCGGCGGGCGGTGCCGTCGGCTCGCTGGCCCGGGCCGGGCTGCAGGGCGTCCTGGTGCGGCCCTGGGGCACGCTGGCCGCCAACGTGGGCGGCTGCCTCGCCATGGGCCTGCTGCTGGGCATGGACCTCGGCCCGCGGGCGAGGGCCTTCCTCGCGGTCGGCGTGCTGGGCGGCTTCACCACCCTCTCGGGGCTGGGCATGGACGCCTGGCTGGCCTGGCAGGCCGGCGAGCGCGGCACGCTGGCGGCCTACCTCGCAGCCAGCCTCGTGGGCTCGGCGCTGGCGCTGGTGGCAGGGCTGTCGCTCGCGCGGGCCTGCCTGTCATGAGCACCCGCGAGGACCGCCTGGCCGCCCTGCTCGAGGCCGGCGTGGACCTCGCCCGCACGGAGGACCTCGCGGCCCTGCAGCGACGCCTGCTGGACCTGGCCACCCGCCACGTGGAGGCCGAGCGCGGCACGCTGTGGCTGGTGGACCGCGCGCACGGCACGCTGCGCAGCGTCGTGCAGGACGGCGAGGGGCTGGCCCCGCTGGTGCTGATGCCGGACCGGGGCGTGGCGGGCCGTGTCGCCTCCACCGGGCGGGCCGCACGCGTGGACGATGCCTACGCCGACCCGGACTTCGACCGCGAGACCGACCGGCGCACCGGATTCCGCACGCGCAACATGCTGGTGGTCCCGGTGGCCCTGCGGGGCGAGCCTCCGCGGGGGGTGGTGCAGGTGCTCAACAAGCGCGTGGGCGCCTTCGACGCCGACGACGAGGCCTTCCTGGGCGCGCTGGCCTCGTTCAGTGCCGTGGCGCTCGAGCACCGCCAGCGCCTCGAGCACGAGCGCCTCGCCACCGTGGGCAGCGTGGCGGCCTCGCTGGTGCACGACCTGGGCGCGCCGCTGACCGCCGTGCAGGGCTACGCGGACATGCTGGAGCAGGACGTGCCGCCCGAGGTGCGGGCCCGTTGCGCCGCGGGCGTGCGCCGGCAGGCCCAGCGCCTCTCGGGCATGGTGCGATCCATCCTCGGCTACGTGCGCGGCGACCAGCCCCTGCTGCGGGCACGCGTAGACCTTGACCGGCTGCTCGACACCCTGTGCGAAGACCTCGCGGCCGCCTACGCCGCCGGCGGCGTGCGCGTGGAACGGCTGCCCGGCCGCGCAGGGCACCTGCTGGCCGACGAGGGAGCCCTGCGGCGCGCGGTGGAGAACCTCGCCCGCAACGCCGTGCAGGCCATGGCGCCGGGCGGCACGCTGGCGCTGGGCGCGCGCGTGCAGGGCACGCAGGCCGAGGTCGTGGTGCGCGACTCCGGGCGCGGCATGGACGAAGAAGTGCGTGCTCGCCTCTTCGAGCCCTTCTTCACCCGCGGAGGCCACGGTGGCACGGGCCTGGGCCTGAGCATCGTGGAGCGCATCGTGCGCGGCCATGGCGGCAGCATCCGGGTGGAGAGCGCGCCCGGCCAGGGCACCACCTTCGTGCTGTCGCTGCCGCTGGAGGGCTGAGCCGCGCCGGGCTCAGCGCACGGCCCGGCGCTCCACCGGCCGCACGATCACGAAGCCGTGCAGCGTGTCCAGCACCTCGGGCACCACCTTGCCCAGCTCCCCGCGCAGCAGGCCGTTCACGACGCTCACGGGGAAGTCAGGGCTGCCCCAGCGCACCCACGGGCTGCTGGGCTTGCCGGTGGCGCGGTCGTAGGCCCACAGCCAGCCCCCGCGCGCGGCGCTGTCCTGGTCCTCGCTGGCGGCCCGCGCGAGGCCCTCGAAGTCCGCGCCCGCCAGGGCCTGCGAGAGCACCGCCTCTGCCATCTGGCGTGCCCGCTCGCGCGTGCGCTTCTGGTCGTGGCGCCAGGGCCACGCGTCCTTGTGCGTCACGACGATGGCCTGCCCACGCACCTCGGAGCGCAGCGCCTCGTCGAGGGCAGGCTTGAGGCGCTGCGCGGCTGCCATGTCGATGCGTCGCGCGAACCAGAATCCGCGCTGCCAGTCCAGCAGCGGCGTGACGGCACCCATCGGTGCGTCCATCAAGGCCCGGTCGCGCTCGTCGGTGCGTGCGGCATCCACGGGGAGGGCCACCAGGCCGTCGCCCACGCTGCTGGGCGCCCCGCTGTGGCGCCGCGCGATGCCACCGATGTCGCCGCCGGAGAGCGCCTGCTGCCGCAGGCCCTCGGCAAGCGCGCGCGCGGCCTCCATCGGCCTGAGGTGGGGACTGAGCGTCGGCGTGTCGCTGGGCGGGTCGTAGGGGATCCACACCTCCTGCCCCGCGGCCAGCCCTCCCACCAGGGGAGCGGGCTGCCCTGCACCCGGAGCGGCGGGCTGTTCCGCCGGCTGCCCGCAGCCGGCCACCGCCCCCACGCAGGCCACCACCCCCACGCAGGCCACCAGGACCGCTGCGCGCAGGTGCAGGCAGGCGAGGGCCGGGCGAGGTCGTGCGCGCACGAGGGCATCCTAGGCGATCGCCTGCCCTGGCGTCCCTGCCTCGCGCCGCTAGCCCAGCGAGGCCGTCAGCAACCACGCGCGCAGGGCAGCGAGCGCGCCGGCCAGGTCCCACGCGGCACGCCGGGGCTCGCCGGCCTGGTTGGACACCGCGCGCACCACGTGACAGGCCACGCCGAGGCGGCTGGCAGCCAAGGCCACCGCGAAGGACTCCATGTCCTCGGCCAGCGGCACGGCGCCCGCGGGCAGGTCCAGTCGCTCGCGGGCAGCCGCCACGCGCTGGGCAGCCTCCTCGGCGCAGCCGGAGGCCCGGGACACGGTCAGGAAGGCGGCGGCGGGCTCCCGCTCCAGGCCCGGCCACACGGGCAGGTCCAGCCACTGCGACACCGCTGCGCGCCCGGGGAGCGCGGGGGCCTGCTCCAAGCCCAGCGCCCGGGGACCTTGCCAGCCCCCGTCCCGTTCCACGCCCAGGTCGGCGAGGCAGGCATGCCGGGCCGATGCCAGCGCGCCGACGGGCAGCAGCCGGGTGTCGTAGCTGCCGCACACGCCCAGCACCAAGCAGCGCCGAGGCCGCTCGCGGGCCAGCGCCAGCGCGGAGAGCGCACCGGCCGCAGCCGGCCCGAAGCCCACCAAGGCCACGCGTACCGGACGGCCGCCCACCTCGGCAGCCTGGGGCTCCTCGCCGCGGGGCAGCAGCCCGGGGTCCAGCAGGGCCTTGGCCTCGCGGGCGGTGGGGATGAGCACCAGCACGCCCGTAGTGTGGTCGGCGGCGGCCGTAGCGCTACCCCCCGCACGCCAGAGGGGTAGAAGCCCGCCGGAGGCTCCATGTCCCGCATCCACGCCCCCGTCCTGCTGGCCGTGCTGGCCACTGCCCTTGCCTGCGCATCGGGCATCCACGCCCGGCTGGCAGCGGACGAGGCGTCGCCCGACCGGCAAGCGCCGGATGTGCCCGCACTCGTGGCGGGCCTGGCCTCGGAAGACCGGGAGAAGCGCCAGGCGTCGGCCGAGGCCGCTTGCGAGGTGCAGCATCCCGACTTGCTGCCCGCCCTGCTGAAGGCTGCCAAGGATGAGTACCGCAGCGTGCGGGAGCCCGTGTGGAAGGCGCTGGGTGCACGCAGCCCCCAGCCCGAGAAGGCCAAGGCCGCCCGGGCCGTGGAGACGCGCCTGCGCGAGCTGGATCGCAAGCCCGAGTCCCCCGAGGAGGTGGCCGTCGTGGTGCAGGCCCTGCACGACCTCGCCCAGCGCAGCAGCATCGATCCCCTGCTGGAGGGCCTGGGCCCCACCACCGAGGCGCCCCTCGCGCTGGCACGCCTGCGCGCCGTGGCCAACGTGCCCGACAAGGCGGCCATCGAGGCACTGCTCAACTATGCCCAGCGAGGGCGCGGGGGTGACGCCCATCGGGCCGCCGCCCGGCAGGCCCTGACCTACGCGACGGGCCTGCGGCTGGCCAACCTCGATGCCTGGCTGCGCTGGTGGAGCGACGCGAAGCGAACGTGGGACCCCGACGAGGCTGCCGCCGCCCGTGCCGAGCAGGCGAGCAGCGCCGAGGCCCGCAAGAGCGGCCGGGAGGGCCGGCGCGAGCGACCCGCCCAGAAGCCGGGTGGCTCGCCCGAGGGCGAGGGCGGCAGTCCCCCCGAGAAGCCGGGCAAGCGACAGGAACCCGAGCAGCCCTCGGAGTCCTGAGCCGCGCGCCGCTCAGGCGTTGCGCTCGGCCTCCGGCGTCCACGGGAACACCAGCCACGCGTCCGCGGGCACGCAAGCGGCGGCCAGCACGTCCCTGGACACGCCACGACGAGAAAGCGCGGCGACACGTACCGGCCCGGGCAGCACGACGGGCCCGGGCTCGAGATCGCCCTTCACCAGCAGCACCGCCAGCGTGGCCTTCGGCAGCACGGCGCCCACGCAGGCCAGCGTGGATCCGCCCTCCACCAGCTCGTCCACCACGAGCGTGCGCGCGGGATCGCCGCTGGGCCCCGCCACGGCGGGCGGCCTGCCCACCCACTGCGCCTGCAGGCCGCCTTCGCGCCCGGCGTAGGCGCGCACCTGCACGCCCTCGACGCGGCCCACGTCCAGCGCACCCGCCAGCAAGGAAGCCGGCACCAGCCCGCCACGGGCCACGGCCACGATGCGATCCCAGCCCGCCGCGGGGGCCCGCGTGCGCGCGGCAGCGGCCAGGGATGCGCACAAGGCCTCGATCTGGTCCCAGCCCACGGTGCGCGTGCTGCCCATGGCGCGCAGCCTACGCGGGCCCGGGACGCCGCAGCACGCGGGCTGCGGCTGCCAGGGTCAGCGCGCGCCCGCTCCGGGCGCAAGGCCCTGCAGGGCCTGCGCCGCGCGCGCCTCGTGCTCGGTGCCGGCGTAGCCCTGCGCCAGCGAGCGCAGCACGTCCTGCGCCTCGCCGCCCCGGCCCAGTCGCACGAGCACCTGCGCCCGGGCCAGGTCGGCCTCGAGGCGCGTGCCGGCGAGGGCCGCCACGCGCTGGGCAAGGTCGCGCACGGCCGCGGGAGCCTCGGCCGGCTCGGCGGCCTTGCGGGCCAGCTTGAGGGCCGTGCCGTAATCCCACGCCTTCACCCGCTCGCGCACCTCGTCGAGGCCCGCGGGCACCTTGCCCAGCTCGGCCACGCGGAAGCGCGCGAGCTCTTCCTGCAGGATGTCCTCAGGCCCGCGATTGCTGACGCGCACGCGACCGTCGATGCCCACCACGTAGTCCACGGGGCGCCGGTCCACCTGGTAGGCCTGCGCGAGCGCCCCCGTGGGATCACAGCCCACCGGGAAGGTGTAGCGGTTCTGGTCGAGGAAGGGCTTGACCTCGTCGGGCGCGTACTGGTGCAGCACGGTCAGCACCACGAGCCCGCTGCCCCCGTAGAGATCGTGCATCTGCTGGGCCAGCGGCAGGCTCTTGCGGCAGTGAGGGCAGTCACGCAGCCAGAACTTGATCCACACCACCTTGCCGCGGAACGACGAGAGCGTGGTGCCGCGGCTCACGCCGTTGAGGCCGGCCGGGAAGGTCATCTCGGGCGCCATCAGGCCGTCGAGCACGGCGCCCTCGGCGGCGGCCTGGCGCAGGCGGGAGCCCGGCGCAGCGACACACAGCAGGGCCACGGCAATCCACAGGGTGAGGCGCGTCATGAGGGCTCCGCGGGGCAGTCTAGGGCCGGCAAGGCCCCAACCCTTGGATCGGCTCAAGACCGGGCGCGGGCGAGCGCCGCAACCGCCGCCTTGGCCACGTTCTCCGGCGTGAAGCCCAGCTCCTGGAACAGGCGCCCCGCCGGCGCCGAGGCCCCGAAGCGGTCCAGGGTCACCAGGGCGCCCTCCGAGCCCACCCAGCGCTCCCAGCCCAGCGAGGCAGCGGCCTCGATGCCCACGCGCACGGTGCCAGGCCCCAGCACAGCCTCCCGCTCTGCGGCAGGCAGGCGCCCGAACACGTCCCACGCCGGCAGGGACACCACGCGGGCGGGATGGCCCTGCTGGGCCAGCCGGTCGGCGGCAGCCAGGGCCAATTCCACCTCGCTGCCCGTGGCCACCAGCGTCAGCACGGCGCCGGGCACCTCGCGCAGCACGTAGCCGCCGCGCCGCAGCCCGGCCGCCGGGGCCACCTGCGTGCGGTCCAGCGTGGCCAGCGCCTGGCGCGTGAGCACGAGGGCCGTGGGCCCCTGTCGCTCCAGGGCCAGCCGCCAGGCCTCCGCAGTCTCGTTGGCGTCGCAGGGGCGCACCACCGTCAGCCCCGGGATGGCGCGCAAGCCGGCCAGCTGCTCGATGGGCTGGTGCGTGGGGCCGTCCTCGCCCACGCCCACCGAGTCGTGCGTGAACACGTAGATCACCGGCAGGCGCATCAGCGCCGCAAGCCGGATGGCCGGCTTCATGTAGTCGCTGAAGATCAGGAAGGTGGCCCCGAAGGGACGCCAGCCGCCGTGCAGCGCCATGCCGTTGAGCACCGACCCCATGCCGTGCTCGCGCACCCCGAAGTGCACCGTGCGCCCCGCGTGCTGGCCGCGCTGGATCTCGCCCAGGCCGGGCAGGGCCGTGTTGTTGGAGCCGGCGAGGTCGGCCGAGCCCCCGACCAGCTCGGGCAGCCGCTGCGCCACGGCCTGCAGCACCTTGCCGCTGGCCTGGCGGGTGGCCATCTTCGTGCCGGGGGTGAACGCGGGCAGCGCGCTGTCCCAGCCGGCGGGCAGCCGCCCGCCCAGCACGCGGTCGAGTTCCTCGGCCAGCTGGGGATGCGCAGCGCGGTAGGCCACGAGCCGCTGCTCCCATGCCGACACCTCGGCCGCGCCCCGTGCGCCGGCCGACCGCATGTGCGCGACCACGTCCTCGGGCACGTGGAAGGCGGCGTCCTCCGGCCAGCCCAGCGAGCGCTTGACCGCGCGGATCTCGCTGTCGCCCAGCGGCGCGCCGTGCGCCTCCGAGGTGTCCTCCTTCGTGGGTGCGCCGGGCGCGATGCGCGTTCGGCAGATCACCAGCGTGGGCTTGTCGGCCACGCGCGCCTGCTCGGCGGCCTCGGCATAGGCCGTCCACGGAGCATCCAGCGCCACGTGCAGCACGTTCCAGCCGTAGGCGCGGAAACGCCCCCCCACGTCTTCCGTGAAGGAGAGGTCCGTGCGGCCGTCAATCGTGATGCGGTTGTCGTCGTAGAACACGCACAGGCGCGAGAGGCCGAGGTGGCCTGCGAGGCTGGCGGCCTCGGCGCTCACGCCTTCCATGAGGTCGCCGTCGCTGGCGATCACCCACGTGCGGTGGTCCACCACCTCGTGACCGGGCCGGTTGAAGCGCGCCGCCAGCATGCGCTCGGCGAGGGCCATGCCCACGGCGTTGCCGATGCCCTGGCCCAGGGGGCCCGTGGTGGTCTCCACGCCCTCGCACTCGCCCAGCTCGGGGTGCCCGGCGGCGGGGCTGTGCCACTGGCGGAAGGCGCGGATGTGATCCAGCCCCAGCGGGTAGCCCGTCAGGTGCAGCGCGCCGTAGAGCAGCATGCTGGCGTGGCCGCACGAGAGGATGAAGCGGTCGCGGTCGGGCCAGCGCGGATGCGCGGCGCTGTAGCGCATGGTGCGCGTCCACAGGGCATAGGCCAGGGGCGAGAGCGCCATGGGCGTGCCGGGGTGCCCGCTCTTGGCCTGCTCCACGGCATCCATGGCCAGCGTCTTGAGGGCCGCGATGGAGCGTTCGGCCAGCCGGCGCTGGTCGGCGTCCAGGCTGCTGGGGCGGGGAGACGTCATGGACTCGGGGCTCACGCGCCACCTCCGCAGGCTCCGCGCGGACAGGCGGCTCCGGCCGCGCGGCGGCGGATTCTAGGGCCGGGGGTCCGACAGCGCCGGGCCCGCCTCAACGCCCCTCGACCGGTGCCGACCCATCGCCGGTGACCGCCGCCGGCGGCGCCAGCGGCACGGGGGGCACGCGCGTGGCCCGCTTGAGGAACAGCAAGGCAAAGCAGGTCTGCGTGATGGCGCTCTCCGTGCTGTCGGCCGGCTTGCCGGAGGCTGCGGCCTCCAGCCAGCCGCCGTCGCCCTGCTGGGCCGCCAGCAGGTGCTCTGCCCCCTCGCGGTACCAGTCGCGCGTGCCCAGCCACGGCAAGCCCAGCTTGGTGCCCGCTCGCTCCAGCCCGTAGAGGTAGTAGTAGTGCCAGTGCGGCTGCTCGTCGGGATTGGTGTGCACCTGGAAGTGCTCGGAGAGCCACGCCACGCCGTCGCGCAGGCTGCGGTCGATGCGCTTGCGCAGGTCCATGGGCAGGCGCTCGGCGGCCCACAGGCGCTCCTTGCAGATCGCCACCACGGCCACGCCGGCCGTGGTCATGCTGCCCGTGGGCAGCGAGGCGTGCCCCGGCAGGTAGGTCCAGCCGCGCGCCTGCGCCCGGCCCGCCTCGCGGAAGCGCTTCTCGGGCGGGTCGCCGGGCTGCCAGGCCTCGTAGGGCAGCCACACGGGGGCGGGCAGGCCCTCCTGCTCCTGCTCGGAGAGCACGTGCTCGACCGCCCGCTGGAAGGACTCGGGGGGCACGGGAATGCCACAGCGCGCGGCCGCCTCCAGCGCCAGCAGGGCGTACTGCGTGTTGCTCAAGTCCGTGTCGCCGGGCTCGGAGTCCACCGGGTTGCCGGGATAGCGCCAGCCGCCGGTGGCGTGCTGCGAGCCGACGAGGAACTCGACCAGCTCCACGATCCACTTGCGCACGCCGTCGGGGTACTTGCAGCGGGCCGGCTTGGGCGGGTCACCCTCGCCGTAGCGATCCTTGCGTGCCGGGGCGGGCTTGCCCTCGGGGCCGCGGTAGAGCGCATCCAGCGCCAGCACCAGCGTCGCGGCGGTGTAGACGGTGAGCGTGCCGTTGCCCTTGAGGTTCCACGAGCCGTTGCCCCCGGCGTAGTGGAACTGGCACAGGCGCAGGCACTTCTTGATCGCGTCGTGCTCCGCCCCCAGGCCGCCATGCGAGAGGGTCAGCATGACGAGGGCGTTCACCCCGACGTCCATCGGGTTGTACGCCTTGGGGTCGAGGCGGTCCGCGAAGCCCGGGTAGCCGCCGTCGGGCAGCTGTTGCCGCACCAGCCAGGCCGTCCCGCGCTCGATGGCCGCGGCCACGCGGGCGTCGAGGTCCGCCCGCGCCCGGGCCATGCGCGCCTCCTCGGCCGCCATGCGCGCCTTGCGCGCCGCAGCATCCTCCTCCGCGTGCAGGCACGCGCCGCCCAGCAGCAGCGCGGCCAGCAAGCAGCCCACCAGGTGCGCGCAAGCCATGCGGTGCATGCCGCCTCCCGCAGCCACCCTACCCCGGGGCCCCGGCGCGGGGAACCGGCAGCCCGCGCCCGCGGCGCGCCCGGGGCACGGGCCCGGGAGGCCTGCGCCGGCGGGCCCGGCTGTACCTTGGCGGCTTCCCTGCGAGCGAGCCATGGAAGCCACCCTCAAGCGACTCCCCCCCGGCGAGGCCTGGTGCTACCTGGGCGGGCAGCCCGGTGCCAAGGAGCCGCTGGACCTCGTGGTGCGCGCCTTCGAGGGGTCGGTGCTCGTGGCCGTGGGCGACAACGACCGGGCCCCCGACACGGAGCCGGTGCTGGTGCCTGCGGGACAAGGCCGGCGCATGTGCGGCTTCCACTTCTTCGCGCGCGCGGCCGCGCCCGCGGCTGGCGCCCTCGTGAGCGTGCGCGGCCTCTAGGCAACGCATGCAGCGCGCCGCCCTCGCCGTGCTGCTGCTGGGGGTGGCGGGCTGTCGCGCCCACTCGCTGGAGTCCGCCGACCGTGAGGCCGCAGGCATCGTGGCAGCCGGGCGTGCCCTCGTGCCGGACGTGCGCGGCTCCCTGTCGCTGGACAGCATGGAGAGCAACGCCGCCCGCACGCGCTCGGCCTACGCGCCGGGCGAGGCGCGGCGGATCTCGCACCGCGCGGCCCTCGAGGCGGCCACCCTCGCCAGCCGCGACCTGCGCGTGGAGCGCGAGGACGTGATGCTGGCTGCGCTGGCCCTGAGCACGGTGCGCCACGACCACGAGGTGCAGCCGCTGGCAGGCGCGGGCGGCTCCCTGGAGGACGTGGACGGTGCGCGCACCGTGTCCGGGGCTCCCACCGCAGGGCTGCGCCAGGCGCGGGAGCGCGGCGGCAACGTGGCGCTGGCGCTGGCGCAGGACTTCCTCTTCAACGTGGGCGGCAGCCCGCTGCGCGCGGCCCAGTCGCTGCTGGCGCTGGACCTGCTGCTGCCCATGTCGCGCGGGGCAGGCTGGGTGGCCCGCGAGCGGCTCACGCAGGCCGAGCGCGACGTGGTCTACGCCTTGCGGGCCTACGCGTTCTTCCAGCAGCAGCTGGTGCTCCAGGTGTCCACGGCCTACTACCGCACGCTGCAGGCGCAGGACACCTGGCAGAACGAGGAAGGCACCTACCAGAGCCTGCTGGCCTTCGAGGCCCGGCAGCGCGCCCACGGACGCGAGGGGGCGGGCCGCATCCCGGAGTTCCAGGTCGAGCAGGCGCGGCAGGACACGCTGCGTGCCGACGACCGCCGCCAGCGTGCGCGCGTGGACTACGAGGAGGCGCTCGACGAGCTCAAGCTGCTGCTGGGGCTGCCGGTGGATGCGTCCCTCGAGCCGGACCCTGACGACCTCGTGCGGCTGCGCGCGGCGGGCCCGGCGGCGGCCCCCTCCGACCCGGCCGCCGCACAGGGCGAGGCGCTCGCGCGGCGGCTGGACCTGCGCAACGCCCGCGACCAGGTGGACGACGCCGAGCGCCGGGTGCTGGTGGCGCGCAACGGCATGGGCCCGCAGGTGGACCTCGCGCTAGGCGCCAGCCTCGAGACAGGCGGCAACCAGCCGTGGAACCTGCGCGAGGCCAGCCGGCGGCTGGAGCTGGGCCTTGCGCTGGACCTGCCGCTGGACCGCATCGAGGAGCGCAACGCCTGGCGCGCTTCCGTGCTGCAGGGCGTGCGCGCGCTGCGCAGCCTGCAGGGCCTGGAGGACCGCGTGGTGCGCGAGGTGCGCACGGCCTTCCGGCGCCTCGCCGAGGCCGAGCGCTCCTACGCAATCCAGCGGGAGGGCGTGCGCCTGGCCGAGCGCCGCGCGGAGAGCACGCGCCTGCTCCTCGAGGCCGGGCAGGCCCAGACACGCGACGTGCTGGACGCCCAGAACGACCTGGTCAACGCCCAGAACGCGCTCACGCGCGCACTCGTGGACCACGCCATCGCGCGGCTGGGCCTCGACCTCGCCGTGGGCGCCCTGGACGTGGAGGCCACCGCCTCGCTGGCGAGCACGCCCGCAGCAGGGACCGCCGCCCTCCCGGCCCAGCCCCCGGTGCCGGCCCCCTCCGCACCGGCCGGCGGCGCCAGCACGCCCCCCCCCACGAGGTGAGGACCGACCCCATGCGCACGCGTTCCTTCCCGTGGTGGACCCTGCTGGCGCTCGCGGCGGTGGCTGCGCTGGGCTGGCTGGGTTGGCAGGGGCTGTCGCCGGCCACCGAGGCCCCGCCGCCCCCGCTGGCCACCGCGACGCGCGGCCTGCTGCGCATCACCGTGCTGGAGGCGGGCAGCCTCGAGGCCCTCAAGAGCACCACGGTCAGCAGCCAGGTCGAGGGGCAGGCCGCGATCATCTACCTGGTCGAGGAAGGCACCGTGCTGGGGCCTGACGACGTGCGTGCGGGCCGCGTGCTGGTCAAGCTGGACGCCAGCGACCTCGAGGAGCGCATCTCCAAGCAGCTCATCGACGTGCAGGCCGCCCGCGCGGCCAAGGTCAACGCCGAGGCCAGCCTCTCCATCCAGCAGCAGGAGGACGCCAGCAAGGAGCGGCAGGCCGCCCTCAAGGTGGAGTTCGCCGACCTCGACCTCAACCGCTACGTGGGCGGCGAGGTGGCCGCCCGCCTCGAGAAGGCGCGCCGGGACGTGCTGGACGGGACGTCCCGCGAGGAAGACCTCGAGCGCGCGTTGCGCTCCGCGCTGGAGGACCCGGCCCTCAAGGGCGAGGCGCAGCAGCGGCTGCGCCAGCTCAACAGCGACATCTCGCTGGCTGCGGAGGACCTCAAGCGGGCCCAGGTGAAGTGGGAGTGGAGCCGCCGCCTGCTGGAGCGGGACTTCGTCAGCCGCGACGAGGAAGACGCCGACCGGCTGGCGCTGGAACGCCGCACCATCGAGCTGGAGCGCACGCGCACGGCGCAGGCCCAGTACGCCACCTATGACTTCGCCAAGGAGGTGACGCGGCTGTTGAGCGAGCGGGTCGAGGCCGAGGGCGAGCTGGCTCGCGTGCGCGAGCGTGCCCTCGCCGCGCAGGCCCGCGCGCAGGCCGAGCTGGCCTCCAAGCGCGAGCAGGAATCGCTGCAGGAGGCACGCTACGTGAAGTACCTCGCCCAGCGCGAGGCCTGCGTGATCAAGGCGACGCAGCCGGGCCTCGTGCTCTACGCCAGCAGCGGCGGCGACAACCGCTGGGGCAACGAGGAGCGCATCCGCGAGGGCGTGCAGGTGCGCGAGCGCCAGCCCATCCTCACGCTGCCCGACCTCGACCAGATGGGCGCACGCGTCAACATCCACGAGAGCGTGGTGGACAAGGTGCGGCCCGGCCAGCGCGTCACGGTCACCGTGGATGCCATGCCCGAGCAGCCGGTGGGCGGCTCGGTGGAGAGCGTCAAGACGCTGCCCAACCCGGCGGACCGCTGGATGAACCCCGACCTCAAGGTGTACGCCACCCTGCTGCGGCTGGACAGCGTGCTGCCCGGCATGCGGCCCGGCATGAGCGTGAAGGCCGAGATCCTCGTGGCGGAGGAGGCCGACGTGGTGCAGGTGCCCGTGCAGGCCGTGGGCGGTCCGGCGGGACGGCCCAGCGTGTGGGTCTGGGATGGCGCGCAGGCGCGCGAGCGGCGCGTGGAGCTGGGCGCAGGCAACGATCGCTTCGTGGCCGTGGCCTCGGGCCTGCAGGCCGGCGAGCGCGTGCTGCTGGCGCCCCCGCGCGCTGCCCCGGCCCCCGCAGCGCAGGAAGCCGGGGGCGGCGGGCCTGCCGCCGGCGAGCGCCCGGGCGGCGCGGGCAAGGGCCGCAACGGTCCCCGCCAGGGCACGCCGCGACCCGAGGCCGGCGACGGCAGCGCCTCCGCCCCGGCGGCACGGTGACTGCGCCCGCATGACGGCGCCGCTGGCCGCCCGCCTCGAGCATGTCTCGCGCGTCTATGCGACGGGCGAGGCGCAGGTGCGCGCGCTCGACGACGTGACACTGGACTTCCCGGCCGGCTCCTACAGCGCGATCGTGGGACAGTCCGGATCGGGCAAGTCCACGCTGCTCAACGTGCTGGGCCTGCTGGACCGCCCCACCGGGGGCCGCTACCTGCTGGGCGGCGAGGACGTCTCCGCGCTGGGCGACGACCGGATCTCGCAAGCCCGGGGACGGCGGCTGGGCTTCGTGTTCCAGTCCTTCCACCTGATCCCGCACCTCACGGTGCTCGAGAACATCGAGGTGCCGATGGAGTACGCCGGCGTGCCGGCGGCCGCCATGCGCGAGCGTGCGCTGGAGCTGGCCGGACGCATGGGCCTCCGCCACCGCCTCGACCACCGGCCCACGCAGCTCTCCGGCGGGCAGCAGCAGCGCGTCGCCATCGCGCGCGCGCTGGCCAATCGCCCGCTGGTCCTGCTGGCCGACGAGCCGACGGGCAACCTCGACAGCGCCACGGGGCTGGAGATCCTCGCCCTGCTCGACGAGCTGCACGCGCAGGGCACCACCCTCGTCGTGGTCACGCACGACCCCCACGTGGCCGCGCGCGCAGGGCGCGTGGTGCGCATGCTGGACGGCCGCGTCGAGTCGATCACGGCCCGGCCAGGCGGTGCGGCATGAGGTTTGGCCGCCTGCTGCGCCTGGCCTGGAAGAGCCTGTGGCTGCACCGCCTGCGCTCGCTGCTCACCATGCTCGGCATGCTGTTCGGCGTGGGCAGCGTGGTGGCCATGCTGGCCATCGGCGAGGGGGCGAGCCAGGACGCGCAGGCCCAGATCCGCCGCCTGGGCAGCCGCAACCTGCTGCTGGCCTCCATCGCCCCCCAGGCCTCCAGCAGTGCCTCGGAGCGCAACAGCACGGAGCTCCGCTACGGGTTGCTGCGCAGCGCCGAGCGGCGCATCGTGGAGACGGTGCCGGGGGTTGCCCGCGTGGTGCCGCGGCGCGACATCAAGGTCGAGGCGCGCTACGGGCCGCGCAAGTTCAGCACCGTGCTGCTGGGCACCACGCCCGACTACGCAGGGGTGGCCAACCTCCGGCTGGAGGCCGGACGCTTCCTGGCCGCGGCCGACGGGCTGGAGCGCCGCGGCGTGGTGGTGCTGGGCTCGGTGGCCGCCCAGCGGCTCTTCCTGGGCAGCGACCCGCTCGACCGGCTGGTGCGGGTGGGCAGCGACGCCTACCGCGTGGTGGGCGTGCTGGCCCAGCGGGGCGAGGGCACCGGCGGCACGGCCGGCACGGGCGGCGAGAGCGATGAGGCGCTGTACACGCCGCTGGAGACCGTCTCCGACCGCTTCGGGCGCAGCGTCGTGCACCGCACGGCGGGCGGTCGGCAGCGCGAGGCGGTGGAGCTGCACCGCATCACGGTGGAGGCCACCTCGCTGGAGCAGGTGCCGGTGGTGGCCGAGGCCCTGCGCGCCTTCCTCGAGCAGGCCCACCCCCGCGACGACGTGCGCCTCACGGTACCCCTCGAGCTGCTGCGCCAGGCCGAGGAGACCAAGCGCATCTTCACCGTGGTGCTGGGAAGCATGGCCGCCATCAGCCTGCTGGTGGGCGGCATCGGCATCATGAACATCATGCTGGCGACCGTGGTGGAGCGGACGCGCGAGATCGGCGTGCGCCGCGCGCTCGGGGCGCGACGCTCGCACATCGTCAGCCAGTTCCTCGTGGAGACGCTGGTGCTGGCCATGCTGGGCGGCCTCGTGGGCCTCGCGGCCGGCAAGGGCTTTGCCCACCTCGCGGCCTGGTTCGGCCGGGTGAGCGTGGTGATCACGCCAGCCTCGCTGGTGCTGGCCTTCGGCACCTGCCTGCTGGTGGGCCTCGTGTTCGGCATCTACCCCGCGCGGCGCGCCGCAGGCCTCGACCCGGTGGAGGCGTTGAGGCGCGAGTGAGAGCCCGCCCTCAGCGGGCCCCGTCCTCGCAGCCCAGCGCGTCGGGCACGATCTCGACGCGCACGCGCGCCGCGAGGTGCATCTCGCCCATCACGAGCGCGGGCTGCTCCACGAACAGCACGGTGGGCCCCAGGCCCGTGGCCCGCCGCTCCAGCGGCTGGCGCATCGCGCCCTCCAGCGGGACCCGCTCCGCCGTGGCCAGCGCCGGCAGGTGGCCAGGCTCGCCCGGGAGCGCCGCGCCCAGCCGGCCCCACACCAGCGTGGAGCGCACCCCCGGCGGCAGGTCCACCGTGAAGCGCAGCGTGGCCGCGCGGTCGACCGTGAAGCCGTACCACGCCCCGTGGCCCAGCAGGTCCAGGCGCGCCTCCAGCACCTGCGCGCTGCCCGCAGCGAGGCCCGCGGGCCCCGCGCCGGCCCGGCCTCCACGCTGCCAGGCCAGCCCGGCGGCCATGCCCGCGCCCAGCGCGGCCAGCACCAGCAGCACGGCAACGGGGGCACGCAGCATGACCGAGTCGTACCTCCGGGAGCGTGCCCGTGCGAGGGAGAACAGGGCCCGAAGGGTATGCTCCGGCCTTTCCCGCGCGAGCCTCCCGTGAGCAAGCCCTACGACCCCCACGCCTGCGAGCGCCACTGGCAGGAGGCGTGGGCCCGCGAGGGGGCGTTCCGCACGCGCGACGACGCGCAGCGGCCCAAGAAGTACGTGCTGGACATGTTCCCCTACCCCTCCGGCGAGGGGCTGCACATGGGCCATGCCTCCGTCTACACGATCAGCGATGCGATCGCCCGCGTGGCCCGCGCGCAGGGCTTCGACGTGCTGCACCCCACGGGCTGGGACGCCTTCGGCCTGCCCGCCGAGCAGTTCGCCATCGAGCACCAGGTCCACCCCCGGGAGGCCGTGCAGCGCAACGTGGCCACCTTCAAGCGCCAGATGCAGCGCATGGGCTGGTCCATCGACTGGGATCGCGAGATCGACACCACCGAGCCGGCCTACTACCGCTGGACCCAGTGGATCTTCCTGCGCCTGTTCGAGAAGGGCCTTGCCTACGAGGCCGAGGTGCCCGTGAACTGGTGCGAGGCGCTGGGCACCGTGCTGGCCAACGAGGAGGTCATCGACGGCCGCAGCGAGCGCGGCGGCCACCCGGTGGTGCGCCGCCCGATGAAGCAGTGGATGCTGCGCATCACGGCGTACGCCGAGCGCCTCATCGCCGACCTCGACGGGCTGGACTGGCCCGAGCGCATCAAGGAGATGCAACGCGAGTGGATCGGCCGCTCCGAGGGGGCCGAGGTGCGCTTCGAGGTGCCCGGCCAGGGCGCGTTCACGGTCTTCACCACGCGCCCCGACACGCTGTTCGGCGCCACCTTCTGCGTGCTGGCGCCCGAGCACCCACTGGTCGAGCGCATCGCCACGCCTGCCCAGCAGGCCGAGGTGCGCGCCTACGTCGAGCGCGCGGCCAAGCGCTCGGACCGCGACCGCACGGCGGACGTGAAGGCGAAGACCGGCGTGGCCACCGGGGCCCATGCCCGCAACCCTGCCACGGGCGAGCCCATCCCGGTGTGGGTGGCCGACTACGTGCTGCCCACGTACGGCACCGGCGCCGTGATGGCCGTCCCGGCCCACGACCAGCGCGACTGGGACTTCGCCCGCGCGATGGGCCTGCCCGTGCGCGAGGTGATCTCCGGCGGCGCGGTGGGCGAGGCGGCGCACGAGGGCGAGGGCCGGCTGGTGAACAGCGGCTTCCTCGACGGCATGGAGGTGGGCGCGGCCAAGCGCGCGATGGTCGACTGGCTGGCGCGCGAGGGGCACGGAAAGGCCCGCGTGCAGTACAAGCTGCGCGACTGGCTCTTCGCCCGCCAGCGCTACTGGGGCGAGCCCTTCCCGCTGGTCCACGGCCGGGACGGCAAGGTCGTGCCGGTGCCCGAGCGCGACCTGCCCGTGACACTGCCCGAGGTGGCCTCCTACAAGCCCACCGGGACGGGCGAGAGCCCGCTGGCCGGGGTGCCCGGCTGGGTGGCCACCACCGACCCGCGCGATGGCAGCCCGGCCCGACGCGAGACCAACACCATGCCGCAGTGGGCCGGCTCGTGCTGGTACTACCTGCGCTTCATCGACCCGCGCAACCCCTCGGCCTTCTGCGACCCGGCCAAGGAACGGCGCTGGATGCCGGTGGACGTGTACATCGGCGGGGCCGAGCACGCCGTGCTGCACCTGCTCTACGCGCGCTTCTGGCACAAGGTGCTCTACGACCTGGGCCTCGTCAGCACGAAGGAGCCCTTCCAGCGCCTCGTCAACCAGGGCATGGTCCTGGCGCCCTCCTACCGGGCCGGCGCCGAGGGCCCCTACCTGCGCCCCGACGAGGTGGAACCGCGTGGCGAGCAAGCCATCGTGAAGGCCACGGGCCAGCCGGCCACGGTCGTGGTCGAGAAGATGAGCAAGTCGAAGAAGAACGTGGTGAACCCGGACACCGTGGTCAAGGACTACGGGGCCGACGTCTGCCGCCTCTACCTGCTCTTCATGGGGCCCACGGAGAGCAACAAGGTCTGGGACCACGCGGGCATCGAGGGCCTGCGCCGCTTCCACGCCCGGGCGTGGCGCCTGTTCCTGGGGACGGACCGCCAGCCCGCCGCCCCGCGCACCGAGGCAGCGGCCACGGGCGAGGCGCGGCGCGTGCTGCACGCCACCATTGCCGGGGTGACCCGCGACGTGGAGGCGCTGGCCTACAACACCGCCATCAGCAAGCTGATGGTGATGCTCAACACCATGCAGGACCTCCCCGCGGTGCCGGTGGAGATGCTCGACGCCTTCGCGCGCCTGCTGCAGCCCTTCGCCCCGCACGCGGCCGAGGAGTTCTGGGCCACGCTGGGGCGCGAGGGACTGGTCAGCCACGCCGCCTGGCCGGTGCACGACCCCGCCGCCCTCGTGGCCGCGCAGGTGGAGCTGGGCGTCCAGGTCGACGGCAAGGTGCGCGGTCGCATCACGGTGGACGCCTCGCTGTCCGATGCCGAGGTGCTGGCGGTGGCGCTGGCCCTGCCCGAGGTAGCCAAGGTGCTGGAGGGGCGCTCGCTGGCCAGCACGCGCGTGGTGAAGGGCCGGCTGGTGGTGCTGGCCACGCGCTAGGACGGCCGCGCGCTCGCGCCAGCGCCTCGGGGGCCGTGCCCAGGAGAGCCGCCACGGCCCCCGCCCGGGCACGGGGCTGCGAACCGGCGAGGGGCACGCGGGGCACGCTCGCAGGACAGCCCCACGAGCGGGAGCGCCGCCCTAGCGGGAAAGCCCCACGGCCGTGACGGGCTCGTCGTGGGCGGACTCGCGCGTCCAGGCCACGGCACCATCGGAGGTGCGCAGCAGGGCCAGCGAGGCTCCCTCGTCGCCACTGAGCAGCCACGCGCCGTCCTCGGACAGCGCCAGGGCGGTCACCGCCTTGCGCGGCCCCGCCCAGCTTCCGGGCAGCAGGGCCATGGCCGCGAGATCGATGACCTGCACGGCGTCCTCGCCCCCCGCGTAGGCACGCTTGGCCTGCGGATGGACGACCACGGCCATGCTCATCGGGTGGGGCAGCGGCACGGCCATCTTCTCCTTCCCGTCGGAGAGGCTGAACGCGCGCAGCATGGGCTCGCCGCCCGCCACCAGCAGGGCCCCGCCGTCGTCCCACACGGCCAGGGCGAAGGGATCGGCGGCCACCTGCACCTTCCAGCCGCTGGGCTTGCGGTCGGCAGCCCCCCACGCCAGCAGCGTGCGATCGAGGCTGGCGGTGTAGATCGTGCCGTCGGCCGCCTCGGCGATCGCCGTGATGCGCTTGGCATGGCCTGCCACGGCCTCGGCGTTCTTCGTCGCCACCTCGATCACGCACAGCTTGCCCGACTCCGTGCCCACGAGCAGGAACTTGCCATCGCGCGTGAAGCGCATGGCCGTGAACTCCTCGGGCAGCTTGACCTCGTTGCCTGCGACGAACTTGAGGTCATTGGCCGTCCAGAAGCGCACGCTCTGGTCACGGCTGGCCGTGGCCACCAGCGTCTTGTCGGGCGACAGGGCCACGCCGGTCACGGCCGCGCCGTGCCCGCGCATGGCCATCTTGCTGCCGGCCTTCATGTTCCAGCCGGCCGCCACGAAGTCGCTCGAGGCCGAGAACGCGAGCATGCCCTCCGGCACCTCGGGCTTGGCGGGCGCAGGAGCGACGGGTGCCGGGCCCGGCCCGGGGACAGGGGCGGAGGGAGCCGCGGCCTCGCCCTTGCCGAAGGCGACCACGCCACCCGCCTCGCCCACGTTGCCCGCCAGCCAGCGCCCCGGGGCGCTGGGATCGGCGACCAGCCCGCTCACCTGCGCACGCGTGTCCGGCAGGCGGGTCAGGAGGGCCTTGGGATCGCTCACGGCGCCGCTGGCAACGCCCTTGAGTGCACTGCCCTGCACCGTCATGAAGGCGCGCTTGCCGGCTTCACCCTGCACCTGCACGGCCAGCACGGAGTCCGCGCCGCGGCGGGCCACCGCGAACCCGTTCCATGACGGGGTCTTGAACTCCGCCTTCTCGCCCCCCACGCCCAGGGCGACCCACGCCTGCGCGAGCGGCTGGGCGCCCTCGCCCGCCACCGGCGAGCGCACGAAGGCGTCATAGCCCTGGATGGCCACGTACAGGCAGCCCGACAGGGGATCCACCAGCACCGTGCGCACGCGAGGCGGCAAGTCCTTCCTCTCGCCCGGCAGCCCGGTGCCCACGCTGGCCCAGGTCTTGCCGCCGTCGAGGGAAGCCACCACGCCACCCGCCTTCGGATCGCGCAGTTCCTTCTTGGAGCCCGAGTAACGCCAGGGTGCGGGTGTCGTGCCTACCACCACCACGTCGGGCGAACGGGGATCGAGCGCGAGGCTGGAGGCCCACAGGCCGTCTTCCTCGGTCGCGCGTCCCCGCAACTCCCACGTCTGGCCCTTGTCCGACGACACGCGCACTTCCGCGCTGCGCTCGAGCACACACCAAAGGCGCCCGTCGGCACCCACCTGCATGTCCACCACGCCATCGACGCCACTGGCGGGCGTGAAGACGGGCTGCCATGTGGTGCCGTTGTCGGACGAGCGCAGCAGGCGACGGCCGGTGGCATACACCGATCCATCCGCGTCCTGCCGCATGCCCAGCACCGCCTGGGACAGCCGACCCGCCTGCGCCCACTTGGTGCCCCGGTCGGTGCTCACGTAGGCCACACCCTCGTCACTGCACGCGATGAGGGCGCCGTCCTTCACGTTCACGCCCACGGCCACGATGGCCGCCTTGGCTTGCGGCAGGTTCGCGGGCACGGACTCCCATGTCTTGCCCGCATCCTTGGAGACCCAGAGCCCGTTGACCCGGGAGAGGCCGTAGACCAGCTTGGGTTGCTTGAGGATGAAGCCGAGCTCCACGAACTCCTCGGTGGGCTGGGAGACGTCGTCCCAGCGCTTGCCCGAGCCATCGGCGCTGGCCACGATGCCCCGGCCCCGCACGATGCCGTAGAGGGGCTTGCCCGAGGGATGCCAGCCCACCCACGTGGCGTCGCCCTCCACGTTGGGGGTCTTGGGCCAGGACTCACCCTCCTTGGCACCGACATAGATGCCACGGGCGTCCGCCACGACCAGGTCGACGTCCTTGCCGGTCGCGGACCGCTGCGCCAGCCAGCGGATGTCGGGCAGCCCCTCGCCGACCTGCCGGTACTCGAACGACATCGGGCCCTTCTCGGCCGTCCAGACGCCTCGCCGGCCGGCGGTCACGATGAAGCCGCCCTTCGAGGTCTTGAGGACCACAGGCCAAGCCTCGTTGCCCAGGCCCGAGCCCGCGACGTTGCTGCCCGCGACCTGGTTCCACTTGGCACCGGAGTCGTTGGACTCGAACAGGCCGCCCTGCCAATCCCCCTCGGAGCGCGTGCCCGCGAGGATGCGGCTGGACTTCTCGGGGTCCACGCTGACCTCGAAGACAAGGTCGGCGTTCTGCTGGCCGCGCAGGCTGTAGGAGGTCAGGCCGCTGCTGACGGCGGTCCAGTTGCACGCGCCCAGGAGGTCGTCCGTGCGGTAGACCCGCCCCATCGTGACGAGGTAGGCGACCTTGTCCGCCTTGGCCAGGTCCACGGTGAGGCGCGCGGGGTTTCGCACGCCAGGCGGCGGGCGCACGCCCTTCATCATGCGTTCCAGATTGCCGCCCGTCTCGTCTCCCCGCATCAGCCCCGAGCCGTAGGCGTTGACGAACATGTGCTTGCCCTGGATGCGCATGCCATCCACGGCCCGGATCACGAAGCCGTCGTTGAGGTCTTCCCACTTCGCCTCGTCCTCGGCGTGGCTGGGCGAGGGCGTGGCGAGGCACACGCACGCCGCCGCGAGCAGCAGCCATGCCATGGCGGCGCGCAGGCGCGAGGAGCGAGCGCCGTGCTGTCGCGGATCGCGCGCCGTCATCCGAGGCTCCGGGGCCATGCCCACGGCAGGCGGACGCCCTGCAGGGCGCCCAGCCCCCTGCCCGGGCTGGAACGCTGCCGAGCATACCAAGAGGCCGAGCGCGCAGCCAGCCGGAAACGCAGATGCAAGGCCTTGGGGCGGAAGGGCTTACAGCTCCGACCCCAGTCTCCCGGGGGCGTGGCATCAAGCGCGGGGCTTGCGACGCACCCGACCGCCCCCCCCACTGGGCCTGGGCGAGGCGGCCGCCGTGCTGCGGGCGCCACGCGCCGGGGCCACGCTCACCTCCGGCGGCACTGGCAACGCGCGTACCAACACGCCATCGAGGAAGCGGGCCATCCCGGCACGGACGTCGGGCGGCGAGAGCACCTCGGCGTCGGCTCCGTAGCGCGCCACGTGGGTGTAGAGCCAGCGCGGCCGGTCACGCTGGATGCGGTAGCGCCGCACGATGGCGCCCTGCGGCAGCTCGCGGATGTCGCGACGGTCCGACTCCTCGCGCACGCGCCCGGCCACCGAGGCGCTGAAGCGCACCTCCACCACGACGTCGTCACGCCCGCCCGTCCACATCGCGTCCCGCCGGAAGGCCTCGGTGGTGAAGTCGTCCGGCACCTCGAACTCGGCCTCGGGCACCACCTCGACCGCGCGCATGCGGTCCACGCGGAAGGGCACCGCGGGTGCACCCTCGCCTGCCGACATGTCGCGCGCGATCACGTACCAGGACCCGAGGTGGTCGATCAGCCCGTAGGGCGCCAGCAGGCGCTGGCCCACCGCGTCACGGCTGGCGGTGTAGTACTCGGCGCGCACGGCGCAGTTGCGGCGCATGCCCTCCTTGAGGCTCTGGATCGTCTGCGAGACCAGCTCGCTGGGCGGCGTGCCCCCCACCGAGCGGTCGAAGGCCTCCAGGGCCTCGCGCTCGCGGCCGCCCAGCAGGTCGCGCAGCTTGCGCCGCAAGCGCGAGGCCGCATCGCCGAACACGGGCACGCGCCCGCCCGAGATGCTGCGCAGCGCGAGGTCGATGGCCAGCGCCTCCTGCAGCGTGAGGTGCACCGGGCGCGAGAGGTGCTCCGCGAACCGGATGCTCACCTGGTCGCCATGGATGGTGAACACGAGGTAGTTGTGCGGCAGGTAGGGCGGCACGCCGCACAGGGACAGCACCTCGGTGATGTCCTCCCAGATCTCCTGCTCGCGCACGCCGAAGATGCTGGCCAGCTCCGGGATGCGGATGCGCGGACGCGCCCGGATGAGCGGGATCATGGCCAGGCAGCGGCGGATGCGGTCGCGCGCGACGGTCGACATGGGCGGGATCCTACCGAGGCGGCGAGCGGTGGCAACGCAGGGCGCTCAGCGCGGCATGAGGGTGACCCAGGCCGAGGGCGAGCGCAACAGCGCATCCCTCCGGCGCGTCACCTCCCCGGGCGTGAGGGCCAGCAAGGCCTTGACATCCGATCCCAGGGGCGCCCGTTCCAGCGCCACGTCGAGCAGCCAGTGCGACGCGCCCTCGGGGCTGTTGAAGGTGCCCAGGTGGCGGCCCAGCAGCTTGCGCCGGGCCCGCTCCACCTCCACGCGCGTGAAGGGCGAGCGCGAGGCCGCACGCAGCGCGGCCTCCAGGCGGCGCCGGTAGGCGGGCACGGCATCCACCTCGGCAGAGACCAGCCCGAAGGCATAGCCGTCGCCCGACTCGTAGGCCGCGCCGAAGGAGTCGTCCACCACCCCCTCGTCGTAGAGGGGCCCCTGCACGCGCCCGCCCTCGCCGAACAGCAGGTCCAGCACGACGCCCGTGGCCACGGCGCGCCGCACGCGGGCTGCGCCGGCCGGCGGCGGCGCGTCCTTCCAGCCCAGCAGGCTGCGCGGGCGCTGGATGCTCAGGCGCACGCTGGACCGGGGCCGGGCCACGGCGCGCGGCTCGGCACACGCCCTGCGCGCCAGCGCGCGGCCGGGGCGCGGCGCCCGCAGGCGCTCCCCGGCGCGGGCCAGCACGTAGGCGGGGTCCACGTCGCCGGCGACCACCACCGTGAGGTTGGCCGGGTGGTAGTAGGCGGCGTGCGTGCGCTCCAGCAGGGCGGGATCGATGGGCGCGATGGTCTGGGCCGTGCCGGCGATGTCCAGCCGCACGGGGTGCTTGCGGTACAGCGCCTCGAGCATGCCGAAGTAGCCGCGCCAGCCCGGATCGTCGACGTACATCGCGATCTCCTGGCCGATGATGCCCTTCTCCCGCTCCACCGCAGGACGGTCCGTGGTGATGCTGGCCATCGTGTCGTAGAGCGTGTCGAGGTTCTCGGCGAAGCGGCTGCTGCAGGAGAAGAGGTAGGTGGTGTGGTCGAACGTGGTGTAGGCATTGGCGCTGGCACCGCGGGCCGCGTACAGGTCGAAGACGTCGCCCTCGCGCGTCTGGAACATCTTGTGCTCGAGGAAGTGCGCGATGCCCACGGGCAGCGCCGTGCCGTCGGGCAGGTGCGTGTCGATGCTGCCGTAGCGCGTCGTGACGCTGGCGTAGGCCTTGGTGAAGCCCGGCATGGGCAGCACCCATACGTCGCTGCCCTGCGCCGCCTGGCCACGCCACACGGTGCGGCCGGTGAGCGGCTCGCGCAGCGCACGCAGGCCCGAGGGTCGTGACCGTCGCGCGACGGCGCTCATCGTCCACCTCCCTTGCGGGCCCGGGAGGCGGCCCCGCCCCCGAGGAAGAACACGGTGTCGAGACGCAGCCTGCGGCCCACGGCGCGCACCTCGGCGGGGCGCACGGCCATGAGCCGTGCGAGCCAGCGCTGCGGCGAGCGCTCGCGGCCCAGCGCCAGCGACTCGTGGTCGAAGCCGATGCGCGCGCCGCGGTTGTCGGCCAGCGAGGCCACGCGGTGGGCCGCAGCCTGCCGCAGGCCCTGCAACGCCTCGGGCTCCAGCACCCCGCGCCCCACCTCGGCCGCCAGGCCCTGCACCAGCCGCGTGACACGCCCCTCGTGCCGGGGGTCGATGCCCACCTGCACCACCAGCAGGCCCTTGGCCTCGTTCCAGCCGGCGTTGGCGTAGTAGCACAGGCCGTGCGTCTCGCGCACCACCTTGAACAGTCGCGCGAAAGGCCCGCCGCCCAGCACGCCCGCCAGCGTGTGCGCCGCCGGCGCGAGCGGGTCGCTCGCACCCACGGGGGCCCGGAACACCAGCACCAGCTTGCCCTGCGCCACGCTGTCGGGCTCGGCCACGCGCTGGCGGCGCACACGGCCGGCACACGTCCCCACCGGCGAGGGCAGCGCGGCCGGGCGGGGCGAGCGCCCCTGCCACAGCAAGTGGCGCTGCACGGCGCGCTGGGCCTCGTCGGCCCCGACGTCGCCCACCACGTAGATCTCCGCGGGCGCGTCGGCCAGCAACTCGGCATGGAGGCGCGAGAGGCTGCCGGGCGTCACGGCGGCTAGGTCCTCGAGGCGGCCCTCGGCTCCCTGCGCGTAGGGCTCGCCGGCGCACGCCAGTTGCAGGGCGCGGCGCAGGGCGTAGCGCCCCTTGTCGTCGCGCAGGGCACGCAGGGCGCGCTCATGGTTGGTGCACTCGGTGCGCACGATGCCGCTGTCCAGCGCCCCATCGCTGCCCCGGCGCGGACGGGCCAGCACCTCGCCCAGCACGGCCAGGCCCTGCCCCAGCAGCCCCCGGGCGCCAGGCACGCCCCCGATGGGCCACTCCATGCCGGCACTGAGCACGAGCCGGTCGCCCAGCGTGGCACTGCCCACGGAGAGCGAGGCGCCGTAGAGGTCGGCAAGCCGCTCGCTGAGGGCGCGGCGCGTGGGGTAGCCCTGCGTGGCGGCGCGCATCACCGCGGCGAGCACGGCCGTCGCCGTGGTCTGCGCGTCCAGCGGGCGGTGCAGGAACACCCGGCAGGCCGCCGTGGTGAAGCGATCGGTGGTGAGCACGTGCAGGCGCAGCCCGCGCCCCAGCACGCGGGTCTGGATGCGCCCTCCACCCGACGGGGATCGACGCCGGGAGCGGGCTTGCCTGCGAGCCATCCGGGGTATCCTCCGGCCTCCGAAGGGTAGGCTGCCTACCCGGGGCGGCGCAGCATCGCACCCCGGGGGCAGTCCACCAAGACCCGCCCCGCGGCACGCTCGCCGCTCCTGGAGATCCCGACGATGCGCACGCTCGCCCTCGGCACGCTGGCCCTTGCCACCCTCTGCGCGGCTCCGCTGCCCCTGCTGGGGGCGCAGGGCGGCGCAGGCCCCGTGCCGCCCGCGCCGGTGCCGCCGCCGCTGCCCGCGCCGCAGGCGCCCGCGATGGACCCGGCCGCGGGACAGGCCTTCGCGCAGCGGCTCTTCGACGAGGCCGTGCGCTGGGTGGCGAAGGGCCAGGCCGGGCTGTCCAAGGTGACCGACTTCACCGTGGCGCTGGACGCGCGCTTCGAGCTGGACAACACGCGCCATGAGGGGCCGATGCGCGTGTGGCTGCAGCTGCCGGACCTGTACCGGCAGGAGCTGACGATGTCCAACGTCACGACCACGAAGGTCATGAACCGCGGCCTGCTCTACGTGCGCGAGGGCACGGGCCCCTTCCGGCCCATGAACCGGACCGCCGACGGGGCCGGCGCCGTCAAGCAGGCGCAGGAGGACATGGTCCGCCTCGAGGACCTGACCAAGTTCCTGACGCTCGAGGGGCTCAAGGGCCCCGGCGTCGTGTTCGAGTTCGACGGGCAGCGCAAGCCGTCGGGCACCTACGCGCGCAAGGACGGCGACCAGACGTGGATGAAGATCGTGCGCAAGGCGCCGGGCAAGCCCAACATCACGTTCTGGCTCGCTCACGAGGCGGATGCGCAGGGCATCACGCGCGCGACCTACCCCGGGGTGGTGCGCGTGGATGGCGACGCCGCGCAGGGCATCCCCACCGAGGACTTCATCCTGCAGGACTGGGTGGACTCGCCGCCCGACCAGCCGCGCGCGTACCGCTACCCGCGCAAGATCGTGGCCTTCCAGATCAAGCCGGGCCTCGAGCCGATCAACTTCCTCAACGCCATCGTCGAGGACCTGAAGATCAACACGGGCATCGACGCCACGCGCTTCGAGCCGCGCTGAGGGGTCCTCCGCCGCGCCCGGCGTCACGAGGCCCGGCAGGCCCGCTGGCCGGGCCGCGCCTAGACGGTGCGGTGGAACCAGCGCTCCAGCTCGCGGCGCGAGAGCACCAGCCGGGTGGGACGGCCGTGCGGGCAGGAGTGCGCGTGGTTGAGCGCCTCGGCCTGCGCCATCAGCGCCAGCACCTCGTCCGGGTGCAGGACATCGCCAGCCATCACGGCAGCGCGGCAGGCCATGCGGTCCACCGCGCTGCTCAGGAGCGCCGTGCGTGACAGGCCCTCCTTGCGGCCCTGCGCCAGCACCCCCAGCACCTCGTCCAGCGCCGCCTGCGGATCCGGGCGTCGCAGCACGGCGGGCAGGCCCCGCACCGCCAGCGCGCCAGGGCCGAAGGGCTCCACCACCCAGCCCAGCGTGCGCAGGAACGCCTGCTCTTCCTCCAGGCGCGCCGCGGCCGCCGCACCCAGCGTCACGACGCTGGGCACCAGCAGGTACTGGACCTCCAGCTGCCCGGCGGCCTCGAGGCGCGCATTGATGCGGTCGAACAGGACGCGTTCATGCAGGGCGTGCTGGTCCACCAGCACGATCTCCTCCGGGCCCTCGAAGACGAGGTAGGTGCCCAGCGCCTGCCCCAGCGGCCGCAGGCCCGCCGGCGCCGCAGGGGCCGCGGCGTGCTGCCCTGCTGCGCGTGGCCCCGCCTCGCCCGCGCCGCCGCCCTGCCGGAGCCCGCTGCCCTGCTCGGCGACGGCCCCCGTGGCGGCCTGGCCCGCAGGAGGGCCCGGCCAGGCGCCCGCCTCCTTCCCATGGTCGTGCGTGCAGGAGGCACCACCCGGCCGCGCCGCCCCCGGCACGGCACCTGCCGGTGCACCGCTCCCCCGGCCGAACACCATCTCCACGGTCTGGGCCAGCCGCTCCAGCACGGGGCCGGAGGGCGCCGGGGCGATGCTGCGGCCCGGCGCAGCCTCCTCGAGCGCCTGGCGCAGGGCCGTGCGCACGGAGGCGTGCGCAGCGCCCGGGTCGCGCCAGCGCACCTCGGCCTTGGCGGGATGCACGTTCACGTCCACGCGCGCCGGGTCGCAGGCGAGGAACAGGAAGGCCACAGGATGGCGCCCGCCGGGCGGCACCAGGTCGCGGTAGGCTTCCTTGAGCGCGTGCAGCACGGTCTTGTCGCGCACGTGCCGGCCGTTGAGGAACACCTGCTGGAGGCGTTGGTCACCCCGCGTGAGCGTGGGCGGGCTGATCCACCCCTCCAGCGAGGGCACGGTGCCGGGAGCCTGCACGTGCAGCAGGGCACGCGCCACCTCGGGGCCGTGCAGGCGCTCGATGCGTGCCCGCCGGTCCTCGCCCGGCGGGCAGTCCAGCACCGTGCGCTCGCCGTGCAGCAGGGTGAACCCGACGGCCGGCCATGCCAGCGCCAGGCGCTCCAGCAGGTCGGCCACGTGGCCCGCCTCGGTCTGTGCCGTGCGCAGGAACTTGCGCCGCGCCGGCACGTGGCCGAACAGGTTCTCGACCCGCACCACCGTGCCCTGCTGGGCCGCGGCCGGCGTCACCGCGCCCACCTCGCCCTCGCGGTCCTCGATGGCGTGGCCCGAGGCGGCCTCGCGCGCGCGAGAGACGATGCGCGCCCGCGACACGCTGCCGATGCTCGCCAGCGCCTCGCCGCGGAAGCCGAGGCTGGCGACGTGCTCGAGGTCGCCCACGGCGACGATCTTGCTCGTCGCGTGGGGCGCGAAGGCCAGCTGGAGGTCGTCGGGGTCCATGCCCCAGCCGTCGTCGGCGACCTCGATCAGCGCCTTGCCCCCATCCTCCAGCCGCACCCGGATGCGCCGTGCCCCGGCGTCGAGGGCGTTCTCGACCAGTTCCTTGACGACCGACGAGGGGCGCTCCACCACCTCGCCCGCGGCGATCTGGTTGACGACATGCGGGTCCAGTCGGCGGATGCGGGCCACGAGGCGACGAGGCTACGGTCGCGGTGGGACGGAGGCCACCAGTGCCACCACGAGGCGCGTCAGCGCCGTGGCCGGCGGCACGGCGCCCGTCTTCACGCCCTCCTCCGCCTCGAGGAAGTGCACGTTGTCCTGCTGCCACGCGCGCGCCGGCTGCCGGCGGCAGCGGCGCACGAACGCCTCGGCACGGAAGGGCGGCACGCCGCCGGCCCGGGCCACCTCGCCCTCCGGCTCGCCGCGCGCGAGGGCCTCGGCCCCGGCGAGCGCACGACGCCAGCCCGCGTGCAGGGCCGCGCACACCATGGGGAACAGCGACTCGGGCTGCGTGATGGCCACGCCCCGCGCGTCCACCAGGCCCTGCGCGAGCGCGTTCTCGAGCAAGGCCAGCGCCTCGGCCCGCCGGCCGTCGAGCACCGCCTCGCCCAGGGCCCACACGGCCTCCTCCCGGGTGCCGCGGAAGCAGGCGTCGAGGTCCTCGGCGCCCAGGCTGGTGCGCGTCCCCGCGTGGCGCGCGAGCGTCTCCAGCGCCTGCTCGAGGTCACCGAGCTCGCGGCCCACGGCGCGCGTGAGTGCGTGGGCCTCGGGCAAGGCCATGGTCTTGCCGTGCGCCTGCCTCGCACGCCGCGAGAGGTGCCGGGCCAGCTCGTGCTCGTGCTCGGCCGCGTTGCGCTCCCACGGACCGGGCGCGTCGTAGAGCGCGCGGCAGTCCACCACGAGCGCGCCCTTCTTCGCCAGGCTGGCCAGCGGGATGGCTCCCTGGCCCTTGACGGGCTTGGACGTGGACAGCACCAGCAGCGACCCCTCGATGCGAGCCTCCAGCGCCGGCTCGCACAAGGCCATGAACGGCGAGCGCACGCTGCGCGCGGCCGGTGCCGCCTCCTCGCCCTGTCCCGGCGGCTCGCGCCCGTCGTCCTCCGGGTCGCCCAGCGCGACGGCACCCGCAGCGCCCAGCGCCTCGGGGTGGTCCACCACCACGAGGCGACCGCCGCCGAACAGGCTGCCCGCGCGCAGCTCCTCCGCGGCCCCGAAGGCCTGCTCGCGCTGCGCCGGGTCGCGCGCGCTGATGCGCGTGCAGGCCCCGCCCGGGTCGCCCTCCGGGAACATGCGCGCGCGCAGGGCGGCGATGGCAGCGTCACGGAACCACGCCTCGGCCCCTGCCAGCACGATCACCGGCGGCAGGTCCATGCGCGCGACCCCGTCGAGGAACTGCGAGGCAGGCAACGGTCCCTCGGCGGCCTGGCGCGGCATGCGGGCAGCATCGCACGCCGCCGGGACGGCGGGCAGTGACTAGGCGGGGCCGCGGCCCAGCGCGTCCACGATGCCGGCCACGCCCAGCAGCACGGCCACGAGCCCGTTGAGCGGCATGAGCGCCGCGTTGGCCGGCCCCACGCCCTCCCGGCGCGCCAGCCGGTGGGCGCGGGCCAGCAGGAGCACGCTCAACCCCAGCGCCACGGCCGACCAGCGCACGAGGCCCGCGTGCCAGCCGGCCAGCGCGAACAGCGCCACGCAGCCGGCGTGCATCGCCAGCGCCACGCCCAGCGAGCGCTCCACCCCCAGCCGCGCCGGGATCGAGTGCAGCCCCAGCCGACGGTCCACCTCCATGTCCTGGCACGCGTAGATCACGTCGAAGCCCGCCACCCAGAGCACCACGGCGCTGCCCAGCAGCAAGGGGAAGCGCAGGTCGCCCGACAGGTCGCCGCGGGCGGCCACCCAGGCCCCCAGCGGGGCCAGCCCCAGCGCGACGCCCACGCCCAGGTGCGCAAGGCTGGTGAAGCGCTTGAGGAACGAGTAGCCCAGCAGCACGAGCATCACCAGCGGGGCGAGGACCAGCGCCAGCGTGCCCAGCATGGCAGCCGCCCCGAAGAACAGGGCCAGCATCAGCAGCGTGAAGGCCCAGGCGAAGCGCACCGACACCGCGCCCGTGACGAGGTGCCGCGTGGCCGTGCGCGGGTTCTGTGCATCGAGGTGCCGGTCCGCGAGCCGGTTCACCCCCATCGCTGCACTGCGCGCCGAGACCAGCGCCAGCAGCACCCAGCCCAGCGTCGCGGGCGGCGGCCAGCCCCCGCAGCCCACCACCAGCGCCAGCAGGGCGAAGGGCAGCGCGAACACGCTGTGCGAGAAGCGGATCATCTCCAGCACCCGCCGCAACGAGGCCAGCGGCGGGGTCGCGGGGCCCTGCCCGGGAGAGGCAGCCTGCCGCACGCGCGGCTAGGACCAGCGCCGGGTGAGGTCCACGGTCACGCCGAGGCGGTCGCAGACCTTCTGCACCACGAAGTTCACGAGGTCATCCAGCGAGGTGGGCCGGTGGTAGAAGCCCGGCGCGGCGGGCAGGATGGTGGCGCCGCACGACGACAGGCGCGTGAGCGCCTTGAGCTGGATCGTGGACAGCGGCGTCTCCCGCGGCACCAGGATCAGGGGCCGGCCCTCCTTGAGGGCCACGTCGCACATGCGCTCCAGCAGGTTCGTGGAGGCCCCCACCGACACCCGGCCCACCAATCCCGTGCTGGCCGGGCAGATCACGTAGCCGTCGCAGCGGAACGAGCCCGAGGCCACGTTGGCGGCCACGTTGCCCGGGCGCTGGTACTGCACGCGGGCGGCCACCTCGGCGCCCAGCAGGGCGCCCAGGTCAGGCTGGTCCGGGTCGATGGCGATGCCCAGCTCCGCCGGCCCCAGCTTGGCCAGCGTCTTGCTCATCGTGAGGATGACCTCGCAGCCCGCCCCCACGAGGGCCTGCACCAGCCGGACCCCGTAGATGGTGCCCGAGGCGCCACTGATGCCGACGGCGATGCGCATGCCCGCAGCCTACCCCTCCCGATCCGGCTAGGCAGGAAAGTCCAGACGACTACGCTCCGGCCATGGCCTCGGACACGATCCCGGACCTGCGGGCCTTCCTCGACCGGCTGCGGGCCCGGGGCGAGGTGTGCGAGGTGACGGCCGAGGTGGACGCCCGGCTGGAGGTGGCCGAGATCCACCGCCGCGTGATCGCCGCACGGGGGCCCGTGCTGCTGTTCCGCAACGTGAAGGGCGCCTCCTTCCCGCTGGTGACCAACCTCTTCGGCACCCCGGAGCGGGTCGCACTGGCCTTCGGGGACCGGCCCAAGCGCTTCCTGCAGGACCTCGTGCACGCTGCCGAGACGCTGGTGCCGCCCAGCCTGGGCGCGCTGTGGAAGGCTCGCGGGCTGGCGTGGCAGGCGCTCAAGGTCGGCACCAAGGGGGTGCGGCGCGGCCCCGTCACCGAGGTGGACGAGGCGCCTGACCTCTCGCGCCTGCCGGCGACGACCTCGTGGCACGGCGACGGCGGGCCCTTCTTCACGCTGCCGCTGGTGTGCACCTCGCATCCCGAGTCGGGCAAGCCCAACCTTGGCATGTACCGCATGCACATCCACGGCCCCGACCGCACGGGCATGCACTTCCAGATCGGCAAGGGCGGCGGCTACCACCTGCGCGAGGCAGAGCGGCTGGGCAAGGACCTGCCCTGCACCGTGTTCCTCGGCGGGCCGCCGGCCTTGATCCTGGCCGCGATCGCGCCGCTGCCCGAGGACGTGCCCGAGATGCTGCTGGCCAGCCTCGTGCTGGGCTCGCGGCTGCCGGTGGTACGCGGTCGCGGGCCCCACGCCGTGCCCGCCGGCTGCGAGCTGGCGCTGGTGGGTCGCGTGCTGGCCGGCGTGCGCGAGCCCGAGGGGCCCTTCGGCGACCACTACGGCTACAACAGCCTGCGGCACGACTACCCCGTGTTCAAGGTGGACCGCGTGCTGCGCCGCAAGGACATGATCCTGCCGGCCACCGTGGTGGGCCGTCCGCGGCAGGAGGATTTCTTCCTCGGCGACTACCTGCAGGAGCTGCTCTCGCCGCTGTTCCCGCTGGTGATGCCCACCGTGCGCAGGCTGTGGTCGTATGGCGAGACGGGCTTCCACTCGCTCTCGGCCGCCGTGGTGAAGGACCGCTACCCGCGCGAGGCGCTGGTCTCCGGCCTGCGCATCCTGGGCGAGGGCCAGCTCTCCCTGACCAAGGTGCTGTTCCTCACGGACCGCGACGTGGACCTCAAGGACTTCCGCGGCCTGCTCGTCACGCTGCTGGAGCGCATGGACTTCCGCACCGACGTGGTGGTGCTGGGCCACACCGCGATGGACACGCTCGACTACGCCGGGCCGATGGTGAACAAGGGCAGCAAGATGGTGTGGATGGGGCTGGGGGAGAAGCGGCGCAGCCTGCCCACCGACTTCACGGGCACGCTGCCCCCCGGCGTGGCCGGCGCGCGGGCCTTCTGCCCGGGGTGCCTGGTCGTGGCGGGCAAGCCGGTCGTGGAGGATCCCGACGCGGCCGAGCGCCTCGCGCGCGAGCCGGCCTTCGCGCCGTGGCCGCTGGTGCTGCTGGTGGACGACCTCGAGGAGGCCACGCGCTCGGAGGAGCTGTTCCTCTGGACCTGGTTCACGCGCTTCGACCCGGCCCGCGACCTGCTGGCCCGCGAGGTGCGCTGCGAGGACCTGCACGCGCAGCTCACGCCGCCGCTGGTGGTGGACGCGCGCATGGCCCCCAGCTACCCCGAGGTGCTGGAGGTGGACGCCGCCACCAAGGCGCTCGTGGACCGCCGCTGGGACCAGTACGGCATCCGGCTGCGCTGAGGGCGCTAGCCCAGCATCACGACCACGTCGTAGATGCCGTGGGCCAGCGCGGCGATGCCCAGCCCGCGCGCGAGGAAGATGGCGCCCAGCGCCAGGCCGGCGTGGAAGCGGAAGGCGAACACCGCGTCGTGGTAGGGCTCGCCGTGCGGACCCCAGTGGTGGTAGGCGCTGAACAGGTAGGAGGAGACCAGCAGCGCCACGAGCCCGCTGGTCCAGCGATCGGCGGTGAGGCCCTGCCGCAGCACGAGCAGCATGCCGCCCATGACGAGGCCGCGGAACACGACTTCCTCGAAGACGCCGGCGCCCACCGCGAGGCCCAGGTCGCGCAGCCCCCCGGAGAGGCCCTCCAGCGTGGGGCGGTTGAAGGCCGCCAGCGGCACCACCTTGCCCATCGGCAGCATGGAAGCCATCAGGTGGGCCGCGCAGCCCAGCAGCAGGCCGAACAGGGTGCCTTCCAGCAGCATCCCGCCGTAGATGCCCTTGTCGCGGGGTGCCTCGCGCGCGCGGTGCAGCACCAGCAGCAGGAACCCCACGCCGACCGCAAGGCTGAGCAGCAGGAGCCCGCGCGGGCCCAGCTGCAGCAGGACGTTCCGGAGCCAGGCGGCGGCCGCGTTCTCCACCGGGCAGCGCGTGGCCACCAGGGCGCCCTCGTAGACGAGCACGAAGGGCGCCAGGAAGACGAGGTTGACGGGCCATGCGCGCGTGCGGGCGACGTAGTCGAAGCCCAGCGCGAGTGCCTTGGGCTTCGCACCGCCGGCCCGCGGGGCCTGCGCGGCCCCGCGGGCGGGGCGACCGCGCGGGCTGGCGCCGCCGCCATCGCGCGGGTGCAGCCCGCGGTCCTCCCGACCCTCCTGCGGACGCCCCGCGGGCGAGTCAGCGTCCCTCGGGGGGCGGGAGCGGGCACGGGCCATGCTCCGGGGATCGGACGACCGGGCGCACGCCTTGCGCCGGGGGCACGCCGGACGGCGGCCACCCCCGCGTCCGGGCGGGCGGGCGTGGTCAGGCGGGCTTGCGCGCCAGGTGGATGCAGGCGATGCCCAGGCTCAGGGGCTGCCAGGCCACCTCGCCGAAGCCGGCCCGCTGCAGCCGCTGCTTGAGCCCCTCGGGGCCCGGGAAGGCCAGCACGCTGCGCGGCAGGTAGGCATACGCGTTGTCCGCCCCACCGCTGACGAGGTTGCCGACCACCGGCAGGATCAGCATGAAGTAGATGTTGAACAACCCGCGGAACAGCGGATTGCTGGGCCGCGAGAACTCCAGCACGCACAAGGTGCCGCCCGGCTTGAGCACCCGGCACAGCTCGGCGAGGCCCTGGTCGAGCCGCTCGAGGTTGCGCACGCCGAAGCCCACCGTGGCCGCATCGAAGGTGCCGCTGGCGAAGGGCAGTGCCGTCGTGTCGGCCACCTGCAGTCGCGCACGCCCGGAGGTCTTGGCGTCAGCCCGCCGCAGCATCTCGGGGGCGAAGTCGGTGGCGTCCACCTCGCCCGCCCCGCCCTCGAGCAACGCCCGGGCGAGGTCGCCGGTCCCCGTGCAGGCATCCAGGACCCGCTCGCGACCGGTGAGGCCCAGCGCGGCCACCGCACGCGTGCGCCAGCGTGCGTCGATGTTGGCCGAGAGCAAGTGGTTGAGCACGTCGTAGGTGGGCGCGATGCGGTCGAACATGCGCGACACGCGGCGCCCACGCTTGCGCTGGTCCTCGTCGCCGAAGCGCAGCAGCGGGGTCTCGGCCGAAGACGGTGCCACGGCCGGACTGTACGCCTCGCGCACGCCCCACCCCATGTCCGTCCGCCCCGCCGCCCATGGGGGTCCAACGCGACACGCAGCCCCACCGGTTGCGCACGCGCGGTCGGGCGGTACCTTGGCGCCGGCGGCGATCCCCCACGCCCGGAACACCATGCCCGAGGACCGCGACCACCCGTTCAGCGCCAGCCTGGCGGAGCCGGACCTGGCGCTGGAGGGCAGCCTGCGGCCGCAGGCGCTGGGCGAGTTCGTCGGCCAGCGCGAGGTGGTGGACAACCTGCGGCTGGCCCTCGAGGCCGCGCGCGGTCGCAACGAGCCGCTGGACCACGTGCTGCTCTCGGGCCTGCCGGGACTGGGCAAGACCACGCTGGCCCACCTCATCGCCACGGAGGGCCGCGGCACGCTCCACGAGGCCTCGGCCCCCACCCTGCAGCGGGCTGCCGACCTTGCGGGCCTGCTCACCCGCCTGGAGCGCGGCGACGTGCTCTTCATCGACGAGGTGCACCGCCTCGCCCCGGCGGTCGAGGAGTACCTCTACGCCGCGATGGAAGACTTCCGCATCGACATCCTGCTCGACCAGGGCCCGGGGGCGCGCAGCGTGCGCATCGACCTGCCGCGCTTCACGCTGGTGGGCGCCACGACGCGCGAGGGGCTGCTGTCCGCTCCCTTCCGCAGC
The DNA here is from genome assembly GCA_964228555.1 of Planctomycetota bacterium. GTDB lineage: Bacteria > Planctomycetota > PLA2 > PLA2 > JAEUHO01 > CAXQZU01. Next base: position 130,649 of record CAXQZU010000030.1, read on the forward strand.
CGCTTCGGCATCCACGAGCGGCTGGAACCCTACGGCGCCGACGACCTTGCGCGCATCCTGCTGCGCTCGGCAGGCCTGTTGCGCGTGGGGCTCGAGAGCGACGCCGCGGCCTTCCTGGCCGAGCGCTCGCGCGGGACGCCACGCGTGGCCAACCGATTCCTGCGGCGCGTTCGCGACCTGGCGCAGGTGGCCTCGGGCAACGTGATCACGCGCGAGACCGCACAGGAGGGCCTGCGGCGGGCGGGCGTGGACGCGCAGGGCCTCACGCGCGTGGACCGTGCCCTCCTGCTGGCGCTGGCTCGCGCGCAGGGCGTGGCGCTGGGGCTCAAGAGCCTGTGCGCGGCCGTGGGCGAGGACGAGCGCACCCTCGAGGACGTCTACGAGCCGCACCTGCTGCGCGAGGGCTACGTGCTCAAGACGCCGCAGGGACGCCGCATCACCGCGCGCGGCCTCGAGCTGCTGGGCCCCGACGGGGCGCCGCCGCCCGGGGCGCAGGGGCGGCTGCCGCTGTGAGCCGTGGCGCGGGGCTCGACCGGCGCACATTGCTGGGCGCGGCGGCCTGCCTGCCGCTGGGTGCCGTGCTGGCCGGGCGCGCCCTGGCCGCGCCGCCGCTGCCGGTGCCCCAGGTGCGCGTGCGGCTGGGCTCGCCGCGTCCGCAGGCCGTGCTGCGCCTGCCGCCGGGCGGCTGGCAGGTGCTGGGCGAGGCCGGTCGCGCCTACAGCCTCAGCCAGCCGGGCGCGCTGGAGGTCGTGCTCTCGGCCGCCCCGCAGGGCGTGATGCTGGGCGCGCGAGAGACCGGCGCCACGCGGCTGCGCATCACCTGCCAGGAGCCCTTCGCGCTGGACGGCATCGCCTACGCCGGCGACCTGCTCGCTTGGGTGGAAGGACCCCAGCTCGTGCTCGTCAACGAGCTGGACCTCGAGACCTACGTCGCGGGCGTGATCCCCAACGAGTGCGCGCACAAGTCGGCTCCGGCCACCCACCGTGCCCAGGCCGTGGCCTCGCGCACCTACGCCTACGTCGCGCTGCTCGCGCCCGCGGCGGCCAAGGCCCCCTTCCACCTCAAGGACACGCAGAGCAGCCAGGTGTACCGGGGCCTGACGGTGCTGCCGGCCTTCGGCGCCACGGCCAGCGACATGCGCCTGCGGGCGCAGGAGACGCGCGGGGTGATGGTCACGTGGCAGAACCGGCCGCTCACCACCTACTTCGCCTCGACCTGCGGAGGGCACACCACCGATCCGGCCACCAGCCGCTTCACGGGCGATGCCGATGCCACTCCGCTGGCGGGCGTGCGCTGCGGCTTCTGCGGCACCTCCTCGCGCTTCCGCTGGACCAAGCGCATCGCAGACGCCGACCTCGTGGCCGGCATGGCCGCGCGCAACCTGCCCGTGGCGCTTCCGCTGCTGGCCGTCGAGGTGACGGAGCGCGGCAAGGGTGGCTGGGCGCGCCAGCTGGCCATCACCGCCGGGCCGCAGCGCAGCGTGCGCACGGTGTCGGGGCCTGACTTCCGGACCGCCGCCGGCCTCAACTCGCACCACATCCTGGCCATCCGGCGCGTGGTGGACGGCTTCGAGGTAGACGGGGCCGGCTGGGGACACGGCGTGGGCATGTGCCAGTGGGGCGCCCACGAGATGGGACGCCGCGGCATGGGCGAGGCCGACATCCTGCGCCTCTACTACCCGGGCGCCACGCTGGCCCGCCTCTACTAGGGCGGCGCCTCCCGCCGGTCCGGCGCGAGGCTAGGCGTCGTCGCCGTGCGTCAGCTCGTCGCTGGTGCCCGCGGCGAAGCCCATGAGGAAGTAGATCCAGGCCAGCAGCACGGGTGCGAAGCGGCAGGCGGCCTCCGGCCGGCCCTGCAGCACCAGCAGCAGCGGCACGTAGGCGGCGGTGCACAGCCCGGCCCCCAGGCGCGAGAAACGCCGCAGGCCCAGCACGAAGCCGATGCCCGCGCCGAGCACGGACCCCAGCAGCAGGTGGCGGGTCTCGCCCGGCATCAGCAGCAGGTCCAGCAGGGGGAAGCAAAGCGCGCCCCCGACGGTGAAGGAGGCCATGCGCCGGCGCCGCCGGGGGCTGTCCCAGCGCTGGCGCTGCGCACGCTCGGCCTGCCGGGCCACCAGCTCGGCCCGGTCGGCGGGCGGCAGCATGCGCATGCCCGGCGTCACGCGCTGCGCGAGGTCCTGCGGCGGCAGCGGCGCGGGATCGAAGCCGGGGCCGGACGGCCCGGCCGGGAGGTCGTCGCCTGCGCGCGCCATCACTCCATGCTAGGCGAGGCCCCGCGCTGCGCCGTCCCGGGGCACCTACGGCCCTCCACGGCAGGATGGGTCCTGCGCATGCGCCCGCCTCCCCATCCCCGCCTCGGCCTGCGTGTCGAGGCCCGCGACCACGCAGCGCGCGCCTGCACCTTCACCCTGCCCCACGGCGAGGTGCGCACGCCCGCCTTCATGCCCTGCGCCACGGGCGCCTCGCTCAAGGGCCTGACGCAGCGCCACCTCGAGGCCATCGCGCCCGAGGTGCTGCTGGGCAACACCTACCACCTGCACCTGCGGCCGGGCGAGGCCGTGGTGCGCGCACTGGGCGGCCTGCACGGCTTCACGGGCTGGCAGCGCCCGTGGATCACCGACAGCGGTGGCTACCAGGTGTTCTCGCTGGCCGCGCGCAGCGCGGTGGACGAGGAGGGCGTGACCGTCAAGAGCCACCTGGACGGCGAGGTGGTGCGGCTGGGCCCGCGCGAGGCCATGGCCATCCAGGAAGCGCTGGGCGCCGACCTCGTGATGGCCTTCGACCACTGCCTGGGCCTGCCGGCCTCGCGCGCGGACCTCGAGGCCGCCTTGGCGCGCACCACGCGCTGGACCGAGCGCTGCGCGCGGGCGCGCACGCGCGATGACCAGGCCTTGCTGGGCATCGTGCAGGGCGGCGCCGACCTCGAGCTGCGCGAGCGCAGCGCGCGCGAGCTGGTGGCGCTGGACCTGCCCGGCTACGCCCTCGGCGGGCTGGCCGTGGGCGAGGCACCCGAGGTGCGCCAGGCCGTGCTCGAGCACACGGTGCCGCTGCTGCCGGCCGACCGGCCGCGCTACCTGATGGGCGTGGGGCGCCCGCAGGACCTGCTGCGCGGCGTGGCTGCCGGCATCGACCTCTTCGACTGCGTGCTGCCGACGCGCAACGGCCGCCGGGGCTACCTGTTCACCCGCGACGGCGTGGTGCGCGTGGCGCAGAAGGCCCACGAGCTCGACGCGGGGCCGCTGGAGCCGGGCTGCCCCTGCGAGACCTGCCGCACCTGCTCGCGCGCCTACCTGCGCCACCTGTTCGCCACCGACGAGCACAGCGCCACCACGCTGGGCTCGCTGCACAACGTGACCTTCCTCGTGCAGCTGCTGCGCGAGGCCCGCGAGCACCTGCTGGCGGGCGACTTCCAGCCGTGGAGCGCGGCATGGCTGGCGCGCTACGAGGCCGGCGAGCGGGCATGGCAGGAAGCCCACGCGCAGGACCCCGAGGGCGCAGCAGGCAGTCGCCGTGCACGCGAGGAGCAACGCGCGCGCGCTGCCCGGCGGCCCGGGCGGGTGGATCCAAAGCGGGCCTCGGGCCCGGGACCTTCGTAGCCTAGGTTCATGGCCCGCCAGCTCGCGATCTTCCTCGTCGGCTTGCTCGCCCTGTACGCACTGGCGGCCACCGGATTCGCCATGGGCCACTACGAGGGCGGCATGCCGGGCGTGGGCCAGGTGGTGAGCGACTTCCACGGCTGGCTGGGCGAGGTGTTCATCGGGCGTCCCGTCCCCACGGCCTCCCCGGCCCCGGCCGCGGTCCCGGGTCCCAGCGCGGTTGCGCCTGCCGGGGCAGGGGCGCCGCCCTCGGCCCCGGCCGCGGGCCCGGCGGCGGGCGCGGTGGCAGGACCTCCGGCGGGACTGGACGCCGAGGGCCGTGCCCTGTGGAAGATCGAGAAGGAAGTGCTGCCCGCTGCGCACAAGCGGGCACGGGAGCTGCGCAGCATGTCGCGCGCCGACAGCCAGGCGTTCGAGCGCGCGCGAAGCGAGGTCATGGCCGCGCTCAGCGAGACCCGCCCCCTGCTCAACAGCATCCTCGAGCGGGACAGCGCACACGCCAAGGCCAACCGCCTGTGGAGCCAGATGCAGGAGCTCTACTCCGCGGTGAAGAAGCTCTAGGGGGCCGCGCAGCCCCGGGACGGGGCTCCCCCGTCCATCCGGCACCGGCCGGCCCGCTTGGCTACGCTGCAGGCGTGGCGTCCACCGAGACCCCCTTGCCCGCCCGCCCGCCGGACGACGAGCCCAGCGACCATGCGCTGCTGGCCGCCATGGCTCGCGACGACTCGGAGGCCTTCGAGCGCCTGGTCCAGCGCTGGCGCCCCCGCGTCGTGAACTTCCTGGCCAGCCGCGGCGCTGACCCGGATGGCGCGCAGGACTGCGCCCAGGAAACCTTCATCCGCATCCATGGCTACCGGCACGCCTACCGCCCCGACGCGCCCTTCACGGCCTTCCTCTTCACCGTGGCCCGCAACGCCCTCGCCGACTGGCAGCGCAGCCGCGGCCGCCGCACGCGCCATGAGGCCGGCCCCGCGGGCCTCGAGGGGGCGACCAGCCGTGGGCCCTCGCCCGACGCTTTGGACCATCTCGACCTTGCCATGGCGCTCGAGGGCCTTCCCGCGAGGCTGCGGCAGGTGGTCGAGCTCGGCGCGGTGCGGGGGCTGCCCTACCAGGTCGTGGCCACCCTGCTGGGCATCCCGGAGGGCACGGTGAAGTCGCGCATGCACACGGCGCTGCGCGAGCTGCGCCAGAGGCTGGGCGGAGGCCCGCCCCATGCGTGAGGCCTGCCCCTCGGGCGAGGACCTGACCGCCTACGCACTGGGCGAGGGCCAGGGACCGTGGCGTTCGTCCATGGCGCGTCACGTGCTGGCCTGCCGTGCCTGCCGCGGGGCGATGGACGCGGACCAGCGGCTGGTGCAAGACCTGCGCGCTCTGGGCGCTGCCCGGTCGGTGCCGCCGGCGTCCAACCCGCAGCGCGTGCCCGCGCCGCGCACGCGCCGTTGGCTGGCCGCGCTGCCGCCCGTCGCAGCGGCCCTGCTCGTGGGGCTCGTGCTGGGCCTGCCCCGGCGCCAGGCGCCCGCAGCCGACGTCGGGATGGTCACGGCGCCGCCCCCGAAGGCTGCGGTCGCGCTGCCCGCCCGGCTCCAGCACCTGCTGGAGACCCAGGAGCCCGACGGTGGCTGGCGGGGCGACGGCGACATCGCCGGCGCCGATGGCCGCACGGCCACGGCACTGGCGCTGCTGGCGATGGACCACGCCTCGCGGGCCGAGGGCGTGGCCAGCACGACGCTGGACAGCGCGCGCGAGCGAGCCCGTGGCCACCTCGGCAGGCAGGCAGGCCCCGAGGGTGCCCGCGTCAGGCGCCTGCCCGCCCACGTGCAGGCGCTATGGCTGGCCGCCCTGTGTGCGCCCGTGCGCGAGCCCTCCACGGGGGGAGCGCACCCGGCAGCCCACGCCCTCGTGGACGCGCTGGCCCAGCACGCGCAGGGCGGGCTTGCGCCCAGCGCGGTCCCGTGGGTCGCCTACGCCCTCGAGCGTGCCGAGGCCTGCAACCTGCCCGGCACCGCCCGCTTGCGCGACCTGCTGCCCCGTGAGGGCCTGGCGGCTTCCACCGGCCAAGGTGCCCTCTCCTGGCCCGCGTGGCCTCTGGGCACGACCGACGGCCAACCCGATGGCGTGCCCTGCAGCCCGCTGCGCACGGCGCTGGAACTCCTGCACGACCAGCCGCCGCTGCGCGGGCTGGCGCTGGGCCCGGCCTGCCGCCTGCCCTTGCTGGCGCGCGCGCCGTAGGCCACCCTGAACCGCACGCCGGGACCCGGCGTTGTGCCATGGCCGGAGGCCGCCAAGGCCCGCCCGCCTTCCCCTCATGGAGCCTGCCTCGCGTGCGGAACATCGTGCCGTGCTGGATCCTGCTCGCGCTGGTGGCCAGGATGCCGGAGGCGCGTGCCGAGGATGCGCCGCGGCCGCCGGCTCCCGCGCAGGCCCCGCCAGCGGAGGTGATCGAGACGCTGCCGGAGCGCGTGATCCCCCCGCCGCGCCAGGCCCTCGGCCCGTCCTCTGGCGGAGAGGAGCGCACCTTGCTCCCGCTGCGCGCCGAGACGCCCACGCTGGAGGTGCCCTACGCCACGGCCGTGCTGGACGCCTCCGAGGTACGCGAGCGGCGCAACGTGCGCAGCCTCCCCGACAGCCTCTTGCGCCTGCCCAGCACGGTCGTCCAGAAGACGGGACCGGGGCAAGCCTCGCCCTTCCTGCGCGGCTTCACGGGCTACCACAACCTGCTGCTGCTCGACGGCGTGCGCCTGAACAACAGCACCTTCCGGTCGGGGCCCAACCAGTACTGGAGCACGGTGGATGCCTACACCGTGGACCGGCTGGAGGTCGCCCGCGGCCCGCACAGCGTGCTGTGGGGCAGCGACGCCGTCGGCGGGAGCGTGTACGTGGTGCCGCGCCAGCGAACGTGCTTCGCCTGCGGCACGCATGCCAACGCCGCGCTGCTCGTGCGGCATGCCACGGCGGAGGAGGCCACCTTCGTGCGCGTGGAGGTGGAAGGCAACCGCAACCGGCTTGGCTGGCTGGGCGGGATCACGTGGAAGGACCACGGCACGCTGGAGTCGGGAGCAGGCCCGCTGCCCAACACGGCCTACGACGAGGTGTGCGGCGACCTACGCCTGGACTGGCAGCTGGGGGGCGGTCGCACGCTGACGCTGGCGTGGCAGCACGTCGACCAGGACGACGTGCCGCGCACCCACAGCACGGTGTACAGCGTGCCCTTCGAGGGCACTTCCGTGGGCAGCGAGCTGCGCCGCGACCTCGACCAGGAGCGTGACCTCGCCTATGTGCGCTACGCGTGGGACGACGCCGGCGGGCCCTTCCCCAGCGGTCACGCCCTCGTGTCGTGGCAACAGCAGTCCGAGCGCCAGGTGCGCGAGCGGACGGGCAACCGCCTCGACACCAGCGGGTTCACGGTGAACACGCTGGGCGTGGCCGTCCAGCTGGACCGGCCCACGCGCTGGGGCACGCTCAGCGTGGGGGCCGACGCGTGGCATGACGAGGTCGACTCCTTCCGCGACAACTACGTGGCGGGGGCATGGCAGTCCTCGGACATCCAGGGACCGCTGGGCGACGACGCGCGCTACGACCTGCTGGGCCTCTACGCCCAGCAGCACCTCGTGCACGGCTGCTGGGAGGCATGGGCCGGCCTGCGGCTCACGCACGCCGCCGCTGACGCCAGCCGCGTGGACGATCCGCGGGTGGCGGGCAGCAACCCGGCGACGCCCGGCAATGTCATCGCGGTCGAGGACGACTGGACCGCGCTGGTCGGCAGCCTGCGCGCCCTCTGCCACGCCGGCCAGGGCTGGAACCTCTATGGGGGCATCTCGCAGGCCTTCCGCGCGCCCAGCCTCAGCGACCTGACCGCCTTCGAGACCACCAGCGTCGTCGAAGTGCCCGCGCCGGGGCTGGACCCTGACCGCTACGTCGCGCTCGAGCTGGGCACGAAGGTGGAGCGCCGCAACGCCAGCGCGAGCGCCAGCCTCTGGACCACGCGCCTGCAGGACACCATCATCCGCTCCCCCACCGGGGCGCTCGTGGGCGGCGTGCCCGAGGTGCGCAAGGACAACGTGGGCGACGGCTGGGTGTGGGGCCTGGAGGTGGAGGGCGCGTGGCGCTTCGCGCGCGCCTGGACCGCGCTGGGCAACCTGTGGTGGATGGACGGCGAGGTGGACCAGTTCGACGCCAGCCAGCAGGAGGTGCGGGGGAACTTCGACCGCCTGCCGCCGCTGACGAGCCTGCTCGCGCTGCGCTACGAGCCGGCCGGCGGCCGGCTGTGGGCGCAGGCCGAGTGGGTGCATGCGGGCACGGCCGACCGCCTCTCGCTGCAGAACCAGGCCGACACGCAGCGCATCCCGCCGGGCGGCACCCCCGGCTACGACCTCCTGAACGTGCGCGCGGGCTACCGGCTCACCGGCCGCAGCGACCTGCTGCTGGCGGTGGAGAACGTCGGCGACGTGGACTACCGCATCCACGGCTCCGGGCAGAACGAGCCCGGCCGCAACATCGTGCTGGGGCTCGACCTGCGCTTCTAGGCCTGCCGGCCGCTCAGCGGGCCGTGGCCCCCGGCAGCACCTCCCGCACGTCCACCACGGGCAGGCCAAGCACCCGCTCGCCGGGAGCCGCGCCGCGGAAGCGCCAGGCCTTCCCGTCGCAGTGGCGCTTGAGGTCCGGCGGGGGCGCGCCCGCGGCGGCCGCGACGCGCAGCACGCGCTTGGGCTTGTCGTCCTGCCTCAGCACGTAGACGCCGCCATCCTTCCAGCCGGGCACGGCCTCCCACGCCAGCGTGCCCTCCACCTCCACCGAGGCCTCTTGCGGCGCCACCAGCGGCACGGGCTGGGGCGTGGCGCCACGGGCCTTGGCCAGTAGGGCCAGGGCCCGGGCCTCGCGCAACTCCATCTCGCGCGCGAGGTCCTCCAGCATCAGCTCGCCCAGGGCCCGGTCGTACGGCGGCGCATGCGGTGCCGAGGCCAGCCTCTTCTCGAGCGGCTCTCGCACGAGCGCCACCGGGGTCTTGTCGGTGCCCCCCTCGACGCGCAGCCGGTAGAGCTGCTGCTGGGCCTCGCCGATGGCCTCGCGCAGGGCCAGCGACTCGCGAGCCGCAGCCGCCGCAGCGCGGGCCCGCCGGAACTCTGCCACCTGCCGCGCGCGGGCATCGCGAGCCTCGATCACGGCCGCTGCGTGCTGCGAGAGCGGCCCCAGCACCTCGAGGAAGTCCTGGCTCACGTAGGCCTGCATCTCCTCGGGCGCCAGCACCCAGACCCAGTCGCCGGCCTCGCGGATGAGGGTCAGCACCTGGTCGGCACGGAAGGGGTCGCGCAGGGCCGCCGGCATCGGGCGGCCCTCCTCCGGCGGCTGCACGCGCGCGTTGAGGCGGCTGGCCGTCACGCGCACCTCGTCCTCGCCCAGCGCCGCGACGTGCTGGCGCGCGACGGCCACGGGGAAGCCCATCGGCACCCGCACGCCGTACCAGCCCGGCAGCGTCTCCACCACCACGAGCACCGTGCCCCGCGCCAGCCGCGCCAGCGGCGCGTTGTCCACGCGCGCGTGGACGCGCAGGTTCACGTCCTGCCCCGTGACACGCCCCACCAGCGGCTCGGCGGGCCGCTCGCCCTCGGGTGCGTCCGCGGCGGGCGCGGCCGGTGCGTCGGCAGGCCCCGGCGCGACCGGCGGTGCCGGCGCGACGGGCGGTGCCGCCGGGGGCTCGGCGTGCGCACCACGGGCGGCCCACAGGCCTCCAGCCGGCAGCATCAGGACCAGCAGGGCCAGGCAGGCAGTACGCGGCATGGGCACGCTCCTCGCGGACCCCCGCACGCTACCCGCCACCGAGGACGCGGCGAGCCTCAGCCGGTGGGACTCCACGCGCGCAAGGCCGCCTCCAGCACGTCACGCAGCGGCACGCCGTGCTGGTCGGCCAGTCGCCGGCAGTCGTCGTGCTCGGGCGTGCCCTGCGGGCCCTGCGGGGCCACGCGCACCTTGATGCGCACGGCACCGAACGGCGTCATGACCTCGACATGGTGGCGTGGCAGCACGCGCCGGCCCACGGGCACGCGCCGCACGCCCAGCGTGGGCGTCTCCTCGAACAGCACCTCCTCGAGCCGCGCGGCGTCCGCGGGCGCGCACAGGGCGCACAGCACCTGCCCGGGGCGCCCCTTCTTCATCGTGGCGGGCAGCACCCATGCATCGAGCGCGCCCTCGGCCAGCAGTCGCTCCAGCGCGCGGGCCAGCACCTGGCCGGTCACGTCGTCGAGGTTGGTCTCCAGCAGCACGGCGTCGCCGGCAGCCTCCCGGCCCTGCACCTCGCCCACCACGAGCCGCAGCACGTTGGGCATGCGCGTGCCATCCCGGGTGCCAGCGCCCATGCCCACGAGGCGCGGCACGAAGCCCGCGGGCACCTGGCTCGCCCGGCAGAGGGCGCGCACCAGCGCGGCCCCCGTGGGCGTCACCAGCTCGAGGGCTTCCTCGCTGGGCACGCACGGATGGCCCACGAGCAGGAAGGCCGTGGCCGGGGCCGGCAGCGGCAGGCGCCCATGCGCGGAGCCCACCGTGCCCCCGCGCGGCCAGGGCAGGGGCCCCACGCGCACCTCGTCCACGCCCAGCGCATGCAGGCCCACGCAGGCACCCACGATGTCCACCAGCGCGTCGGCCGCCCCGACCTCGTGGAATCGCACCTCCTCGGGAGGCACGCCATGGACGCGCCCCTCGGCCTCGGCCAGCGCGCGGAACACGCGCCGGGCGTCCGAGACGGCCGCGTGGGGCAGGCCCCTGGCCTGCTCCAGCAGCGCAGCGATCTCGGCGTAGGCACGATGCGCGTGCGGACGGTCGGGGTGGGGCGCACCGTGCGCCGGCGCGACGTGGGCGTGCGTGCCCTCGTCGTGCGGTTGCGTGTGCTCGTGGTGACCGTGGTGACCGTGCGGGCCAGCGTGCGTGGGATGGCCGTGCCCATCGCCCGCCATGCCCTCCTCGTGGCCGTCCACCAGCACGTCCACCTTGGTGGCCGCCAGCACGCCGCGCGTCACCCTGCGCGCGCGCACCTCGACGCCGGCGAGGCCCAGCGCGGCGGGCACGGCCTGCAAGGTCGCCAGCGGCACGCCTGCGTCTACCAGCGCGCCCAGCAGCATGTCCCCGGCGATCCCGCTGGGCGCCTCGAGGAAGGCCACGCGCCCCCCCACGCCGCCGGCCGCACTGCCGACTGCGCTGCCGGTCACGCGCCGCCCGCCCCGCTGGCCGCGCCCAGCGCGGCGTACACCTCGGCAGCGTTGTAGGACGAGCGCACGAAGGGGGCGCTGGCCACCGACAGGAAGCCCAGGGCGCGCGCCTCGGCGCCGATCTCGGCGAACTCCTCGGGCGGCACGTAGCGCTCCACCGGCAGCTGGGCCAGCGAGGGACGCAGGTACTGGCCCAGCGTGAGGATGTCCACCCCGGCGCCGCGCAGGTCGCGCATCACCTCGCGCAGCTCCTCGCGCTGCTCGCCCAGTCCCAGCATGAGGCCCGACTTGGTGAACTGGCGCGGGTGGCGCTGCTTGACGCGCGCCAGCAGGTCGAGGCTGCGCCGGTAGCCGGCACCCGGGCGCACGCGCCGGTAGAGGCGCGGCACGGTCTCGAGGTTGTGGTTGTAGATGGCCGGCTGCGCATCGCTCACCACGTCCACCAGCCCCATCACGCCGCGGAAGTCCGGCGTCAGCACCTCGATCACGGCGCCCGGCAGGCGGCGCCGGATGGCCGTGATGGTGGCCGCGAAGTGGGCCGCCCCCTGGTCGTCGAGGTCATCCCGATCCACGCTGGTGACCACGACGTGCTGCAGGCCCAGGCGGGCGGCGGCCTCGGCCACGTGCTCGGGCTCGTGCCCATCCAGCGGCAACGGCTTGCCCTTGGGCACGGTGCAGAAGCGGCAGGTGCGCGTGCACAGGTCGCCCATGATCATGAAGGTCGCCGCCTTGCGCGACCAGCACTCGTTGAGGTTGGGGCAGCGCGCGCTCTGGCACACCGTGTTGAGCTGCAGGTCCTGCATCAGCCCGCGCACCTGCTCCACGGTGCCGGGCGGCGGCAGGGTCTTCCTCAGCCAAGGGGCCAGCCGCTCGCGAGGCGCGCCCAGCGGCTTGAGGCTGGGGTCATGCAGGGGATGGGCCTCGGGGGCGCTCATGACGCGGATGCTACCGGCACGGCGGCACCGCTGCGCCTGCCACCCGGGGCGCTCGCGACGACCTCGGCGTAGAGGGCCGCGAGCCGGCAGGCTTGCTGCGCGCTGTCGTGCCGCGGGCCGGCCAGCCGGGCGCCCTGCGCGAGGCGCTCGCACAGTGCCTCGTCGCCGGACAGCCGGTCGAGGGCAAGCGCCAGCGAACGGGGCTCACCCGGCGGCACCCACAGGCCCTGCTCGTCGTGGGCCAGCAGGTCGGGGATGCCGCCGACCGTGGGGGCCACCACCGGCCGGCCCAGCGCGAAGGCCTCGAGCATCACCATGGGCGTCCCCTCGCTGCGGCTCGTGAGCACGAGGCCGCGCGCCCGGGCGATCCACGGTGCGGCCTCGGCGGCCTCGCCCACGAGGGCGACGCGATCACGCAGGCCCAGCCGGTCGCGCAGGGCGCGCAGGCGGGCGTCCAGCACGCCCTGCCCCACCATCACCAGGCGCCAGGGCCTGCCTGCGGCAGCCGCCGCCTCCAGCGCCAGCCACGGCTGCTTCACCTCGACCAGCCGGCCGCACCACACGAAGGCCGGGATGGGCTCGCCCAGCCAGCCCGAGGCGCGGGCCGACTCCACGCCGCCGGCGCAAGGAGGGCTGCGTCCCGCCTCGCGCACCACGTCGAGGTCCAGCCCCGGCCCCACGACGGCCACCCGGGACGCCGGGGCCACCCGATGCACGTCCACCACGTCGCGCCGCTGGCGCTCGCTGAGCACCACCAGCCGGCTGCAGCGACGCGCCAGCATGCGCTCGGCACGCACGGCCAGCAGGCCGCGCCAGCCCGGCGCATCGAGGTGGTGGCCATGCAGGGTGTGGACGCAGGGGATGCCCAGCCGGTGGGCCGCCCAGCGGCCCAGCGCCCCCGCCTTGCCCATGTGCGTGTGGATCACGTCGGGCGCCACCTCGCGGGCGAGGGCCATGATGGCCCGCAGGGCACGAGCGTCCCGCCATGCCGAGAGCCCGCGGCGCAGGGCCGGGAGCACGCGCAGGTCCGCACCGGCGAGCGCCGAGCCCCCATCGCTCTCGCCGCGGTCCACGTGGCCCACCACCACGGGTCCCGACCAGCCCAGCCGGCGCAGCGCCGGCACCAGCCCCGCCAGCTGGCGCAGCGGCCCGCCCCGGTTCAGGCGCGTGGCGATGCGCAGGACCGTGGGCATCGCGCCCGGCTCAGGCCGCCAGCACGCGCTGGAAGGCCGCCAGCACCCGGGCCACGCCGGCATCGTCCACGTCCAGGTGCGTGAGCAGGCGCAGCGTGTCGGGGCCCGTGGCCCCCACCAGCACGCCCTGCAGCACCAGCGCGGCCTTGAGCGCTTGCGCGTCGCGCCCGGGGACACGCACGAAGACGATGTTGGTCTCGGGCAGCCCGAAGGGCAGCTCCAGGCCCGGGAGGCGGCAGAGGCCCTCCGCCAGCCTGCGGGCGCGTGCATGGTCCTCGACCAGCCGATCGCGATGCGACTGCAGCGCCAGCAGGGCCGGTGCGGCCAGCACGCCCACCTGCCGCATGCCGCCGCCCAGCAGCTTGCGCGCCTCGCGCGCACGCGCCACCAGCGCTCGGTCGCCCGCCAGCGCACTGCCCACCGGCGCGCCCAGCCCCTTCGAGTAGCACACCATCACGGAGTCGGCCGTGCCGGCGTAGGCCGCCGGCGCCACGCCCGAGGCCGCGCACGCGTTCCACAGGCGGGCCCCGTCGAGATGCACGCGCGCGCCGCGCTCCAGGGCCACCTTGCGCAGCTCCTGCAGGTGCTGCAACGGCACGACTGCGCCGCCCTGGAAGTTGTGGGTGTTCTCCACCATCAGCAGGCGGCAGGCCGGCCGGAACCCTCCTGCGGGCCGCAACGCAGCGCGCACCTCGTCCACCCGGAACACGCCCCGCTCCGTGTGCAGCGGCCGCGCCTGCACGCCGGCCAGCGCCGCCAGCCCGGCCAGCTCCCAGTCGAACGAGTGCGCCTGGTGGCCCAGGGCCACCTCCTCGCCGGGGTGCGTCCACAGGCGCACGGCCACCTGGTTGCCCATGCAGCCCGTGGGCATGAACAGCGCGTCCTCCTTGCCCAGCAGGCGCGCTGTCTCGGCCTCGAGGCGCCGGACGGTCGGATCCTCGCCGTAGACGTCGTCCCCCACCTCGGCGTCGAGCATCGCCTGGCGCAGCGCGGCCGTCGGCCGCGTCACGGTGTCGCTGCGCAGGTCGACGGGCGCGGGCAGCATGCGTGCCTAGCGAGGCTGCTCGCCCACCGGCTGCACGCCCACCCACAGGTCGTCGTCGGTGCCCGGCTCGCCATCGGCGCCCGCCGAGACCACCTGGGCCTGCTTGAGGGCCGCGTCGGCCACCACGAGGCGGAACGGCCGGCCCCACGGATCCGACGGCAGGCTCTCGAGGAAGCCCGCCTCGACCAGCGCCTCGAGGCTGGCCGGCAGCTGGTCCCGCTCCATCAGGAACAGCTGCACGTAGCGCCCGAGATCCTCCAGCTGGCGGGCCGCAGCGCCCTCCGGCGTCCCGTCCAGCGGCCCGGCGCCCTCGTCCATGGCCTCCAGCGCAGCGCCCGGCACCGCGGCCTGCCGCACGGCCATCATCCCCGCGCCCACGCCGGCCAGCAGGAAGGCCGGGAACATCGGCAGCGGCGCGTTCACCTGCAGCTCGAGGCCGTCGCGCGTCAGCGTCTGGTACATGCCCACGCTGCGGAAGTAGGCGCGCACGTGCCGCACCGGAGGCAGCGCCTTCCAGTCCAGCGGCAGCGATGCCGCCATCTCGCCCAGCATGTTGGGCTTGGCCACCGCCTGCAGCGTCGGCACGGCCGTGTCGTAGAGCAGCGCCAGCACGGCCTGCAGGTCGAGATAGCTCACGGAGCAAGCCTGCGGCGGGCGCTCCTGCCAGACCGCGGCGAAGTCCTCCTGGGCGGACAGCCCAGGACCTGCCTGCTCGGGGTGGCGCAGGCGGTAGACGATGTCCTTGAGCGTGTAGGGCACCAGCGTCACCACGAGCCGGTCGCCCAGCAGGGCGGCGCTGGGCATCAGCGGCACCATCTGCCCGGGCTGCGCGCCCTGCAGGTCCATCACGTGCAGCACCGTGCCCTCATAGGGCAGGGCGCTGGCGCGCGCCACGACGCCGCCCGCATCGCTCATCATGGTGCACACGCGCGAGACCAGCTGCGGCAGGCGCGATTGCCACGCGGCCGCGTCCTTGACGGTGAACACGAGCGCGAGCTCGGGGAAGAGGCCCCCGCCGCTGCTCATGCCCGCGTAGAGGCCCAGCGTGTCCCCCAGGCCGCCGAGCAGGTCGCGCTCGATGTCCATGCCCAGCTCGCGGCTGGCCTCGGCCAGGTCTTCCTCCATCTCGGCCACCGCGCCGGCGTCCACGGCGGCGAACATGCGGCGCAACCCGCCGAGGTAGCCCGAGAGGTCGATGCGCGACTCGGCCATGAAGAAGGCGTTGCCGGGCACGAGGTCCAGCATGCGCGAGGCCTGCAACGGGCGCGCCTCGAAGGCGGTCATCAGTCCGTGATCGGCCCCGGGCGTGTGCACCACGAAGGTGTCGCGGAAGCCGTCGCCGGCGATGGACATGCCGTAGCCGATGGCGCGCACCGTGTCCGCGCCCAGCGCACGCAGCATCGGGTCCAGCTCGTCGTCGCCATCGCCCATCGTGCGCAGCAGGGCAGGCACGTTGGCGTAGGCGTGCATGGCCACGCCGGGGCCGTAACGGCGCCGCACCTCGGCCCAGTCCGCACTGCCCGCGAGGGCCTCGGCGGGCGGCGCGCCCGTCACGCTGGCCAGCAGGCCGTCGTCCGTGCTGGCCACGAACACCGTGTCAGCCAGCGTGGCCCACACCGTGGGGCCGTCCTGGAAGCTGGCCTTCCACCAGGGCCGGCCCTCCCGCTGCTCCTTCTCCAGCACCACGCTCTCGGCCCCGGCCTCGGCCGCGAGGCGCTCGAGGAAGTCGGCGAAGGCCTGCACGTGCGTGCCGAAGTCCATGCTGGCCACCACCAGCGGGTCGCCCCGCTCGGGGTGCATGCCCACCCACGCCACCGACGCCGAGCCGCGCAGGCGGCCCAGCTGCGTGCCCAGCTCGCGCAACAGCGGCGGCAGCGTGTCGGGGCCCGTGGCTTCCTGCCACATGGCGCGCAGCGGGGCGGCGAACTCCTGCATCGCGGGGTCGGCCGCCATGCGGCCCATGGCCGTGCGCTCCCAGCGCGCCTGCAGCTCGTCGAGGCCTTCGGCACCCGCGAACACCAGCGTGGTGGCCGGCACCCGCGCCGCCAGGTCCCATCCGCTGCGCGGCTCGGCGAAGCCGCAGGGCAGCAAGCAGGCCAGCGCCACGAGCACGGCCACGATGATGGGAAGGCGACGGGGCATGCGAGGTCTCCAGGCCAGCCTCGAGCATCATGCCAGCACCCCTGCGCGACGATGCGGCTGGCCGGGGGCACCGGTACATTCGCGCGCATGGCCAGCGTCTCCCGCCCCCCGGCCTCGCGCCTAGCGTGGAAGGCCTGCCTGGCCGTGTGCCTCGGGCTGGGCGCCTCGGCGGGGCCCACGACGCGCGGGGCCTGCGCCCAGCCGCCCGCGACGCCCGCCTCGCAGGGCACCCTGCTGCCCGCCGACGCGACGCCCGCCGAGCGGGCCACCCTGGCCTTCCTCGAGCACCTGGGCTGGCGCGTGGTGGCTGACCCGTCCCTGCCCAAGGTGGCGGTGCTCGCAGGGCGCCCCGGCGAGCGCGCGACGATCGCCGAGGCCTCGGCGCAGGGCGACCTGCTGGTGCGCGTGCCGCCCACGCCCGCCGGGGCGCACGAGCTGCGCACGCTGCTGGCCTCGCTGGCCGATGGCGAGGCCTCCCGGCTGGCCTGGCAGCACCGGGTGGAGGAAGCCGGCCGGGTGGCCACCGACAAGCTCACCGCCCTCACCAAGGCCAAGCGCTGGAAGTTCCCGCCCTTCCTGTTCTGGAACACGCCTTGGTTCCAGTTCCACCCGCCGCCGGAGGCATGGAGCGAGGAGAAGGGCGTCTACCGCGCCCTCGACACGCCCTCGCAGGCCATCGAGAGCATCTACCTGCGCGGCGGCCTGGCCGAGTGCTACACGGCGCAGTGGATCGCCTCCTACGCGCTGCAGTACGAGCTGTTCGGGCGCGAGGCCCTCGACGAGGTGCTGCCGGCACGCGACATGGTGGTGGGCCGCCCCGACGACCTCAAGCCCACGCCCCTGGGGCAGCTGATGCTGCCGGAACGCAGCTACCCCTACCGCGCGCTGCTGATGCGCCCGCAGGACCTGTCCACCGACGCGGGCCTGTTCCTCGCGCGCCTGGGCCCCAAGGCCTTCGCGGGCATCACCGGGATCCTGCGCGCGCACGACAAGAGCAACTCCTGCAACCAGAACCTCACGCACGTCAGCATGTCGCCGCGGGCCTGCGCGTTGCTGCGCGAGCGCGGCGGGCTGCCGTGGCTCTCGGAGGCCGGCAAGCAGCTGCACGCGCTGATCCGGGCACGCGGACCCGAGGCCCGCGCGCAGAAGGCAGCCCTGCTGGCCGACCCCCTGCTGGCCGAGTGGATGGTGTACGTGCACCCCTTCGGCACGGTCTCCCTGGGCTGGATGATGGACTACGAGATCGCCGACGAGGGCAAGCCAGCCTACGTGATGCTCTACCTGCACGCGCGCGAGGACCACTTCTTCCAGCGCTATCGCGAGGCCTTCACGCGACGCTGGCTCGCCGGCAAGCCCATCGGCCCCGACCGCCGCACGCAGCCGCTCACCATCCCCGACTACCGCACGCGCTAGCGCGCGAGGCCTAGCGCGCGAGGTGGCGGCGCATGCGCTCCAGGCCCTCGCGCAGGCGAGGCAGCGGCGAGGCGTAGGAGAAGCGCAGGCAGCCCTCGCCGGCCGCGCCGAAGGCAGGTCCCTCCACGCACGCCACGTGGGCCTGCTCCAGCAGCTCGTCGGCCAGCTCGCGCGCGCCCCGGCCCGTGCCACGGATGTCGGCGAAGGCGAAGAACGAGCCCTCCGGCAGGTCGCAGCGCACGCCGGGCAGGCGATTGAGGCCCTCCACCAGCACGTCCCGACGCTCGCGCAGCGAGGCCACCATCGCGGCCAGCTCCTCCTCGCCGCCCTCGAAGGCTGCCAGCGCGCCCCGCTGGCCGAAGCTCGTCACGCACGAGGCCGTGTTGGTCATCAGGCGCTCGAAGGCCGCGGCCACGGGGCGCGGCGCGCACGCCCAGCCCAGGCGCCAGCCGGTCATGGCCCACGTCTTGGAGAAGCCGTCGAGCACCACGGTGCGCTCCGCCATCCCGGGCAGGCTGGCGATGCTGCGGTGCGGCACCCCGTAGAGGATGCGGCTGTAGATCTCGTCACTGAGCACCCACGCGTCCGTGCGCTGCACGATGCGCGCGATGCGCTCGAGCTCGTCCGCGCGATAGGCCACGCCCGTGGGATTGCTGGGGCTGTTGACCACCACGAGGCTGGTGCGCGGACCCACGACCTGCTCGAGGCGGTCCAGGTCAGGGCGTTGCGCCGACCCGCTGCCGGGGTGGTAGGGCCGGGGCACGGCGCCCAGCGCATGGACCAGCGACTCGAAGATCGGGAAGCCGGGGTCGGGGTAGGCCACCTCCGTGCCCGGCTCCACGAGCGCCATGTACGTGAAGAAGATGACCGCCTTGCCGCCCGGCGTGAGCACGACCTGGCCGGGATCCCACGACACGCCGCGCTGCGCGCTGGCGTGCCGGGCGATGGCCGCGCGCAGCTCGGGCAGGCCCGCCGCCGGCGCATAGCCGGTGTGCCCCGCGTGCAGCGCGCGGACCGCCGCCTCCACGATGCGCGCAGGCGTGCGCGCGTCGGGCTCGCCCATCTCCAGGTGCACCACGTCGCGGCCCTGCGCCTCCAGCGCCCGCGCCCGCGCGAAGACCCGGAAGGCCGCCTCGGTCCCCATGCGCTGCACACGCTCGGCCAGGTCGCGCATGGTGCCTCCACGGACTGCGGGCGAGGCGCACTCGCGCCTGCCAGCATGGCCCCCGGGAGGGTATCGTCTGGGCGATGCGCTGCCTCCTGCCCGCCCTGACCCTGCTGGCCGCCTGCCTCTGCCTGCTCGCGCCGGGCTGCGGGTCGGGGGGCCCCGATCGCCCTGCCTTGCTGGCGGCCTCGCCGGCGCCCGGCAGCGTGGTGCCCTCGGGCCTGGGCAGCGTGCGGCTGGACTTCGACCAGCCCGTGCGCCTGCTGCTGGACTACCAGGCCCGCGTGCTGCGCGAGGGCAGCCCCCTGCCCTGCGTCGCCTTCCAGCGCGCCGACGAGCCCAGCAGCGTGCGGGTGCGCCTGCTGGCGCCCGCCGCCTTCAGCCCCGGCGCCTACGAGGTGCAGGCGCTCGAGGGCCTCGTGGTGAACGACGGCGACCACTACGCGCTGGAGCCGCAGTCCTTCGCCTTCGAGGTGGCGGGCACGCCCGCCTTCTTCGTGGGCTCGCCCGCCACAGGGCACGTGGTGGCCTACGACGACGCGACTCGCACGGCCACCAGCGCCACGCCCACGCCGGCAGGCAGGGCCCCCGTGGCCATCGTGGCCCAGCAGCTGGGCCTGTCGACGCGCGTGCTGGTGCAGCTGGCCACCGGCGGAGGCCTTGGCCGCTCGCTGGCCTCCTACGAGGAGGGCGATGCCTCGATGGCCGAGGTGGTGCTCAGCACCTCGGGCGGCGACCTCGAGGCCAGCGCCCCCGCCCTGCTGGTGGAGCCCCAGGGCGCGCTGGCCTACGCCGCATGGCGCGACACGGCGGCCGGCCTCGTGCGGCTGGCACGCGTGCGCGTGGCCGACGGCGTGGAGACCGGCTCGCTGCTGCTCTCCGCACCGGCCGCCGCCGACTGCGCGCCCACCGCCTTGTGCCTGCGCCCCGGCAGTCCCGACAGCCTGCTCGTGGTGGCGCGCTCGGGCGGCACCGGCTGGCTGTGCACCGTGGACCTGGCGGCCTGGGCCGAGGTGGACAGCGATGCCGCGCTGGCCGGCACGCAGCCGCGCGCGCTGGGGCTGGAAGCCGGCGCCGCCGTGGTGACGGGATCCAGCCTGCTGCTGGGCCAGCCCTCCTCCGCCACGGCCAGCCTCGAGGCCTTCCCGCTCGACGGCGGCACGCTCACCTCCTACGCCGTGCTGCAGCCCGGCTCCCCGCGCAGCCTGCGCCTCACCTACGACGACGCCCTGGTGGTGCAGGGACTCTCCGGGGGTGCGGGCGACGAGCTGCTGGCCACGCGCGCCCGTGCCGACCTCTCCATCTTCAGTCCCGTGGACGTGAGCGACGACGTGGGCGGCGTGGACCAAGGGGCCACGCAGGCCCGCGCGATCGCGCAGGTGCCCGGGCAGGCGCGCCTCTACGTGCTGCTGGACGCCGACTGCCTCGCCTTCATGGCCTGGGACAGCACCGTGCTCGTGCAGCAGGACCTCGACGCGCCCACGCCGGGCGTGCAGGCCATGGCGCTCACGGGGCTGGCATCCGGGGCCACCTGCGTGGGCACCCGCGAGGGAGGGCTGCCGTAGCGCGCGAGGCCGTGGGCACGCACCGCCCGCCGCCCCTCACGCGCCGCCCCCGCCCCTCGGGCCTCCCCCACGCCCCTCCCGGGCGTTCCCCCCGCATCGCAACTGGTGGAGCTGAGGGGAGTCGAACCCCTGACCTCATGAATGCCATTCATGCGCTCTACCAACTGAGCTACAGCCCCAGTCGATGCGAAACAGGGATTGTGCCCCCAGCAGGCTCGAGGTCAACCTTGCCGCGCTGCGACGAGCATCCCTTGGCGCAGGCCCCCCCCCGCGCTAGCCTCGCGTGCTGCTCTTTCGCAGGTGTTCTGCCCTTGGGTCCGGCCCGCGGCCGCTGACCCGGTGCCCCGCTGGGGACGCCGGCCAGCCGCTGCGTGGCCCGTGCCCGGACCGTGCGGTCCGGGCACCGGAAGGGGGTGCAAATCCCCCGCGGGACCGCCGCTGTGACCGGGGACGACGTCGCGTGAGGACCTGCCCAGAGCAGGCCGCCACTGGGGGCTCCACGAGGAGCGCCTGGGAAGGCTCGCGGCCGAGGACGAACCGGGAGCCAGAAGACAGGCCCAGGGGCCGCCGCTCGCGCAGGGTGCGCGCGCGGCACAGGCCGTCGTTCGCCCCGGCACGGGCGGCGCTGCTGTGGGCGCTGGCATGCGCCCGGGCGGCTCCGTCCCCACGCTCCCCGCGTGCTGCCGGATGGAGTGCCCATGCCCTCGTCCCCTGCCGTGCGCCGTGGCGCACTCGTCGCCGTCGTGCTGCTGCTGGTCGCCGGCTGTGGTGGCGGAGGGCCTGCGGCCCGCCCGGTGTTCGAGATCGAGGTGCCCGGCAGCACCCCGCCGCCCGGTCCCGACGCGCCCCTCACGCCCCCGCCCACGGCGCCGACCACGCCCTCGTGGGACGGCAACGCCTACAGCCTTGGCCGCACGGCCACCTTCGGCTCCTTCCCCAGCGACCTGGTGCGCCGCGGCGAGACCCTGTTCGCGGTGGATGCCGACCAGGTCGAGGGATCGGGCGCCGTGATCCGCGCCATCGATGTGGCAGGGTCCGCCCCCCTGCCCAGCGCGCAGTTCCGCGACACGCGCATCCTCGCCTCCGACCTCGTGGATGGGCAGGGGCAGCCCGCCAGCCTCGCGACCCCCATCGGCTTCGGCTTCTACCTCAACGACATGGTGCTGGCCAGTGACCGGCTGGGCTTCGTGCTGGTCAACGCAGCCGGCAGCGACGGCGGCCCGGTGCTCAGCAACGTCGTGGCCTTCGACCCCACGGCGGGCACCGTGCTGCAGGCCGTCAACCTCGCCTGGGAGATCAGCACGGGCGCGCCCTGGGTGGACAGCAGCGGCGCCACGAGCCCCAGCCCTGCCCTGCGCCAGTCGGGGGCCGAGGCGCTGGCGCTGGTGCCGGCCCGCGACGGCTTCCAGCTGGTCGTGGCGATGACGAACATCCTCGTGGATGCGCCCTCCTACGGGACGATCAAGCAGCGCGGCACCCTGCAGGTGTGGGACGTCGTGCCGTCCTCCCCGGTGCCGGTGCGTGCGCGCGCCGCGGCGGCGGGCTGGGCCACGCAGGCCCTGCTCACACAGGACTACAACCCGGTGGCCCTCGCCGTGCACGAGGTACCGGCCACGCGGTGGACCCCGGCCGTGCAGCGGCTGCTCGTGACGCTGGGGGGCACGACGGGCTACGACGCGCAAGGGCTGCTCGTGCCGGTGACGGATGCGTCGGTCGAGGTCTACGAGGCCAGCACGCTGTCCTACGAGGGGCGGTTCCGGCTGGGCCTCGCCGGCCTCTCGGGCACGTCCCCCGCGATCGGCCGCGACGCCGCCGGCCACCTGCTGGGCTACTTCCCCTCCTCCGTGACGGGCGAGGTGTACGCCCTGCGCCTGGACGGCATCGACCGGTCCGTGGTGGATCCCGCGCAGCTGGCCATCCTGCGCGGGCCCGGCAACGGCCTGCCGGTCAGCCTGGATCGCGCGGGCACGCCGGGCGGCAACGTCACGGGCTGCGCACTCTCGCCTGACGGACGCTCGCTGGTGGTGGCCGCCTTCGGCGACCTGTACGCCTTCCCCGCGCCGCAGCCCGGCGTGCTCAGCGTGCTGGCCTTGCCGGACGACATGGTGTCCGCTGCCGGCACGGGCGCCACGTTCCTGCCGGGCACGAGCACCTACGCCACGGTGCCGGGTCGCACGCTCGGGCGCCTGCTGCTGCGGCCCGGCGTCGCCGGCCTGCCTGACGTGTTCGTGCTGGTGGGCGGCGCCATCGACCCGCTCACCTACCTGGGCAGCGGGCCGGCCTCGGTCGGGGCCCTCACCACCTACGGCCTGCTGCGCTAGCCGCGCCCGCGACCCACGGCGCCGGGCCTAGGCGCCGGGCTCCACGCGCCCGTCCACGAGGCGCACCGCGCGGTGCGCCTCGGCGGCAAGCCGCTCGTCATGCGTGACGATCACCATCGTCTGGCCCTGCCGGCGGTTGAGGTCCCAGAGCAGCGCGCGCACCTCCTCGGCGGTACGGGCGTCGAGGTTGCCCGTCGGCTCGTCGCACAGCAGGAAGCGCGGCTCGTTCTGCAGCGCACGTGCGATGGCCACGCGCTGGCGCTCGCCGCCCGAGAGCTGCGCCGGACGGTGGTGCGTGCGTGCCTCCAGGCCCACCATCGCCAGCAGCGAGCGGGCCCGCTCCACCGACGCCGCGCGCCCGCTGCGCCACGCGGCCCGCCCGTCGCGGATCATGGTGGGCAGCAGCACGTTCTCGAGGGCGCTCAGCTCGGGCATCAGGTGGTAGAACTGGAACACGAAGCCCATCAGGCGATTGCGCAGGCGGGCGCGCTCGGCCGCGGTGAGCCGGTTGCGATCCTTGCCCTCGTAGTGCACCTCGCCGGCGTCGGCGCGGTCGAGCCAGCCCAGCACGTGCAGCAGCGTGCTCTTGCCGCAGCCGCTCTTGCCGAGGATGGCCAGCACCTCGCCCTCCCGCACCTCGAGGTCCACGCCCCGCAACACCTCGAGGCGGCTGCCACCCACCTTGTAGGACTTGGCGATGCCGCGCGCGCTGAGCACGACCGGTCGCTCGCCCGCAGGCACCGGGACGGCCTCGTTCATTCGTGCCTCAGCGCGGCGATGGGGTCGAGCCGCGCGGCGCGCAGGGCCGGCAGCAGCCCGGCCAGGAACGCCACCAGCACGCTGCCCGCCATGATCAGGCCCACGGTGGGCCACGACCACACCGTGGGGATCTCGTTGAAGAGGTAGATGTCGGCCGGGAACAGCTTGACGCCCTGCGTCTCGAAGAAGCGCTTGATGTTGTCGAGGTTGGCGACCAGCACCGCCCCGAGGCACAGGCCCAGCGCCGCCCCCAGCAGGCCCACGAGCAGGCCGTTGCGCAGGAAGATGCTGAGGATGCCGCCCCGCGTGGCGCCCAGCGCGGCCAGCACGCCGATGTCGCGCGTCTTCTCCACCACGATCAGCGTGAGCGTGGCCAGGATGGTGAAGCCCCCCAGCAGCACGATGAAGGAGAGCACGATCACGAGCAGCACCTTCTCGGTCTTGACGGCCCGCAGGAAGTCCGCGCGCTGGTCTTCCCAGGTCTCGATGCTCAGGTCGGGGAAGCGGGCTGCCAGCCCCGCCTTGACCGCGGCGGCCTGCTCGTAGTCCTCCACCCACACGCGCAGCTCGTGCCACGGCGTGCGCAGTCCCGCCACGCCGACGAGGTCGGCGCGGCGGAAGAGCAGGCGGGCGCGGTCCTCGGCCTGGTCGCCGCCGGCGTAGACGCCGGCGATGACGAAGTTGCGGTCCTCGCGGCGGATGGTGGCCTCCCCGCCCGGCTCCCGGTCTTCCACGATGGTGGTCACCTGCAGGTCGGTCTCGAGCACGGCCCGCAGCTGCGCCGGGTCGGTGGCGTCCAGGCCGCGGAAGGTGCGCAGGAAGGAAGCACTGGCGAGCACGGGCACGCGCTCCACGCGCTGCGCCCGGGGGCTGGCGAAGGGATCGACGGGATCCACGCTGGCCAGGATGCGGAAGCCCCCCTCGGCGGCACCACGGCCGCCACGGGCCACGCGCGCCTGCTCGATGCGCGCCTCATCCGCCCAGTCCAGCCCCACGCCGGTCATGATGAACAGGCTCTTGTCGAGCACGCTGAGCGCGCCCCGGCGGCGGTCGTGATAGACGTAGACCATCGGCGCCGTGACCATCGCCGCCACGCCCATGATGCGTGGATCGGCGTGCTGCACCTGCGCGGCCACGAGGGCGGCCTCCGGCACCTCGCGGGTGACCGGCATCACCGAGAGGTGCGAGAGGTTGCCCCGCACCACGGCGCGCACCCGCTCCTGGAAGCCGTCCATCACGCTCGTCACGGTGATCAGCACCGCCACGCCCAGCATCACCCCCCCGATGGAGATGAGGTTGACGGGGCGGGTCAGCAGGTAGCGGGTGGCGAGGAAGCTGCGGTACACGCGGGCCCGGGGAACGCGGGACGGGACGGCGCGAGGGTAGCCTCCACCCGGGCACCGGCCGCGTGGCTTCGGGCCGCCGCCTCGGCCCGGGCGCATGGCGGCCCCCGCCCGGCGCGCCGGCCGTGTCAGGCTGCTGTCACGGCCCCGGGGCGGGACCCGCCCCGCCGGAGGGCGCCGGCCGGCCGGCTGCGGCCGGTTCCAGCAGCGGCTTTGCTTGACGGCCGGGGACCCGCGCCTACCCTCCTCGGTTCGCCTCCGGGGCGGCCTAGCGGGCCGCCGGACCGGGGGGTCCGCATCCCGTCCGTTGCGCCGCCCCGGCGGCAGAGGCTCCGCATGGCCACCATGTTCCACAAGGGCATCCTGGGCACCAAGCTCGGCATGAGCCGCCTGTTCCAGGAGAACGGCGACGCCGTGGCCTGCACCGTCGTCGAGGCGGGCCCCTGCACGGTCACGCAGCGCAAGACGGCCACGACCGACGGCTACGAGGCCATCCAGATCGGCTTCAAGGCGCGCCGCGAGAAGTGCGTGAGCAAGCCGCTGCAGGGCCACTACAAGAAGGCCAAGAGCGAGACGCTGCGCCACCTGCGCGAGGTGCGCCTCGCCGCGGGCGCCAAGGACACCCCCGAGGTGGGCACGAAGATCACCTGCGACATCTTCGCCGCCGGCGACTTCGTGGACGTGACCGGCACCATGAAGGGCAGGGGCCGCGCCGGCGTGGTGCGCCGCCATGGCTTCGCCACGCTGCCCGAGACGCACGGCAATCACTACTTCTGGCGTCACGCCGGCTCGGTGGGCTGCCGCAAGCCGCAGCACACCGTGCGCGGCACGCGCATGGGCGGCCAGATGGGCAACGCGCCGCGTACCGTGCAGAACCTCGAGGTCCTCAAGGTGGACGCCGAGAAGAACCTGCTCTACCTGAAGGGCGCCATCCCCGGCCCCGAGCAGGGTCTCGTGATGGTGCGCCAGGCCAAGAAGCGGCCGCCGAAGGCCGCCAAGAAGTAGCGCGCGCGAGGCGCGCCGGCGGCGGGCTGCCCCGTGGCGCGCGCCCTCGCCCGGGCGACTAGTCGTTCGCCATCAGGCGCGTCTTGACGTAGTTGACGCCCTTGGTCGAGATCGTCCACGCGCCCTCGTGCGGGCCCGGTGCCATGAAGCGCAGGCGCTCGCTGAGGTCTTCCAGGAGGTCGCGCACCGACTCGGGCGGCGGGAGCCCGATGGAGCGGAAGCAGGCCGCGATGTCCTCGACGCTCACCTCGTCGCGCTTCTCGTACTGCCAGAGGTAGAACGCCACGGCCAGCACCTGGCGGTCGGGCGCGGCGGCCTCAGGTCCCAGCCGCTTGACGAAAGCGCGGAACTCAGGCGAGCTGCCGGGGCCGGACGGCTCCGCGGCCGGGGCCTCGGCTGCGCGCGTGGGGCCCACGCTCGATGCCAGGCTGCCTTGCGTCGCCAGGCTGGCTTGGGGCGAGACGGTGGGCGGATAGGGCACGACACGCGCAATCAACGGATCGACCACACGCTCGAAGAATGCCTGAGAACCCTCGTAGTGGAGGTCAAACGCACCGATACGCACCGAGACACGGATCTCAGGCATGGAACGGACCCGACTCCTACGGAGGTTGTGTGATGGAACGCCGGGGCCCGCAGCGGGCGCCTGCCGCACCTTGCCAACCGATGGCAGGGTGTCCGACGAAGGGATGAGTCTACCCCTGCCCGGGCGCATCCCGCGCCAGAACCGACCCCCTGAAGCGCGCCATCACGCCGGGGCCAAGAGGCCCGGAGGGCGGCCCCACCTGGCCCGGGCATGGGCGAGAGCAGGCTCGCGCGCCTGAATCGGCACACGAACCTTGCCTTGGGCGGGGTTCCGGGCGATGCTCCGCCCCGAAGGTCCCGGAGCGCCCTGTTGACCCTGCCCTGGCCCGAGATGCAGAGCACCTCCCGCCCGGGCGAGACCGTCCGGCAGATGCTGGACTACATCGTCTGGATTGCCCAGGACCTCATGCTGCTGGGGGCTTACTCGGGCGCAGACGTCGGTCCTTGGCGCCGGCAGGTAGGGATCGCCTACCGTTCGCTGGTCAATCCGATGATGCCGGGCTACGGGGACCCCTACCCGCCCGACGTGCCGCCCCCGCGCAGCCCCGGCCTGTGGCCCGACGTGGCCGCCCACGACCTGCCCGGCATGACCGTTCGCCACCAGCTGGCCGTGATCGGCCTGCTGGCGGACGCCAGCCGACAGGGCATGACGGCCCGGGTTCGCCCCGAGGTGCTC
This sequence comes from Planctomycetota bacterium, assembly GCA_964228555.1. Taxonomy (GTDB): domain Bacteria; phylum Planctomycetota; class PLA2; order PLA2; family JAEUHO01; genus CAXQZU01. The sequence goes on from CAXQZU010000030.1 coordinate 157,588, forward strand.
CACGACCTGGAGATGCGCATCGCCCGCGCCCGAACGGCCCTGGACCACGGAGCCGGCAAGCCCATGCCCTCCGCAGCCCGCACCGAGCCCCGGGCCGACCTGATCCAGCAAGCGCAGGCCGAGGACAAGGCCGTGCGGGACCGCATGCGTCGCCTGGCCCGCCCGGCGCGCGCGCTGGAGGGCAAGGCCAAGCCGGGAGCCAAGGCGACCGCAAAGGGCGCGGGCAAGGCTGCCAAGGGCAGGTCACCCAAGGCCAAGGCTGCCAAGGGCGGCCCTGCCCGCAAGCCTCCGGGTGCTGGCAAGGGCAAGGGTCGGGGCTAGTGATCCGGCTGCGGCGCCGCGCGACCAGGCCGGCGTTGCTCTTGTGGGGCACGCTGGCGGCTGGATGCTGCGGCACGCGCTGGGCTGCGAGGCCGGAGGCTGCCAGGGGCGCACCCCCGGCGGTCGCCGTGGAACCGGCGGTCGCCGTGGAGCAAGCCCTGCGCCTCCGGCGTCCGGTGCTGCTCCTGTTCACCACGCCGGGCTGCGCCCTGTGCCGCCGGCTCGAGCAGGAGACGCTGGCCGACCCCCGCGTCCGGGCCCACCTGCGGGGCTACGCGCTCGTGCGCGTGGACGCCAGCCTGGCGGCAGGCAAGGCGCTGGCTCGCGAGCATGGCGTGGAGGCCTACCCGACATGGGTGCGCCTCGCACCGACGGGGCAGCGCCTGGCGATCCACGCCGGCCACGACGCGCCCGAGGTCCTGCTGCGGCGCCTGCCGCGCCCCTGACCGCGGCAACCGGCCTAGGGCAGCCGCACGAACAGCGGCCGGCCCAACGCGTTGTTCCAGTAGGTGATGGCGTCCTGCACCACGCCGGGATGGCTCGTGAGCTCGTCGCTCACGGACAGCTGGCCTTGGACGCCCTGCATGAAGGCCAGCTCGGCTGGACACGGGGCCGGCAGGTAGTCGAAGACGACCTCGTACAGGATGCAGTCCGGGTCCCCGAGGTGCCCGGAGAAGCCCGCAGCGTGCGCCAGCTCGTGGGCGGCAAGACGCACGCCATAGCTGCCGCCCAGGCTGTCCGACCTCAGCTCGACGAGCGTGCCGCCCTCGGCACAGCGATCGGTCTGCCCTGCTCGCCCAAGCGGCAGGGTGGCCACCTCGACCACGCGCACGTAGCTGGGCACCCCGCAACCGGCCTGGCTGCTGGCCCCTCCACCGCCTCCACAGGCCACCAAGGCCGAGGCAAGCGCGGCCCACGATGCAGCACGCCAGCAGGAAGCGAGCAGGGGCGGCACGCGCAGTTCCTCGTCAGGCCAGCACCAAGGTACCCGCAGCAGCCTCGCCGGGCGCAGGGCTGGTGCCGATGGAGGGACTCGAACCCTCAAGGCCCGCAAAGGGCCGGGGGTTTTTGAAACCCCTGCGTCTGCCGGTTCCGCCACATCGGCGCGGTGGGATGCGCAGCCTACACCGGTCCCGCGCACGGCCCCACCGCAGCCCCCGCCGACCGCACCGCGGCGCCGCTCAAGCCCCCATCAAGGCCGACAGGTCCGTGCCGGGCGCCAGGTCCTGCGGCGCCTGGCCCCGCCGGAACAGGCGCGCGGGGGCCGCCAGCAGGCGGGCGCTGGCGCCCTCGACGCGCAGGATGCCCCCCTCGGCGATGGCCAGCACGGGCCGCGCGTTCTCCTCGAGGAACTCGCGCAGGCGGTCGTCGCGTGTCTCGCCCCCGTAGGGCCGGTAGCCGCCGCCCTCCTGCACGAAGGTGGGTCCGTCGAACCAGTGCGGGTTGACCTGGAAGGGCACGAGGCCCAGCGCATCGAGCGAGACCGGCTGGACGATGGGCATGTCGTTGGTCGTGCGGATCGTCGGGCAGGCCACGTTCGTGCCGGCGCTGATGCCGATGTAGGGCATGCCGGCCCGCACGCGCTCGCGCAGCAACCCCAGCACGCCCATGCGCTGCAGGCGGTCCAGCAGGCGGAAGGTGTTGCCGCCGCCCACGTACACCGCCTGCGCCGCCTCCAGCGCCGCGCGCGCCTCGGCCGCGCGGTGCAGTCCATCCAGCCTCCGGCCCCCGGCGAAGTCCAGCTGCTCGATGCGCTCGACGTAGGCGTCGTGCTGTGCCAGCGCGAAGGGCACGAAGCACAGGCGCTGCACCGACGCCGGCAGGAAGTCGCGCAAGGCCGCACGCCACGCCTCGCGGCGCGGCTCCGTGGACAGCCCGCCGCTGCCGAGCAGCAGGCGCGCGGCGCTCACGATGCCTTGCCCAGGCAACAGGACTTGTACTTGCGCCCGCTGCCGCACGGGCAGGGATCGTTGCGCCCGACCTTCGGCGCCTGCCGCCGCAGGTCGGGGCCGCGCCCGGCGCAGCGATCGCGGTAGGCCGGGGCCAGCGCGCGCACGTAGGCGCCCAGCGAGCGCCCGCCCGCGAGCCGGCCCTGGTCCTCGAGGTCGCCGAGGAAGGCCGCAGCCAGCGCAGGCAGGTGCTCCTTGCCAGGCAGGTCCAGCGTCGCAAGGTGGTCGAGCAGCGCGTGCTGCAGCTCGTGCTCGCCCAGGTCGGCCGGCAGCGTCCCGCCGTGGCAGGCGGCCTCCATCAACGCGTGCAGGGCGCTGGCGGCGTGGTCGCGCAGGGGCCCCACGGCGCCCGCCACGGCGGGACGGTCCAGCGAGTCGCTCACCCACAGGTCGATGGTCTCCCGCACATGGGCGGGCAGCGGGGCGTGGGCATGGGCCATGCCGTTGTTCTACCGCGCCGCCCCGCCGTCGCGCATTGCGGCGTCGATGCGCTCGAGCGCGCGCTGGCTGGCGGCTCGCACCACCTCCACCTCGCGTGGGTCGCTGGCGTGGCGCTGCACGTCCGCGCGCGCCGGGGCCGCGGCCGCGCCCCGCCGCCCCAGCGCCTGCACCGATCGCCAGCGCACGAACTCGTCGGGGTCGCGCAAGGCATCCCGCAAGGCCTGCAGCGCCGGGGCCGCTCCCTCGCCCTGCTCGCGCAAGGCGATGGCGGCTCCCTCGCGCACCCAGCGATCCGGGTCGCCCAAGGCCTGCGCCAGCGCACGAACCTCGCTCGCGGCCCAGGCCCGCCCCTCGCCGGCGGTGCGCCCCGCCTCGCGACGCTGCACCACGTCCTGCGAGGCGAGGCCCGCGACCCAGGCAGGCGGCCCGGCAGGCGGCCCGCAAGCGACCCCCCAGCATGCGGGCACGCAGGCCAGCAGCAGGGCCAGTCCCCGCAGGCGAGACGAGGCGCGGCTCACGCGCGAGGGCCGTGGCCCTCGTCGCGCGCGACCAGGCGCAACGGGGCACGACCGGCCGCGCTGCCGGTGCCGCCCCGGGGATCCACCCGCTCGAGCCGCGAGGCCGCCTCGGCGAGCCGGGAGGCCCACGGGGCGAGACGCTCCCATCGGGGATGGAGCCTCATGCGCGGGGAAGGGCCGGGGGGAGACGCCATGCGCCTTCCCGGAGCCATCGGACGCCCGCGTGCCGGCCTTGACGGGCGGCGCGAGGCGCGCCCGGCAGCCTGCGCGGTCCTAGCCGCTCTTGGCGCGCTTGATGACCTCGTGGCGCGCAGCGTGGTTGAGCTTGGTCAGCTGGCCCGACTCCTGCGCGGGATCCCACGTCTGGCCCTTGGCCTCGGCCTCGTTGCGCCGGCGCGCGATCATGGCGCGCACCTTGAGCAGCACCTGGCGCCGCTTGGCCTTCTTGCGCTTGAGCCGATGCTTGTAGCCGCCAGAACCGCTCATGGGTGCTCCCAGGACGCGACGATCGCGAGCGGGGATTGTGGGGCCGGGCGGTGCCCGAGGCAAGCCGGGGCGGGCCTGCGCCCGCCCGGCGGCCCTAGGACAGGCGTACGCCCTGTGCGCGCAGGGCTGCCAGCAAGGCCCGGTCCTGCGGTTCCTCGCGCAGGAAGGCCTCGCAGGGCGACAGGCGCCGCAGCACGTAGGCCCCCATGCCCGGCACGGCCAGGATCCGGTCCAGCGCCTGCTCGTCGTGGGCGCGCAGCACCACGCCCCGCTCGAGGGTGGCGAAGGCCACCCCCTGCGCCCAGCTGCGCAGCGTGTAGGCCACGTTCTGGGGCACCCCGCCCGTGGAGCGCGCCTCGAGGAAGCCCATCAGGTCCTCGAGGCCACGCCCCCCCATCACGGCTGTGGCCAGGCCCTCGCGCGTGAGCCGGAAGTGCACCACCTCGCCCGACTGCGTGCGCGGCGCGAAGCCATCGAGGCGGTGGACGAGGTCGGTCACGTCGCCTGCGGGCAGCACCAGCACCTCGAAGTCGGGCGTCACCCGCAGCGGGCGCTCGTCGGTGGCGGCTGGCGACCGTGCCGCGCCGAGCACCCTCGCGCCCAGCGCCGAGAGGCGCCACGCCACGACACGCTCGCCCTCGAGGCCTGCATCGAGCAGGCCCATCAGGAACAGGCGCGGCAGCCAGTGCTGCTCCAGCTCCCGCACCAGGTCCTCGAGCGTCTCGCGCCCGGAGAACCACGCCGAGAAGAAGCGGTCGCGGAAGCGCTCGCGGATCCCCAGCGACTCCATCTCGCCCAGGTAGCGGTGCCGGGCCAGCGCCGCCAGCCCGTGGCCCTGCCACCAGCGCGCGGGATCGCGCACCAGCAGCGAGGCCAGCACGCGCCGCAGCTCGTGCTGGTGGAGGCTGCGGCCGCCAGGACCCGGCTGCTCCAGGGCCAGCCGGTAGAGGTCCTGCGCCTTGCGTTCCAGGGGCTGGCGCACGAAGCGCTCGGCCTCCGGGCGCACCTCCAGGAAGCCCTCGCTGTCGGCCTTCACCAAGGCGAGGTGCTCGGCCGCGGAGCGCACTTCCGCCCACACCTCGGCCGGTCCTGCCACGGGCGACTCGCGCGAGACGAACCCGTCCTGGATGCGCTTGAGGCCGGTGCGGGCCACCTCGCCCTCGCGCGAGACCTTCACGGGGACCCGGCGCACGTGCTCGAGGAACCAGCACAGGTCCGAGTAGAGGTCGCAGCCGGGGGCGTGCACTGCCTCGGGCGCGGGCGCCCCGGCATCGCGGGCGGCCAGCAGGCCGTCGAGCACCTCGTGGAACACCGACAGCACCTCGTCGTCGAAGGCCAGCCCCTCGGCCGCCAGCGAGAGGCGCGCCACGGTGCCCACGCAGGCGCCCTCCAGCGCAGGGGCCCAGGCCGGGCGCGCCCATGGGCTGCCGGCGCCCCGCGCGCCTTGTGCCCAGGCGCTGCGCGAGACGAGCCCCCCATGCTCCAGCGCCACCTCCGTCACCAGCGCCCGGAGCGAGGGGGACAGGCGCTCCACCAGGGCCATCCCGGCTCCCGGCGCGCCCGCTGCTGCCCCCGCGGAGCCCACGAGGCGCGCGGCCTCGCCGGGCTCGCTGGCCGGCGCGAGGCCGGCAAAGGCGCTGCGCAAGCGCTCCCGCTCGGTGGCCGAGAGGCCGCGCAGGTGGTCCTCCAGCCGCAGCACGGAGGCCAGCGTGCGGGTCTCCTCGCGGAACAGCTGGTCGAGCATCTCGGCCAGCTCCTGGGGCACGGCATAGACCGTGCTGCCCACGCTGCCCCCCACGCCGCCCAGCTCGGCGAGGAAGCCACGCCGAGCCAGTGCCTTGAGGCCGGCCTCGGCCTCGTGGAACTCGAGGCGCAGGCCTTCCTCGCCCGGCAGGCGACGGAACAGGCCGGGCAGGTCGCTGGCGTGGCCCTCGCGCCGCAAGAGCATCAGCAGCACGTCCAGCACCTTGCGCGTGAGGGTCTTGACGCGCCGGTAGACCAGCGCCTCGTCGCGCATGGATGCGTCCAGCGACTCCAGCACGCGACGCCGAGGCAGGTCGCCGGCCTCCGGCGCTCCCGACCAGAAGGCGTGGATGTCACGCAGGTCCGCCACGCGCAAGGCCTCGAGGTGCTTGCGCAGCGGCACGCCCGTGGGCCGCTTGCGGCGGGGGGAGGCGGCGGCCGCAGCCGCCGGCGTGCGCGGCGTGCGGGTCATGCGCAGGCCCCCGGCAGCACCTCGTGCGCCGCCAGGATCTCGTAGGCGTAGCCCTGCTCGGCCAGGAAGACCTGCCGGTGCTGGCCAAAGTCCTGCTCGAGCGTCTCGTCGCTCACCAGCGTGTAGAAGAGCGCGCGCCGCCCATCCTGCTTGGGACGCAGGACGCGCCCGAGGCGCTGGGCCTCCTCCTGGCGCGACCCGAAGGCGCCGCTCACCTGCAGGATCACGCTCGCATCGGGCAGGTCCACGGCGAAGTTGCCCACCTTGCTGACCACGAGGCAGCGCAGGTCGCCCGCCCGGAAGCGCTGGTAGAGCGCGATGCGCTCCTCCTGGGGCGTCTTGCCGTTGATCAGGGGCGCCCGCGTGCGCCGGGCGATGGCATCGAGCTGGTCGAGGTACTGGCCGATCACCAGCACCTGCTCGCTGCCGTGGCGCGCCAGCAGCGCGTCGAGCACGTCGAGCTTGGCTGGGTTCTCGGCGGCCATGCGGAACTGCGTGCGCTGGTCGGCCACGGCGTAGGCCCTGCGCACCTCGGCCGGCAGGGGCACGCGCACCTCGCGGCACAGCGCCTCGGCGATCCAGCCGCCTCGCTCCAGCACCTTCCACGGCACGTCCATGCGCTTGGGGCCGATGAGCGTGAACACGTCCTCGGCCTGCCCGTCCTCCCGCACCAGCGTGGCCGTCAGGCCCAGGCGCCGCGTGGCCTGGATGTCGGCCGTCACGCGGAACACGGGGGCCGGCAGCATGTGCACCTCGTCGTAGATCACGAGGCCCCAGTCCGCCTGCCGGAACAGGTCGAAGTGCGGGAAGGGGTCCGTCTTGCGCTTGCGCCAGGTCAGGATCTGGTAGGTGCTGATCGTGACGGGGCGCACGTCCTTGGCCTCGCCGGTGTACTCGCCGACCTGCTCCGGTCGCAGGCTGGTCTTCGTGAGCAGCTCCTGCCGCCACTGGTCTACCGAGGTGTGGTTGGTGGTCAGGATCAGCGTCTTGCGCCCGATGCGGGCCATCGCGCCCAGGCCCACCACCGTCTTGCCGGCCCCGCAGGGCAGCACGACCACGCCGCTGCCGCCCTGCAGGCTGCCGCTGCGGTGGAAGGCTTCCACGGCCTCGAACTGGTAGTCGCGCAGGCGGAAGGGTGCGCCGCCCGGCAGGCAGGTGGCCAGCGTCACCTCCAGCGGGGCGCCGTCCACGTAGCCGGCGAGGTCCTCGACGGGCCAGCCCAGCCGCACCAGCGCGCGCTTGACCTCGCCCCGGTGCTCGCGCGCCACGGGCAGGCGTCCGTCGCCGGCCGCAGGCCCCACCAGCCCGCGGGTGAGGGTGCTGGCCGCCACCTGCCGCAGCAGGTCGGGATCCTGCGAGGCCAGCCACAGGCCCCCCTCGTCGGCCTGCAGGCGCAGGCGGCCGTAGCGACCGTGCAGGTCCACGAGGTCGCGCTTCACGTTCCCGGGCACCTCGAAGCGGCTGTAGCGCTGCAGGGCCTCGAGCATGGCCTGCGCGCCCAGCCCGGCCGAGGCCGCGTTCCACACCGACAGCGGGCTGATGCGGTAGGTGTGGACGTGCTCGGGACTCTTCACGAGCTCGCAGAAGGGCGCGATGGCATCACGCGCCGCCTCGAACTCCGGCCCCCCGGTCTCCAGCAGCAGCGAGCGATCGCCCTGGACGATCAGCGGCAGGTCGGGACGGTAGGCCAAGCGCCCTCCACGCCCGCGCCCGGTCCCGGGGCCACCTCCCGCTTGGGGGGCGGCTGGACGCGGACGCAAGGGGTCGACGTTACGTCGACCGTGGGACCTGCCCTAGCCTTCTGCGGCCCCCACAGGCCCCGTCCGGGCCTACAGGCCCTTGAGCGGCGCGAGGGCCGCGCGCAGCGGCTCGTGCAGCAAGCCATTGGTGGCCACCAGGTGGCCGCCCAGCAACCAGTCCTCGCCACCCCGCTGGTCGGTCACCCGCCCCCCGGCGGCGCGCACCAGGGCCGCTCCTGCCGCCACGTCCCACGGCTTGAGATGCAGTTCCCAGAAGCCGTCGAGGCGGCCCGAGGCCACGAAGGCGAGGTCCAGGGCCGCAGCACCGAGGCGGCGCATGCCCCGCACGCGCAGGCCCAGCTGCACGAAGTTCTCGAGATTGGTGTCCGCCAGGCGGTTGCGGTCGTAGGCGAAGCCCGTGGCGAGGATGGCTTCCTCCAGCAGGGGCGTGGCGCTCACGCTCACGGGACGGTCGCCCTCGAAGGCCCCGCTGCCCGGCGCCCCCCAGAAGGTGAGGCCCAGCGCCGGCGCGTGCACCACGCCCAGCAGCGGCTGTCCCCGCTCCACCAGGCCGATGCTGGTGCAGAACAGCGGCAGGCCCTGCACGAAGTTGACGGTCCCGTCCAGCGGGTCCACCACCCAGGTGGGACGATCGTCGAGGGTGGGCCGCCCGCCCGCCACCTTGAGGGCCTCCTCGCCCAGGATGGCGTGGCCCGGGAAGCGCGCGCGCAGCTCGCGCTCGATGAAGGCCTCGCTCTCGCGATCCGCAGCCGTGCTCACGTCGCGGCGCCCGCTGCGCTCGATCTCGTTGCCCGCGAGGCGCCCGTAGCGCTCCATCAGCAGCCGTCCGGCCTGCTCGGCGATCTCGCGCGCGTCGTCCAGCATGGGGCCTCCCGGGCATGCCAGCATCGCCGTGCGGCGGGCCGAGGCCAGCGCCTTCCACACGGTGCCCTCCCACCCCGCCCTGCGTTCCGGGGTGCGGCCCGGGCGCCCTACGGCGTGGCGCCGCCCTGGCCGTGCTGTCGCCGCCACCACGCGGCCCGCCGCGCCGTCTCGCGTTCCTCGCCGATCTCGCGCGGCGTGTAGAGCACGAGGCCTTGGAGGCCTTCGGGCAGGTAGGCCTGCGCAACGAACGAGTGCGGATGGTCGTGGGGATAGGCGTAGCCCACGCCATGCCCCTGCTGGCGTGCGAAGGCCGTGGGGGCATTGCGCAGGTGTGCCGGGACGGGCGCAGCCGGGTGCTGGCGCGCGGCCTCGCGCGCCGCCGCGAGGGCCTGCACCACGCTGGGGCTCTTGGGCGCCGTGGCCAGGTGCAGCACGGCTTGCGCCAGCGCGAGCTCGCCCTCCGGGGGGCCGAGGAACTCCAGCGCCTGCAGGGCCGCCACCGCGGTGCCGAGCGCGCTGGGGTCGGCCAGCCCGATGTCCTCGCTGGCCATCGCCACGAGCCGGCGGGCCACCACGCGGGGCTCCTCGCCGGCTTCCAGCAGGCGCCCGAACCAGTAGAGCGCGCCGTCCACATGGCTGCCGCGCAGCGACTTGTGCAGCGCCGAGAGCAGGTCGTAGCGATCATCGCCGCTGCGGTCATGCGCGCCGAGGCGGGCCTGCCCCGCCTCCCGCACGTCCTCCTCCTGCACGCGCGCGGCGCGGTCGTTCGCGCGCGCGACGTGCACGGCCGACTCCAGCACGCCCAGCATGCGGCGCGCATCGCCCCCGGCGAGGACGAGCAAGGCCCTGCGCGCCTCCGGCGCCAGCGCCACGGCCCCGGCACGGCCCCGCACCGGGTCGGCCAGGGCACGGTCGAGGATGCGGCCCAGCGCGTCCTCGCCCAGCGCCTCCAGCACCAGCACGCGCACGCGCGACTGCAGGGCCCCGGTGAGCGAGAAGCCGGGGTTCTCCGTGGTGGCCCCGACCAGCACCACCGTGCCATCCTCCACGTGCGGCAGGAAGGCATCCTGCTGGGCGCGCGTGAAGCGGTGGATCTCGTCCACGAAGAGCAGCGTGCGCAGCCCGAGCAGGCGCTGGTCGCGGGCGCGCGCCACCACCTCGCGCACCTCCTTCACGCCGCTGGTGACGGCCGAGAGCGGCACGAAGTCCAGCCCGGCCGCCCCGGCCAGCAGCCGGGCCAGCGTGGTCGTGCCGCTGCCGGGCGGTCCCCACAGCACGAGGCTGGGCAGCGCCCCACCCTCCACGGCGGCACGCAGCAGGCTGCCGGGGGCCAGCAGGCGCTCCTGCCCGAGGACCTCGTCGAGCGTGCGCGGGCGCATGCGCTCGGCCAGCGGCACGCGCGAGTCGGGGCTCATGGCTGGGCGAGGATCTCGACCAGGTCGTCGATCAGCTCGCGCGCGTTGCCGGGCCAGGTGCCGCGGTTGACGAGGATCGCGAAGGCCAGCCCCGGCCGCCCAGGCGCTGCCTCCAGCACGCCGGCCCGCGCGTGCACGCCCGACTGGCCCAGCGTCCCCGTCTTGGCGCGCAGGCGGCCTTTCGTGAACCGCGTGACGAGGCGATCGTCCAGCGTGCCCTCCTCGCCGGGAGCGGCCAGCGAGTCGTGGAGCAGCGGGCCGCGCAGCAGGTCGCGCTCGAACTTCCACAGCGTCAGGGCCACCGTGCCGGCGCTGGCGCGGTTCTCCACGGCCAGCCCCGAGCCGTCCAGCAGCGTGGCCGAGCCGGGCAGCGGCACGCCGCGGCGCCGCAGCATCTCGCGCACCGCCTCCGTCCCGGCCTCCCACGTGCCGCGACCCGCCCACGCCACGCCGCAGGCCTTGAACAGCTGGGACGCGTAGAAGTTCTGGCTGCGCCGGTTCATCACGCGCAGGGTCTCGTCCAGCCGGGTCTGGTGCTGCGCCAGCAGGGCGCCGCAGGCACGGTCGGCTGCGTCGCGGGCAGGTCGCATGCCACCCCGCACGCGCACGCCGGAGGCCTCGAGGCAGCGCGTGAAGGCACCCCCGAACCATGCCAGCGGGTCGGGCACGGGCAGTTCCACACGCACGGGACCGGACTCGCGCCCCACCTTGCCGCGCACCTGCAGGCTGCGCGTGGCGGAGGACCATGCGGCCGCCGCCTCGTTGCGCCGCCCGTCGACCGTGCTCGTGAGGTTCTCGACGGCCCAGGGACCCGCCGTGGCCGGCAGCGAGATCTCGCCCCGCTCGCCGGCGCGGCGCGAGGGCCCGACCAGCACCTCGATGCACGAGTCGTTGAAGGCCAGCCCGCCCACGGGTGCGCCGTAGGCCCGCTGGCGGTCCTGCCCGGTCCAACCCTCATGCAGGTACTCGCGGTCGAAGGCACCGTCGTCCAGCACCAGCGCGCCACGCACCTCGCGCACGCCCGCTGCCGCCACCTGCCGGGCCAGCCCCTCCAGCACGGCCGTCGGCGTGCCACCACCCGCTCGCTCGCTCAGGTGCGGGTCGCCACTGCCGTGCACGACAAGGTCACCTTCCAGCACCCCAGCGGCCAGCCGTCCCCGGGCCGTCACCCGCGTGACGAAGGCGTGGCCGGGCCCCAGCAGGTCCAGCGCCGTGGCGGCCGTGAGCACCTTGGCCACCGAGGCCAGCGAGAGGACCTGGGTGGGGTTGCGGCCGTAGACCATGGCGCCGCCCTCGCCCAGGGACAGGACGGCCACGCCCAGGCTGCCCTCGGGGATGCGCGCGGCCGCGATACGCGCCGCCAGCCGGCCGGCCAAGGCGTCGGCGCCCGTGGCCGCGTCGGCCGCGGGCCGCCCGGGGGACAGCAGCACCAGCGCCACGACCCAGGGGAGCAGGACCAGCCTCATGCCCCATGTATAGCGGTCGGAACCCGGGCTGGCATGAGCCTTGGGCCCGCGGCGCACGGGACGCCGCGGCGAGCCTAGAGGCCGCGCAGCCAGTCCGGCTTGAGGGGCAGGTCCCCCGCGCGCGCGAGGTCGATGGCCTCCAGCAGGCGCTGCTTGTCGGCCGGCAGGCGGCCTCCCAGCGGCAGCCAGTTGCTGGCATGGTTGCTGCGGAACACGGCCCCGGTCAGATCCAGCCCGGCCACCAGCGCCCGCAGCTCGTCGAGGATCTCGGGGGGCGAGGGGAGGGTGAAGCGGCCCGCCTCCATCTCGTCCCACAGCGGCGTGCCCGGCACCGGCGTGACGCACAGGCAGGAGACGAAGCGCGGGTCCATGGCGTTGACGACCTCGGCCGTGGCGCGCGCATGGGCCAGGCTGCGCTCCCGCCCCGCGATGCCCAGCAGCACCATCACGCTCATCTTGATGCCCGCCGCCTGCGCGCGGCGCACGGCCTGCACCTGCTCGTCGAGCGTCGCGCCCTTCACGATGCGACGGTTGACCTCCTCGTCGCCGCTCTCCAGCCCGAGGTAGCCGATGCCCAGCCGCAGGGCGCGCAGCCGGCCCAGCTCCTCGTCCGTCTTGGACAGCACCGAGACGGCGTTGACGTAGGTGCCGACACGCTGCAGCTGCGGGAATGCGGCGCCCAGCGCCTCCAGCACGGGCAGCAGCCGCCGCGTCGGCACGGTGAGGGCGTCCCCGTCCAGCAGGAACACCCTGCGGGTGGCTGGGAACACCCGGCCTGCTTGCGTGATGTCCTCGAGGATCTCCGCCTCGGGGCGGATGCTGAAGCGCTTGCTGCGGTACATCGCGCAGTAGGTGCACTCGTTGTGGCTGCACCCGTAGGTGACGTGCAGCAGGTAGGAGTCAGCCTCCGAGGGCGGCCGGTAGACGGGCTCCACGTAGCGCACGGCTCAGGCGGCCCCCACCCCCACGAGGGCCACGCGCGTGCCGTCGAAGCGCACCACGCCGCCCTCGTGGTCCCAGTCGCGCAGCACCAGCACCTCGCGCGCAGGCGAGCCGCCCAGCCGGTGGTGCACGCCCGTGTGCACGTGGCCCACCACCAGCACCTCGCACCCGGCCTGCTCCAGCCACCGCCGCGCCAGCCCGTAGTCGATGTCCAGCCAGCGCCGCGGCTTCTCGCGCACGGCATGCCGCGAAGCCCGGCGCAGGCCGCGAGCCAGCCCCGCCCGCACGCGGTAGGGCAGCATGCGCGTGACGGCCAGCGTGGGCCCCCAGCGCAGGAACCGGCGCAAGCGCAGGTAGGCGCGGTCCTGGCTCACCAGCAAGTCGCCGTGCGTGAGCAGCACGCGCCGCCCCCCCCACGTGGTGCGCACCACGTCCGGCCAGATCTCCATGGGCACGCCCGGCAGGCCACGGAACAGGAAGTCGCGGTTGCCCGCCTGGAAGCACAGGCGCACGCCGGCCCCAGCCAGGCGTCCCAGCACGGCCGCCAGCGCGGCATGGCGCGGCTCTCGCTCCTGCCCCGGCCCGGCCCAGGCATCGAAGACGTCGCCGAGCAACACCAGCGTCCCGCCCTGCGCGCCCTGGGCCTCCAGCCAGCGCAGGAAGCGCCGCTCCAGCGCCGGGTCGCGCTCGCTGAGGTGCACGTCGCCCACGACGGTGACAGGCCCCTCCATGGGCGGCAGGTCGTGCACGGGAGGGATGCGCGCGGCCACGCCTGAAGGGTACGGCCGCCCTCGGGCGCGCGGGAGGCCCGTCAGCGGCGACCCGGCCTGGCCTGCCATGACCAGCGCCGCAGGCGCAGGGACGAGACCAGCACCGACACGCTGCTGGCCGCCATGAGCGCAGCGCCCGCCATCGGGGGCAGCACGCCCAGTGCAGCGAGCGGCAGCGCCGCGAGGTTGTAGGCGAAGGCCCACGCGAGGTTCTGCCGGACCACGCGCACGGTGGCACGCGCCAGCGCCAGCGCCTCGGGCACGCGCGCGAGGTCGTCCCCGGTCAGGGCCAGCGAGGCGGCGGCCGCGCTGGCCGCGCTGGCCCCGCCCACCGCGATGCCCACGTCGGCCTCGGCCAGCGCCGGCGCGTCGTTGACGCCGTCGCCCACGAGCGCCAGCACCCGGCCTTGCCGCATCGCTGCGCGGACGCGAGCGGCCTTCTCCAGCGGCGGCACGCCCCCCACGGCATGCTCCACGCCCAGCTGGCGCGCAACCGCCTGCACGGCGGCAGGGCGGTCCCCCGACACGATCCAGCACTCGATGCCCCGCGCCTGCAGCGCCTCGACGGCAGCCCGAGCCGTCGCACGCACGGGATCCCGCAGCCACACCGAGCCCAGCAAGCGGCCTGAGGCGGCCACGTGCACGGCGCTGGCCCCCTCGGCGTCGGCCGCAGCATCCGCCGGGGCCAGCAGCAAGGCCGGCACGCCCTGCGCGACCAGCCACGCACTGCGCCCCACCACCACCTCCAGCCCCTGCACGCGGCCACGCACGCCCTCGCCGGGCTGCACCTGCGCCTCGCGCACGGCGGGCAGGTCCAGCCCCGCGGCGCGCGCATGGGCCACCAGCGCCCGCGAGTAGGGATGCTCGCTGGCCTGCGCCGCAGCACCGCCCAGCTCCAGCAGCCGCTCCTCGCTGCCCTCGAGGGCGTGCACGGCCTCCACCACGGGCCGTCCCTCGGTGAGCGTGCCCGTCTTGTCGAAGGCCACCACCTGCACGGCCGCAGCCCGCTCGAGGGCCTCGCCGCCCTTGACCAGGATGCCGCGCGCGGCTCCCCGGCCCGCCGCCACCACGAGCGCCGCAGGGGTGGCGAGCCCCAGCGCGCACGGGCAGGCGATCACCAGCACGGCCACGGCAGCCGACAGCCCAGCCTCCCAGCCGCCCCCCAGCAGGCCGTGCGCCAGCAGCGTGAGCCCGGCCAGCAGCAGCACACCCGGCACGAAGATGGCCGCGATGCGATCGGCCAGCCGGGCGATGGGCGCGCGTGCCCCCTCGGCCTCGCGCACCCAGCGCTGGATGCGCGCCAGCAGGCTGGCCTCGCCCACGGCGTGCGCCTCGACCACGAGGCTGCCCTCCACGCACAGCGTGCCCCCGTGCACCTCGCGGCCCGCCTCGCAGGCCACCGGGACCGACTCGCCCGTGACCAGCGAGGCATCCACGGTGCCCGCGCCCTCGACCACGCGCCCATCCACGGGCACCTGCGCACCCGCCGGGACGCGCACGCGATCCCCGGGCAGCAGCCGGGCCACGCTCACCGCGCGGTCGCCTCCCGGCGTCACCAGCCACGCCACCTGCGGGGCCATGCGCGCGAGCCGCGCCACCGCCTCGCCGGCCGCCTGCCGGGCGCGCGACTCGGCCCAGCGCCCGGCGCACACGAGCGCCAGGATGCCTGCGCCCGATTCCAGCCACAGGGGGCCCGGCTGGCCCAGCAGGGCCCGCGGGACGCTGCCCGCCAGCGACGCGAGCATCCCCAGCACCACCAGCAGGTCCATGTCGGCGCGCCCGCGCAGCAGCGCACGGCCCGCTTGCCGCAGCAGCGGCGAGCCGGCGAGCGCCAGGGCGACCGCCGTGGCCCACCAGGCGAGCGCGTCCCCGCCCCGCGTTGCGGGCAGCCACGCTGCCGTGGAAGGCATGCCCGACAACATGGTCCAGGCGGCCACGGGCAGCGCCACGGCCGTGCGCCAGCGCCACCCCGCGGCCTCCCTCTGCCGGCGCAGGGCCACCGGATCGGCCTCCGTGGCCAGCAGCGCAGGGTCAGGCAGCACCTCCCGCAGGGCATCGAGCACGCCCGGCTCGTCGACGTGCTCGACGCACAGCCGGTCCTGCTGCGCGCGCACGGCGCGCACGCCCGCGAGCGCTCGCACCGACGCGGCGAATGCCTCGCGGGACCCCATGGGCAGGGTGGGCCACGGCAGCGTGGTCGAGCGCTGTCCCAGCCCATAGCCAGCCCGGGCCAAGGCCTGCTCGACCTCCGGCCAGGCGGGCCCCCCGCGCCAGCGCGCGCGCTGGCTCGCGGCGTCTACCTCCACGCTGTCCATGCCCGGCAGGCCCTGCAAGGCGGAGCGCACGCTGGCGGCGCAGCCTGCGCAGTGCATGCCGGTCACCGGCACGTCGCGCCATGCCGGCGCGGCCCGGGCCGGCTCCTGGCCCCCTGCGGGCGGCCGAGGCTCAGCGCGCACAGGGAGCGGGCGGCGGGCCGCCCATGCCGTCGGACACGAGGCTGGCTCGCAGCGCCTCCAGCGCCTCGCAGGTGAGGGCATCCAGCACGACGCCCTCCAGCGTGCCGCGGCCCCGGGCCAGGTCGGCGCGCTCGGCCCGGTCCACCCGCCGGTCGTAGGCGTGCTCCCGCAGGCGATCCCGGCGCACATCCCACTCGAGCAGCACGGCATGCCGGCCGTTGCGCATGCTGCGCAGCTGCAGCTCGATGTCCTCGCGCGCGACATCGAAGTTCACGAGGTCGTAGGAGGTGGCCACCCGCTCGTCCGCCGGGCCCGCCAGCAAGGGGGCCAGCGAGCGTCCAGCCACGCCCGGGGGCGCGAGCACGCCCGCCGCCTCGGCCAGCGTCGGCATCAGGTCCATCAGCGGCACGTGCTGGGTGATCACCTTGCCGCCGGACCATGCACCCGGGCCCACCACCAGCAGCGGCACGTGCAGCACCTCCTGGTGCAGGATGCGTCCGTGCTCGAGCGTGCCATGCTCGCCGAAGGCCTCGCCGTGGTCGCTGGTCAGCACCAGCAACGTGTTCTGCAGCACGCCCTCGCCCTCGAGCCACGCGACGAGCTCGGCCAGCAAGCCGTCTACCCACCGCACGCCGGCCACGTAGGCGGCTCGCAGCTCGTCGGCCAGCTCGGGGCGCGGCTCGTCCCGGTACCCCGACCACAGGTAGCGGATGACGGCCGAGGTGAAGGCCGGCCCGTGCAGGCGCTCCAGCGCCGCGCGCCGCGAGCGGTCGAGCATGAAGTGCCGCGTCATCTCCCACGGCTCGCGCACGGAGGCGGGATCGAAGCCCGCCACCTCGGGGTCCGACCGGGCTTGGTAGCGGTTGTTCTCCCGGCCGTAGGGATCGTGGGCCTCGAAGCTGTGCAGCAGCAGGAAGAAGGGGCGGCCGGGCACCAGGCTGCGCCGCCAGGGCTGCAGGGTGAGCGAGGCGCGGTCGAGCCCGAAGCGGTCGCGCCCCGACGTGAAGCCCCGCAGCAGGCCTTGGTCCCCGTGCAGTGCCCACAGCGCGCCGCTGTAGGCCGCCGTGGTGTAGCCAGCGCGGCCGAAGGCTTCCGCCCACGTGCCCAGGGCCGCGGGCAGCCGGGGGGCGCTGACCATCCGCATGCAGCCGTGGTCGGGAGGCAGGACGCCCGTCAGCAGGCTGGCCATCGAGGGGATGGTCCACGGCGCCGGCGAGGTCACGTCGGTGAACAGCACGCCCCGTCGCGCCAGCTCGCGCGCGAACGGCATCTCGGCGGGCTCGCCCTGCGGGCCGCTGAGCATGTCGCCGCGCAAGGTGTCGATCACGATCACGATCACGTTGGGCCGGCCCGAGGGCGCCACCACGGGCGATGGGCGGCATCCCCGCACGTGCTGCATCCACAGGGCCACGCCCAGCAGCACGCCCCCCAGCGCGAGGACCCAGCGCCAGCGCCTCACCGCGCGCCCTCCGGGCCCAGCGGGATGGGCTGGCCGTCGAGGCCTGCGCTGCCCAGGCCGAAGAACTGCAGCGCCGTCGCGGCGATGTCACGCACGTGCCAGGGACGGCTGCCGTGCGCACGCAACGCGCGGTTGGACAGCAGCACGCCCGGGACGACGTCGGGATCGGTGCTGCAGTGGTCCCCCGACCACGGACGCTCGTTGCGCTCGATCACGGGGCCGCCCAGGCCGCCCAGCAAGGCGGTCTGCCACGAGACGCGATAGCCCTCGGCGAAGCCCAGCTGCAGGTGCCCGGCCTCGTGCGCGGTGGGGCCGGTGTAGGTGCTGTGCAGGAAGTCCACGCGACGGATGGGCGCCTCGTCGGGGACCCACGGGTTGCGCAGCGCCAGCAGTCGCGCGCGCAGCTCCTCGCACAGGGCCGGCACCTGCGCCGGCTCCACGATGCCCTGCGGACGCTGCCCGCGCACGTTGAGGAACACCTGCCCCAGCCCGATCGCCACCGCCCTCGTGCGCGACCAGTCCACCACGTCCACGCCGAGGTCGCCGCGCTGGAACAGCTGCGCCAGGCTCTTGCTGCCGGCCGGCCCCTTGAGGGCGAGGTAGCCCTCCTCCAGCAGCCACTGGTTCACGTTCATGCCCCAGCGCCAGGTGGTGAATCCGTGGTCGCTCACCACGAGCAGCACGTCGCCGGGCTGCAGCCGCTTGCGCACCTCGCCCACGATCTCGTCCATGCCGCGGTAGGCCGCGAGGATGGGATCGCCCAGCCGCGCGGCCAGCGCCCCGTCATGGAGCGGGTGGCCGTGGTCACGCAGCCGGAAGAAGGCGTGGGCCACGCGATCCGTGGCCGTGAAGCACTGGAACACGCACCGCGCGCCGCGCTCCAGCTCCCCCATCAGCAGGGCAGCGCCACGGCGCATGTCGTCGAGCGCATCGGCGAGGAACCCGTCATCGTCCTGCCGCCAGTCATTGAGCGCGAAGGTCTGCTCCTGCCAGCCCACGGTCTCGAAGGTCCCGTAGCGCTCGACCAGCTCGGCACCGAAGCCCGGCGGCGAGGCCACCGCCAGCACGCTGTCTCGCGGGTCGATGTTCACCGGGTCGCCCAGCACGGTCAGGGGCTCCAGCGAGCGCACCTGCACGCGCACGAGGCCCGCCACCTCCACGGCGGGCCAGGTGCCCAGCCGGAAGCGCACCGGGAAGAAGCCGCTGCGACCTCCCGCCTCCAGCCGCTCGCGCCGCCCGCCCAGCACCACGGTCACCGCCCGGGCCGCGCCCGCCTCGTCGCGCTCCATCTCGAAGGCGATGGGCAGCTCGGCCCGTTGCACGAGGCCGCCGGCGCCGCGCGGCAGGGTGGGATCCAGCGGGCCCTGCAGGGTCGCTGCGTAGGAGGCAGCCTGCGTGCCGCCCCGCAACGGGACCTGCGTGCCACCGAACTCCGACACCAGCGCGGCAAAGCCCGGACGCGCGCTCCAGGTGGTGAAGGCCCCCACCGCGCCCGAGATGTCGGGCACGCCCAGCCCCGCGAGCATGCGCGCACCCGGCAGGGTGGGCGCGGGGAAGAGGTGCGGCTGGCGCAGCGAGAGCACCGGGTAGCCGGCGCGCTGCACCTGCTCGAGGAAGGTGGGCACGGCCAGCCGCGAGCGCGCCATCGGCGGCCGCACGACCACCCGCCCGGCCAGCAGCCGCATCGGGGCAAGGTCCACCATGCCGTTGACCGGCGTGAAGTCCGCACCGGGCACCACGAAGTCGTGGATGCCATGCCGTCCGGGATTGACGCCCGTGAGCAGGCTGGCCCATGCCACGGGCGACTCGGGCGGCAGCTCGCTCTGCAGCGGCACGAAGCCGCCGTCCCGGGCCAGCTCCCGCAGGCGGGGCAGCTCGCCGGCATCCATGTAGGCGCGCAGGATGCGCTCGTCCACCCCGTCGAAGCCCAGCACCACGAAGCGCGGGTGGCTGGCGACCGCCAGCGAGGGCAAGGCCGGCCGGGCTGGCGAGGGCACGGCACGGCCCAGCGCGTCCAGCAGCAGGAACGCCGTGACCGCCGCGGCAGCGAGCAGCAGGGGCAGGCTTCGGGGTCCCATGCTGCCCAGCATCATCGGGGCAGCAGAGGGCCGCAACCTTCCCCAGCCGGGCTGGCGGCCTCGCGACCCGGCCTACGGCGCGCGGCGCCGCCGGGCTGCGGCGCCCGACGCCTTGCGCCGGCCTCGAGCGCGGGCCGGCCGGCTGGAGGCCGTGCGAGCAGGACGAGAGGCGCGCTTGCGGGCCCGGGCCGTGCCCGCGCGCGCCTTGCGCTGCCCCGCCCGCACGCGGGCCCCCGCCGTCCCCGCCGCGGGACGCTGCTCGGGCTCGCAGGGGGCGAGTGCGATGCCCAGCAAGTCCTCCACGCGATCCACCAGGTGCACGCGCAGGCCCTGCACGGCACTGGGCGGGATCTCGGCCAGGTCCTGCTCGTTGGCGCGCGGCAGCACCACGGCCCGGATGCCGGCGCGCGGCGCCGCCATCACCTTCTCGCGGATGCCGCCCACGGGCAGCACCTGCCCCCGAAGCGTGATCTCGCCGCTCATCGCGAGGTCGTGGCGCGCGGGCGTCTTCGTGAGCGCCGATGCGATGGCCACCACCAGCGCCACGCCGGCGCTAGGGCCGTCCTTCGGCACCGCCCCCGCCGGCACGTGCACGTGCAGGTCCACGGTGCGCGGATCGAGCATGCCCCGGCCGTGCTCGCGCAGCCAGGTGATGGCCGCCTCGGCCGACTCCTTCATGACCTCGCCCAGGCTGCCGGTGAGCTTGACCTGCCCGCTGCCGGGCACGGCCGCGGCCTCGATGAACAGCACCTCGCCGCCAGCCGGCGTCCACGCCAGCCCCATGGCCAGGCCGGGCGCGCACGACCGCTCCACGCGGGCCATGTAGCGCCGTCGCGGGCCGA
This sequence comes from Planctomycetota bacterium, assembly GCA_964228555.1. GTDB lineage: Bacteria > Planctomycetota > PLA2 > PLA2 > JAEUHO01 > CAXQZU01. The sequence continues at coordinate 177,570 of CAXQZU010000030.1, forward strand.
GGATGCCCGGCAGGTCCTGCGGACGCACGTGCCATGGCAAGGCACCGCCAGCCGCCCCACGTGCCGCCACGCGCTGCAGCACGTTGCGCAGCGCCGCATGCAGCCCGTGCACGCCGCTCTCGAAGGTCCAGCCATCCACCACGGCCTGCAGCGTCTCGGGCGCCACCTCCGTGGCGGGAGGCAGCCCCACCTCGCGCACCAGCGCCGGCACGAGGTGGTCGCGCGCGATCTCGACCTTCTCGCGGTCGAGGTAGCCGCGCAGGTGCACCTCGACGAGCCGGTCGCGGATCTCGGGCGGCAGCACCTCCACCACCTGCGCCGTGGCCACCACCACGGCCGCGGAGAGGTCGAAGGGAGCGCCGAGCCAGCGGTCCTCCATGCGGGACCGCGCGGCCGGGTCCAGCAGCGGCATCACGAGGCCCTCGAGGTCGCCCGGGTAGCTCATGGCCAGCTCATCGAGGCCATCGAGCACGATGACCGGATCCCGGGCGCCGGCGCGCTGCAGGGCCTCCAGCACGCGGCCAGGCCGGGCATCGGGGATGTAGCGCGGCTGCCCCCACAGGTCGGCCTCCGAGGCCACCCCCGTCAGTCGCACATGGACCACCGGGCGCGACAGGGCCTCGCCCAGTCCCTCGGCGAGGCTGCTCTTGCCCACGCCACTGGGGCCCACGAGGCAGAGCGCGGGCACATGACCATCCGGGCGCAGCACGCCGGGCGCCAGCGCATCGAGCATGCGCGCCTTGGCCTCGCCCTGCCCGCGATGGTCACGGTCCAGCACCACGCGCACGTGCAGGAGGTCGATGGGCGGACGGCTGCGCCTCTCCCACGGCAGCGCCAGCAGGCACTCGATGCGCTGCAGCACGAGGCTGCGCTCCGGCGCCTGCGGCCCGGCGTCCTCCAGGCGCGCCAGGCTCCCCTGCACCTCCGCGGCCACGTCCTCGGGCAGGTGCGCCCCCGCCATGCGCTCGCGCAGCGCTGCCACGCGCAAGTCGTTGCCCATGCCCAGCTCGCGGCGCACCAGCGCCAGCTGCTCGCGCAGCAGCGACTGCCGGTGGGCAGCCTCCACGCGACCCGTGACCTCGCCCTCGATGCGCCGCGCGAGCGTGGCGGCGTCCAGCGCGCGCCCCGCGAGGCGCACGGCGATGCCCAGGCGGGCTCGCTCGTCAAGCTCCTCCAGCACGGCCCTGCGGTCATGGGCATGCAGGTCCAGCCGCGCGATCACCGCGTCGGCGAGGTCGCCGGCGTCCTCGATGCCCTGCACGGACTGCAGCAGGTCCGGGTCGCCTTCAGGGTCCAGGGCCAGCAGGCGCTGGTAGAGGCTCTTGAGCGTGCTGGCCCTTGCCGCGGTCTCCACGTCGTCGGGCGCGTCCACGCTGGCCACCACCCGCGCGCGCGCCCAAAGCGCATCGCCCCGGCGCTCGAGCATGTCCACCTCGACGCGCTCGCGTGCCTCCAGCGCGACCTGCACCTGGCCTGCTTCATCACGGGCGAGTCGCAGGACCGCCGCCAGCACGCCCAGCGGGCGCACGTCCGACAGGCCGGCCGGCTCGGCGGCGGCCTCGCGCTGCGACAGGAGCAGCACGCGGGGTTCCTCGGGCGTGACGGCCGAGAGCGCGGCCACCGCCATGGGGCGCAGCACGGTGACGGTGATCGTGCTGCCGGGCAGGGGCGGCGTGCCCCGCAGGGGCAGGCTGGGCAGCCAGGGCAACGAGGCCTCGGGGCGGTCGGGCGTCGGGCTCACGAGGGGCTCCCCTGCCAGCACGGCATGAGGAGCAGTGTAGCGCGGCCGCACCTCCCGGGAACGGCTCAGCGGCCGGGCGAGAGCAAGGGGCCCGACCAGAGCCACACCACCAGTGCCACGACCAGGGCACCCAGCAGGTCGATCCAGGCGCCGGCCCGGAGCATGGTGCCCACCGACACCCGGCCCGTGGCGAAGGCGATCGCGTTGGGCGCGGTCCCCACCGGCAGCATGAAGCCCAGGGAGGCCGCGAAGGTAGCCACCAGCAGCACCGGGATGGCTTCCACGCCTGCCGCACCGCAGGCAGCGGAGAGCACGGGCAGCACCGCCACGGCCAGCGGCGTGTTGGTGGCCACCTCGCTCAGGCCGGTGACAGCCAGCGCCACGGCCAGCAGCAGCACGGGCTGCGGCAGGCTCGCCAGCCCACCCAGCGCCATGCCCACGCTGTCGGCGAGGCCGGAGGTCTTGAACGCATCGCCCAGCGCGAAGCCACCGCCGAAGAGCAGCAGCAGCTCCCACGAGATCCCGCGTACCGCGCGCGGCGCCAGCAGGGCCCCATCCCGCTCGCCCGACGGCAGCAGCAGCAAGGCCACCGCCCCCGCCATGGCCACCGTGGCATCGCTGGCGCCGGGCAGGCCCAGGGCCTCGGCCCAGCCGGGGAAGGCCACGCTGCCGAGGTCCACGCGAGCCCGCGTGGCCCACAGCAGCACCACGGCCACGAACACGCCCAGGGTGCGCCGCTCGGCAGGCCCCATCGGCGGCAAGGCCTCCAGGGCCTCGCGCTCGGCCTCGCGCGAGTCCCCCTGCCTGCGCTGGGGCAAGCCCCTGCACAGCACACGCCAGGCAACCACCAGCTGGACGAGCGCGATGGGCAGGGCCGCCAGGGTGAAGGTGGCAAAGTTCAGTCGCTCGTCGAGGCCGTCGGCCCTTGCCTGGCGCACGAACAGCCCGTTGGGCGGCGTGCCGATGACGGTCAGGATGCCGCCGCTGCTGGCGCCGTAGGCCACCGCCAGCACCAGCGAGGCCGAGGTGCGCGCCGCTCCCTCTCGAGCGGCCTCCTCGCCGCGACGCGCCACGGCCAGCGCCACGGGCATGAGCATGGCAGCGGTGGCCGTGTTGCTCAGCACCGCGCTCGTGGCTGCAGCAGCCAGCAGGAAGCCCAGCACGAGGCGTCGTGGCGAGGCGCCCGCCCGCGCCAGCACGGCGAGTGCGAGGCGCCGGTGCAGCCCACGCTGCTCCACGGCTGCCGCCAGCAGGAAGGCGCCGAGGAACATCCACACGAGGTCATGCCCGTAGGCCGACGCCACGGCCTCCGCGCGCGCCACGCCCAGCAAGGGCAACAGCACCAGCGGCAGCAGCGCCGTCACGTGCAGGGCCACGGCCTCGGTGCACCACCACGTGGCCATCCACAGTCCCAGGCCCGCCACGCGCAGTGCGGGCTGCGGGCCGGCGCCACCCGCCGCCTCGACCGCGAGGGCAGCGAGGAACAAGGCCGGCCCCGCCCAGCGAGCATGGACCTGGATGCGCATGCGGCTCCGCTGCGCCGGCTGGCGCAGGCCGGATCATGCCTTGGCCGGGCGAGCGCTTCCAGCCTGCAAGGGCCGCTTCACGCCCCGCAGCCCGCGCAGCCGGGGCGCGGCTGGCACTAGGGCTGTGCCGGCGGCTCTGCGATGTAGGCGGCCGCGATCCAGGCCTGCGCCGTCTCCGGGTCGGAGGACCGCAGGCTGGTGCCGTAGGGCCCGCGGCCCACCAGCGTCACGTTCTTGGCCGGCTCGCCGAAGTAGCGCATCTCGCTGGCGAACAGGCTGCCCTCGCGGAACACCCACCAGCGCCCCTCCTTGAAGAAGGTCTCGAAGCCCTGCTTGCTGTGCTGCCAGCCCTTGAAGGTCTCGGCATCGGGCGTGCGCACGGTCATGCCGTCCGGGCCCTGGCCCACGAAGGTCACCTGCTTGGCCGGCTCGCCCTTCTTGGCGTAGTCCGCGAGGTCCTTCGACCAGCGCTTGAAGATCCACAGCCGGCCGTCGGCCACCTTGGTGACGTAGCCCGGGCGGTCGTGCGGGCCGGTCCACTCGTTGGGGGAGGGTGCTGCGGCCTGCGCGGGTGCCGCAGGCTCCGCCGCGGGCGCGCGGGCCGCCGTGCGGCAGCCGGCGAGCATCACCGCGGACGCGACGAGGGCGAGGGAGAGGACGATCGAGACGATCATGCTGCGCGAGGTCATGGGAATCTCCTGCGAGGGTTGGGGGAAGTGCGGTCGGGGGGATCGGACGGTGGGCTGCGGCGGGCGCATCCCGGCATGCGGGCGAGGGTCGCCTAGCCGAAACGGCCGGTGACGTAGTCCTCGGTCTCCTTGAGGTGCGGGTGGAGGAAGATGTCCTCGGTGGGCCCGTACTCGATCAGGCGCCCGAGGTACATGAAGGCCGTGGTGTCGCTGGTGCGCGCGGCCTGCTGCATGTTGTGCGTGACGATGAGGATCGTGTACGCCCCCTTGAGCTCCTGGATCAGGTCCTCGATGCGGCCCGTCGCGATGGGGTCCAGCGCCGAGCACGGCTCGTCGAGCAGCAGCACCTCCGGGTCGCCCGCGATGGCGCGGGCGATGCACAGGCGCTGCTGCTGGCCTCCCGAGAGCGCGAGCGCGCTCTCCTGCAGCCGGTCCTTGACCTCCTCCCACAGGCCCGCGCCACGCAGGCTGGCCTCGCAGGCCTCCTCAAGGCGCGTGCGGTCGCGCTCGCCGTCGATCCGCAGCGCGTACACGACGTTCTCGAAGATGCTCATGGGAAATGGATTGGGCTTCTGGAACACCATGCCGACGCGCTTGCGCAGCTCGATGACGTCAACGTCGTCACCGAGGATGTCCTGCCCCCCGATCCGGCATCGACCCGTGACCCGGACTCCGGGGATGAGGTCGTTCATCCGGTTGAAGCACCGCAGGAGGGTCGACTTGCCGCACCCGGAGGGCCCGATGAGGGCCGTGACCTGGCGTTCTGGAACCGACAGCGACACATCCCTCAGGGCAGGAGCCTCG
>CAXQZU010000031.1:0-63875 GCA_964228555.1 Planctomycetota bacterium
CACGGGCACGCCCGCGTGCGCGCCTTCCAGCACCGGCAGGCCGAAGCCCTCGCCCAGCGAGGGATAGGCCAGCACCTCGGCACCCCGCAGCAGGCAGGCGATGCGCTCGCGCGAGGCACCCGGCTCGTGGCGCACCCACGCACGCGTGGCCATGGCCTCGAGGATGGGCTCGTCGAGCCAGCCGCGCTGGCCCACCACGACGAGGCCCAGCTGCGCGTCATGCCGTCGCACCCGGTCCATCGCCGCCATCAGGCGGGGCAGGTTCTTGCGCGGCTCCAGCGTGCCCAGCGCCAGGACGAAACGGCCCAGGCCCCGCACCGCGGCCACGCCCTCCGGCGAAGGCTGCGGCAGGCGCGGCGTGCCGTGCGCCACCACGTCCACCCGGGCCGGATGCGCCCCGTAGAGGCGCACGAGGTCGCCGCGCACGCGCTCGCAAGGCACGAGCACGCGCGTGGCGCGTGCCAGCAGCTGGCGCGTCACCTGGTCCAGCGCCGTGCGCATCGAAGGCGTGTAGCAATCGGGCAGCGTGGCGAACAGCGTGTCGTGCACGGTGGCCACCACGGGCACGCGGCCTGCGGGCAGGTGCACGTAGTCGGTGAGGTGCAGCACGTCCACGCCGCCCAGCAGGCGGGGCGCATGCAGGCCCACCCGCGCCCCCCAGCGCACCAGCGTCACGGGCAGCGGCAGGTCGTGAAGGCGCACGGCCGCGGGCCAGCCCGGGCGATCGAGGCGCTCGTGGCGGCGGCGGAACCGGTGTCCGTAGGCCTCGATGCGGTCGGCCTGTCCCGACACCGCCAGCGCCGCCACCAGCTCGCGCACGTAGACCCCGATGCCGGTGCATCCGTAGAGCGCGGGCCGGGCGTCGATCCCGATGCGCACGGCCCCTAGGCCCCGCCCGGGCCGCAGCGCTCGCCGGCACCGGAAGCCATGCTCGCCATGCCGCCGATTGTCGCATCCCGAGGCCCTGCCCCGCACCCGTGCCCGCGCACGGCCCCGTGCCACTGCGCATCCCCTGCCGCCGGAGGTGTACGCTCCCGCCAGCCCCGGAGGCCCTGCCATGACGAAGCCCCAGCCGGCACCGGCCACGCCCGTCGCACCCGGGCTCGCGAGCGCCCCCGCAGCGACGGCTGCCGGCGCTGCCCCGGCGCCCAAGGACTGGCGTGCCGGCTTCACGGGGCCCGTGCGCGCGCCGCGCGGCAGCACGCGCACCGCAGCCTCGTGGACGCTCGAGGCGCCCAAGCGCATGCTGCTCAACAACCTCGACCCCGACGTGGCCGAGGCCCCCGACCGGCTGGTGGTCTACGGCGGCACGGGCCGCGCCGCCCGCTCGTGGCAGGACCTGCGCACCATCGTGGCCACGCTGGACCGCATGCGGCCCGACCAGACCCTGTGCGTGCAGTCGGGCAAGCCTGTCGCCGTGTGGCGCACGCACGAGGACGCACCGCGCGTGCTGCTGGCCAACAGCCACCTCGTGCCGCGCTGGGCCACGCGCGACGAGCACGCCCGCCTCGAGGGCCTGGGCCTGACGATGTACGGCCAGATGACGGCCGGCTCGTGGATCTACATCGGCACGCAAGGCATCGTGCAAGGCACCTACGAGACCTTCGCCGCCTGCGGCCGGCAGCACTTCGGCGGCTCGCTCTCCGGCCGCCTCGTCGTGACCGGCGGGCTGGGGGGAATGGGCGGTGCACAGCCCCTGGCCGCCACCATGGCCGGTGCCACCTTCCTGGGCGCCGACGTGGATGGCTCGCGCATCGACAAGCGGCTCGCGACGCGCTACCTCGACCGCCGCCTCGACGGCATCGACGCGGCCATCGACGCCGCGCAGCAGGCCGCACGCAAGGGCGAGGCCATCTCCATCGGCGTGTGCTGCAACGTGGTGGACCTGCTGGCCCGGATGGTGGAACGCGGCATCGTGCCGGACGTGGTCACCGACCAGACCAGCGCGCATGACCCGCTGCACGGCTACGTGCCCACGGGCCTGTCGCTGGACGAGGCCGCCCGCCTGCGGCAGTCCGACCCCAAGGGCTACGAGCGCCGCTCGCTGGCCACGATGGTGCGCCACGTGGGGCTGATGCTGGAGCTGCAGCAGGCCGGCGCGATCGCCTTCGACTACGGCAACAACCTGCGCGGCAACGCCACCGAGGGCGGGGCGCGCGACGCGTTCCGCATCCCGGGCTTCGTGCCCGAGTACGTGCGCCCGCTGTTCTGCCTGGGCAAGGGCCCCTTCCGCTGGGTGGCGCTCTCGGGCGAGGCCAGCGACATCCACCGCACCGACCGGCTGGTGCTGGAGCTGTTCGGCGAGGACCCCTTCCTGCGGCGCTGGATCGAGATGGCGGGCGAGCGCATCGCCTTCCAGGGCCTGCCGGCACGCATCTGCTGGCTGGGCTACGGCGAGCGCGCACGCTTCGCGCTGGCGCTCAACGACCTCGTGGCCCGCGGCGAGCTCAAGGCCCCCATCGTGATCGGCCGCGACCACCTCGACACCGGCAGCGTGGCCAGCCCCTTCCGCGAGACCGAGGCCATGGTGGACGGCAGCGACGCCATCGCCGACTGGCCCATCCTCAACGCCTTCGCCAACATCGCGGCGGGCGCCACGTGGGTGTCGCTGCACCACGGCGGCGGCGTGGGCATCGGCAACAGCATCCACTCGGGGCAGGTGATCGTGGCCGACGGCACGCCGGAGGCTGCCCGACGCCTCGAGAACGTGCTGACCATCGACCCCGGCATGGGCGTGGTGCGCCATGCCGACGCCGGCTACGGTGCCGCGCAGGCCTTCGGCCGCGCGCGCGGGATCGACATGCCCAGCGCCGGCCACACGCCGCAGCGCGTGCCCGGCGGCAAGGCCTAGCCGTGCGCGCCTGCGACCTGCTGCTCGAGGGTGCCGCGCAGGTCGTGACCGTGGACGACGGCCGGCCGGGGCCCAAGCGCGGGCGCGCGGCGATGAACGACGTGGGCGTGGTCGAGGACGGCGCGGTGGCCATCGCGCGCGGCAAGGTGCTGGCCGTGGGCACCACCGACGACCTGCGCCGGCGCTTCCGTGCGCGCCGTCGCGTGGACCTCGAGGACCGCGTGCTGCTGCCGGGCCTGGTGGACGCGCACACGCACCCCGTGTTCGCGCGCATGCGCGAGGAGGAGTTCGCGCTGCGCTGCCGCGGCGCCTCCTACGAGCAGGTGCTGGCCGCCGGCGGCGGCATCCTGGCCTCGGCGCGCGCACTGCAGGACGTGCCCGTGACGGCGCTGGCCTTCGGCGTGCGCCGCCACCTCGACCGCATGCTGCTGCACGGCACCACCACCGTGGAGGCCAAGAGCGGCTACGGCCTCACCACCGCCAGCGAGCTGGCCAGCCTGGAGGCCCTGCGGCTGGCCGCGCGCCAGCACCCCATCACGGTGGTCCCCACCTTCCTGGGCGCGCACGCGCTCCCGGCGGAGCATCGCACGCGACGCAAGGCCTACGTGGACGAGGTGGTGGGCACCATGCTGCCCGCCGTGGCCCGCCGCCGGCTGGCGCGCTACTGCGACGTGTTCGTCGAGCGCGGCGCCTTCACGCGCGCCGAGGGCCTGCGCATCCTGCGCGCCGCGCGCCGGCTGGGTCTGGGCGCCAAGGTGCACGCCGACGAGTTCGGCGACTCGGGCGGCGCCACGCTGGCGGCCGCCGTGGGTGCGGCCTCGGCCGAGCACCTCGGGGGCACGGGCCGCACGGGCATCCGCGCCCTGGCCCGCGCGGGCGTCGTGCCCGTGCTGCTGCCCGCCACCAGCCTGTTCCTGGGCCTTCGTCGCAAGCCCGACGCACGCGCGATGGTGGAGGCGGGCTGCCCCGTGGCGCTGGCCACCGACTTCAATCCCGGGTCCTCGCCCACCGAGAACCTCGCGCTGGTGGCGTCGCTGGGCTGCACCACGCTGGGCCTGACGCCGGAGGAGGCGCTGGTCGGGATCACGCGCAACGCCGCCGCCGCCATCGGCGAGGAGCACCGCGCGGGCCGCATCGCGCCCGGCCGGCCGGCCGACCTCGTGGTGCTCGACGCACCCACGTGGCTGCACCTCCCCTACCGCATGGGCACCAACCTCGTGCACGGCGTGTACGTGGGCGGCCGGCGCGTCGTGCACGACGGGCGGCGCGTGGCCTAGGCTACGGCCCCGGCCTGCGCGGCGCTGGCCCGGCGCGTCGGCGCGGGCACCATGGCCGCGGGCGCGTTCCCCGCCCGCGGAGGCCTCGCATGACCATCCTGCTGGAGTGCGTGCCCAACATCAGCGAAGGCCGCGACGCAGCCAAGGTGGCGGCCATCGCGAAGGCCTTCTGCTCGGCGGGCGGCACCCTGCTGGACACCAGCAGCGATCCCGACCACCACCGCAGCGTGATCACCTTCGCGGGCACGCCGGAGCAGGTGGTGGCCGGCGCGGTGGCCGGCACGCGCGCGGCGCTGGAGCGCATCGACCTCACGCAGCACCGTGGCGAGCACCCGCGCATGGGCGCCACCGACGTGATCCCCTTCATCCCGCTGGGGAGCGCCACCATGGCCGACGCCGTGCGCGCCGCCGAGCAGGCCGCCGAGCGCATCGCGCGCGAGCTCTCCGTGCCGGCCTTCCTCTATGGCGAGGCAGCCCGCGCGCCCGAGCGGCGCGACCTGGCCTGGGTGCGCAAGGGCGAGTTCGAGGGCCTGCGCGAGGCCGTGCCCACCGACCCGGCGCGCATCCCCGACTTCGGCCCGCGTCGCCTGCACCCCACCGCGGGCGCCAGTGCCGTGGGCGCGCGCTTCTTCCTCGTGGCCTTCAACGTGAACCTGGCCACGCGCGACCTGGACGTGGCCAAGCGCATCGCCAAGGCCATCCGCGAGAAGGATGGCGGCCTGCCGGGCGTGAAGGCGCTGGGCTTCGACCTGCCCGCGCTGCGCGAGGTGCAGGTCTCGATGAACCTCGTGGACTACCGCAAGACCAGCCCCACGCAGGCCTACGACGCCATCGTCGCGCTGGCCGCGCAGGCAGGCGTCCAGGTGGCGGGCAGCGAGCTGGTCGGCCTCATCCCGCAGGCCGCGGCGCCCGAGGGCTTCGCCCAGCACGTGCGCCTGCGCGGCTTCGACCCCGGGCAGGTGATCGAGGTGCGGCTGGCCCGGCAGCGCGCGCAGGCCTAGGCCATGGCCGCGCCCGCGCTGGCCGCTGTCTTTTTCGACCTCGACGGCGTGCTCGTGGACTCGTTCCACGTGTGGCTCGAGGTGGTCAACGCCGCACGCGTGCGCTTCGGCCACGCCCCCATCGCCGAGGCGCATCTCCGACGCATCTTCGGGCAGGGCATCGGCGACGACCTGCAGGGCCTCTACCCGGGACAGACCCGGGCGCAGGTGCTGGAGGCCTACGACGAGGCCATGCCTCGCGCGCTGCCGCGCATGCGCGTGAACCCCACGGCGGTGCCGGCGCTGCAGGGCCTGCGCGAGCGGGGCCTCGCCCGCGCGGTGGTGACCAACACGCAGGCCTCGCTGGCCGGCACCGTGCTGGCCACGATGGGCCTCGCAGCGCACCTCGAGACGCACGTGGCCGTGGCGCCGGGCCTGCGCGAGAAGCCCGCGCCCGACCTGCTGCAGGCCGCGCTGGAGCGGCTGGGCCTGGCCCCCTCGCAGGTGCTGATGGTGGGCGACACCGACTACGACGAGCAGGCGGCGCGCGCCGCGGGCACGCACTTCCTGCGCTACGAGATCCGCTCGGGCACCTCGCTCGTGGAGGCCCTCCAGCCGCACCTGCCGCCCCCGGCGGGCGGGCCCCCGGCCGGCGGCACGGGCTCGCGCCCGGCACCCCGCCGGCCCGCGCGCTAGGCTGGGAGCATGAGCCTAAAGAAGCTGCTCCCCCTGCTGGGCTTGCTGGCCGTGGCCGCCGCCGGGTTCGCCTGGCTGGTGATGCGCTCGGGCACCTGCTGACCGCCGCGCTAGCCGGGCAGGTTGCCCGGCGCGCTGCGCCGCCCGCGCAATCGCTTGCGCCCCCACCCGGGGGCCGTGGACACTCGCGCGCGCGGGCGTCCGGGCCCGCGCCGCCGGAGCCGCCATGAGCCCCACGCCCGCCGCCACGTTCCAGGCCCTCGACCTGGACACCTTCACGCAGCGCCTCTCCAGCGCCGAGCCCACGCCGGGCGGTGGCACGGGGGCGGCCGTCACCGGCGCGCTGGGCGCTGCGCTGGTGCGCATGCTGTGCATGCTCAGCCTGGGCCGGCCCAAGTACGCCGCGCACGAGGCCCTGCTGTCCGAGATCGCGGCGCAGTGCGAGGAGCATCGCAAGGCCTTCCTCGCGCTGGCCGACGAGGATGCCCGTTCCTACGACGCCGTGAGCGTGGCCATGAAGCTGCCGCGCGCCACGCCCGAGGAGGCTGCGCGCAGGGAGGTGGCCGTGGAGGCAGCGCTCAAGGGGGCCTGCGAGGCGCCGCTGCGCGTGATGGAGGTGGCGCTGGACGTCATCAGCCAGGCCAAGATGGCGGTGGAGCGCGGCAACAAGAACGCCGCCAGCGACGGCGCGGCCGGCGCCTCGCTGTGCCGTGCGGCGCTCACCGTCGCCGCCTACAACGTCAAGATCAACCTCGTGGGCGTCAAGGACGTCACGTGGTGCAAGGACATGCGCACGCGCCTGGACGAGATGCTCTACATGGGCACGGCCGTGGCGCAGGAGATCGACTCGCTGGTGAACGACCTGTGGGCGCCGCGCCCGCAGAAGCCCGGCACGCCGGCCTAGCCTCGTGAGCACGCCGGTCCTCGAGGTACGCGGGCTGGAGAAGCGCTACGGGCGCGTGCATGCGCTGGCGGGCATCGACCTGACCGTCGAGCGCGGGGCCGTGTACGGATTCCTCGGGCCCAACGGCGCCGGCAAGACCACGCTGATCCGCATCGTGGCCGGCCTGGTGTCGCCCACGGCGGGCCGGGTGTGCCTGCACGGGCTGGACCTCGCGCACGATCGCCTCGAGGCCGCGCGCGGCCTGCGCACGCTGGTGGAGGTGCCCGCGTTCTATCCCGCGCTCTCGGGCCGCCAGAACCTCGCCCTGATGGCCCGGCTGGCGCGCGCGCAGCCGCAGGAGGTGGACCGCCTGCTGGAGGCCGTGGGCCTCGCGCACGCCCGCGACCGCGCGGTGGGCGGCTACAGCCTGGGCATGCGCCAGCGGCTGGGCATCGCGCAGGCGCTGCTGGGCCAGCCCGACCTCGTGGTGCTCGACGAGCCGATGAACGGCCTCGACCCGGCCGCGATGCGCGAGATGCGCGAGCTGGTGCGGCACGAGCGCGAGCGCGGCGTCACGTTCTTCCTCTCCAGCCACCAGCTGCACGACGTGCAGCTGCTGTGCGACCGCGTGGGCATCGTGCACCGCGGGCGCATGGTCGCCGAGGGCGAGATCGCGCGGCTGCTGGGGCAGTCCATCAGCGGCTTCCGGCTGGAGACGGCCGACAACGTGCGTGCGCTGGCGCTGCTGCAGGAGCGGCTGCCGGCGGCGCGGCCCGTGCGCGAGGAGGACGGCACGCTGCGCGTCACGGGCGGCAGCGACCTCGCGGGCGAGCTGCAGCGCGCCCTGCTGGGCGCCGGGCTGGCGCTGGTGCGGCTGGAGCCGCAGCGCGAGAGCCTCGAGCGCTACTTCCTCGACAAGACCGAGGGGGTGATGGGGTGAGCGGCTGGCTGCCCCGTCCCCTGCGCCCGCACGCCCAGGCCCTGCTGGCCTGGGCGCTGGTGCTGGAGCGCGTGCAGGCCGCCGTCGGCCACCCGCAGGGCCTCGCAGGCCAGGCGCTGCTGGCGGGCCTCGCGGGCCTGTGGCTGGGCTGGCCCGGCCCCGGCGCGACGGGCGCGCTGCGACGCCTCGCGCAGGCGCTGCCGCACGCACTGCTGCTGGCGCTGGCGGCAAGCGGCTGGCAGGCGCTGCTGCAGCAGGTGCTGGCGCCCGCGCTGCCGGCCGGCGCGGCCGCGGCACTGCCCTGGCTGCTGCTGGCGGCCGTGCTGGCGCTGGACCCGGCGGCCGTGGCCCGCGTGGCGCGCCTCGTGGCGCTGGAACTGCTCAAGCTGGCCACGGCGCGCCTCGTGCGCCTGGGCCTGGTGGCCTCGCTGGCGCTGACGGCCCTCGTGGGCCTGCTGCACGACCCGTTGCCCGGCGAGACGGCCTGGACCGTGGCCACCCGCATGCTGGGCGCCGGCTTCACGGTGGCGCAGGTGTTCCTGCTCGTGCTGGGCGCCGTCACCTTCGCGGGCGAGGCCTCGCAGGGCACGCTCAAGATGCTGCTGCCGCACGCCTACCGCCGCAGCGACTGGGTGCTGGCCAAGGCCGCCGCGCTCGCGCTGTGCGCGCTGGCCTTCGCCGTCGGGGTGCTGCTGGTGGCGTTGGGCGTGGCCCTGCTCTCGGGCCCGCTGGGCGACGTGCTGCTCACCTCCGAGGGCTTTGGCGGCGAGCCGCTGGTGACCGTGCACGCCACGGCCGGCACGATGGCCTCGCACCTGCTGGACACCGCGCTGGCCGAGACGCTGGCGCTGGCCACCAGCGCCTGCCTGGGCCTGCTGGTCTCCTGCCTCGTGCTGCAGGTGGTGGGCGCGCTGTGCACGGCCTTCCTCTTCTTCGCCGCGCTCAAGCTGGCCGACCTGCTGCTGGGCTTGTCGCCGGAGCTGTTGCGCCTGCTGTTCCCCTGGCCTGCCGGCCGCCTGCGCGAGGTGGTGGGCAAGCTGGGCCGCGGGCTCAGCGAGGGCTGGGAGCCCGCGCTGGCCTCCCATGCCTTGCTGCTGGCGCTGGTCACCAGTGCGCTGTGCCTGCTGCTTGCCTGCCGCTCCCTGGGGCGCCGCGACCTTCAGGTGTGAGCGGGCCGGGCGGGTAGCATCCGCCGCATGATCCGCCGGCGTTCCCTGCTGCTGCTGCTGGGCACCGCGCGGGCGCTGGGGTCGGGGCGCGTGCGTGCGCTGGCGCTGGCACTGGGACTGGCCACGCTGGGCTCCACCGCGGCGCAGGCCGGCGAGGTGGGCCGCCACCGGCTGGGCGCGGGCGGCACGGTCAAGGTGGTGCGCGCCATCGACCTGGACGGCGACGGGCGCAAGGACCTCGTGCTGCTGCTGGAGGGCCAGCAGGGGCGCAGCTCCGAGGTGCTGCTGCTGCGCACGCCGGCCTCGCCCGACGCAGCCACCTACTTCCCGGGCGCCGCCCAGCAGCGCATCGCCTGCGATGGCGAGCTGGCCGAGGCAGGCGCGCTGGCCGTGGGCCGCTTCGGTCCTGCCGGCGAGGTGCGGCTGCGGTTCCTCGGCCCGCGTGGCATCCGCGAGGTGGCCGCCGACGGCACGCGGCTGCCCGCACGGGCCGGCCTGGACACCCCCACGCTGCTGGTGCGCAGCCCGGGGCGCGCGCTGGCCTTCTGGGATGGCGTGGCCGACCTGGACGGCGACGGCAAGGACGAGCTGTGGCTGCCCGCGGCCGACGCGGCCGGCGGCATGCTGGTCGTGCACGGGGGCAGCACGGGCAGCGAGGCCGTGCGCTGCTCGCGGCTCGCGGTGCGCGTGGGCCACGCGGCGGGCACCAGCCTCGAGCAGGTCGTGCAGCGCACCACCTACGTGCCCACGCTGGTCGCGGCCGACCTGGACGGCGACCGGCGCAAGGAGCTGGTGGAGCTGCGCGAGCGCGTGCTGCGTGCCTACGACGTGCTGGCGCCCGTGGTCGAGGGCGCACGCGAGGCGGTGCGCAGCATCCCGCTGCGCTTCCTCGATCCCCCGCCGGACCTGCCGCCCGAGGAGGTGCGCAGCCCGCGCCTCAACCTCGCCGACGCCGACGGCGACGGCACCACCGACCTGCTGGTGACGCTGGTGACGGGCCGGCGCGACAAGGTGGGAGGCATGCGCACCACGCTGTGGTACGTGCCGGGCCCCATCGCCGGCGCCGACGGCGTGCTGCGCCAGCCGGAGGGTCGCATCGACACCGAGAGCGTGGCCCTGCACCCCACCTTCGTGGACCTCGACGGCGACGGCGGGCTCGACTACGTCTGCGACGCGATCCGCGGCACCGCGGCCGACCTCGTGCGCAACGTGATGGGCAAGGACCCCACGATCACCTTCGTGGGCTTCCGCCTCGACCGGCAGGCCCGCCGCTACGTGCCCGAGCCGTTCTTCACCGTGGCACGCACCTATCCCGCGCAGCAGGCGCTCTCCAACAAGTTCGGCACCAGTGCGTTCCTCGCAGGCGACCTCGACGGCGACGGGCTCAAGGACCTGCTGGACCTGGGCACGCTCTCGGGCGTGGAGGTGCTGCGCGGCGAGCGCAGGCCCGCCGGCGAGCCCGGCGAGCCCCTGCGCTACGCCTCGCCGCTGCTGGCGCGCATGGCCTTGCCGCGTGCCGTGGCGCCGGCGGCGCTGCTGGAGGACCTGGACGGCGACGGGCGCAGCGAGGCCGTCCTGTGGGGCGAGGACGAGGTGTTCCTGCTGGCACCGCGGGGACCGCGATGAGCCGGCCCGCGCCCGCCCTCCAGGCGGTGGCCCTGCTGGCCCTGCTGCTCGCGCGGGGCCCTGCCCCCGCACGCGGCGAGGACGCCGGCCCGCTGGCGCTGGAGTGTCCCGCGGCCGTGGGTGGCCTGCGCGTGGCCGACGTGGACGGTGACGGCGTGCAGGACGTGCTGGCGCTCGTCGGGCGCGAGGTGCTGGTGTGGCCCGGGGCACGCGGCGCGCTGCCGGCCCCGGCGCCACGCCACCGCGTGGTGCTGCCGGCCGACAGCAGCTTCGTGGACGTCGCGCGCGGGACGCCGCCGGCCCTGGTCGTGCTCGCCGCCAGCGCCACCCTGCGCGTGCCGCTCGCGGGCGAGCCCCAGCCCGTGGACGGCACGCAGGGCCTGGGCTGGGCGGACGGGCAGCAGGCCGTGTTCACCGACCTGCATCCCGGGGCAGGGCAGCCCGAGCACCTGGCGCCCACCGCCTCCGGCTGGGCGCTGGTGGGACCGCAAGGCCTCGCGGCGCTGGAGGCACGGCCGGCGCGGCTGACCACCGCGCCCGGGCCCTTCCTCGAGGACCAGGCCGTCATCACGGAGGGCCTGCCGCACCTGCTGGCGCTGCGCGCGCCAGGCACGCCCGCCGGCACGCCGCCCGCCCTGTGGTCGCTGGCCGGCGACGAGGTGCGGCGCGCCGCGGCGGGCGGCTCGCAGGCCTGGGATCTCTCGTTCCTGCCGGCCAGCGGCCAGCGCCGCCTGCTGGACCTCGACGCCGATGGCGTGCCCGAGGTGCTGCACGGCGACGGCGACAACCGGGAGCTGCGACTCGCCTTCTTCCGCCTGCCCTCCCCCGCGCGCAGCGCCGACGGCGTGCCGGCGGCCCCGCCGCCGGGCGACCTGCGCCCGCCCTTCGCCTTCCTCAAGCTCTCGGGCTTCAGCCTCGAGCCGGCGTTCGTGGACCTCGACGGGGACGGGCGGCAGGACATCGTGGTGACGACGATGGAGATCGACGGCCCCAACGTGATGCGCGCGCTCTCCTCGGGCCGCGTCACGGCCAAGACGCGCGCGTTCCTGCAGCGCAGCACGCCCGAGGGCCTGCCGGCCTATCCCCCGCAGCCCGACGGCCTCGTGGAGAGCGAGATCGGCGTGAAGATCCGCTTCGGCTACGCCGGCAACCTCGACATCACGCGCTCCTTCACGCTGGGCCTCGCGGGCGACCTCGACGGCGACCGGCGCAAGGACCTCGTCGTGCGCACGGGCCCTGACCGGCTGGCGGTGCGTGCGGGCACGGCCGACGGCGTGTGGTCGGCGCAGGCCCGCGTGCTGCCGGTGCCCGCCCTCGCGCCCGGCGAGGAGCTGGAGCTGCAGGGGGCAGACCTCGACGGCGACGGCACGGACGAGCTGGTGCTGCACGTGCGCGCCGCGCCAGGCGGTCGCGACCGCCTGCTGGTGCGCCGCGGCACCTAGCGCGGCGGCGACGCCACGCCTCGGGTGGGTCGGCCGCCACCCGGGCGGCGTCGGGCAGCCGGGCCGGGGACTGGCGTGTAGGGTGGGGCCGTGCCCTGGCGTCCAATCCGCATGCCCGCCCGTCGCCCCCACCGGCTCGCCGGCGCCCCCCGCCGCACGCCTGCGATGGCACCCGCCCGGGCCCGCGCCGGCCAGCGCGGCATCGCGCTGCTGATCGTGCTGCTGCTGGTGCTCATCATCGCCCCGTTCGCCGAGCACTACGCGCGGCAGGTAGGGCTGGAGGCACGCACGGCCCGCAACGTGGTGGACCAGCTGGCCATCGAGAACGCCATCGACGGCCAGTTCGAGCTGGTGCTGGCCCGCCTCGAGCAGGACGCCACCGAGGACGACGTGGACAGCCTCTACGACACGATGTTCGACGAGGGCATCCAGGAGCGGCAGGAGAAGGACACCGAGGTCTCGCTCTCCACGCGCGTCTTCGACGAGCAGGGCAAGTTCAACGTGCTCAACCTCGTGCGCGCGCCCGCCGGCGAGCGGCGCGAGCTGATGCGCCAGCGCCTCGTGCGCATCCTCATGCTGGCCCGCCAGGACAGCAAGGAGGCCCTCGACGAGACGCAGGCCCGCGAGCTGGTGGACGACGCCGCCGACTTCCTCGGGGGCAAGAAGGGCCGCGGCCAGATCCCCAAGCCCAGCACCACCGACAACCGGGGCTTCCTGATGCTGGAGGACCTCGCCTTCGCCAACGCCAAGTGGGGCCCCCTGCTGGTGGACCAGCGCGACGCGGAGGACGTGGCCCCGGGCCTGTCTCGCTACCTGACCGTGTACGGCTCGGGCCGCGTGAACCTCAACACCGCGGACGTCGTGGTGCTCAAGGCCTTCTTCCCGGGCGACGAGACCGTCGCCGAGCGCATCGTCGAGCGGCGCGAGGGCGAGACGGAGGAGGAGGCGTCGGGCACGGGCAGCGCGGCGAAGGAGGAGGATGCCGAGGGCGAGGGCGATTCCGGCAATCCCTTCACCGACGTGAACCAGGTCAACCAGGTCGAGGGCGTGACGCCGCTGCTGCTCCAGAAGGAGAAGGTGGACCTCGCTGCCGACTTCGACGTGCGCAGCGCCTTCTGGTCGATGCGCATCATGGCCGAGACACAGAGCACGCGGCGCGAGGAGCTCTACGTCGTGGAACGCGTGAAGGCGCCCCAGCAGGGCAACCAGGCGCCCTCGCTGGAGGGCTTCCGGCACCTGCTGCACCAGGAGCGCACCGACGCCCTCGAGGACCTCACGCAGGAGTGAGGCGCGGGGCTCGCGACGCGTGGCTAGGCGGGCGGCGCCAGCAGCCGGTCCAGCGCCGCCTCCAGCGCGGGCTCGCCGGCCACCACCTCGGCCTCGATGTCCAGCACGCCAAGCGGTGCGGGCCAGGGCCCGGGCAGCTTGACCGCGTCCTTGCGCGTGGTGATGACCTGCGTCGCCCCGGCACGCCGCGCCTGCTCCAGCACGGCTGCGAGGCCGCCCGCAGGCAGCACGCCGTGGTCGGGCAGGAAGCGCGTCGCGACCACCTCGGCGCCCAGCGACTCCAGCGTGTGCCGGAACGCCTGCGGCCGGCCCACGCCTGCCAGCGCCAGCACCCGCTGCCCGGCGAGGGACTGGAGCGGCTGGTGGCGGCCCTCCAGCTCGACGTGACAGGCCCGCGTGGCGATGCGCAGCCGCGGCGCGGGCGTGTGCTGCCCCACCTCGCGCTCCAGCCGGTCCAGCCGCTCGGGCTCGACCTGCTCGCAGCGCGTGAGCGCCACGAGGTGGGCACGGGCCAGCGCCCGCGGGCGCTCGCGCAGCAGCCCGCGCGGCAGCAGGTGGCCGTGCCCCCACGGGCAGGTGGCGTCCAGCAGCACCAGGTCGAGGTCGCGCGCCAGTCGCCGGTGCTGGAAGCCGTCGTCGAGCACCAGCACGTCGGGCGCACCGGCGCCGCCGAGCAGCGCGCGCCCGCCGCGCACGCGGTCAGGATCCTCGCGCTGCGGCAGGCCGGGGCCGCACAGCCCCTCGAGCACGGCCCCCTCGTCGCTCAGGCCCCCGGCCACGCGCGGGCCGTAGCCACGCGACAGCACCCCCGGCCGGCGGCCGCGCGCGCGCAGGCGCTGCACCAGGCAGGCCGTGACCGGCGTCTTGCCCGTGCCGCCCGCGACCAGGTTGCCCACCGAGAGCACGGGCACGGGCAGCCGCTCCACGCGCTTCCACCCGCGCTCGTAGGCCTGCGTGCGCAACGCCACCGCAAGGCCGTAGGCCCACGACGCCGGCGCCAGCAGCCCGCGCAGCAGCAGGCCGGCCGTCCCACCCCCACCGGCCTGCAGGTCGTGGATGCCCATGCCCGGATGCTACGGGAAGCGCCATCCCGCGCAGCAGGCCCCGACCGTGCGTCCCATGAATGACGCAGGGCGCGCCCGTGGGGCGCGCCCTGCAGGGATCCAGCCTTCCGGCGCGCGAGCGCCGGGCGTGCGGCTCACCGGGGGATCATGATCACCAGGTTGGGGCGCAGGTCCTTCGGGCTGGGCGTGAGCTTCATGTTCTTCATGTAGATCTCGGGCCAGCGCTCGGAGGTCTTGTAGGCCGCCTTGCTGATGCGCTCCCAGGTGTCGGAGGCCTTGACCTTGTACTCCTTGCCGGGCACCGGGCCGTCCTTCACGGCCTCGGGCTCGCTGCTGGCGCCCGTCGTGCTGCTGGCACCCGTCGTGGTCGCGCTGGCCAGCTCGACGACCGGCTTGCCGCCGTCCATCTTCATGGCCGGGATCTTGAGCTTCATGCCCACGCGCAGGTTGCGGGCCGACACGTCCGGGTTGGCCTCCTCGATGCGCGTGTAGAGCGAGGCCTTGCCGTAGTACTTCTTGCTGATGCCGCCGAGCGTGTCGCCCGAGGCCACCACGTGCGTCGTCTCGGCCATCTCGCCCGGCGCGGCCGCCGCGGCGCCCGGAGCCGGCGTCGCCCCGGCCAGCAGGGGATCCGACGGGGTCGTGCCGGGCAGGGCCGGGCCCGCCACCGGGGCCGTGCCCGGAGCGGCCGGCGTGGCGCCCTCGGGGATGAGCTTGGTGGGGTCCCACCAGGCGGGGTCACCGGCGGCCGGCGCCTTGGCACCGGCGGCGGCCAGCGGGGCCGTGGGCGTGGTCACGCTGCCGGGACCGGCGGGCAGCGGGGCGCCGGGCGGCAGGGCACCGGCCGGGGCGAGGAAGGGGTCGGGCGGGGCCACGGGGGCCGTCGCCGCGGTGGTCGTGGCCGGGTCGGTCGTCGCCTCCTCGGGCGAGCCCGTCCACTCGAAGATGGCGACCACCAGGATCATCACGATGATGACCACGATGACCAGCACGGAAAGCTTCTCGAAGTTGCCCATTCCTCGCTCCTCGAGGCCTTAGAGGCCCCTATTGCCTAGATGTGCCTTGAAATGCCCGTGGCCCATCCCGCCTCGAGGCACCCGCTCGGGGTCGTGACAGGCCGCAACGCGGCGACACGGAGGCTGGCTACGGGACCGCAGCCGACGCTCCGCGCCGTCTGGCGTGGGAGATCGGCAGGAACCTAACGCGACTTGCGTCGGCTCCCACGCTTCATCCCCCATCCCTTGGGGGTCAAGACAAATTGTCACCCCGCGGGCGGTGCCCTTGTTCGGGTCGGACCCGCCACCCACCCTCCACCCCGGAGGCCACCCCCGGAGGCCACCCCCGGAGGCCGGCGACGCGCGGGGGGCCCAAGGGCCCGGGTCGGGTGCAGCGAGCGGTTGCTTGAGGCCCGTGCGGGCCCCGCGGGCGCTCGCGCCCGCGGCGATTGCGCCCCTCCCTGCCGGGGTGCCGAGCGTGCTAGGGTGCGGCGGCGGGCGCCCAGCCCGCCCCCCCGACCGAGGCCTTGATGCGTTGCCACCGCCTGCTGCTGCTCCTGCTGCCCTGCCTGCTGGCCTTCCAGGCGCCCGTCCGCGCCGAGGACCCGCCGGCGCCCGCACCCGCGCCTGCCCCGGGCGAGCCGCCGCCCGCGGAACCGGCGCCCGGCGAGCCGGCGCCCGAGCCGCCCGCCGACCCTGCGGCGCCCGAGCCGGCACCGGCGCCCGGCCCTGCCACGCCCGAGGACGAGGAAGAGCAGGAGCGCAAGGACGAGGAGGAGCGCAAGCGCCTGGAGGCCGAGCGCAAGCAGGCCGAGGCCGATGACGGGGTGGAGCGCCCGCCGCTGCCCGAGCCGCCCCGGCCGGGCCCGGGCGGGATGCGCTACGTGCCGGGCGGCGCGGACCTGCCCTTCGGCACCTCGCCCGCCGAGATGGCCAAGGTGGTCGAGGGCCTCTCGCAGGTCGCCCGCAAGCCCTTCCTCTACGAGCAGCCGCACACGCGCTCGCTGGACCCCTACTGGATCGACGCCTTCGAGGTGACCAACGCGCAGTACGCGCGCTTCCTCGAGGACTACCGCACTGCCTACGTCTGCACGGGCCGGCACGGCACGCTGCGCGAGGTCGCAGGCTTCCTGCTGGGCCTCACCTCCAAGGAGGTCGAGGACGACCGCGTCGTGTGGCGCCAGGTCGCGATGAGCAACAAGGATGCGCTCGTGGCCGCACTGCCCGACGTGCCCTTCCCCGAGGGCTTCCGCTCGGCCGTGCTCCCGCGCCGCGACCTGACGCTGGTGTTCGTCACCAAGCGACCGCCGGACGACTGGCCGGGGATGTCGCCCGACCCGGAGCGCCTCGCGCACCCGGTGCGCTACGTGAGCCAGCTGGACGCAGTGGCCTTCTGCGAGTGGGCCGGCAAGCGCCTGCCCACGGAGTTCGAGTGGGAGCTGGCCGCGCGCGGCCCCCAGCCGTGGCCGCTGCCGTGGGGCATGAAGTGGAAGACGGACCTGTCGCGCTGCAACTGGGGCGCACGCAACGCCAACAAGAAGACCTTCGAGGCCGACACCTGGGTCGTGGGCTCGGCTCCCGGCGGGCGCTCGCAGTTCGATGTCTACGACATGGTGGGCAACGTGGCCGAGTGGACCGCCTCGCGCTTCGAGGCCTACGTGCCGCTGGCGAAGGACAGCCCGCTGGCCGACAACGAGTGGCTGGGCGCGGAGCGCATCCGCGTGATCCGCGGCGGCACGGCCATCGACGTGGCGCTGCAGGTGCTCAGGCCCGCCTACCGCAACTACATCGGCGAGGGCGTGCGCGCGCCCCCCTACGCCGAGAACCGCTTCAAGTGGGTGGGCTTCCGCCCGGCCTGGTGGCCCAAGCCGGGCGCCAACCAGGCCCCGGCCGTCGCCGACCGCATCTACCGCGGCGGCCGCCTCAAGCGCGCCCAGCCGGGCGTGGAAGGCGGCGCGCCCGCGCGCCCCGACCAGCTGGAGATGGAGCGCATGTCGGGCTCCGTGGCCGAGAACCACATTCCTACCGACGGCGACCCCGAGAACGGCGTCTGCGTGCTGGGGCGCTGCCGGGCCGTGGTGGCCATCCCGCGCTCCTACGTGCTGGACACGGAGGAGACCGGGCGTGAAGCGCCCAACACCACCCGTGCCAAGGGCAAGGCGGGCCTGCTGCGCGAGAGCGAGACCGAGGGCCCGGTGATCCTGCTGGGCGCCTTCCACGCCGACGTGCAGCTGCAGAAGGTGTGGAAGCGCGTCGTGCTGCCGCCCCCGGCCAACGAGGAGGAGCGCAAGGCACGCGAGAAGGAGCGCGAGAAGCGCCGTGGCAAGAGCGAGGCGCCCCAGGTGGTGCAGGGCACGCTGGCGCCCGGGTCCTACATCCTCGGCCTGTGGCACGGCCGGCTGTGCCTGCTCGATCCCAGCCGCGAGTTCCAGTGCTTCCTCAGCGCCCCGGACAAGCCGGCCACGCTGGACGTGAAGAAGCTCAAGCCCGACGAGGCGCCGCCCGCCTGCAAGGTGGAGGTGGACGTGGACCTCGCCACCATCACCGCGTCGTACGCGGTGCCGCTGCTCCACGGCAAGGGCGCCGACGCCTCGCTGTGGGTGACCTGCTCCTTCTCGGTCGAGGCCGAGGCCAAGGACCTGGAAGCACCCAACGGCTGGCGTTGAGCCGCGCGCTGGAGGAAGCGCTCCCGGCTGCTCGTCCGGGGCATGGTGCTCCCCCTCGGGCGCGTCGATCGGGAGCGAAGGCGGCCGGCAGGCGAGCACGTGCGTCGCGCGGGCGCGGGGCAGGCGAAGGGTGGCCCGCGCGAGGCTGATGCCAGCGCGAGGGTGGCGCGAGCACGCCGGGGCGGGGTGAGGGAGGCGCGGGCGCGGAAGGTAGGGTGGCGCGCGTGCGGCCCGGCCCCTATCGACGGCTGATCGGCTACTTCCTGCGGCATCGCGGGACGCTGGGCCTGGGCCTGCTGGCGCTGGTGGTGGGCCGCTTGCTGCTGGCGTGGGCGCCCGACCTGTTGCGCCGCGGCGTCAACGCGCTGCAGCCCGGCGAGCCGGCCAGCGCGGCGGCGGCCTGGCAGGCGGCCTGGCAGTTCCTCGGCGTGGCCGCCGCAGGCGCCGCGTGCGTGTTCGTCATGCGGCGCCTGATCGTGGGCGCCAGCCGCGAGGTCGAGATGGAGGTCAAGCGCGACATCTTCGCGCACCTGGAACGGCTGCCGGCGGCATGGTTCGACCGCATGCGCACGGGCGACCTCATGTCGCGCCTGACCAGCGACGTGGAGGCCGTGCGCTTCGCGCTGGGGCCCGGCCTGATGTACGTGGGCGGCACGCTGGTCACCTTCCCGGCCGCGCTCGTCTTCATGGGACGCGCCTCCAGCACGCTGATGCTGGCGGTGCTCGTGCCCCTGCTGGCGATCCTCGTGTTCGTCAAGCTGCTCTCGCCCTCCATCCTGCGGCGCACGCGCGCCGTGCAGGACCGCACCGGCGACCTGAGTGCGCGTGCCCAGGAGTCGTTTGCCGGCGGACGCGTGGTGCGCGCGTACGCCACCGAGCAGGTCGAGGTGGATGCCTTCCGCGAGGCCAGCCAGGCCCTCGTGGCCGAGACGCTGGCGCTGGCGCGCGTGCGCGCATGGATGACGGCCGGCCTGTTCGTGCTGGGCGGCGCGGCCGAGCTGGTGGTGCTGGTGCTGGGCGGCCGGCTCGCCATCGAGGGCACGCTCAGCGTGGGCGACCTGCTGGCCTACCTCGCCTGGGTCAGCATGCTCATCTGGCCGATGATCTCCGTGGGCTGGGTGGTGTCGGCGCTGCAGCGCTCGGCAGCGGCCGCGGCCCGCATCGAGGAGGTGCTCACGGCGCCTCCCGAGCAGCCGGTGCTGGGCACGCCCGCGCCCTGCCCCGGGCGCTTCGCCGGCCGCATCACGGCGCGCGGGCTCTCGTTCACCTACCCGGGCTCGCACGCGCCCGCGCTGGAGGACGTGTCCTTCGACCTCCCGGCCGGCGGCACGCTCGCCCTCGTGGGCCCGGTGGGCTCGGGCACGAGCACGCTCCTGCGCCTGCTGGCCCGCCTCTACGAGCCCCCGCCGGGCACGCTCTCGCTCGACGGCGTGGACGTCACGCGCATCCCGCTGCCCGCGCTGCGGGCTGCCGTGGCCGCCGTGCCGCAGGACGCGTTCCTGTTCAGCGAGAGCATCGCGGCCAACCTCGCCTACGGCGCCCGCGGCACGCCCCCGCGCGCGAGGCTGGAGGAGGCGGCACGCATGGCCGGGCTGGAGCAAGACCTCGAGGCGCTCCCGCAGGGGCTGGACACCGTCGTGGGCGAGCGGGGCGTGACGCTCTCGGGCGGGCAGAAGCAGCGCGTCACGCTGGCGCGGGCCCTGCTGCGAGAGGCCCCGGTGCTGCTGCTGGACGACGCACTCTCCGCCGTGGACACGCACACCGAGGAGGCCGTGCTGGAGCGGCTGGGCAGCGTGTTCGGGACCCGCACCACGGTCGTGGCCGCGCACCGCCTATCCACCGTGCGACACGCCACGCACATCCTGGTGCTGGACGCGGGCCACGTCGTGGAGCAGGGCACCCACGCGCAGCTGCTGGCCCGCGGGGGCTGGTATGCGCGCACCCACGCGGCCCAGCGTGCGCAGCGGGCGCTGGAGGACCTGGCATGAGCGCGCCCGACGCTGCCCGCGACGGCGCGCCGGCCCCGGCCCTGCCCAGCGCCTCCACGGGCGCGGTGCTGCGACGGCTGCTGGCCTACGTGCTGCGCCACCGAGGGCTCGTGGCCTGGACGCTCGTGAGCATGGTGGCGCTCTCGGTCATCGACCTGCTGGGCCCGGAGATCGTCAAGCGCGCCGTCGACGGGCCGGTGGCCCGCAAGGACGCCGACGGCCTGCTGTGGCACGGGCTGGCCTTCCTCGGCGTGCTGGCGCTGGGCGGCATCGTGCGCGGGGCGCGCACGATGCTCAGCGTGCGGGCCGGTCGCGTGATCGGCCAGAGCCTGCGGCAGGACGTGTTCGCGCACGTGCAGCGCCAGTCGCTGTCGTGGCTGGACCGGCACCCCGTGGGCGTGCTCACCACGCGCGTGACGGGCGACATCGAGTCCATCGAGGAGTTCTTCACCTCGGGCGTGGCCGCCTTCTTCCACGACCTGCTCAAGATCGCGCTCGTGGTGAGCGTGCTGTTCCTGATCGACGTCCAGCTGGCCCTGCACGTGATGCTGGTGGTCCCGCTGCTGGTGCTGGCCGGCTGGGCCTTCATGCGCCGCAGCCGGCGCGACTTCGGCCACGTGCGCGCCGAGGTGTCAGCCGCCAACGGCTTTACGGCCGAGGCGCTGGGCGGCGTGCGCGTGACGCGCCTGTTCGGCCGCGAGGCGCAGGCGGGCGAGGCCTTCGCCACGGCCACCGCCAGGCTGCGCGACGCCCACCTCGCCACCGTGCGCAACTTCGCGGTGTTCTTCCCGGTCGTGGAGCTGCTGCAGTCGCTGGCCGTGGCGCTGGCGCTGTGGGCGGCGGGCAGCCGCATCGTGGGCGGCGACCTCACGCTGGGCCAGTTCCTCCAGCTGTGGATGCTGGTGGACATCTGCTTCGAGCCGGTGCGCGAGCTGAGCGAGAACCTGAACCTGATGCTGCAGGCGGTGGCTGCCGGCGAGCGCGTGTTCCGCGTGGCCGACGCCGTGCCCGCCGTGCAGGACCGCCCCGGCGCCACGGTGCCCGGCCCGGCGCACGGCGAGGTGGAGCTGGAGGGCGTGCACTTCGCCTACGTGCCCGGCCAGCCGGTGCTGCGCGGCGTCAGCTTCCGGGTGCCCGCCGGCACCACCGCTGCGCTCGTGGGGCCCACCGGGGCCGGCAAGAGCAGCGTGCTTGCGCTGGTGTCGCGCGCGTGGGACGTGCAGGAAGGTTGCGTGCGCGTGGACGGGCAGGACGTGCGGGACTGGCCGCAGCAGGCCCTGCGCCGCCGCATCGCGGTGGTGCTGCAGGACGTGTTCCTGTTCACGGGCAGCATCCTCGACAACGTGCGGCTCTTCGACCCCACCATCACGCGCCAGCAGGTGGAGGACGCCTGCCGGGCCGTGCGCGCCGACCGCGTGCTGGCCCGGCTGCCCGGCGGCCTCGACTTCCGTGTCGAGGAGCGCGGGGCCAACCTCTCGGCGGGCGAGCGCCAGATGGTGGCCTTCGCGCGCGCGCTGGTGCGCGACCCCGCCGTGCTGGTGCTGGACGAGGCCACCGCCTCCATCGACACCGAGACCGAGCGCTGGATCCAGGAGGGCCTCGCGGCCCTGCGCCGCGGCCGCACCACGCTGGTCGTCGCCCACCGGCTCTCCACGGTGCGCGAGGCCGACCAGATCCTCGTGTTGCGGCGAGGCCAGCTGGTGGAGCAGGGCACGCACGACGTGCTCCTGGCGCGGGACGGCCTCTACCGACGGCTCTACGACCTGCAGGTGCGGGCGCAGGACGCGCGGGGTGACGCGGCGTCGTGAGCCGCCCGCGTAGACTGCGCGCATGACCCTGCCGCCCGACGCCATCCCCGGCTTCCGGATCGAGCGGGAGCTGGGGCGCGGCGCCAGCGGCGTGGTGTACGTGGCGCAGGAGCTCGCGCTGGGCCGGCTCGTGGCGCTCAAGGTGCTGCATGCCGGCGTGGCCGACTCGCCCGAGGTGCGTGCCCGCTTCGAGCGCGAGGTGCGTGCCGCCGCGCGCGTGGACCACCCGGGCATCGTGCCCGTGCTGGCCACCGGCGAGAGCGAGGGCCGGCTCTGGTACTCGATGGAGCTCATCGACGGGCCCACGCTGGAGAAGGCGCTGGCCGACGCGCCGCTGGGGCACCTCCCGCCCGCACGCGCCGCACGCATCGCGCTGGCGCTGAGCCGCGCGCTGGCCGCTGCGCACGCTGCCGGCGTGACGCACCGCGACGTCAAGCCCGGCAACGTGGCACTGCTGCGCGACGTGGTGTCCCCCACCGAGAGCGTGGCCGGCACGCGTCGCGCGATGGAGTCGTGGACCGACAAGGGCCGGCGCACGGGCAGCGCCCCGCAGGTGGACCGCCCGCGCCTGATGGACTTCGGGCTGGCGGCGGACGCGGCCGGCTCACGCCTGTCCGAGTCGGGCATGCTGATCGGCACGCCCGGCTACATGGCGCCCGAGCAGTTCCGCGGCCAGCGGCTCGAGGTGGGGCCCGCCGCCGACCAGTGGGCGCTGGGCGTGATGCTCTACGAGATGCTGACGGGCCGTCTGCCCTTCAGCACCGCCGACCTGCCCACGCTGGCGCGCCAGGTGGCCATGGAGTCGCCGGTGCCGCCCTCGCGGCTGGAGCCGCGCGTGGACACGGACCTGCAGACCATCTGCCTCAAGTGCCTCGAGAAGGAGCCGCGCGACCGGTATCCCTCCGTGGCGGCGCTGGGCGAGGACCTCGAGCGCTGGCTGGCCGAGGAGCCCATCAGCGCGCGCCCGCCCGGGCCCTGGCGGCGCCTCGGGGGCGCCGCGCGGCGGCGACCGCGCGTGGCCACCGCCCTCGTGACGGCCACGCTGGCCTTGCTGGCCTTGGGCGGGCTGCGGCTCGGGTCGCGGCTGGAATCGGCCCGCCTGCTGCGGGAGGCGCGCGAGCGCGCCGAGCGGGCCGAGGCACGCCAGGACTGGGGCGCCGCCGAGCAGGCCTGCGAGGAATGGCTGCGCCTGGATCCGCAGGGTGCCGACGCCCTCAAGGGGCGCGCCCGGGCGCGTGCCGTGCAGGCCGTGCTGGCCGCCGAGGCCGCCTTCGAGCGCGCGCAGCGCTCGGCCCAGCGCGTGCGCGAGGGCGAGATGGAGGTGGCCGCGCTGGAGCGACAGGCCCGCGAGGGCAGCGCCGCGCCCGGCGGCATGGGGCTGGGGCTGGAGGCCGCACGCGGCAGCGAGCCCTGGTGGATGCGCGAGCCGGCGTGGCGCGCACGGGTGCGTGCCGAGCAGCGTGCAGCAGGGCTGGTGCGCGAGCGTGCGCAGGCCGAGCAGGACCTCTCCGTGGCGCTGGCCACGGCCGAGGCCTCCGCCACGCTGGCCGGGCGCGAGGGCACGCGCGTGCAGGCGCGCCTGCGCGCGGGCCTGGCCGCCTGGCACCTCGAGGAGTGGCGGCGGACCACGGCGCTCGGCGAGGACGAGCAGGCCGCGCGCCACCGGCTCGAGGTGGAGCGACTCGAGCCGGGCGTGCATGCGGAGGTGCTGGACAGCAACGGCACGGTGCGCGTCGTGCTGCCCGGCCCGGGCCTCACGGCGTCCTTGTTCCGCTACGCGCGCGAGGCCGACCTGCTGGAGCGCGGGGGGCCGCGCTGGATCCCGGTGGCCGTCCCCGAGCCCGCGCGCGTGGCCAGGGAAGGCCTCGCCACCCTGCAGGTGCCGACCGGTTACGGGCCCGCGCTGGCCGAGCGCCTCGCGGGCGCCGGCAGCCGTCCGGTGGCGGCCGACGTGCCGGCGCCCGCCAGCGCGCTGGCCGACGACGAGCAGGGCGTGGGCACGGCCGACGGCCGGCTGCGAAGGGCACGCTACGAGGAGCTGCGCGACCGCACGGCCTACCCGCTGGACAGCGGCACTCCCCTCGCATCGCCTGCGGAGGGCAACGAGCTGCGCCTCGTGCTGCCCGAGGGCGCGTGGCTGCTGCTGCTGGAAGCACAGGGGATGGCTGCACGCCGCCTCCCCTTCCACGTGGCCCGCCGCAGCACCCTGCAGCTCGCGCCGCGGCCGCTGCTGCCCGCCGCGCAGGTGCCGCCGGGCTTCGTGCTGGTCAGCGGCGGCCCGCCCCGGGCCGGCGATGAGCGCCCCGTGGACGACTTCCTCGCGGCACGGCTGGAAGTCACCTTCGCCGAGTGGTGGGAGTTCCTCGACGACCCGCGCACGCGCGAGGCGCTGGACGGCGCCCGCGAGCGCGGCTGGCGCTTCGTGCCGCGCAGCGCCGACGGCCCCCTGTCGCAGCCGGGACCCGACGGGCGCTTCGCACCCGTGCGCAATCCCTCCCGCCCCGTCGCGCACGTCTCGCTCTACGACCTGGCGGGCTATCCCCTGCCGCCCGAGGGCGAGAGCGAGCCGCTGGACAGCCAGGTGGCCGACCTCGTGGACGCGCTGGCCGCGTCGGAGCATGTGGGCTGGGGCTACCTCGCCTGGCGCAGCGCACGCAGCGCCCAGCGCGCGCACAGCCTGCGGCAGGATCCCTCCGGGCCGCGCGAGGACGTGGCCTTCGCCGCCGACGGCACGCCGCAGGCGCTGCGGTTCACGCTGCCCACGGCCGCCGAGTGGGAGCGCATGGGCGCCGGCGGTCAGGCGCGCGCCTACCCATTCGGGGACGAGCTGGACTGGTCCTACCTCAAGGGCGGGCGCTCGCGGCGCACCAACGCGGTCAGCGAGCCGGTGGGCCTGTTCCCCGACGACGAGAGCGTCTTTGGCGTGCGCGACCTGGCCGGCTCGCTCAGCGAGTGGACCGCGTCCTGGAACGAGAAGGCCACCACCTTCGAGGTGCGCGGGGGCTGCTGGGCCCTCACCGACCCGGCGGCCTTCCGCATCGCGATGCGGCGGGCGGAACGCCCGGCGGCCGCCCTGCCCACCGTCGGCGTACGGCTCGTGGTTCGGCTGCCGCCGCCCTAGCGCCGGGGCCCGGCACGGGCCGCCCCTGCAGCCTGAGCAGGCCGCGACCGATGTTGTAGAGTGCAACCATGCTCGAACGCCACATCGACCAGATCGAGGTGCACCTCGGCCAGGCACTGCGGCGCGACGCCACGCGCTGCGGCCTGCGCGAGGCGACCGCCCGCGTGCTGCTGGCCCTCGAGGCCGAGGACGCCCTGCCCATGCAGCGCATCGCCGAGCGGCTGGGCCGCGATCCCTCGACGGCCACCCGCTTCGTGGACCGCGCCGAGGCCGACGGCCACGTGCTGCGGGTGGCGGGCGACAGCGACCGGCGCAAGCGCTGGGTGCGCCTCACGCCGGCGGGCCTCGCGCAGCGCCAGGCCCTGATGGACGTGCGCGCCCAGCGGCTGCGCAACGTGGAGGCCGCCCTCGAGCAGGCCACCGGGCTGGGCTCGAGCCAGGTCGAGTGGTTCGTGCAGGCGCTCACGCAGGCCGTGGGCACCTAGGCGCACGCCGTCAGCGGCGCACCTTGATCTGCACGGGGTGGCGGCCCAGCGCCTCCACCTGCACGCTGGCCTCCTCCCACTCGCCCGCCTGCGAGGTGGCGCGCAAGCGATAGGTGCCCGGCGGCACGCCGAACACGACGCCCTGCGGCCCCTGCACCACCTCGCGCGCCCAGCGCGGCTGCGTGAGCACGGTGTCGGTGCGCACCTGCCAGCCCGCCACCACGGCCCGCCCGCCTGCGCCCGTCAGCTGCAGGGTGACGTCGCCCAGGGGCTCGCCCAGGTAGGTGCCCACCTCGTACTCGATGGTGCCCGCGCGGTCCACGTGCACGCGCAGCACCTCGCGCGGCGTGGTGTCCACCACGGCCTGCACCTCGACGGGCACCACCGTGTCGCCCCACACGCGCACCTTCACCGGGCCGGTGAAGATCTCGGCGCTGGACCACACCTGCGTCTGGCGGTCCGGCACCAGCAGGGGTTGCACGTGCCAGCCGCGTGCCCCCTTGCCCGGCTCCACGCTCACGGTGAGCAGGTCGCAGGAGATGGGCTGGTCGTCGGGCCCCAGCGGCAGCACCGACAGCGGCCCGACCGGGATGGTGCGCGGGTCCACCGCTGGCCCGCGCACGGGAGCCGGCGGCGGCTTGGGGGCCCGCGCCGCCGCAGCGGCCTGCAGGCCGGGCTGCGCCGTGGCCTCGGGCGGGGCCGCCACCGGGCCGGGCGGGGCCGCGGGCTCGAGGTCCGTGGCCTGCGGGCCGGGCGCCAGCACCAGCCAGGCCCCGGCGAGGGCCAGCAGCAGCAGCATCAGCCAGGGCAGGAGGCGGCGCATGGGCGAGGACCTGACGCCATGCTAGCCCCGCGCCTGCAGCGCGGGGGCTGGCGCCCCTGCCGGGGGGCGGCCGGCGCCCGGCGGCGCTCCCGAGCCGCCCAGGAGCCGCCTAGGAGAAGGCGCTGATGCCGGTGATCGCGCGGCCCACGATCAGCTTGTGGATGTCGTGCGTGCCCTCGTAGGTCTTGACGCTCTCGAGGTTGCACATGTGACGCATCGTCTGGTACTCGTCGGTCACGCCGTTGGCGCCCAGCGCGTCGCGCCCCATGCGCGCGATCTCCAGTGCCTCGTAGCAGGCGTTGCGCTTGGCCATGCTGACCTGGTCGGCGGTCACCTTGCCCTGGTCCTTGAGCCGGCCCAGCTGCAGGTTCATCAGCTGCGCCTTGGTGATCTCGGTGAGCATGTACACCAGCTTGGACTGGTAGAGCTGGAACGAGGCCAGCGGCTTGCCGAACTGCTCGCGGGAGAGGCTGTACTCGCGCACCTCCTCGTAGACGGCCATGGCCGATCCCACCACGCCCCAGGCGATGCCATACCGCGCCTGGTTCAGGCACGAGAGCGGCCCGCCCAGGCCCTTGGCGCCCGGCAGCAGGCTCTCGGCCGGCAGGCGCACGTCCTCGAAGACCAGCTCGCTGGTGACCGAGGCGCGCAGGCTGTGCTTGCCCTTCTGCTCGCGCGCGCTGAAGCCCTTCATGCCGCGCTCGACGAGGAAGCCGCGCACCTCGCCATCGAGCTTGGCCCACACCACGGCCACGTCGGCCAGGTTGCCGTTGGTGATCCACATCTTGGCGCCCGACAGCACGTAGCCACTGCCGTCGCGGACGGCCTTGGTCTCCATGCCGCCCGGGTCGCTGCCGTGGTCGGGCTCGGTGAGGCCGAAGCAGCCCACCGCCTTGCCCGCGTGCAGCGCCGGCAGCCAGCGCGCCTTCTGTGCATCCGTGCCGTAGCGCCAGATCGGGTACATCACCAGCGCGCCCTGCACGCTCACGAACGAGCGCAGGCCCGAGTCGCCGCGCTCCAGCTCCTGCATCACGAGGCCGTAGGCCACGTTGTTCATGCGCGGGAAGTCGGCGTAGTCGAGGTTGCCGCCCAGCACGCCCAGCTCGGCCAGCTCGGGGATGAGGTCGGTGCAGAACTGCCCGTCGCGGTAGAGCTGCTGCACGCGCGGCATGTAGCGGTCGCTGACCCACTCGCGCACGGTGTCGCGGATGAGGCGCTCGTCCTCGCCTAGCAGGCCGTCGAGGGCGAAGAAGTCCGGGCCGCGGTAGCGCGCCATGGCAGGCCTCCGTCAGGGTTGGCCCGACTGTACGGGTCGGCTGCCCCTCGCCCCCTTCTGGCCGCCCCCCCGGTGCGCTGCCGCCACCGCGCGGCCCGCACAGGCCCAGCGGGCGGGCCAGGACCTGCGCTGCAGGCGCCTCCGGGCGTGCCCGCCGCGCGCCCTGCCCCCACAATCGGGCCATGGCCGACCCCATCCCGCTGCGCGTCGTGGCCGTCACGCAGGAGACCCCGCAGGACCGCACGCTGCGGCTGGAGCCGCCCGCGGAGCACCGTGCGCGCCTGCAGGCCTTCCTGCCGGGGCAGTTCCTGCTGCTGCACGACACCCACGAGGGCCAGCCGCTGACGCGCGCCTACTCGCTCTCCTCCGCGCCCGGCGAGCCGCTGGAGATCACGGTGCGCGACATGGGCGCCTACGGGCACCACCTCTACGGCCAGCCCGTGGGCGCGCTGCTGCAGGCCAGCCCGCCGCGCGGGCGATTCACGCTGGACGAGCGCGTGGAGGGGGCGTTGGTGCTGGCGGGCGGCGGCTCGGGGCTCACGCCCTTCCGGTCCTTCGTGCGCGCGCTGGTGGCGCGCGGCCACGCCCATCCCGTCGCCGTGCTGCACAGCGCACGCACGCCGGACGAGCTGCTCTTCCGAGCCGAGCTCGAGGCCCTGGCGCGCAGGCACGCGTGGCTGCAGTACCGCCCCACCGTCACGCGGCCCCAGCCCGGCGACGGCTGGGCGGGGGCGACCGGCCGGCTGGACGCCCAGCGGCTCGCGCAGGCCCTGCCGGGCGGGCCCGCCGGCGCTCACCTCTACGCCTGTGGCCCGCAGGCCTTCGTGGACGCCGTGCTGGCGGCGGCCGCCCCGCTGGGATTGCCGCCCGGGCGACTGCGCCGGGAGCACTGGGGCTAGGCCGACCTCCTGCGGGGTGGCGGGGCAGGGCCCCCTGCCCAGCGCGAGCAGCCCCTGTGCGCCCGCGGTGGGTAGTCTCTGCCGGTCGGGCCACCCCGGCCCCCGGAGTCCCCCATGCGTTCGTCCCCCGCCTCGCGCCTTTGCATCGCCCTGCTGGCCGCCCTGCTGCTGGCGCTGCCCGGCTGCATGAAGATGGACCAGAAGATCGCCCTGTCGTCCAACGGCAGCGGCACGGTCACCGTGAAGATGGTGATGGACATGGGCAAGATGGAAGAGCTCATGGCCATGTTCCAGGGCATGCAGCCCCCGGCGGCCGAGGGCGAGGTCCGGGAGGACCCGGCCAAGGAACTGCAGGAGAAGGTGGACGTCGACGAGTTCAAGAAGCAGCTGTCCGGCCGCAAGGGCATCGAGGTCGTCTCGGCCACCGGCATCGACGATGCCGAGAAGAAGCTCAAGGGCTTCGAGGCCGTGATCAAGTTCGCCACGCTGGAGGACTTCTTCCGCGCGGGCATGGACACGATGCACACCGTGAAGCTCGAGGATGCCGGCGAGGGTCGCTGGAAGCTCACGCGCACGCGCACGCTGCCCGAGGGCATGGACGCCACCAGCGAGGAGGCGACCGCCCAGATGGAGATGTTCAAGCCCATGCTCGAGCCCATGATGGGCGACCTCTCGATGGTGTTCGCCCTCGCGGTGCCCGGCACGATCGTCGAGACGAATGGCACCAAGGACGAGTCGGGCAAGGTCACCAGCTGGAAGCTGGGCTTCAACGAGCTGATGAGCCCCAAGGCCGAGCCGATGGTCGTGGTGTTCAAGCCCGAGGGTGACGTGACGCTCAAGCCCTTCCACCTGACGACGGACCAGGAGGGCAACGTCAGCGAGCCCGGCGCGGCCAAGCCCGCCCCGGTGGTGACGCCCGAGGAGCTGCCCGGCGAGGAGGCTCCCGCGCCGGCTCCCGTCGAGCCCAAGTAGGCCTCGATCCCCCACGCCGCGCGTCCGGCGCGCGGCTCCTGACGGGCGCGTCCGCGAGCCGCGGGCGCGCCCGCTTGCATGGGTGGGCCGCCCGCCGGCGCGCCACGGGAGCCCCGGCTTGCGCCCCGCGAGCCGCCGCGCAGGATGCCCGGATGCGCGACCTCTACACCGGCCTGGCGCTCTGGAACCTCGTGGTGCTGGCCGTCACGTCGGTGCTGGGCGTGATCTCCTCGCCCGAGGGCCCGGTGACGCCCGAGGCGCACAAGACGCTGGGCCTGTTCGCGGCCGTCTTCTGCTGCCTGGTGCACTCGATCCTGATCACGCACTTCATCGGCAGCATGAAGTGGATCCAGCAGACGGGTCCCACGGCGGGCATCGAGGACACGAAGACGCTGCGCCGCGCATGGATGAAGAGCCGTGCGTGGCCCATGCTGTGCTTCGCGATGCTGAGCGCGGTGGGCGCGGCCATCCTCGGCGGTGGGGCCGGCAGCGGCCTGCTGGGCCTGCTGCTGCACGCGGCGGCCTCGCTGGCCGTGTTCCCCTTCAACGTGCTGGCCATGCTGTGGGGCCGCGAGGCCATCGTGGCCAACAGCGTGCGCATGAAGGCGGTCGAGAAGCAGGCCCTCACGCGCCAGGCCGAGGGGCTGGTCAAGGAGGCCGAGGCCGACGCCCTGCGCCCCGAGAGCGGCCGCGCCGGCGGCAAGACCCTGCTCTTCCTCGCCATCAACGTCTGGGTGCTGTGGTTCTACCGGCGCCACGTGCTGCGCCTGCGCGAGGAGCCGCTGTGGCCCTACGTCGTGGGCTGCGCGCTGCTGGCGTTCCTCGGCTGGCGCCTGCTCAAGGGCTTCCGCGACGAGCAGGGCACCACGGCCGGCGCGCCGGGAGCCGCAGCGCCCGGCGAGCGCCCGCCCACGTCCTAGGCTGCGCCGGACTGCGAGGGCGCGGTCACGCCCTTGATGATCTCGGCGAAGGCTGCGTCGATGGTCGGGTAGCGGAAGGCGTAGCCCGCCCCCAGCGCCTTGGCCGGCAGCACGCGCTGCCCGGTGGTCAGCATCGAGGCCACCTCGCCCAGCCCCAGCCGCAGGCCGAAGCCGGGCGTGGGCATGAAGGCCGGGCGGCGCAGCGCGCGGCCCAGCGCCTTGGCGAACTCCTTGTTGCTGACCGGGTTGGGCGCCGTCACGTTGATGGGCCCCGAGAGGCTGGGCGTCTCCAGCGCGAAGATCATGAGCCCGCACACGTCGTCGAGGTGCACCCACGACATGTCCTGCCGGCCGTTGCCGATGGGGCCGCCGGCACCCAGCTTGAAGGGCAGCAGCAGCTTGGAGATGGCGCCGCCGCCGCGGCCCAGCACCACGCCGATGCGCAGGAAGGCAGTGCGGATGCCCAGCAGCGTGGCCTTCTGGGCGGCGCGCTCCCACTCGCGGCACACGTTGGCGAGGAAGTCGCCCGGCGCGTGCTCGGTGCTGCGGAACGCCGACTCGTCGATGGCCTCGCCCGGCGTGCGCGGCCCGTAGTGGCCGACGGCGCTGCCCGAGAGGAACACCGCGGGCCGCTGCTTGAGCGTGCCCATCGCGTCCACGAGGCAACGCGTGGCCAGCACGCGGCTGGCCAGGATCTGCTGCTTGTAGGACGTGCTCCAGCGCTTGTCGAACACGCCCGCGCCGGCCAGGTTCACCACGCCCTCGCAGCCCTCGAGGGCCTTGGCCACCGAGGCCACGTCGTCGTAGTCCACCACCGCCACCGTGGCGCCGGCGGCCACGCGGCCGGCGGCAGGCTTCTCGCGCGTGAGCACCACGGGCTGGTGGCCGCGCTCGAGCAGCAAGGCCACGAGGCGGGTGCCCACGAAGCCGGTGGCACCGGTGATGGCGACGCGCATGGGAGGACCTCCGGCGGGGGAGCCCCCACCCTACCCGTGGCCCCCCGCCGTCAAGCCGCCCGCGGGCGCGCGCCCGCGCCCTAGGCCCCCTCATCGCCGTACTGGTCGCGCAGCGCATGCACCACGGCCGGGTCGGCCAGCGTGGTGGTGTCGCCCAGCGCCCGGCCCTCGGCCACGTCGCGCAGCAGCCGGCGCATGATCTTGCCCGAGCGCGTCTTGGGCAGCTCGGCCGCGAACAGCACCTCCTCGGGCCGCGCCAGCGCGCCCAGCCGCTGGGCCACGTGCGCGCGCAGCGCCTCGGCCAGCGCCGGCGAGCGCTCCTGCCCCAGCCGCAGCGTGACGAAGCAGGCGATGGCCTGTCCCTTCACCTCGTGCGTGCGCCCCACCACCGCGGCCTCGGCCACGGCCGGGTGCGCCACCAGCGCGCTCTCCACCTCCATGGTCGAGATGTTGTGCCCGGCCACGAGCATGATGTCGTCCACGCGGCCCAGCAGCCACAGGTTGCCCTCGAGGTCGCGCTTGCAGCCATCGCCCGTGAAGTAGCGGCCCGGGAAGCGCGCCCAGTACGTGTCGCGGTAGCGCTGTGGGTCGCCGTGGATGCCGCGCAGCATGCTGGGCCAGGGCTGCGTGAGCACGAGGAAGCCGCCGCCGCCCAGCGGGACGCTGTGGCCCTCGGCGTCCACCACGTCCACGCCCACGCCCGGCAGCGGGTGCGTGGCGCTGCCCGGCACGGTGGTGGTCAGGCCCGGCAGCGGCGCCACCATGATGGCGCCCGTCTCGGTCTGCCACCACGTGTCCACCACCGGGCAGCGGCCGCCGCCGATCACGTCGCGGTACCACATCCACGCCTCGGGATTGATGGGCTCGCCCACGCTGCCCAGCAGGCGCAGCGACGAGAGGTCGTGCGCGCGCGGCAGGGCATCGCCCCAGCGCATGAAGGTGCGGATGGCCGTGGGCGCGGTGTAGAGGATCGTCACCCGGTGGCGCGCGACAAGCGCCCAGAAGCGGTCGCGGCCCGGGGAGTCGGGCGCGCCCTCGTACATGACCACCGTGGCGGCGTTGGCCAGCGGGCCGTAGACCACGTAGGAGTGGCCGGTGATCCAGCCGATGTCGGCCGTGCACCAGTAGACGTCGTCGGGCTTCAGGTCGAACACCCAGCGCGTGGTGGCGCTGGTGCCCGTGAGGTAGCCGCCCGTGGTGTGCACGATGCCCTTGGGCTTGCCAGTGGTGCCCGAGGTGTAGAGCAAGAAGAGCAGGTCCTCGCTGCCCATGGCCTCGGGCTCGCAGGTGGCGGGCTGCCGGGGCACGAGCTCGTGCCACCAGGTGTCGCGGCCCGGCACCATCGTGACCGGCAGGCGCTCGCCCAGCCGCCGCAGCACCAGCACGCGCTCCACGCCGGGCGCGCCCTCCAGCGCCGCGTCCACCTGCGCCTTGAGCGGCAGCGGGCTCCCGCGCCGCCAGCCGCCGTCGGCCGTCACCACCACGCGCGAGCCCGAGTCCAGGATGCGCTCGCGCAGTGCCTCGGGCGAGAAGCCCCCGAACACCACGCTGTGGGCGGCACCGATGCGCGCGCAGGCCAGCAGCACGATGGCCAGCTCGGGCACCAGCGGCATGTAGGCCGTGACGCGGTCGCCGCGGCGCACGCCCAGCGCCTTGAGTGCGTGGGCGCAGCGGCACACCTCCTCCAGCAGCTGCGCGTAGGTGAGGGTGCGCGTGTCGCCCGGCTCGCCCTCCCACACCAGCGCGCGCTTGCCGCCCAGCCCGGCCTGCACGTGGCGGTCCAGGCAGTTGACGCTGGCATTGAGCGTGCCGTCGGCGAACCAGCGCGCGTCGGGCAGCTTCCAGTCCAGCACCTGCGTGAAGGGCTTGATCCACGCGAGGCGCCGCGCCTCGGCAGCCCAGAAGGCCAGCGGGTCGTGCTGCGCCGCCTCGTGCAGGCGGCGGTCGCGCACCTGCGCGCGCGCCGCGAAGGCCGGCGGCGGCGGGAAGGCGCGTGTCTCGGTGAGCAGGGACTCGAGGGCACGCGGGCCGCGACCGGGCGCAGGCGGGACAGGCGGCGTCGGGCTCATGGCACCTCCGTGCGCGAGGCTAGCCCCGCTCGCGCGGCGCCGCAACGGCGCACCGGACGGGCGACCGCTGCGCGTGCTAGCGGCCGCAGGCGGCGGGACGGCCCTGCATCACGCGCGGGCCTTGGTCGTAGGGCGAGCCCGCGAGGCGGTTGTGGCCCTCGGCGGCGCCCCACACGAGGTCGCGCACGCCCTCGACGCCCGCGCAGAAGGCCGAGGGGAAGGAGACGTCCTGCACGCGTCCCTCGCGGGCCAGGTCCCGCGCCTGCACAGGATCGGCGCGCAGGTCGTAGGCCATCTCGCGCACCGTGCCCTCCCGCAAGTCCAGCCGCACGAGGTAAGCCCAGCCGGGCATGCGGGCCAGGAACAGCTGCGCGCGCTGCGTGGCCTCGCCCGTGTTGGCCGGGTCCACCAGCTCGATGCTGCGAACGGGGCCGCGCGTGGCGCGCCCGGCCAGCACCTCGCCCAGCGCCACGCCGTCCACGCCGGTCGGGGCTGGCAGGCGCAGCGCCTCGAGCAGCGTGGGCAGCACGTCCACGAGGCTGGCGGCCGAGGCCACGCTGCGCAGCGCCGGCGGCCCGGCCCACAGCCACGGCACGCGCACCTGCTCGTCGTGCAGGTCCAGGCCCGTGCCCACGCGCCCGCGCTCGCCCAGCGCCGTGCCGCTGGTGCTGGTGACCAGCACCCACAGCGGGCGTCCGCCCTCCTGCGGCAGCAGCCGGTCCAGCACCTGGCCCACCTGCGCGTCGGCCCAGCGCAGTGCCGCGGCGTAGTCCTCGCGCGCGGCCGCGCTGCGCTGCGCAGGCGTGGACTGCGCGAGGTCGCGCGCCTGCTGCGCGCGCACGAACGGGCGCGCCGCCAGGCGCGTGCCCTCGGCGCGCGCCACGCCGTAGCCCGGGCCCAGCGCATCGGCCACCAGCACGGCCGCGAACGGCGCACGCACAGCCGGCGCCCCCAGCGAGCCCACCCACGCGGCCAGTGCAGCCGGCGCCTCCGGCAGGCCCACCTCGCCGCTCACGTCGAAGCCCTGCCAGAGGGTGGTGGCGCGCGCAAGCCGCGCGTCGGCCACGAAGGCACGCGTGGCGTAGCCGGCAGCGCGCCGCAGGATCTCGCCCAGCGTCACGAAGGCCGGGGCGAGGCGCGGCACCGGGTCCAGGTGGCTCACGCCGTGGCGCTCGGGCGCGTAGGCGGTGAGCAGGCTGGCCAGCGCCGCACCGGGCTCGGGTGAAGGCGTCACGGCGTGCTCGACGGTGCTGCAGCCCCCACCGCAGTCCATCGTGGCGAGGCGCGGCATCACCTCGCCGCGCAGGTGGTCCGCCCTCAGCTCGGGCAGCACCACGACCAGCAGGTCAGGCCGCGGCCCCGGCCCGGGCGCCGCGAGCGGCTCTCCGGCTGGCCCGTAGGCGGGCGCGGGCGGCACCGGCTCGCGGCGCGAGGGCTCGCCGCAGCCGGCCAGCGCCAGCAAGGCGGCGAGGGCCACCCACCCGCTCCGCCAGGAAGAGACCGATCGGTCTGTCATGGGTTCCTTCGCGCGTGGCGCAGCGCCCGGCCGCGTGCCGTGGCGCGAGCCTACGCGAAAGACGGCCCGGCGGGGCGGCCCCTTCCCCGGCCGGCCGGCGGTAGCGTGGCCGGGTGGCCGCCGACGCTCCCCCGCTGCGCGTCGTGGTCGTCGGCGGCGGATTCGCCGGCAGCCTGTGCGCCCTGCACCTGCTCTCGGCCGCCCGGCCGGTGGAGGTCACCTGCCTGGACCGCGTGGGCACCTTCGCGCGCGGCCTGGCCTACGGCACCGCTTGCCTCGCCCACCTGCTCAACGTGCCCTCCGGGCGCATGAGCGCGCTGCCCGAGCGGCCCGGCGACCTGTGCGCGTGGGCCGCCGGGCAGGGCCTGCCCGCCGGCGAGGAGGCCTTCCTGCCGCGCGCCCGCTACGGCGACTACCTCGCCCAGCGGCTTGCCGAGGCGCAGGCGGCCGCGCCGCGCAGTGCGTGCCTGCGGCGCCTCGCAGCCGAGGCCGTGCATGTGCAGGCTGCAGGCGCGGCCGGCGGGGCGCCGCTGCGCGTGGACCTCGCCGACGGGCGCGTGCTGGCCGCCGACCACGTGGTGCTGGCCACGGGCAACCTCGCGCCGGCCGACCCGCTGGCCGCGCTGGGCGCAGGCACGCTCGACGCCGCACGCTACGCCCGCGACCCGTGGCATGCCGAGGCGCTCGCGGGCCTCGCCCCGCACGACGAGGTGCTGTTGCTGGGCACGGGCCTGACGGCCGTGGACCTGCTGCTGGCGCTGCGCACGCAGGGTGTGCAGGCGCGTGTGCACGCGCTCTCGCGCCACGGCTGGCTGCCGCAGGCGCAGCACGCCCCCGCCGGCGCCAGCCGCCCCTGCGACGCACGCCAGCTGCCGCTGCGCGCAGCCCGGCCGCGCCACCTCCTGCGCGCGCTGCGCACGGCGGCGCGCGCGCAGGCCGCCGCGGGTGGCGACTGGCGCGACGTGATCGCCGCGATGCGCCCGCACACGCCGGCGCTGTGGCAGGCGCTGGGCCCGCGCGGACAGGCGCAGTTCCTGCGCCACCTGCGCACGCTGTGGGACGTGCACCGCCACCGCCTGCCCGGCGGGCTGGAGCAGGTGCTGGCCGGCGAGCATGCGCGCGGCAGCCTCGTGCCCCACGCCGGCCGCGTGCGCGCCGTCGAGCCGCGGGCGGGCGGCGGCGTGCGCATCGCCTGGCAGCCGCGCGGCGGCGGCCTGCCCGCGACGCTGGAGGTGGCGCGCATCGTGAACGCCACCGGGCCCTCGCCCGACCTGCGCCGCACCCACGACCCGCTGCTGGCCTCGCTGGCGCAGTCCGGCGCTCTCGAGCCGCACCCGCTGGGCCTGGGCCTGGCGTGCGACGACGACGGGCGCGTGGCGGGCACGCTGGCCGGGCGCCTGTGGGCGCTGGGCGGCCTGCGCATGGGCCTGCTGTGGGAGTCCACGGCCGTGCCCGAGCTGCGCGTGCAGGCGCGCGAGCTCGCCCGGCGCCTCTCGGCGCCGCCGGCCTAGCCCGCGCGCGGCGGCGTGCCCGCCTCGCGCTCGCGCCGGGCCGCGCGCCGCGCCCGCAGTACCTCGACGATGCCGGGCACGAAGGAGAGCACGATCACGACGGCCATCACCACGAGGATGTTCTTCTCGATGTTGGGCACCACGCTGGCCAGCAAGTAGCCCAGCCACGTCAGGCTCGTGACCCACACCACGGCGCCCAGCACGTTGAACCACGCAAAGCGCCGGTAGGGCATGCCCGCCATGCCCGCCACGTAGGG
Source organism: Planctomycetota bacterium (assembly GCA_964228555.1). Taxonomy (GTDB): domain Bacteria; phylum Planctomycetota; class PLA2; order PLA2; family JAEUHO01; genus CAXQZU01. Next base: position 36,478 of record CAXQZU010000031.1, read on the forward strand.
CGCGAAGGTGCGTACCAGCGGCAGGAAGCGGGCCAGCACCACCGTCTTGCCGCCGTGGCGCTCGTAGAAGCGCTGCGCCCGCTCGAGGTGCGACTTCTTGAAGAACAGGCTGTCCTCGCGCGAGAAGATGCGCGGGCCCGTGCGCTTGCCGATGCTGTAGTTCACCGCATCGCCCAGGATGGCCATCGGGATCAGCAGGGCGTTGAGCCACCAGATGTCCAGCAATCCCGTCTTGGCGAACACGCCAGCCGTCACCAGCAGCGAGTCGCCCGGCAGGAAGAAGCCCACCAGCAGGCCGGTCTCGGCGAAGATGATGCCCCCCAGCACCGCGTAGCCGCCCCACGCCACCATGCCCTTGACGTCGTGCAGGGCCCGGAAGGCCGACGCGATGCGCTCGGGGCCCACCAGCCACGTCAGCAGCCCCGCGCCCGCCAGCAGCAGCAGGCCCACGAGCCAGGTGCCCTTGCGGGTCGCGTCCATCCGTTCCACCCTACGCACGCCCGCCGTGGGCGGTACGGGAAAGCGGCAGTGCGTCGCTCAGCGCAGCCAGGCGGTCTTGGTGGAGGTGAAGGCCCGCAGGCCCTCGGGACCCAGCTCGCGGCCCAGGCCCGAGTCGCGCACGCCGCCGAAGGCCCAGCGCGGGTCGCTGCGCACGATGCCGTTGGCAAACACGCTGCCGGCCTCCAGCCGGGCCAGCATGCGGCGCGCACGCGCGAGGTCTGCCGTCCACACGCTGGCGCCCAGCCCGTAGGGCGTGGCGTGGGCCAGGGCCAGAGCCTGCTCCTCGTCCTCGAAGCAGGCAAGCACGGCCACCGGGCCAAACAGCTCCTCCGTGGCCGCCGGGGCGCCGGGGGGCACCTGCTCCAGCAGCGTGGGCGGGTACCAGGCGCCGGGGCCCGGCGGCACGCGCCCGCCCACCACGGCGCGCGCCCCCAGCGCCACCGAGGCCTGCACCTGCGCCGCCAGATGGTCGCGCAGGTCCACGCGGGCCAGCGGCCCCACCTGCGTGGCCGGGTCCAGCGGCGAGCCCATGCGCAGCGCGCCCAGCGCGGCAGCAAAGGCGTCACGGAAGGCGGCGTAGGCCGGCTGCTGCACGAGGAAGCGCTTGGCGGCGATGCACGACTGGCCGCTGTTCTGGCAGCGCGCCTCGACCGCGGCTGCCACCACCTCGCCCAGCGGCGCGTCGGCGAACACGATGAAGGGGTCGCTGCCCCCCAGTTCCAGCACGCAGGGCTTGAGGGCGCCGCCGGCCAGCGCCCCCACCGCGCGTCCTGCGCGCGTGCTGCCCGTGAGCGAGACGCCGCGCACGCGCGGGTCCACCACCAGCGCCGCGGCCTGCGCCTCGGCGAGGAACAGGTTGGCATACGCGCCCTCGCCCAGCCCGGACTCGTGCAGCAGCGCCTCCAGCGCCAGCGCGCAGCGCGGCACGCTGGGCGCGTGCTTGAGCAACACGGTGTTGCCGGCCAGCAGCGCCGGGCCTGCGAAGCGCAGAACCTGCCAGAAGGGGAAGTTCCAGGGCATCAGGCCCAGCAGCGGGCCCAGCGGCTCGTGCCGCGCGAAGGCCTCGTGCCCGTCGGCCGGGCGCGGCTCGGGCGCCAGCAGCCCCGGGCCCTCGTCGGCCACCCAGCGCAGGCCCTGCGCACACTTGCGCACCTCGGCCTCGCCCTGCGCCAGCGGCTTGCCCATCTCGGAGGCGGCCAGCCGCGCCAGCCGCGTGGCCTCCCGCTCCAGCAGCCCGGCGAGCGCGCGCAGCCTGGGGGCGCGCGCCGCCGGGGGCTGCGCGCGCGCCCGTGCCGCGGCGCCCACCGCCGCGACCACGGCCGCCTCGACCTCGTGGCCAGGCGCCGTGGCGAAGGCGTGGTGCTCGATCCCGGTGCAGGGATCCACGCTGGCGTAGCGCATGCGCCTAGGATCCGCGCATGTCGTAGCCCAGCGCCAGGATCGCGGGCACCACGAAGAGCGTGAACAGGGTCGAGAAGGCGAGCCCGCCCACGATGATGGCCGCGAGGCCCTGGTAGAGCTCGCTGCCGGCCCCCCCGCCGAGGGCGAGCGGCAGCATGCCCACCACCGTGGTGATCACGCTCATCAGGATCGGGCGCAGGCGCGAGGTGCACGAGCGCACCAGCGCCTCGCGCGGCGCCACGCCCCGCTCGCGCAGGTTGTTGGCCTGGTGCACGATGAGGATGGCGTTGTTGACCACGATGCCCGCGAGGATCACGAAGCCCAGCATGGCGATCACGTCGAAGCCGGCGGCACCGCCCGACCACGCGTGCACCAGCGAGATGCCGATCACGCCGCCTGCCAGCGAGAGCGGCACCGTGACGAGGATCACGAGCGGCGTCACCCACGAGCGGAACAGGGCCACCAGCAGCAGGTAGATGAGCAGGATGGACAGGCCGAAGCCCTGCGTGAGCGCAGCCAGCGTGCTCTTGAGCTTGTCGGCCGCGCCGCCCAGGCCGAGGGTGTAGGCCGGCCCCAGCGCGGCGGCCACGGGCGGGAACACCTCTTGCTCGACGCGCTGCACCACGCTCTCCAGCGGTGCATCCGGGGCGATGTTCACCGTCAGCAGCACGTTGCGCTGGCGCTCGAGGCGCCGCACCGTCAGCGGGCCGCCACGACGCGTCACCGTGGCCACCTGCCCGAGGTGCAGGTGCCCGCCCGAGGGCACCACGAACGGGAGGTCGAGCAGGTCTTGCTCATCGCGCACCCGCTCCGGGGCCACCAGCACGTTCACGTCCACGTCGCGACCGCCCTGCACCAGCAGCGTGTGGCGCCGGCCCGCGATGGCGGTCTCCACCACCTCGCCCACGTCGCCCGCCGTGAGGCCGGCGTCCTCGGCCCGCGCGGGATCCACCTCGACGTGCAGCTCCGGGCGCCCGGTCACGAGGCTGCTGCGCACGAACTGCACGCCCTCCACCGCACGCAGGCGTGCCTGCAGGTCCTTGTCGCCGAGCGCGAGGGCCTCGAAGCCGGGCCCGGACAGCTCCACGTCGAACTGCTTGCCCGGGTCGTTGAACAGGCTCGAGCGCACGGGCACCACGAACTGGAAGCCGGGCAGCATGGCGGCCGGGGCGTAGAGCGACTTGTGGAAGGCGGCGAGGCCCCGCGCGTCCGCCACCTCCTCCTTGAGGGTGCAGCCGCCGCCGTTGAAGCCGGGGCGGTTCACCACGAACACGCGCCCGGTCTCGGGCTTGGCCAGGAGGAACTGCTCCAGCGGCTTCATGTTGCGCGCGGCCGCCTCGGGGTTGGTGCCCGGCGAGGGGCTGGCGAAGAACAGGATCAGGTTGCGGTTGCCCGTGGGCAGGTACTCCGCGGGCGGCCGGAAGGGCAGCGTGCACAGGCAGCCGGCCAGCACGAGCAGCACCAGCCCCAGGCGCAGCGAGGCCCCGCCCGGCGCGCGCCGCACCAGTCGCGCCACCAGCCGGCCGTAGCGGTCGCCCAGCCAGCCACCCCGCTCGTCGGCATCCTCCAGCGCCGGGTCGTAGGCCCGCGTGGGCTTGGGCCCCCACAGCGCGCACAGCACCGGCACCACCGTCAGCGACACCACCAGCGAGATCAGCACGGAGGCCGAGATCGCCAGCGCGATGTCCACGAAGGTCTGGCTGGCCTCGTCCTGCCCCAGCACGATGGGCGCGAACACGGCCACGGTGGTGAGCGTGCTGGCCAGCACGCCGCCCCAGATCTCCTTGCCGCCGTCGATGGCCGCCCGCATGCGGTCCTTGCCCATCTCCACGTGCCGCACGATGTTCTCGAGCACGCAGATGGCGTTGTCCACCACCATGCCGCTGGCGAAGGCGATGCCGGCCAGGCTGATCACGTTGAGGCTGCGGCCCAGCACCAGCAGCACCGGGAACACGGTCACCAGCGAGACCGGGATGGCCAGCGCGATGAAGATGACGGCGCGCGGGCTGCGCAGGAAGGCGAACAGCACGCCTACCGCCAGCAGCGAGCCCATCCAGAGGTTGTCGAGCACGAAGCCGATCGCCGCCTCGATGTAGGTGGTCTCGCGGTAGACCGGCACCAGCTCGATGTCCAGCCCGCGCACCGCGAAGCCGCGGTTGAGCTCCAGGGCCGCCTCGTCCACGCCCTCGATGGTGCGCACCACGTTGGCGCCGGTGCGCCGCTGCACGCCCACGCTGATGCCCGGCTTGCCGTCGATGCTGACGTAGTCGGTGGTCTCGCGCGTGGCGTCCACCACGCGTGCCACGTCGCGCAGCAGCACCTGGCCGCCCCCGGGCTCCTCGCGCAGCACCAGCGCCTCGAGGCTGGCGGCATCGGCGGCGCGCGCCAGCGTGCGCACCACCAGCTGGCGCTCGGCGGTCTCGACCGTGCCGCCACGCACGTTGACGTTGCGCCGGCGCAGCGCCTCGCCCAGCGCACGCATGCTCACGCTGCGCGCCACCATGCGCTCGGGATCGATGCGCACCTGGACCTCGCGCTCGGCGCCACCGGCCACGAACAGGCCGGCCACGCCGGGCACGCGCTCCAGGCGCGGCTGGATCTCGTCGTCCAGCACGCGCCGCACCTGCGAGGGCGGGTAGCGCGAGCGCAGGGTGACCCACATCACGGCGTTGGGGCCGGGCTCGGCGGTCACCTCCACCTGCGGCTCGTCGGCCTCCTCGGGCAGGGAGGGCACGCGCGTGAGCTTGTTGAGCACGTCCACCACGGCCGCCTGCATGTCCGCGCCGTACTGGAACTCCAGCACCACCTCCGAGAGCCCGTCGGACGAGGTGCTGGTCATCTCCTCCAGCCCCTCGCAGCGCTGCAGCACGTCCTCCAGCTCGCGCGTGACCTGCTCCTCCACCTCCACGGCGCCGGCCCCGCGGAAGCCGGTACGCACCGTGATGCGCGGCACGTCCACCTGCGGCTTGAGCTGCACCGGGATCTTCTCGATCGAGAGCAGGCTGAACAGCACGCTCACGAGCACGCCCACGGCCACCAGGTAGGGCCGGGCGACGATCCCCGCCAGCGGGCTCACTTCGCGCCCTGCCCTGCCGCCGCCGCGGCAGGCCGCTCCAGCAGCGGCGCCCCGGGGAAGGCCAGGTCCGCCCCCACCACCACGATGCGCTCGGCCGGCTCGAGGGCCACGCCCAGCGGCTGCACGGCGGCGCGCCCGCGCGCCTGGCCCAGCAGGCGCACGGGCACGAAGGCAGCGCTGGCCAGCGGCGGGAGGCCCGAGGGTCGCCCAGCCGGGGCAGGCGGGGCCTCGGCGGACGCTGCCGCAGGCGGCACCGCCTTCACCAGCACCCAGCCCTCCAGCGTGCGGCGCACGGCGTCGCCCGGCACCAGCAGCACGTCCACCAGCGGACGCAGCTCGACGCGTGCGCGCACGAAGGACCCGGGCACCAGAACGCCCTCGGCATCCTGCGTCGCGGACAGCCGCACCAGCGCGCGCTGGGCCCCGCTGCGCGGGTCGGCATCGGCCACCACGGAGGCCACCGCGGACTCCAGCGACCATTCCGGCCGCTCGTCGAGCGTGAGCACGACGCGCGCACCCGGCTGCAGGTCGGCCGCGTGGTGCGCCGGCACGTCCACCGCCACCTCGCGCGAGCGTGCGTCCACGACCTCCAGCACGGGCAGGCCCGGCTGCACGGCATCGCCCGGCGCCAGCAGGCGCTGCGCCACCTGCGCCTCGAAGGGTGCCAGCAGGCGCGTGCGGTCGAGGTCGGCCTGGGCACGGGCCACGTGCGCGGCCGCCTCGGCCACGCGCGCTCGCTGCACCTCGACCTCCTCGGGCCGGGCCCCTGCGCGCGCCATGTCCAGCGCAGCCCGGGCCGCCGCATGGCGCGACTCGCTGGCGCGCCGCTGCGCCGCCATCGACTCGTAGGCCGAGCGCGGCACGCCGCCGCCCTCCACCAGCGCAGCCATGCGGCGCTCCTCGGAGGTGGTCCAGCCCAGGTCGCTGGCCGCGCCCTCCAGCACCGCCTCCAGCCGCTGCAGCTCCTCGGGCCGGGCCGGCGACTCCAGCAGCACCAGCTCGCGCCGGGTGCGCTGCTCGGCCGCCTGCGCCACCTGCAGGAGTGCCTCGCGCTCACGCGGGTCCAGCCGCGCCAGCAGCGCGCCGGCGGGCACGCGGTCGCCCTCGCGCACGGCCACCTCGGCCAGCCGCCCCACCACGTCGAAGGCCATGCGCGCACGCTGCAGCACCTGCACGCGCCCCGAGAGCAGCACCTCCCGCTGGAGGGTGCCTCGCTCCACGGAGGCCAGCGTCACCGGCACCATGAAGGGCGGCCGTGCCTGCGCGGGCGCCTTGGCCGGCTCGCGTAGCAGCAGCCAGGCCAGCGCGCCGCCCAGCGCCACCACGCCCGCGCCCAGCACCATGGCTCCGGTCCTGTTCGTGCTCATCGCAGGCCTCCCGGGCGCTGTCCTGATGCTCGCCGCAGCGCAAGGGCCTGCCCAGCCTTGCCCCGGCGCCCGTGGCGCGATGCCCCGGGTCGCTAGCCTCCCGAGGCCCCGACGCCGCAGGCCCGCTGCACGGCCGCGAGCACCTCGCCGGCCTCGGCGCGCGCGCGCTGGGCGCCCTGCCGCAACAGCGCGTGCACGTGGTCGAGGTTGCGCGCCAGCTCCTCGCGGCGACGGCGCGCCGGGCCGAGGTGGTCGTGGAAGCGCTCCAGCAGCAGCGTCTTGTAGGCGCCGTAGCCCTCGCCGCCGCGGCGGTAGCGCTCGGCCAGCGCCCGCTGCTCGTCGGGCGACAGGAAGAGCCGCAGCAGCTGGAACACGTTGCATCCGGACGGGTCCTTGGACGCCTCCACGGACGTGCTGTCCGTCACGATGCCCATGATCGCCTTCTTGACCTCCTTCTCGGAGCCGAAGAGCGGGATCGTGTTGCCGTACGACTTGGACATCTTGCGCCCGTCGGTGCCGGGCACCACGGCCACCTCGTCCTGCACCAGCGCCTCGGGCAGCACCAGCGCGCCACCCTGGCCGGTCTTGGGATCGAAGCCCTTGCAGTACAGCGTGTTGAACTTCACCGCGATGTCGCGGGTGATCTCGACGTGCTGCACCTGGTCCTTGCCCACCGGCACGCAGTCCGCGCGGTAGAGCAGGATGTCGGCAGCCATCAGCACCGGGTAGGCGAAGAGGCCGAACTCGACCTCCTTCTCCTTCGCCAGCGCGTCCTTGTAGGCGTGCGCCCGCTGCAGCAGGCCCATCGGCGTCACGGTGCCCAGGATCCAGTCCAGCTCGCTCACCTCGGGCACGTGCGACTGCACGAACAGCGTGGCGCGCGCGGGGTCCAGCCCGATCGCCAGGTAGTCCAGCGCCACGCCCAGCGAGTACTCGCGCAGCAACGCCGCGTCATGCACCTGGTTGAGCGCGTGCAGGTCGGCCACGAAGAAGAAGCAGGGCCCGCGCTGCTGGAGCGCCACGAACTGGCGCATGGCCCCGAAGTAGTTGCCTACATGCGGGCGGTGCGTGGGCTTGACGCCGCTGAGCAGGCGCATGGCAGCCCTCCGGGCGTGGCGAGGCTAGCCCTTCCAGCCCATGCGGCCGTGCGAGCCGTCGCAGAAGGGCTTGGCCGCGGCATGGCCGCAGCGGCACAGCGCCATCGACGCGCCCTCCTTGACGACCGCGCCCGTGGGGTCGCACACCTTCACGGGACCGGACACGAGGAAGGGGCCGTTGGGCTTGACGGTGATGGTGACGCCAGCGGGCGGTCCGCCGGCCGGGGAGGGCGTGGGGTTGCTCATGCTGCGCAGTGTACGCGCCGGGCACGCACGGCGTGCACGCCGGTACGCGGATCGCGCCCCGGACCGGGGCGGACGGGGCCGGTGGCAGGCGGGCCCGGGCCCGCCCAGCGCCTAGCGCGCGGAGAGCGCGGCCTCGATGGCGCGCTGGGGCACGCTCGTATCGTAGGAGGGGATGCCCTCCCACACCACGCGCCCGTCGCGGCCGATCACGAAGGCCGTCGGGAAGGCCGACACGCCGTAGGCCTGCGTCATCACGCCGCCCGCGTCGTAGAGGACCGGGAAGCGCACGCCGTCCGCAGCCAGGGCACGGGCCACGCCCTGCGGCGTGTCACGGCGGCCGTCGGCGCAGTAGAGCGCCGTGAAGCCGCTGCCGGACAGGCCGGCGTACCAGCGGTTCACCTCCGGCAGCACCGCATGGCACGCCGGGCAGGCGGGGAACGAGAACTGCACGTACACCACCTGCCCGCGCAGCGCAGCCAGGCTCAGGGCCTTGCCGTCCAGCGTGCGCGTGGTGGCGGGCACCTCGGGAGGCGCCTGGCCCACGAAGCGGGCGACCTCCTCACGAGCGCCGCCGCCGCCCCCGGAGGAGCAGCCCAGCAGCAGGGAAGAGAGCACCACGAGCGCGACGATCAGGGGGGTACGCATGCGCAAGACCCTAGCAGGTCCGCGACGGTCCCCAAGCGTTGTGCACCTCCGGGCTGGCCGCATGCTGGCGCCTTCACCGCGCCTTCACGGGCGCGCGCACCCGCCGCGAGCCCCTACCAGAACCTCTGGCGGCCCGCCTCGACCGTGAACGGACGCTCCAGCCTGCGGCTCTCCCGCGGGCGCAGCCAGAACAGGCCATCGGCCGGCAGCCCATCCACCTCCACGGCCTCGGACCCCGCGACCTGCACCTCGCGCAGCTCCTTCCAGCCGGAGGGTGTCCACTGGCTGAGCACGTAGGCCGTGCCCACCTCGAGGTGCATCGCCGGCTTGACCTCGCGCGTGTCGGGGCTGGCCTGCGGCGGGCTGGTGTCGGCCAGCCAGGCACGCACCGGGGCCGCCTCGCCGGCCAGTGCAGCGGTGCTGCCGTCCGGGTGGAGCAGCAGCGGCGCAGCGGCCGCCTTCACCTCCTTGCCGTCGTGGACGGCCGGCAGGTAGAGGATGCCGCGCGTGCCGCCCCGGCCCATGTTGGTGAACACGGCCAGCGAGCCATCGCGCACCTGGCCGGGCGCGGCCCAGTGGATGGGCTTCCACTCGCCGCCGTTGAACACGCACAGGTAGGCGAAGCGCTCGGCCCACGCCACCGCCGGGTCCAGCAGCACGCGCACGTCGCTGGTGGGCCCGTACTGGTCGGTGACGTCGATGCAGGCCTTCGCGCCGAGGAAGCGCGTGGGCGCCTCCCGGCCGGGCGGCAGCAGGAAGGGCAGGCTGTCGCGCTGGATGCTCCAGGTCTTGCGGAACACCTTGGCCGCGTGGGCCTGCGCGGGATCCCGGCCCCGGCCCTGCACGTCCAGCAGCACGTTCCACGCGTGGTTGTTGTCGCTGTGGGCCCACCACGGCGTGTAGTCGGCCGCCGTGGCGAGGCCCAGCGCCCGGGCGGCGTAGGTGGTGAGGTTGGTCATGTCCTCGCAGCGGCCCTGCCGGGTGCGCGACATCTCCTCGTAGCCCTGGTCCGTGGGGTGCAGGTAGTAACGCTCGTTGAAGGTGATGCGCGTGCCCACGTCGGCGTTGGCGAAACGCCACACCACGTCCGGGTCGGCCAGGTCGCCCCCCACGTCCGGCGTCGCGCCGAAGCGCTCGCGCATGGCCTTCATCCAGGGCTCGGCCGGCTCCTCGCTGCCGCGGTAGGGCAGGATGTACTCCAGGAAGGTGGCGAGGTTGGGGCGACGCGCCTCGGGCGTGGACCGCCAGGCCGACAACGCCCCCTCCACGTGCTCCACGAGGTAGGCCGCCGTGAGCGTCTCGACGTCCAGCACGATGCGGTCGCGCGCGAAGTCGATGGCCCCGTGCTGCTTCTCGAGCGCCTCGTAGGCCTGCAGCGACTGCTCGAAGGCCGGATAGGCCAGCGGGTCGTAGGGGATGACGTTGCCTCTCGCATCCTTCAGCGAGGTGATGATGTAGCCCTTGCCCGGCATGTGGGCCACGAGGTGGCGCGCAGCCCGCAGCCAGTCCGCGTCGTGCGTCGCCGCAGCATGCGCGAGGAACCGCTCGAGCTCGGCCCGGTTGCCCTTCGCCTCCTGCAGCGCCGCCTCCACCGGCGCCGGGTGGGCTCCCGCCACCGCCGGCGCACCCTCGCCCGCCTCCACCCGCGGAGCACGCAGGCCGGCAGCGAGGGCCAGCAGCAGCGCAAGGGCCGTGGACGGCCACGCACGGGGCGCCCCGGCCCCCGGCGTGCGAGGGCAGGACGAGGGGATGACGTGCTCGCGCATGCTTCCTCCGGGGCGGCGCCGGCTCCTGCCGTCGCCGCGCATCACGGTCACGGCTGCGGCGGGAAGGGCACTCCCGGCGGCGGCCGGCCCTCCAGCTCCGCACGCAGCCGACCGAACTGGGCGCGCTGCTCGTCGCTCACGCGCGGGAACTCGAGGTCCAGGCCGGCGAGCGCCTCGGCCACCACGGCCGCGACAGCCAGCCGCATCAGCGGCTTGCGGTCGGCGGGGATGACGTGCCAGCGAGCCCAGGGCCGGCTGGTCTCACGGATGGCGTCGTCGTAGGCGGCCATGTAGTCATCCCACGCCTTGCGGGCGACGAGGTCGCCGGCCTCGAACTTCCACTGCTTGGAGGGATCCTCGAGGCGGGCCAGCAAGCGCTTCCCCTGCTCGCCCTTGCTCACGTGGAGGAAGAACTTCAGCACCAGCGTGCCATTGCGCGCGAGGTGGCGCTCCACGTCGCGGATGCTCTCGTAGCGCTGCGCCCACAGGCGCTCGCCGCGCGCCCCGTCCGGCAGGCGCTGCGCGGCCAGCACGCGCGGGTCCACGCGCGCCACCAAGACCTCCTCGTACCAGCTGCGGTTGTGGATGCCGATGCGGCCCCGCTCGGGCAGGCGCACCAGCGAACGCCACATCCAGTCGTGGTCCAGCTCCTCGTCGCTGGGGCGCTTGAAGGACCAGACCTGGCAACCCTGCGGGTTGATCCCGCTCATCACGTGCTTGATCGTGCCGTCCTTGCCGGCCGCGTCCATGGCCTGGAACAGCAGCAGCACGGCCCAGCGGTCCTGCGCGTAGAGGCGTTCCTGCAGCGCCCCGATGCGGGCGACGCTCTCGGCCAGCAGGCCGTCGAGGTCGGCCCCCTCCAGCCCGAGGCGGTCGTCACAGGCCCGCCCGGACAGGCGGAAGCTTTCCGGGTCGTCCACGCGCACGCGCGACACCACCTGCGAGGCCACGTCCTCCCAGCCGCCCTGCCCGTGACCGCTGCCGGAGCCCACTAGGACCCTGCCCCCGGGCCCGGGTGCAGGCCGAAGATCGGCGTGGCGCCCTGTCCTCCGGCCAACGGCAGGAACTGCTGCGCCGCCGGGTCGTACCCGAACAGCTCGGCCGTCTCGATCTTGAGGAACCATGCGTGCACGCGCAGCCGGCCCTCCGCCATGCGGCGCGCCACCGCCGGGTAGGCGCGCAGCGTGTCGAGGGCAAACAGCACGTTCTCCTCGGCGGCCGCGTTGGCACGCTCCTCCATCGGCAGGTGCGCGTAGTGGCGCTCCACCACCTGGCGAACGGGGTCGGCCACGGACAGCCAGCGTGCGAGATGGCCCATCGTGGCAGCCCCGGGCACCCCCGCGACCAGCGCCTGCATCGCGCCGCAGCGCGAGTGGCCGCACACCACCACGTCCGGCACCTCGAGCACCTCCACGGCGAACTCGATGGCGGCCGCCGTCGAGCCCACGCTCACGCCCGCGGGGTGCGGCACGAGGTTGCCCAGGTTGCGCACCATGAACAGGTCGCCCGGCCGGGCGCGCGTCAGCATCGCCGGCATCACCCGGCTGTCGCTGCAGGCGATGAACAGGGCGTGCGGACGCTGGCCCCGCTCGGCCAGGTCCCGGAACAGGGCCTCGTGGCGGCCGAAGTCCTCGCGCCGGAACTGGTGCAGGCCGTCGATGAGGCGTTGCGGCACGCGGGGAGGGTAGCGGAAGGGGGCTCGGGAGCCGGCGCGCGGGGGGCCGGGCCCGCGCGGCTGCGCGCCCGCGCCTGCCCGCCCGGCATGAGGGACTAAAGTCCCGCACCCGCGCCTGGGCGGCCGGGCTGGGCAGGAATGGGGTCGGGCGCGGCGCGTTCCCCACCAAGGATGCGTGTCCCCGCCCGAGGGCTGGGACGGCACGGGCGGGCGGCGGGGTGCCGCCCGCGCGAGGCAGGGCAAGACGGCTGGCGCCGCGTGGCGGGCCGTGTCATGGAGGTCTCCCGGTGGTCAAGCACACGCTCGTGGCAGGCGCCCTCGCTGTCGCCATGCTGGTCTCCCTCGTGGCCCCGGCGCAGGCCGGCGAGCCCTCCGCGCAGGACGAGACCGTCAAGAGGCTGGTCCAGGAGGAGCTCAAGGCCTGGATGGAGAAGGAGAAGGCGGCCGCCACCAAGGACAAGGCCTTCACGGCCCGCTGGAACAACGGCCTGCTGCTGGAGACGCCCGACAAGTCCTACAGCATGCGCATCGGCGGGCGCATCCACCTCGACACCAACTTCGTGGACCCGGAGGAGGGCCTCGAGGGCCCCGCGCCGGGCATCAACGAGGAGTGGGACGACACGACGTGGTTCCGCCGCCTGCGCCTCTACGTGCGTGGCGACCTGACGCCCTACGTGGACTACAACTTCCAGCTGGAGTTCGGCAACCCCGGCACGCCGGGCCTGCGCGACGCCTACATCACGCTCAAGAACCTGAAGAAGTGCTTCGGCTGCTGGATGCCCAGCATCCGCGTGGGCCAGCAGTACGAGCCCATCGGCCTCGAGACGGTGTCCAGCGACAACCACACCCTGTTCATCGAGCGGGCCGGCATGCTGGCCCTGCACCCGGAGCGCTCCATCGGCCTGGCGCTGCTGGACTCGTTCTGGAACGAGCGCGCCAGCTGCACCGTGGGCATCTACTCGAACGACAACGACGACGAGGAGAACGGCTTCGGCACGTGGGACGAGGAGGAGGGCGACGGTGGCACGGCCATCAGCGGCCGTTTCGCCTTCATCCCGTGGGCCAAGGACACCTGCCACTTCCTGCACGTGGGCGCCACGGCCTCCAGCCGCCACACGGACGAGGTGCGCTACCGCTCGCGCCCGGGCACGGGCCGCGGCCCGCGCCTCGTGGACACGGGCACGATCACGGACCCGGACAGCGTGCTGCTGCTCAACGGCGAGCTCGGCGCCATCTGGGGACCGTTCCACGTGTGGTCGGAGCTCACCCACCTGGCCGTGCAGGACGACGTGCGCGACGACCCTGCGTTCACCGCCTGGCACGTGTCGGCCGGCTGGTTCCTCACCGGCGAGTCCAAGGCCTACGACTTCAAGAACATGCTCTGGGGCAACACCAAGCCTTGCTGCAACTTCCTCGACAAGGAGTGCTGCTGCTGGGGTGCCTTCGAGCTGGTGGCACGCGTGGACCGCCTCGACCTCACCGACGGGACGGTGCGCGGCGGCGAGATGACGATGATCTCGGGCGGCCTCAACTGGTACCTCAACCCGCACGCGCGCATGATGTTCAACGTCACGCACGCGACGGCGGACGAGCGCACCGGCCCCGGCGCAGGCGTGGTGGTGGACGGCCAGGACGTCACCACCTTCCTCATGCGCATGGACGTGCACTTCTAGGGCGCGCGCCAGAGGCCGCCCGCGGTCGGCCAGCCCGGTCGGTGGCGTCCAGCCTGCCGTGGGCTGGGGGCCGCGGCCCGGCGGGCGGCCGCACGGGCCGGTCGTGCTCGCCGGCGAATGCGCCGCGGAGGGCTGGGCGGTACCTTGCGGGGACCTGCTCGAGGTGTCCCGTGCCCTCCCGTCGCATCGCCTCCCCGTGGTCCGTGGCCTTGGCCGTGCTGCTGGGCGTGGCGGCGGCCTACGCGCAAGAAGGCGGCAGCGGCCCCGCGGCCCCGCCGGCGCCCGTGCCGCAGCCCGCGCCGTCGCCGCTGCCGGCGGCTGGCGAGGGCGAGCGCCCGCTCCCCGCACCGGGGCCCGGGGGCGGGTCGCGCGAGGGCGGGCTGCGCACCGGGCGCGAGCAGATGTGGCCTGCCCCCACGGACGCCGACTGGGAGAAGCCGGTGCTCGTCACCTGGCAGCGCTCCTGGACAGACGCCCTCTCCGTGGCGCGCGAGACGGGCCGGGCCCTGCTCGTGTGCATCAACATGGACGGCGAGATCGCCAGCGAGCACTACGCCGGCGTGCGCTACCGCCAGCCCGAGATCGCTGCGCTCTACGAGCCCTACGTGTGCGTGATCGCCTCGGTCTACCGCCACAACCCGCGGGACTTCGACGACCAGGGCCGGCGCATCCCCTGCCCGCGCTTCGGCGGGGTCACCTGCGGCGAGCACATCGCCATCGAGCCCACGATCTACGCGCTGTTCTGCGACGGGCAGCGCGTGGCACCGCGTCACATCATGGTCGAGCTGGACAGCTCACCCGCCGGGATGCGCGAGGTGTACGACGTCTACTACCGCAACGACACCGCCTCGGTGTTCGCGGACATCCAGCGTGGCATCGCCGAGCGACCGCCCGCGCCGGCCTCGGGCGTGCGCGGCGACCGTCCGGTGGTGGAGCGCGTGGCCAGCCGCCACGTGGAGGACCGTCGGGCCGTCGAGCAGGCCTACGTGGCGGGAGATGCCACCCAGCGGCAGGCGCTGCTGGAGGCGGCCGCACGCCACGCGGCGGCCGCGCCGCTGGACCTGCTGCGCCTGGCCGTGCTGGGGCTGGACCCCGCCCTCTCGCGCACGGCGCGAGAGGCCCTCGCCCGCGTGGAGGACCCCGACGCGGCCACGCTGGTGGCCGAGGCGCTGGGCGTGCCGCTCGAGGAAGGCGAGCGCGAGCGCCTCGTCGCCACGCTCAAGCGCATGGGCCAGTCCAGCGAGCTGGCCCGCTGGCTGGCCGTGGTGCACCAGGGCCTCGCCGGGCGCGCCCCCGCCGTGGACCCGGCCACCTGGCCCAAGGACGCACCGCCGTCGTACACGCCGGCCTACGAGATCCCCGCGCTCCCGCTCCATCTCGAGGAGAAGGCCCGCGCCGCGCGCGAGGCACCGCAGGACCCGGCCCTGCGCCTCGAGCTCTCCGAGAGCACGCTGCAGCTGGCCCTGGAGGCGACGACCACCTACGCCAGCGAGCCGCGACGCGCCCGCATGGTGGAACGCGCCCTGCTCGCCGACGCCCGCGCGGCCGCGCTGGAGGCCGAGAGGCTGGGCGCCAGCGGCTGGCGGCTGGAGGCCGCGTGGGTGCTGAGCGCCTACTACGGGGGCGAGCGCGAGGCCGCCTACGAGCGCGTGCCGCGCGCCATGGCTGCGCTGCCCGCCGGCGACGGCACGTGGTCGTCGATGGCGGTGCTCACCATCTTCGCCGAGGCGCGCTGGCGCGGCATCAAGAAGGCCACCAAGGAGCGGCTGGACTTCCCGCCCGAGTGGCTCACCGACCTGCACGCGGCCTACGCGGTGCTGCTCAAGCACCCGCTGGGCACGGAAGAGCAGGTGCTGTTCCACCAGGACCTGATGGACTGGCTGGGCGCGGGCGCGCAGTCCGAGCGCATCCTCGTGGAGGGCATGGCGCGCTTCCCGGCCTCGCCGGCCCTCCACAAGCGCCTGCGCGAGCTGGTGCTGCGCACGAAGGGCCCGATGGGCCTCGAGCCCGCCTACGACGCGCTGCGCGCGCGTCCCGAGGCGCCCCCCGTGCTCACCGCGTACGCAGGCCTCGCGGCCACCGCGGCCGCCGAGGCGCTGCGCACCCAGCGGCGCCTGGGCGATGCGCTGGCTGCCTACGAGCGTGCTGCTGCGCGCTGGGCCGAGGCGCGCGCAGCCGACTCCGCGCTGGCCCCCACCGCCGACGCCGCCATCGCGCTGGCCCGCGCCGCGCGCGCGCGCGTGCTCTACCAGCAGGGCAAGGACGAGGCGGCGCTGGAGGAGATGCTGGCCTGCTTCTCGGGCAGCCCCGCCAGCGCCGGCACGCGCGACGGCATGGGCATCACGCCGGGCGAGACGGCCCAGATGCTGTACGCCAGGCTCGTGCAGGAGGGCAAGGCCGAGGCGGCCCAGCGCCTCGAGCAGGCGCTGCGCGCGCTGGACCAGGAGCTGCTGCGTCCCGACATCGACCTGCTGGGCCCGCAGCCGCCGCGCTGAGCGCCCGCCCGGAGAGCCCGTGAGCACGCCCACCCCCTCCGAGGTCGCCGCGCGCATCGCGGCCGAGGCCGCCTGCCTGCGCGAGGTCCGCGACGAGGTCGCGCGCGTGATCGTCGGGCAGGGCGCCCTGCTCGACGCCCTGCTGGTGGGCTTGCTGGCCGACGGCCACGTGCTGCTGGAGGGACTGCCCGGGCTGGGCAAGTCGCTGGCCGTCCAGAGCCTCGCGCAAGCGCTGGGCGGCACCTTCCGGCGCATCCAGTTCACGCCCGACCTGCTGCCCGGCGACCTGACCGGCACGCAGGTCTTCGACCCCAAGCACGGGACGTGGAGCGTGCGCGAGGGACCGGTGTTCGCCAACCTCGTGCTGGCCGACGAGATCAACCGTGCCCCCGCCAAGGTGCAGTCGGCGCTGCTGGAGGCCATGCAGGAGCGGCAGGTGACGCTGGCGGGCGAGACGCGCCCGCTGCCCTCGCCCTTCCTCGTGCTGGCCACCCAGAACCCGGTCGAGCTGGAGGGCACCTACCCGCTGCCCGAGGCCCAGGTGGACCGCTTCCTGCTCAAGGTGCGCGTGGGCTACCCCAGCCGCGAGGAGGAGAAGGAGGTGGCACGCCGCATGGCCGCCACCACCGGCCGCGCTGCGCTGCGGCAGGTGGCGCGGCTCGAGCAGGTGCTGGCCCTGCGGCGCCTGCTCGACCAGGTGTACGTGGACGAGCGCCTGCTGGACTACATCGTGGCACTGGTGTTCGCCACGCGCGAGCCCGCGGCGGCGGGGCTCGCCGACCTCGCACCCCGCATCCAGGCCGGCGCCTCCCCGCGCGCCACGAGCGCGCGGGTGCGCGCCGCGCGCGCGCGGGCCCTGCTGGCCGGCCGAGGCTTCGCCACGCCGCACGACGTGAAGGGCGTGGCCGCCGACGTGCTGCGCCACCGCATCCTCACCAGCTACGAGGCCGAGGCCGAGGGCGTGAGCGCGGAAGACGTCATCACGCGCATCCTCGACCATGTGCCCGTCCCCTAGCGCCTCCCCGCGCATGCCCCCCGCGGCCGGCGCCGAGGCTGCGCCCGACGACGGTCTCGCCGAGGTGCTGGCCGAGGTGCGCCGCATCGAGGCGCAGGCGCGCCGCGTGGTGCGCGAGGCCATGAGCGGGGGCTACGCCTCGGCCTTCCGTGGCGCAGGCCTCGCCTTCGACAGCGTGCGCGAGTACGCCGAGGGCGACGACCCGCGCGCCGTGGACTGGAACGTGACGGCTCGCATGGGCCGGCCCTTCGTCAAGACCTACGTGGAGGAACGCGAGCGCACCTTGCTCTTCCTCGTGGACCGCTCGGCCTCCATGGACGGCGGCACGGGCACCTGGTCGCCGCGCGGGGCGGCGGCCCGCGTGCTGGCCTGCCTCGCACTGGCCGCCGTGCGGGCCGGCGACCGGGTGGGCCTGTGCACCTTCGGCGCGCACGGCACCACGTGGGTGGCGCCCGGCCGGGGCCTGCCGCATGCCCTGCGCCTCGTGCGCGACGTGCTGGCCCTGCCCCCCGAGGCCGGCACGGCCGACCCGGCCGCCGCGCTGGACCTGGCCACGCGGCTGGAGCGGCGCCACGGCGTGGTGGTGCTGCTGAGCGACCTCGTGGGCTCGCCGCTGGCGGCCGCGTCCGGTGCGGCCAGCGCCCGGTGCGAGGCGGCCCTGCGCCGCTGCGCACGCCGCCATGACACCGTGGCCGTGCACCTGCGCGGGCCCGAGCTGGATCCCCCCGCGGTCGGCCTCGCGCGCGTGCGCGACCCGGAGGGTGGCGCAGGGCACCTGCTGGACCTTGCCAGCCCGCGCGTGCGAGCGGCCTACGCCGCGCGCGTGGCCGCGTGGCGCGGCCGCATCGCGACCACGCTGGGACGCGCCCGGGTGGACCTGCTGGACCTGCCCATCCCAGCCGCGCCGCGCGCCGACGCGCTCTCCACGCCGCTGCAGGCCTTCTTCCGGCGCCGCGAGGCGCGGCGGGCCACGCACGCATGAACAGGCTCCTGCCCCGGCTCGCCCCCTGCCTGTTGCTCGCGCTGGCTGCGTGCCAGCCCGCGGCCCCCATCCCGGCCGACGAGCTCGGGCTCGAGCTGCTGCTGCCGCCGGAGCCGGTCACGCCGGGCAAGCCGTTCCCGCTCACGGTGGTGGCGCGCTGGAGCAAGGCCCACGGCGACCTCGCCTCCACGCTCCAGCTGGAGCGCGCGTTCCCCCCGCTGGTCCTGCAGCTGGAAGGCGTGCAGCGGCGCGAGGACGGACTGCGCATCGAGGAGGCCCGCACCTACCGCGCCTACGCCATGACCCGGGGCGACGTCGTGCTGGCACCCGCCACCTGGGCGCCGCGCCCCCCCACGGCCCCGGCGCTGCGCGCGGCCACGCCGCGCACCACCGTGCGCGTGCGGCCCGAGGTGGATGCCGCGGATGGGCTGGCGCTCGAGGTGCCGCTGCCCACGCTGCAGGCCCCGAGGCCCCGCTGGCTGGGCTGGGCGGGCATGGGCCTGGTGGTGGTCCTGCTGCTGCTCGAGGGCTGGCGGCTGCGGCAGCGCCGGCAGGCGCGGCAGGCCGCCGGCGACAGGCCCGGGCAGGTGCCCGGCGACGTGCGCGCCCTGCTGGAAGCGCGGGCCGGGCAGGCGCCCGCGGCCGAGGTGCGGGCACTGTGCCAGCAGGTGCGGCAGGCGCTGGCTGAGGCCGGCCTGCCTGCCCCGTCGCGCACCGCCGCCGAGACGCTGGCCGCGGCTCCCGCCCTGGGAGGTGCCTTCGCGCCGGGGGCCCGCGGGCTCGCCGCGCTCACGCGCCTGCTGCAGCAGGGCGAGGCCATCACCTATGCCGCGGAGGTGCCCAGCGCCGCGCAGGCCGTGGCGCGGCGGGAGGATGCCGCCGAGGTGCTCCAGTCGCTCTCCACGGCAGCGCACGACCTCGTGCAGCAAGGCCCAACCCCATGAGCATGCTGCTGGAGCGCGCCACCGGCCTCGTGCTGCGCGAGCCCCTCGTGCTGGCGCTGGGCCTGTGCGGGCTCGCGGCCTGCGTGCTGGTGCTGGCCCTGCTGCGGCGCCGGACGCCGCACGCGGTGCCCATCGCCGCGCTGGCCCCGGGCCACGCCGGCGCGCTGCCTCGTACCTGGCGCACGCGCCTGGTGCACCTGCCGCTCGCGCTCGCGCTGCTGGGCCTCGCGCTGCTCTTGGTGGTGCTGGCGCGTCCCGCGGCCCGCGTGGCGCATGCCCGGCCCGTGGAGGGCCTCGACCTGCTGCTGGCGCTGGACATCTCCTCGTCGATGACCGCGCGCGGGCCCGACGGCCTCTCGCGCCTCGCCCATGCACAGCAGGCCGCGCGCGAGTTCATCGACGCCCGGCCGCACGACCGCGTGGGCCTCGTCGCCTTCGCGCGCTACGCCGAGCTGCTGTGCCCCCCCACGCGCGACCATGGCGCGCTCAAGGCGCAGTTGGCTGCGCTGCGCCCCGTGGCCGCGGACGGGCCCGAGGACGCCACCGCGATCGGGGCCGCGGCAGCCCTGGCGGCCGACACGCTGTCCCCGCGCGGCACGGCAGCGCGCGTGGTGGTGCTGCTCACCGACGGCGAGGAGAACGTGGCCTTGGCGGGCAATGCCGGCGAGGTGGCGCCGGCCCACGCCGCCCAGCTGGCCGCAGGGCGGGGCGTGCGCCTGCACGTGATCGCCACCGGGGGCGCGGTGCCCGGGCGGCCCGCACCCGACCTCGCGCCCGTGCGCGCGATGGCGGCGCGCACGGGCGGGCGCCTGCTGGAGGCGGGCGACGCGCGCGCGCTGGGCGAGGCCTACGCGGCCATCGACCGGCTCGAGCGCAGCAGCGTGCCCGAGCCGGAGGTGACGCTGGAGGACCGGCCCGGCGCGTTCCTCGGGCTGGCGCTGCTGCTGCTGCTGGCCGCGCGGCTGCTGGGCGCCGGCCCGCTGGGCGTGCGCGCATGAGCCTGCTGTCCCATCCCGCGACATGGCTGGCGCTGCTGCTGCCCGCGCTCTGGCTTGCGCTGGCGCGGCTGGAGCGGCGCGCCGCAGCCCAGCGCCGGGCCCTGCTGGGTCCGCGCGAGGCCCGCCTCGGCGCGCCGACGCCCGCCGGGCGCCTCGCGTCCGCCCGGCTGCTGTTCGTGCTCGGCCTCGCGTGCGGGCTGCTGGCCCTCGCCCAGCCTCGCCCCCGCGCAGGAGCAGCGGCCACGCCCTGGCGCGGCGTGGACCTCGTGCTGGCCCTCGACGTGTCGCGCAGCATGCTGGCCCGCGACCTCGCCCCCGACCGGCTGGGACGCGCCGTGCGAGAGATCGAGGCGCTGGCAGGGGCCGCCACGGGCGACCGGCTGGGCCTCGTGCTCTTCGCGGGCGAGGCCCGCGTGCGCGTCCCCCTCACGCGCGACCTCGTGGCCGTGGCACGCGTGGCCGCCTCCGCGCGCCCGGAGGACGTGCTGCGGGGAGGCACCGACCTCGCCGCCGCCCTCGAGGCCGCCGGCAGCCTCGCCGCGGGGGGCGCAGAGGGGCAGGGTGCCGTGCTGCTGCTCACGGACGGCGAGGACCACGCGGGACAGGGGGCAGCCGCCGCGGCCCGCCTGCGTGACCGCGGCATCGTGGTGCACGTGCTGGGCGTGGGCAGCGAGGCCGGCGCGCGCATCCCGGTCGCACGCGAGGGAGGCGGCGAGCAGTACCTGCGCGACGGCGGCGGGCGCGAGGTGCTCACGCGCCGCGACGACGCATCGCTGGCCCGCGTCGCGCGATCAGGGGGCGGTGCCTACGCACGCCTGCAGGGCGAGGCGCCGCTGCTGCCTGCCCTGCACCAGCGCGAGGTACGGCCGCGCCTGCAGGCCCAGCACGCCGCCCTGGGCCGCGCAGCGACGGACGACGTCACGCCCTGGCTGGTGCTGGCCGCGCTGCTCGCCCTTGCAGGCGACCTGCTGCTGGGGCACGCGAAGGCCGCGCGCCCGGCCGCGGCGCCGCGCACCCCGCCCGCCACCCGTCGGGCGGCCGCCGCAGTAGTGGGCGCCCTGCTGCTGGCGTTGCTGGTGCCTGGCTGCGGCCGCATGCAGGAAGCACGCGATCTCGCGGCCGGCGGGCAGCACGCCGCGGCGCTCGCCCTGCTGGAGCAAGACCTGGCGTGCGCCGGCGCCCGGGCGCCCGCCGCCCTGCACGCCAACCTCGGACTGTGTGCGTTGCGCCTCGGCCAGGTGGAGCGGGCGCGCGCGGCCTTCGCGGCCGCCGAGGCAGCGGGCGGGCCCGCCTACGCACGCCTTGCCACCTTCCTGCGAGGGCATGCGGCCTTCGTCGCCTCGCACGACCTCGAGCAGCAGTCGCGCCGGCCAGGCGCCGACCCCGCCCTGCTGGAAGGAGCCCTGATGCGCGCCGAGGATGCACTGGCCGCCTTCCGCCTCGCGAGCACGCAAGGCCCCGACTGGCCCGAGGCGCGGCGCAACCTCGAGCGCGCCTTGCTGCGCCTCGAGTCCTTGCGCGAGCAGCGGCGCACTGGCTCGCCTGGCAACGCCACGCCGCGGCTGCGCCCGGGTCCCGCCGGCTCGGAGGCGAGCGACCCGGCCGCCGCACCCGCGCCGGCCGGACCCGGGCGGCCGTCGTCACCCACCATGCCGCCGCCCACGCCG
The DNA here is from genome assembly GCA_964228555.1 of Planctomycetota bacterium. Lineage (GTDB taxonomy): Bacteria > Planctomycetota > PLA2 > PLA2 > JAEUHO01 > CAXQZU01. The sequence goes on from CAXQZU010000031.1 coordinate 58,026, forward strand.
GGCGCGGGTGCGCAGGCCGACGAGGGCGCGCGCGTGGTCACCGCCGACCTGCCCGACTCCGAGCTGCGCCTGCTGGGCGAGGTCCTGCGACGCAAGGCCGCCGAGCGGGATGCCGCTCGTCAAGGCCAGAGGGCTCGCGCCAGCGCGCGTGTAGACAAGGACTGGTGAGCCGCGCCCGCCCGCCCCACCTGGCCGCCCGAGCGCGGCTTGGCCCCCGCTGCGGGCCGCTGGCCTGCCTGCTGCTGGCCTGCCTGCTGCTGGCGCCGCGACCCGCGCTGCGCGAGGCTCGCGCGAGCGAGGACGAGGGCGGCCTCGCGCCCGAGCAGCGCGTGACGCTGCGCCTGCTCGCCCCGCGCACCCAGTGGTGGGCAGGCGAGGTGCTGGCGCTGGACCTCGTGCTCGCCTGCGACCGCGCCTGGCTGGAGCAGCATGGCGTGGCGCTGTTCCGCCAGCCCGCCAGCCTGCCCCTGCTGCTGCGGGCACCCGGGCTGGACCAGCCGGTGGGCAGGACGGGCCCCGGCGGGCTGGTGCGCCTGCCCGATCCCGGCCAGCAAGCGGGCCCCGCATCGCTGCGGCTGGCGCTGGGCGATGAGGTGGTGGCGGCCCAGCGACTGCCCGACGACCCCGCGCGCCCCGGCTGGCTGCAGGTGCGCGTGCGCCGGCTGCTGCACGCCCCGTTGCCGGCGGATGGGCTGCAGCTGGCCGCTCCCAGCGTCGAGTTCGCGCACGCCGCCCGCTTCACGCAGGACGTGCTGGGCAATCGCGTGCCCCACCAGCCGCAGCGCGTGCGCAGCGAAGGCACGGGGCTGGCACTGACCGTGAAGCCGCTGCCCGAGGCAGGCCGCCCAGCCGGCTTCGATGGATGGATCGGCACCTACGCCCTCGAGCCCGAGGCGCTGCCCAGCACCGTGCTGGCCGGGGGCACGCCACTGCGCCTCGTGCTGCGTGTCGTGGGCGAGGGCAACGAGGCCGTGCGCCCGCCGCCGCGCATCGCGACGCCGGAGGGCTGGCGCCTGCTGGGGCTGCTGGACGGGCGCGATGCGCGCGGGCGCATGCTCACGCTGGACCTGCTGCCCGAGCCGGCCCCGACGCAGTCCGCCACGCGCGAGCTGTCGGCCCTGTGCATCGCCACCTTCGACCCGCAGGCGGGCACCTACGCCAAGGCCTGTGCCCCCCGGCTCGCGGTGCAGGTCGAGGCGGCCGCCGGCCCAGCCACCCCCGAAGGCCCACCGGTCGCACCTGTGCCGTCCCCCAGCGCGACGCCCCCCCGCGAGCAGCGAGACCCTGCGACCAGCCCGGCCACGCGAGAACCGCGCACGTGGCTGGTCGTGCTGGCTGGCCTCGCCTGCGGCGCAGGCCTCGCCCTGTGGCGGCTGCGCCGGCGGGCACAGGCGGCCCTCGCAGCACCCGCGCAGGACGCCGCGACGACACAGAGGGCAGCCCTCGCAGAGGCTGAGGCCCTGCTGCAGGCCTGCGCGCGCGCCCAGCCGCCACGACCCGATGCGCTGCTCGAGGGCCTGGCGCTGTGGCAGGGATGCACGCCGGCCGCGCTGGTGACGCCCGACCTGGCCGCCCGCTTGGTGCGGCAGGGCTGGCCGGCGGGCCTGGCCGCGCAGGCGGCCGCCGCCGTGGAGGCCCGCGTGGCCGCGCGCTACGCCGGTCCCGTCGCGCCCAGCGCCCAGGACCTCGTGGCACGCGAGGCGGCACTGGCCACGCTGCTGCTGGAGCGGCTGCGCGAGACACGCAACGCGTGAACTCGCCCGATGCGACGCTCGAGGACTGCACGCCGCCGCGGCTCTCGCTGGTCGCCCTCTTCCTGCGCTTCGCGCGCTACGGCCTGCTGGGCTTCGGGGGCCCCATCGCGCAGGTCGCGCTGCTGCAGAAGGAACTCGTCGAGGACCAGCGCTGGGTGAGCCTCCCTCGCTTCCAGCGCGCCCTGGCCGTCTACCAGGCCCTGCCCGGCCCCGAGGCCCACGAGCTGTGCACCTGGTTCGGCATGCTGGCGCGCGGCCGCGCCGGCGCACTCGTCGCCGGGCTGGGCTTCCTGCTGCCGGGCCTGTGCCTGGTGCTCGCCCTGGCATGGCTCTACGTGCACGCCGGCCTGGCCGCGCGCGTGAGTCCCGAGGTGCTGCTGGGGCTGGCGGCGGCGGTGCTGGCGCTGGTGGTGCGCGGCGTCGAGCGCATCGGGCGGCGCGCGCTGGGCCGCCCGGCGTGGTGGCTGGCCGCCGTGCTCGCCGCCCTGGGCACGCTGGCCGGCCTCTCGTCGTGGTGGCTGCTGGGCGCAGCGGCCCTGCTGGGCGCGCTGGCACGCTTCCTGCCCGATGCCCCGGCCTCGGCCGGGGGCGCGCCCCGCGCGGCACTGCGCATCCCGGGCTGGCTGGCCGCGCCCCTGGTGCTGCCCGTGCTTGTGGGCGCGGCCTGGCTGGTCGGGCAGGCGGTGCTCGGCGTCGCCACGCCCCCCGCGCCAGGAACCGCCGCGGCGGCGGAGGCCCTGCAGGCGCCGCCCGGCGTGATGGCCCTGTTCCTGCTGGGCCTGCAGGCCGGCCTGCTCACCTTCGGCGGCGCCTACACCGCCATCCCCTTCGTGCGCGACGCGGCCGTGCTGCGCGACGGATGGCTGCGCGACGGCACCTTCCTCGACGGCCTGGCGCTGTGCGGGGTGCTGCCCGGACCGCTGCTGCTGTTCACGGCCTTCACGGGCGTGGTGGCCGCAGGCCTCGCCGGCGGGCTGGCGATCACCGCCGGCGTGTTCCTGCCCGCGTTCGGCTTCACGCTGCTGGGCCACGGGCTGCTGGAGCGCCTCGTGGCATGGAGGCCGCTGCACGACACGCTGGATGCCGTCACGGCGGCGGTCGTGGGGCTCGTGGCCGCCACGGCACTGCGGCTGGTGCATGCGCAACTCGTCACGCCCAGCGCGTGGATCGTGTCCGGCCTTGCGCTGCTGCTGCTGGTGCGCTGGCGCAGCCGCTGGGCCACGCCCGCCGCCGTGCTGCTGGGTGCGCTGCTGGGGCCCCTGCTCGGCGCGCTCGCCCGCCTGCTGGGCTGACTAGCGCCCTCCAGCCTGCACGCGCTGCATGCGGGCCAAGGCCTCCTGCAGCGCGGGTCGCTGGGCTGCCTCCAGCTCGTCCTCCCCACGCGCCAGCCAGCGCACCAGCGTGGAGGCCGCGTCCGCGGCCGCTGCCCTCGCGCCCGCCTCGTCGGCCGACGCGAGCAGGGCATCCACGAGCCGCACCTCCCACGGCGAGGCCGGAGGTCGATCCCACGGGCGCCAGCCAAAGCAGTCGACTCGCTCACGCGGGCCGTCTCCGCCGGCCACGGCGCGCTGCAGCGCGAGGATCTCGCGGCACGCCTCGGCGGCCGCAGGCCAGGCGTGGAGTTCCACGTCGCAGCGATAGGCCATGCACCAGCGCCAGCCCGCAGCCGCCTTGCGCTCCGCGGGCGGCGTCGTCGCGGGCACGGCGCGCGCCGCCGCGCGGTGGGCCTTGGAGGCCGAGGCAAGGTCGGGGTGCAGGACGTCGATGCCAATGTCGAAGTCCGGCTCGAGGTCCTTCCACGTCCAGCGCGCGCCCGTCTCGGTGCGCACGGCGCCCTCGGGCGCGAGGCGCGCGACCTCCTTCATCGTCAGGCCCTCGACCGGCACCACCTCCACCACGGCCTCGCCGATGGTGCCGTCCCAGTACGCGCCCGAGGTGAGGATGTAGCGGAAGTTGCGCGCCTCGCGCAGCTCGTCGCCGGAGCGCAGCCACGGCGAGCGGTAGGCGACCTCCACCTTGCGCACCTGCCCGGGCGCGAACTCCATCTGCCACACCATCCAGCCGCTGCTGCTCCACCAGCCGTACTGCTCGCGGCCCGCGTCCAGCTCGGCCTTCAGGCGTGCCTTCTCGGCCGGGTCGCTCGCGCGCTCCAGCGCCGCCTCGCGGCGGCGGAACTGGTCGGCGAGGTCGCTGCGCGCGAAGGGGCCTACCTCCTGCTGGAAGTAGCGCGGCCGCGCCTCCTGCACCACGCCGTCCACCGTGGCACGGAAGTCGTCCAGCCGCGAGATGCCCCCCTGCGGCGGCGAGGCCTCGTCGCTGCTCCACGACGCCGGCCGCACGCTCTCGGGGAAGCCCACCCGCAGGCGCGCCGCCTCGGGCCCGTTCTTGAGCGTGAAGCGCGCCAGCACCTCCACGTGGTCGGGCGCCAGGCGCAGCGTGACGTGCTCGTCCACCATGCGCACGCCGCACGGGCCCCACGGCGCCAGCGTGGTGCCGAACTCGGGGTCGGGCGCGATGTCGGCGCGCGCGGGCACGGCGCCGAGGCAGGCGAGCAGGCCGCCCAGCACTCCCCACCGCAGGGCCAACAACAGGCCGCGTGCGCACACACGATGTCCGTTCATCGCCCAGCCTCCGGTGGGCCTGCCCGGCCCAGCACCATGCTAGGCCCGCGGCCACCCCCCAGCGTGCGGGCCGCGCACGGCACGCCGCGGCGAGCCCACCTGCGCGACCGGGCGGGCACCGTCGCGCCCGCCCCGGGCCCTCCCCACCCGCTTCCTCGCCGGCTTCACCCGCGGGCCGGGCCAGCCGGGCGGCCTCCCCGCCAGCCCGCCCCCCGGGGGGCGGGGCGATGCCCCTCGCTGGGCACCCGGCCCACAGCCCCCCGCCGCCGGGCCCGGGACCCGTGCCCCGGGCCACCATCGCACCTCCCCCGCCGGGGCGGGCCTCCGCGGCCGTCTCGCTCGCCCCGGCACAGGACCCCTACCCCACGCACGGACGCTGGCCACCGGCACCCGCACGCCGCGCGACTCGCCGCCGGCGCCGGGCCTGCGTAGGCTCGGCGCCTCGCCGGAGATCCGCCCGCCATGACCTCGACGCCCGCCCGCCTGATGCTGCCCCTGGCTGCCGTGCTGTGCGTGGCCCTCGCCTTCCTGGCCACCCCCAGCCTGCGGCCGCAGCCCACGGGCGGCATCGACGACGTGCAGATGTCGTCCGAGACGGCAGCCGGCGCGGCCACGACCCTGGCCGAGACCCGGGATGTGGCCGTGGGCATCTACGTGGCGCAGCTGCCGCTGGTGGACCTCAAGGCCAACGAGTTCAAGGTCACCTTCTGGATCTGGTTCCGCTGGCGCGACCCCCGCCTCAACCCCATGGAGAGCTTCGACCTCGTGGGCGGCCACGTGGACGAGAAGGAGAACGTGAGCACGCAGGAGCTGGCGGGCGGCGTGAAGTACGCCACAGCGCGCATCAGCGCCACCATCTCCAGCCTGTTCAACCTGCGCCGCTTCCCGCTGGACGACCATGTCCTGACCCTCGCCATCGAGGATGGCGACCACGACGAGAGTGGCCTGCGCTTCGTGGCCGACACCGCCAACTCGGGCGTGGATCCCGTGGTCCGCATCCCGGGCTGGGAGGTGGGCGAGGTCACGGCCCGCACGGGCGTGCATCGCTACAGCACCAACTACGGCGACACCAGCGTGCCCACCGGCAACCAGTCCACCTACTCGCGCTTCGAGCTGCGGGTGAGCGCCGACCGCGCGGGCCTGGGCTACTTCATCAAGCTGTTCTGGGGCAGCTACCTCGCCGCGCTCATCGCCTTCCTCGCCTTCTTCATCCGCCCCACCGACCTCGACCCGCGCTTCGGCCTGGGCATCGGCGCCATCTTCGCGGCCGCCGGCAACGCCTACGTGATCAGCAGCTCGCTGCCCGAGAGCCCCGCGATGACCCTCGCCGACGGCATCAGCGGCGTCACCATCCTCTACATCTTCTTCACCCTGATCGCCTCCGTCGTCTCGCTCCACCTCTGGACACGCGGCCACGAACAGGCCTCCCGCACGCTGGACCGCGTGCTGCTCTGGGTGCTCGCCTCCACCTTCGT
>CAXQZU010000032.1:0-10745 GCA_964228555.1 Planctomycetota bacterium
AGCAACTCGCAGGCCTGCCTGCCGCCCGAGCCGGTGGTGGCGCCCTGCGAGGCAGTCCCCACCAGCGTGGAGATCGACGAGCGCGTCTCCCCCGCCGTGGACTGCAACCCGGTCCGCACGCAGCACACGCTGGTCGTCACCGTGCGCGACCAGGCCGGCAACCCCATGCCCGGCCAGCGCGTGGAGTGGATCCTGGCGCGCTACCCCGAGGCCGTGGGCGACATCGTGGCCCACGACGACCAGTACGGCGTGGGTGCCATCGCGCCCGTCCGCGCCACCGGCCTGGGCAACAACGGCAACAAGATCGACAACCACTACGCCATCTCGGTGACGAACTACGACACCGAGAGCATCGACGCCGGCAACAACTGGCCCTACGCATCCACCGGGGGCGCACGCCTGCCCGACATCGAGGTCGGCACCGGCCAGTCGTGGATCACCTTCACCTCGGTGCGCGAGGGCGTCACCGAGCTGATCGCCTACGTGCCGGCCATCCGCGACGGCACGCGCCACAAGGTGTGGGCCAAGAAGGTGTGGGCCGACGCCGACGTGCGCTTCCCCGAGGACAGCGCGCAGGTGCTCCCGGTGGACGTGCAGCCGCTGGCCGTCGCGCTGGTCCGGACCGACGGCTCGGGCATCCCCGGCCAGGCGGTGGAGGCCGAGGTGCTCGACGGCCCCGAGGCCGCGTTCGTGGGCAGCAACGCCCGCACCATGCGCATCGACACCAACGCGCTGGGCGTGGCCGAGCTGATGCTGCGCAACCTCTCGGGCGTGCCCGGCCCCAGCCGCGTGCGCCTGACCGCGCTGGGCTCCTTCTACGGCGAGACCTGCCCGCGCTCGCGCATCGTCACCGTCCGCTGGCAGCGCGCCCAGGTGAGCGCCGAGTGCGGCTTCCCCGACGGCGCCCTGGCGGCCGCGGGACGCCCCTTCGCCGCCGCCGTGGTGCTGCGCAACACCGGCGACGCGCCCGCCGAGGGCGTGGTGGCCGAGCTGCTGCTCCCGCAGGGCCTGTTGCTGGCCGAGGGCGGCCCCTTCCCGGCCAGCCTGGGCACGCTGGCCCCCGGGCAGGAGGCCAGCCTGACGCTGCGCCTCGTCGGCGAGACGGAAGGCGCCGTGACGCTGGGCGTGGCCGTGCGCGACGCGCGCGGCGGCGTGCTGGCGCGCAGCGAGTGCCCCGTCGAGGTGGTGGCCGGCCGCCTCGCCATCACCACCACCTGCCAGCCGGCGCGCGTGCCGGTGGGCAGCGAGGTGCGCTTCGTCGTCGCCGTGCAGAACACGGGCCGGGGCCCGCTGGACGAGGTGGTGCTCACGGACGCCTTCCCCGAGGGCATCACGCCGCTGAGCCAGCCCACCGTGTCGCTGGGCACGCTGGCGCCGGGCGAGTCGCTGGAGGTGGAGTTCGCCGGCCGCGCCGAGCGCGCGGGCACCTTCACCAACACGGCCCGCGCCGTGGCCTCGCGCACCGCCGAGGCCTCGTCGGCCTGCACGCTGCAGGCCGTGGAGTGCCGACTCGAGATGACCCTCGTGGGCCCTGACACGATCTACTACGGCGAGCAGGCGGCGTACACGCTGGTCGTGCGCAACGCGGGCGACGGCGAGGCCGAGGGCTGCGTGGTGCGCGTCACCAACGGCGGCTGCCTGGGCGGCGGCTTCCAGGACTTCAACGTGGGCCCGCTGGCCCCCGGCCAGTCCTTCTCGCAGGAGTGGCAGGTGGTGGCGCGCCAGGTGGGCGCCTGCGCGGTGTCGGCCGAGAGCACCTGCGGGCAGCGCTGTGCCGTCAAGGCCCAGGTGGCCATGCAGGTGACGGGCCTGCCTGCCCTGCAGGTGGAGATGACCGACAAGGCCGCGGACGGCAGCGAGGACGGCGTGTTCAACGTCGGCCAGACCTTCCTCTACCGGCTGCGCATCGAGAACGACATGGGCACCGACACCACGCCGGAGATGTTCGTGCAGTGGAACCTGCCCGCCGAGCTGGAGTTCGTCAGCGGCCGCGCGCTGCGGGACGGCGTGCCGGTGACGGGCCAGGGCCCGCTGGCCCGCTCGGGCTCCTTCGGCCTGCGCGTGGGCGAGGGCCTGGACTTCGAGGTCCTCGTGCGCGTGCTGGCCGCACCGCCCTCGGCCTGGGTCAAGACCGTGGCCGAGGTGCGGCGGGCCAGCGACAATGCCGAGCTGGCGGCCGAGACCGAGAGCACGTCGCTGCGACCCTAGACCGGACCATCCACGCCACGGAGCCGGCGACGGCGCCCTGCGGGCCGCCCTCGCTGCAAGGAGGTGCCATGAAGGACGACCTGGAGATCGCGCGCTCGGCGCGCCTCAAGCCCATCGACGAGATCGGGCGCGCCGCGGGCCTGCTGCCGGACGAGGTCGAGCCCCACGGCCGGCACATGGCCAAGGTCTCGCTCTCGGCCATCGAGCGCCTCAAGGACCGCCCGCGCGGCCGCTACATCGTCGTCACGGCCATCACGCCCACGCCGCTGGGCGAGGGCAAGACGGTGCACACCGTGGGCACCTCGCTGGCGCTGGCGCGGCTGGGCCGCAAGGTGGTCACCTGCCTGCGCCAGCCCAGCATGGGCCCGCTGTTCGGCATCAAGGGTGGCGCCGCCGGCGGCGGCTACAGCCAGGTGGTGCCCATGGAGGAGTTCAACCTCCACCTCACGGGCGACATCCACGCCGTGCAGGCCGCGCACAACCTCGTGGCCGCGCACATCGACGCCTCGCTGCTGCTGGGCAACCGCTTCGGCTTCGACCGCGAGCGCATCCTGTGGCGCCGGGTGATGGACACCAACGACCGCGTGCTGCGCGACATCACCGTGAGCCAGGGGGGCGACGAGAAGGCCGTGCCGCGCAAGACGGGCTTCGACATCGCCGTGGCCAGCGAGCTGATGGCCATCCTGGGCCTCGCCGACGGCCTGCGCGACATGCGCCAGCGCATCGGCCGCGTCGTGCTGGGCTTCCGCCCCGACGGATCCCCCATCACGGCCGAGGACACGAAGTGCGCGGGCGCCGCCACCGTGATCATGCGCGAGAGCATCAAGCCCACCCTGATGCAGACGATGGAGGGCACGCCCTGCTTCGTGCACGCGGGCCCCTTCGCCAACATCGCCCACGGCAACTCGTCCATCGTGGCCGACCGCATCGCCATCCGGCTGGCCGACTACGTGGTGACGGAGGCCGGCTTCGGCGCCGACATCGGCTGCGAGAAGTTCTTCAACATCAAGTGCCGCGCCTCGGGCCTCACGCCGGACGCTGCCGTGCTGGTCTGCACGGTGCGCGCGCTCAAGATGCACAGCGGCCGCTTCAACATCGTGCCCGGCAAGCCGCTGGACCCGGGCCTGCTCAAGGAAGACCTCGACGCGCTCAAGGCCGGCATCGGCAACCTCGTCAAGCAGGTCGAGAACGTGCGCCTGCACGGGATCCCGGTGGTGGTGGCCATCAACCGCTTCCCCAGCGACACCGACGCCGAGCACGCCTACATCGCCAAAGCCGCGCGCGAGGCGGGCGCCTCCGACGCCTGCGTGAGCGAGGTGTTCGGCAAGGGCGGCGGCGGCGGCCTCGAGCTGGCGCGCGCGCTGGAGAAGGCCTGCGAGCAGGGCGCTTCCTTCAAGCACCTCTACGAGCTCGACAGCCCCATCCGCGCCAAGATCGAGACCATCGCCACGCGCATGTACGGCGCCGCCGGCGTGGACGTGCTGCCGCAGGCGGCCTCCGACATCGAGCGCTACGAGAAGGCCGGCTACGGCAAGCTGCCGATCTGCATGGCCAAGACGCAGTACTCGCTCTCGCACGACCCGGCCCTCAAGGGCCGGCCCACGGGCTTCCGCCTGCCCATCCGCGAGGTGCGCCTCTCGGCCGGCGCCGGCTTCCTCGTGCCGCTGGTGGGCACGATGATGACCATGCCGGGCCTGGGCAGCGCGCCGGGCCTCGAGCGCGTGGACATCGACGAGCAGGGCCGCATCGTCGGGCTGTTCTAGGCTGCCGATGGCACGCGACGCAGGGCGCCCGGGCGCGGATCCGGCGGTGTTCCCGCGGGACGTGCTCTGGCCGCTGCGCGCGCTCTCCTTCGCCCTCGTGGCCTTCCTCGTCACGGGCGGGGCCTTCTGCTGCAGCGTCGTGGCCTGGCTGCTCGACCCCGTGGGCCACCGCCTGGCCGACTGGGTGCTGCGCCTGTGGGGCCGCGCGCTGGTGGCCGGCAGCGGCATCCGCCTGGTGGTCGAGGGCCGCGAGCACCTGCAGGGCGCGAGCCCGCGCGTGCTGGTGGCCAACCACGGCTCGTGGCTCGACCCCGCCATCCTGGGCGCCGTGAGCCCCGGGCCGCTGCGCTTCGTGCTCAAGCGCGGCCTCATCGCGCTGCCCTTCGTGGGCTGGCATGCCTGGGCCACGGGCCACTTCCTCATCGACCGCGACGACCCGCGCGCGGGCAAGGCACTGCTGGACCGCGCCGTGGCCTATGCCCGCAAGCGCAAGGTGAACCCGGCCGTGTTCCCCGAGGGCACGCGCAGCCCCGACGGCCGGCTGGGCCCGCTCAAGGGCGGCGCCGTGCAGGTGGCCATGGCCGCCGGCTTCGACATCCAGCCCATCGCCATCCTCGGCTCGTGGGAGCGCATGCCGCGCGGCATCCCCTACCCCCGCCGCGGCGGCACGGTCACGGTGCGCTTCGGCCCGCCCATCCCGGTCGAGGGCGCCGTGGGCGGCCCCGGCCGCCGGGCGCTCACGCAGCAGGTGCGCGAGGCGCTGGTGGCGCTGGGCGTGCCGCCCGGCGCGGACCGGCCGGCCGCCTAGCGCGCCCGCACCAGCCGCTCGCGTCCGATGCCCGCGCGCGCCAGCAGCGGCGCGACCTGCTTCATCCAGCGCCGCCCGTCCTGCACGTAGCCCGCCGTGGGCGCCAGGCCCGGCACGCGCGCCCCGAACCACGCGTTCATGCGCTCCATGCACAGCTCGCGCACCAGCTTGGCCGCCATGCTGGCCAGCCCCACCTCGAGGTGGCGCCCGTCGCCGCCGGTGGCGAACTCCACCTGCAGCGAGCGCGCGCCGTCGCGCAGCCGGTAGCGCGCCTCGCCCTCGCCGGCGGGCAGCTCCTCCACGCCGTGGAAGGGGAACACGCCCGCCAGCCACGGGCCGTAGTCCAGCCGCCCGCCCTGCCGGTCCAGCCTCACCAGCACCTCCTCGCCGGGCAGTTCCTGCAGCACGCGCATCAGCAGCGTCACGGTGGCGAGGAACAGCACGCGCGACTTGTTCCCGGTGGCCTCGAAGGCCTCGTTGAGCTCGCCGGGCAGCGCCGGCGCCACCCACACGCCCAGCGGCTCCACGCCCTTCACCAGGCAGCGCGCGCGCAGGTCGCGCGGCAGGTCCGTGGCGGGCAGGCGCGCCAGCTCGGGCTCGCCCCACCATGGGTCCGCGAGCGCCGACGCCGCGGGCCGGTCGCCGCAGGCGGCCAGCAGGCCCGCCAGGTGCTCGGGCAGGTCGCGACCCGCGCCGACCAGCCCGAAGGCCACGCCGCGCGCGAGGCCCGGCAGGCCGTGCCGGCGCTTGACCTCCTTGCTGTCGTCCACCGGCACGGGCAGCGGCTGGCCCCGGCGTGCCTTGCCCGCACGGCAGGCCAAGCCCTCCAGCGCCGCATGCAGGTCCACCGCGCCCCGGGCGGGGGCCTGCGCCAGCCGGAAGGCGCTGGCACCCACCACCAGCGGGCCCAGCATGGGGCCGTAGCCCGCCTCGTCGAGGCCGATCACCAGCATGCGCGAGCCGGGGAGGGCGCCAGCATGCGGCCATCTCACCCGCCACCGGGGACAAGGGGCCTCGCACGCACGCCCGCTACCATCGCCAGCCACCGAGGAGAGTCCTGCCATGACCGCCGCACGCCACGACGGCCCCACCTGGCCCCACCACCACCCGCCGGCACGCACCGGCGCCGAGGAGCGATTCCTCTCGGGCCCCCGCCCGCGTGGCACCGAGCTGGGCTGGGTGCTGGGCATCGCCGCAGAGTTCGTCAGCGGCTTCCGCAAGCTGCACTTCGCGGGCCCGTGCGTGACAGTGTTCGGCTCGGCGCGCTTCCCTGAGGGCCACCGCGACTACCAGCTGGCGCGCGAGGTGGGTGCCGCGCTGGCCCGCGCGGGATTCACGACGATGACGGGCGGCGGGCCCGGCGTGATGGAGGGCGCCAACCGCGGGGCGCACGAGGCCGGCGGCCGCAGCATCGGCTGCAACATCGAGCTGCCCCACGAGCAGGAGCCCAACCCCTACCTGGACGTGTTCGTCGAGTTCCGCCACTTCTTCGTGCGCAAGGTGATGCTGGCCAAGTACTCCTACGGCTTCATCGCGCTGCCCGGCGGCTTCGGCACCCTCGACGAGATCTTCGAGGCCGCCACGCTGATCCAGACCGGCAAGATGGGACCCTTCCCCGTGGTGCTGATGGGCACGCACTACTGGCGCCCGCTGCTGGACTTCCTGCACAAGGACATGGTGGCCGCCGGCACCATCGACCCCACGGACGCCGCGCGCATCCTCGTCACCGACGACCCGCAGCGGGCCGTGGACCACGTGCGCGAGGTGGCCGTGCGCGACTTCGGCGTGGAGTTCGGTGCCCCGCCCCGGCCGCGCTGGTGGCTGTTCGAGCGCGTGCCGGCCCGCTGGAAGCGCCCGCCCGCCCCCACGCCCTCGGGCGCCTAGGCCGGCGCCCGGGCCGGCCGTGCGACAGGCCTTGCTCGCCCCTGCCCGCGCGGCCACCATCGGGGCGTGCGCAACGACCCCAGCGTGACCTACGACGACCCCAGCGGTGCCGCGGCACCGCTGGCTGCACCGCCGGCGTCGTCGCTGGCCAGCACGCCCGGGGCCGCGCCCGAGCCGATGCCGCCGCTCGCGCCGATGGCGCTGCCCCCCTCCCTGAGCATGGGCCCGGGCCTGCAGGCCGCGCCCTCGCTGGACCCCACCCAGCAGGCCGCACCGAGCCTCGCTCGCGCGGCCCCCAGCGCACCCGTGCGCGCACAGCCGGCAGCCTCCCGGCCCAGCGCCACGGCCGCGCCGCGCGCTGCGGCCCCGGCCACGGGCGCCGTGCCGGGCGACCCCTTCGCCTTCCGCCACGGGCCCGGCACCCCGGGGCACCCCGCCAGCAAGCCCAGCACGCCGCCCAGCAAGCCTTGGGCGTCCTCCGCACGCCCCGCGGCGGGCAGCCCCTCCACGCCGGCCCCCGCGCCGTTGCCGCCGCCCTTCCCCGGCCCCTCCAGCCCGCGCAGCAGCGGGCCCACGAGGCGTCCCTCCGACCTGCCTCCCAAGCGCAGCGACTACGGCGCCGACGCGGATCTCGACACCGACCTCGAGGACGACGACCTCGCCGAGGAGCCGGCCGCGCCGCGACCTGCTCCCAAGCCGAAGGCCAAGGGAGGTGCGGGCCTGGGCCTGCTGTGGATCCTGGGCATCGCGGTGCTGCTGCTGCGCCAGTGCGACGACCCAGCGCCCTCCCCGCGCATGCCCGAGACGCCCAGCACGCCGCGCATCCGCACCCCGGACCGCAGTGAGGCTCCCCTCACCCCAGCGGAGCGCCAGCGCCTCCAGGTCCTGCGCGAGAAGAACATCGACGGCGACCCGATGACCTCCGCCGAGCGCCGCGAGCTGCTCGAGCTGGAGCGCCGCACCCGCCTCAACGCGCCCAACGCGCCGCGCTAGCCGCCGGCGCCGGGCACCAGCGCTCGGCCGGGCGCCACGATGCCCTGCACCTCGGCCAGCGCGGCCTCGTCGAGGCTGCGGCCCGCGCCGGCTGCCCGGGCGGCCTCCAGCGCGGGGGGCGTGAGCACGGTGGCCGCCCGCGCGAGCACCGACGCGACGCGCGCGGCATCCTCGGCCTCCAGCGCGCCACGGGCTTGGGTGGCGTCGACGCACGTGGCAAGCGTGACCGCCGCAGGCCACGCACCCGTGTCCGCCCGCAGGACAGCGAGGCGGGCCAGCATGCTGGCGACCAGCGAGCCCAGGCCCACGTCCAGCGCCTCCGCCAGCGCCAGCCGCTGGGCGGCCAGCGCCTCGGCGGGCTGGCCCAGCGCATGGAGCGCATCGGCGATGTTGCCGTGGCCCAGGGCGATGCCCTCGCGGTCGCCGATGCTGGCCGAGAGCGCCATGGCCTCGTGGAACTGCGGCAGCGCCTCGGCGGGGCGCCCGCAGGAGAGGTGCACGAGGCCGAGGTTCATCTGGCAGTTGGCCACGCCCCAGCGGTTGCCGAGGCTGCGGTAGAGCACGAGGCTCTCCTCGTAGAAGCCACCTGCCTGCGCAGGCTCGCCCCCCACGAAGGCCATGTTGCCCAGGTTGAGCAGGCTGAGGGCCTCGCCCGGCCTATCGCCCAGCTCGCGGAACAGCGCACGCGCCTCGCGCCGCGGGGCCATGCGCGCTTCCAGCGGGGCGTCCGGCTGCTCGGGCGCCAGCCGCGCGAGGGCCCGGGCCAGCGTGGCCCGGTCGCCCGAGGCGCGGGCCAGTTCCATCGCCCCGCGGCCCAGCGCCGCCGAGCGCACGCCATCGCCCTGCAGGTGCACCACCCACGACAGCAGGCCCGTGGCGCGCGAGGCCAGCGCGAGGTCGCCCGCCGAGCCGGCCAGCGCGATCGCCTCCTCGATGCGCGCCGTGGCCTCGGCGTAGCGCGCCAGCTTCTCCAGCCCCGATCCCTCGCCGCAGGCCAGCCGGGCGCGCAGCGCTGCGGGGGCCTCCCCGGCCAGCGCGCTCGCCTTGCGGAACGAGGCCACGGCGTCCGCGAAGGCCGAGCGCGCCAGCGCCCACTCGCCGGCCGTGGCGTGGTGTCGCACGGCCCGCTCGCGATCGCCCGCGGCCTCGCAGTGGCCCGCGATCACGCCGGCCCACGCGGGCAGCGCACCGCCCACCGCCTGCTCCAGCCAGGTCGCCGCGGCCGCGTGCGCGCGCGCGCGCTCCTTGAGGCGCGTGCCCTCGTAGGCGGCGTCGCGCAGCAGGGCGTGGCGGAAGCGGTACTCGCGCGAGGTGCCCAGCGACGGGGCCGGCTGCGCCACCAGCAGGCCCTCGGCGCCCAGCGCCTCCAGCGTGGCCGCCACCTCCTCGCGTGGCCCGGCGCCCAACGCCACGACGGCGTCCTCCCACAAGGCCTCGCCCAGCACCGAGCCCAGGCGCAGGGCCAGCAGCGCCGGCGGCGCCAGCGCGTCGAGCCGGGCCTGCAGCACGCCGCGCAGCGTGGCCGGCACCGCCGCGCCAGCCACCCCCGCCGCCGAGCCCGCCCGCGCTGCCCCCACCAGTTCCTCCAGGAACAGCGGGTTGCCGCCCGCGCGCGCCACCAACGCCTCCAGCCCCGCCTGCGCTGCCGCGGCGCCGGCCAGCAGCGCCGCCAGGCGTACGCCCTCCTCGCGCGCCAGCGGCTGGAGGTCCACGCGATGCTCGAAGGCCGTGCGCGCCAGCAACGATCCCGCGGCCGGCTCCCACGGCCGCGCCGTGCACAGCAGGGCCAAGGCCGCGTGGGCCGAGGGCACACGCAGCGCGAGCAGCACCTCCAGCGAGGAGGCGTCGGCCCAGTGCAGGTCCTCCAGCAGCAGCACGGCGCGACCCGCCTCGGGGGCCAGCGCCCCCACCGCCCTGCGCAAGAGGTCGACCGGCCGGACGCCCCCACCGCCCGAAGCGCCCGGCTCCAGCCCGCCCAGGCCCACCAAGGCCAGCGCCTCGCGCGCATCGGCCTCGGAGATGCGGCCGTGCGTCGCATCCAGCAGCCGCTGCAGCAGCAACGCGGGCTCGTCATCCTGCGCTGCGCCGAGCGCCGACACGAGCACCTCGCGCAGGCAGGCAAAGGGACTGCCCGTGGCCTCGGGCTGTGCCCGGGCACGCGCCGCCACCACGCCCTCCGGCAGCAGCCGCGCCACCTCCTGCACCATGCGCGACTTGCCGATGCCGGGCTCGCCGCACAGCAACACGCGCACCGACTGCCCCGCCGCCACGCCCGCCAGCGCACCGGCCACCTCGGCCAGCTCGCGCTGGCGACCCACCATGGGCAGGTCGCGTGCCAGCCCGCGCGAGGGATCCACGAACTGGGCCGGCCGCCGCCGCAGCACCCGGAAGGCCGTCACCGGCGCGCTGCGCCCGCGCACCGCCTGCACGCCCGCCTCTTCCACGTCGAAGAGGTTGCGTGCCTGCGCCAGCACCTCCTGCGAGGCCAGCACGCCGCCCACCGGTGCCAGCGCCTGCAGGCGGCTGGCCGTGTTGACCGTGTCGCCCATGGCCGTGCGCTCGCCCGGCCCACCCACCTCGCCCACGTACGCGAGGCCCGCGTGCACGCCGATGCGCATGCCCACGGACCTGCCCGGGGCCACCTCGCCCAGCCGCCGCAGCCGCCCGCGGGCCACGAAGGCCCCCACCGCCGCCTGCATGGCCAGCGCCGCCTCCAGCGCCAGCGCCGCCGCGCGCTCCGCCGTGCCGCGCGTGCCCCACCACGCCATCAGCGCATCGCCGATGTGCTTGTCCACCGTCCCGCCCAGCCGCCGCACGATGGCATCCAGCTCCCCCCACAGCGCATGCAGGGTCTCGGCGACCGCCTCGGGGTCGGCCTGCTCCGCCAGCGTCGTGAACCCCGACAGGTCCCCGAACAGCACCACCATCGGCCGCCGCTCGCCCTCGCCCGCCCCTCCCCCAGCCGCGCCGCCCGCCCCACGCGCCTCCAGCGCCGCCAGCCGGGCCCTGAGCGGCGCCAGCGCCGCCTCCAGCGCCTCCGCCCCCAGCACCTCCCGCTGCGCCTCCAGCGCCGCCATCGCACGCCGCAA
>CAXQZU010000033.1:0-6891 GCA_964228555.1 Planctomycetota bacterium
GGATGAGCGCGGTAGCATTCTACCCCGACCGCAGGGCACATGGATGACTCTTCCTCCCCAATCGAGTTGACGGAGACCGCTGAGTCGGATCATCGTCCTTCGTGACGCTCGAAGATAGCACTCCAGGGGACTTCCTTTCCCCGTTCCAAGCGGACATCCAATGTCAACCCAGAGCCGTCTCCGGGCGCCTCAACCAGCACCTCAGCGCCGCCGACATCGGACAAACTGAACTCTAGGGACGACTTCCCCGGCGACACAAACAGCTCGGGTGGCGATGCTTCAAGCGCCAGAGGTAGATCGCGTACGAATCGCCAGTTCCCCACTCGCCTTGCGCCAACATCTGCTCGCACTCGGAGATCATAGCCTCGAACAGCCTGGCCCTCCGGCGACGTAACACGAAGCTGTAGCCGGTTGCCCCTGCACGGAAGCTCGACCGACTGCGCGGGTCCGACCGCCTGCACGACGAACTCATACCAATCCGCCACGGGCCAGAATTGATCGTTTTCGACTCCAAGACCGGGGCCGACGCGGATCGCGTTGGCGCCAGGCGGTAGATCGCGAGAACGCAACGCGATGCCATCGTCACCGAAGACCATGGCCGAGGTCCAGTACTCGCCGGCTGGTGTTCGGATCATGACAGTGAACCCACCCCGCAGGGGCTCGCCAGTCGGAAGGTGTGCCCGAAACGACACCGGCATCCGAACTCGATCCGAGCTGGTCCGCCTGAGCACGAGCACGATCTCGGACTCGGAGTCGGGTGAGATGCCCGCTCGGGCGCTCCCAACCGCGAGCCCCGGGGCGGTTGCTTCGACCTCAACCTCTGTGACGGCGTCCCCGGACAGCGGGGTCGTTTGCGACAATCTGTAGGTGACCCATCCGTCCTTGGTTGGAAGCGTCGTTTCACGTTGGAGCCGACCATCCAACTGGCGCTCCAGACTCGAGGACCAGCCCCACCCGTCCGGGGGGGTGAGGATCACTGTCGCTTCCTCGGTCAGTATGGAACCATCGTCGGCCTGCACCCTGACCCGCAGGACAGCCTCGCGCCGCATGACGATCCGCAAATCCTGGCGACCCGGCGTAACCTTCTGTGGCGTGAAGGTGCCTGCACGCGTCCATCCAAGTTTTCGTGCTTGAACTTCGTAGGTGGCGTCGGGCGCAAGGCCTCCGATCGAGAATCGACCATTGAAGTCGGTCTCGCCGACTCCGCCGCTTGTCCCAAGATCTGAGAGGAATCTAGGATCATGCGGCCAGCCAAGCCGCTGCTTGGAAGGTGCGCACGAGACCAGGACGCCCTGGATCGGGCTCCCCGATAGGTCAACGACAACCCCGTCAAGGGTCACACCGGCGTCGAGCTCGACCTCGACATTCGCCGCGGTCACGTCAGCCACGCCTTGCCACGGCAGGTAGCCTGACGCTGTCACCCACAGAGCAGTCCGCTCCGGGGCCCGCCGCTCCAAGGTGAATTCGCCGCGTGCATCAGTCCGCACGGCCGCGTCCGAGAGGAAAAGCGCGTCCTCGCTTGTACGGGGCACGAAGACACGGGCACCGTCGACAGGAGCACGAGTTCGCAGGTCTACTACACGCCCCCGAATCTGCCCTTCGCGTGCTGACGGAACCGGCTCCGCACCCGGGGGGACAATGACGGGCCGTGCGGACAGATGAGGAACCAGAGTGGGGCGATCGTCCACCTCCGCAGGTGCCGCCCCCTGCGGACGTGTCAAAGGAGACGCCGGGAAAAGGAGCGCGTAGAAGGCCGCAGCGGATACCAGTAGACAGAGTAGGATTGGGAGGAATCGACGCTTCGTCATCCGCGCGCCTCACTATCCGTCATGCCAGGGACGCCGACCAAGGGTGCGCGCCGAAGAACCTGCGCCGACAGGAAGCACAGAGCGCCGAGCACTACGATGCGACGTGCGCGGGTCGCACGTACCAGATTCCCGAAGCACCCGCACTGAGCGGCTGTCTGCGGCTCAATCATCCAGTAGATGGTCATGAGTAAGGCCAGCGCAAGCGATGAAGCCGCGAGCACGCGCGCCCACCGCCGAGATGCTAGCATCAGCAGTCCGAGAAGAATCTCCCCCCCGATGAGAATTGCGGCGGCTGGCTTTCGGAACTGCTCTGGCACGCCCTGGTCGCCAAGAAAGGTCACGAAGGGACCAGCGTGCAACGCCTTCGCGCAGCCGAGCAACATCCACAGCCCGGCCAGCAGCACGCGGGGCATACGGACTGCTAGGGAGGCGGTGCCTGGCACGCGCCGCAGGCGGTCGCAACTTGGATGGAAGGATCCCAAGAACTGGGAACCCAACTAACCGGCGGACAAACCTGCGGTGACGGGCAGAGATTGATGCAGTAAGCTGACCCGCCGGTCGGCTCGGTGCCGGAGTATCCAAGGAAGCAACCATCGCCCGCGTGGATTGGCTTACAGCCGCAGTACTGGCCCATCTGCCCACCAACGTTGATTGTCCGCACCTTGCACTGGTCCGTCGCGGGTATGCACTGCTGGTAGTGGCACTGCGGGTACCCGGGCCGGTACTCCATGTACTCTTCGCCTCCCGCCTTGAAGACCCAGAGGAAGCATCCGGTATCTGCGAAGGCGATCGTGGCTGTTCCCGCGATCACCATCACCACCGCAAGGGACTGCACGATGGTCAGATACCGCTTCATGTGACGACCTCCGCAGGTTCGTGCTCGTGATTGTAGGCGGGCCCGCCACGATCGGCAAGTGGGCCGACTCTCGCCGGATGCGGGCGGCCGCACGGGATATGAACAAGACGCATACGCATTCGATCGCCGATGGCCAACCTCAGCGCCCCGGGGAACTCTTCAGGCCGGGACCCGCCAGCATGGCCTGGGCGCGCTGGGCTCCCGGGGCAACCACCGCCGAAGACCGCGATCCCCAGGTGTTCTGGTGGCGATTGCAGAGCGGGACAAGGCGCGGTCCACTGCCGCCACCGAGGAACGCCCGCGAGGCGTCGGCCTCACGGGCGTGGGTGCTCGGCGCGGCCGGCGCGGAGCCTACCTTACGTCGCCTTCGAACAGCAGGGCCCCGTCCTTGCCGTGCAGCGTCACGCGCACGACCTCGGCCTCGGGCACGCCCCGCTCGAGTCGGATCTGCGAGGCGACGCGCCAGACCAGCAGCCGGTTCTTGGCGTCCTCGTGCGCGGCCTCCTCGTCGGTGGACACCGTGGGGCGCTCGTCCATCGAGAGGCCGCCCGCGAACTGGAGCCGCAGGCCGTCGAGCGTCGTCTGGAGCAGACGCCGCGAACCGTGCTGATTTTCAGGCGGAATCGCACGTCGGCGACGAGTCCTCGTCGCGGCGGGCGCGGGACGGCGTCAGAGGCTGGCTCCGGCGCGGGCGCCGGGGCTGCCTCGTGGGCTCCGGGGGTGGGGCTGCCCCGGGTTGTGCTGGATGCGTCCCGCTCGCTGCGGGTGGCGTTCTTTCACTTCCCTGCCGTCGTGCTGGCCTAGGCGAGGAGCCTCTGCCCAGATCGCGCCCCTTGGGCACAAGGCGGGCTGGTGCCATGGGGCAGGCCTCGATCCCCGGGCGGGGATCCCGTCCCCTTGGACGGGGTGGCCCCCGCTCCATGGCCGCAGGTGGACCCCGCTCTCGTGAGGCGGGGGCCAGTCGACACTGGGGCTCGGGGGCGCAGGCGGCGGCGGGCGCGGGGGCAGGGCGTAGATTCGACGGGCCATGGACCCTGGGCCGACCCGCATGCGAGCCAGCCCCGCCGCGGGCGGGCTGGCGGGGCCCGGGCACGTGGCGCGGCGCATGGCTTGGGGTGCGCTGGCACTGTCGCTGGCGGGCGTGCTGGCCTACGTGCTGACGCTGCGCTGGGCGTGGTCGCGCGAGTCGGGCGTGCTGGCGTTCGTGCCCTTGGGCGCCGGCGCGTGGCTGGCCGTGGCCGCGCTGCGCAGCGACCGGCGCCTGGCCACGCGCGTGCCCGCGCTGGCTGCGGTGGGCCTGCTGGGCGCCTTCGCGTGGGTGTTCCTGGTGGTCGCGCGGCTGCCTGCGCCCAGCACCTTCGAGGCCCTCGAGCGGCTGCCGGCCGTGTCGGTCCTGCAGCCGGGGGGTGAGCCCTTGGACCTCTCGCGCGTGGCTGCCGACGGGCCCGTGTTGCTGGTGCTGTACCGCGGACCCTGGTGACTGACCTGCCGCGCCGAGCTCGTCGAGCTCGCGGCCGTGGGGGAGACGCTGGCGCGCCGGGGAGGCCGCGTGCTGGCGCTGTCCACCAGCAGCGTCCAGGAGGCGGCGCGGCTGCGCGAGGACCTGTCCCTGCCCTTCGCGGTGCTGGCCGACCCGCAGGGGCAGGCTGTGCGCGCGCTGGGCCTGCTCCACGCGCGGGGCGGGCCGGGCGGGCATGACGTGGCATTGCCCGCGCACGTGCTGGTGGAGCGAGGCGGCCGGGTGGCGTGGCGGCACGTGGCCCGGCGCATCCAGGACCGGCCCACGCCGGGCGAGGTGGAAGACATGTTCCACCAGCACCTGCCCCGCTGAGCGAGCTGGCCCATCGACCGGGTGCCATGCCGGGCGCCTCCGGGGCTGCGTCCCACGAGCCGATAGCCTGAAGGACTCGTATGGCTCCCGCGCTGCGCCTTGCCCTGTTGCGCCTGTCCGCCATGGGCGGGCTCGTGGCCAGTGCGTTGCTGGCCCACGATGCGTTGCACCCCGAGCGCGCCTTCTGCCCGCTCGTGCAGGCCTGCAATGCCGCCAGCCACAGCGCGCTGGGGCAGGTGGCGGGCGTGCCCACCAGCGTGGTGGGCCTCTGCGCCTTCGGGGCCTTCTTCCTGCTGAGCCTGCTGCCCGGCGAGCCGACACGCAAGCTGCTGCGGCTGGCTGGCTTCCTCGCGGCGCTGGGTGGCGGCGTGCTCTTCGCCTACCAGGCGCTGGCGCTGGACGCCTTCTGCCCGCTGTGCCTCTGCGCCGACACCGCCGGGCTGCTGCTGGGGCTGCTGACCCTGACGTGGACCAAGCCCAGCCCCGCGCGCGAGACGGGCTCGGCGCGCATGGCGTGGCTGTTCCTGGCCGGCTGTGCCGTGGCGCTGCCGCTGGCCTGGCCGCGTGCGGAGCGGCCCGCCTACGTCGAGATCAGCCCGCCCAGCGAGCTGTTCGCCGACGAGCCCGCCCCGGTGGCGCCGGCGCCCGTCGCAACTGCCCGGGCGGCGGTCCCCGCGCCGGCGCCGGCCTCGCCGCTGCCGCCCGGGTCGCGGCAGGGCATCCCGCCGCGCCCGGCAGCCAGCCCGCCCGCGGCGGTCCCCACCCCGGCTGCCGCAGCGCGGCCCCCGGCCGAGCCCGTGCGCGCCCCGCCGCGGCCGGCCCCCGTGCGGCCGGCGCCAGCCCCCGTGCCCAGCGCGCCGCCGGCCGCCCCGCTGGAGAAGCCGGCTCCGGTGCCCGCGGGCACCGTGCTGGTGGTGGAGTACCTCAACGCCTTCTGCCCGCACTGCCGGGCCACGCACGCGCGGCTGGCCAAGGCCGTGGCCGCCTTCGGCGCGCCGGTGCGCATCCGCCGCGTCTACACGTGGGCGACGGCCGACTACCCCGCGTGGGCGCGGGCCTGCGCCTTCGCCGCGGGCGCGGGGCGCGAGGACCGCATGTTCGAGGAGCTGCTGCAGGCCCGAGGCCCCGACCTCGACGAGGTGCGCGCGGCCGGCCAGCGCGCTGGGCTGGACGTGCAGGCACTGTCGGCGGCGCTGCGCGACCCCACGCCGCCGCCGCGCCTCGTGCGCGACCGCCAGCTGTTCTCGGCCGCGCGTCTGGAGGGCATGCCCACCCTCGACATTGGCCGCCGGCGCCTGATGGGGGAGCAGAGCGAGGCCGAGCTACGTGCAGCGCTGGAGGCGGCGCGCCCGGCGCAGGCCGCGGCCCCGGCGCCAGCCCGGCGCCGCTAGCACCCCGCCGCGTGCCGCATGCACCGCCGCGTGCGCGCCCGCATGCGCGGCAGGCGCCGCGGTAGCATCCAGCCATGTCGCGCACGCACGCGCCGCCGGCCCTCCCGCCCGACGTGCCCCCCGATGCGGAGGTTGCCGCGCGCGGGCTGGCCAAGGCCTTCGACGGCCGCCAGGTGCTCAGCCCGCTGGACCTCACCATCCGGCAGGGCGAGATCGTGGCCATCGTTGGCGCCAGCGGCTCGGGCAAGACGGTGCTGATGCAGTGCCTGTGCGGGCTGCTGGCCGCCAGCGCCGGCACGGTGTGGGCGCGCGACCACAGCCGCCCGGGCGCGCCGCGCGTGGCCATCACGCACATGGGCGAGCGCGAGCTGGAGCCGGTGCGCCGCGCGTGGTCGGTCGTGTTCCAGCAGAACGCGCTGTTCAGCGGCAGCGTCTACGAGAACTGTGCCATCTGGCTGCGCGAGAACCTGCGCTGGGACGAGGCGCGCATCGACGTGCGCGTGCGCAAGGTGCTGGCCGACACCGGGCTGGACGTGAAGGACGTGCTGCCCAAGGGGCGCGACGCGCTCTCCGGCGGCATGGCCAAGCGGGTGGCGGTGGCGCGTGCCCTGGTCAGCGACCCGGCCGTGATCTGGTACGACGAGCCCACGACCGGGCTCGACCCGGGCAGCGCGCGCGTCATCCACGACCTCATCTGGCAGACCCACCACGCGCGCACGGCCTCGGGCGTGCAGCGCACCTCCGTGATCGTGACCCACGACCGTGACCTGCTGCGGCGCCTCCACCCCCGGGTGGTGATGCTCGACGGCGGCACGGTGTGCTTCGACGGGCCCTACGAGGCGTTTGCGCACGCGGCCGGGGGGCCGGCGGCCGCCTACCTGGCCGAGATGCCCGCCCTGCAGGGCCGGCCCGTGGCGCCCCCCCAGCCCGGCTAGGCGCTGGGCCAGGATCCCGGCTTGGCGCACGGCTTGGCGGGCGCGGGGGGGGCGCGTACCATGCCGCCGC
>CAXQZU010000034.1:0-11631 GCA_964228555.1 Planctomycetota bacterium
AAGCCGCTCCAGTACGTGGTGGACGAGCAGGGGCGCTGGTCGATGTCGTGCCTCGCGTGCCATGGCGGGCAGGTGGGGGAGCAGGTGCTGCCCGGGCTGCCCAACGCGCACCTGGCACTGCAAGACCTGATGGACGACCTCGCGGCGCTGCGCAAGCTGCAGGGGCGGCCGAGCCTGCTGGGCGATGCGCTGTGGCGCAGCGTGCCGCTGGGCGAGACGCACGGCACCACGAACGCGGTCATGTTCTCGGTGGCGCTGCTGACCTACCGCGACAAGGACTTGAACGTGGTGCTGCCGCGCGAAGCGCCGCGCTTCCGCCACCACGATCTCGATGCGCCGCCGTGGTGGAACGTGGCGCGGCGCTCGACGCTCTACCTCGACGGCTTCACGCCCAAGGCGCACCGGCCGCTGATGCAGTTCCTGCTGGTGCCCACCAACGGGCCGGCGCGGCTCAAGGAGTGGGAGGACGACTTCCGCGACATCCTGGCCTACATCGAGTCGGTCAAGGCCCCGCGCTGGCCCTTCGAGGCGCCCGACGTGGGCCTCGTGCAGCAGGGCAAGGCCGTCTTCGAGCGCGCCTGCGCCAGCTGCCACGGCACCTACGGCGAGGGCGGGCGCTATGCCGAGCGGCGCGTGCCCATCGACCAGCTGGGCACCGACCGCCTGCGCTTCGAGTCCATCGTGCCCGCGCAGCGGCGCATCTACGCCGACTCGTGGCTGACGGGCTATGACCCCACGGGCGTGGTCGTGGAGACCACCGGCTACGTGGCGCCGCCGCTCGCTGGCATCTGGGCCAGCGCGCCCTACCTGCACAACGGCAGCGTGCCCACGCTGTGGCACCTGCTGCACCCCGACCAGCGCCCCAAGGCCTGGCGGCGTGCGCCCGCCCCGGCCTACGACGTGCGCCGCGGGGGCCTCGAGGTGCTGGAGCAGGCCGAGGCCGTGCCGGCGGGACTGGACGGCTGGACGCGGCGCAGTTGGTTCGACACCTCCAAGCCCGGCAAGTCGGCCGGCGGCCACCTCTTCCCGCAGGCGCTCGCGCCGGCCGAGAAGGACGCCGTGCTGGCCTACCTGCTCACGCTCTAGGCCGGTCGGGCGGCAAGGGGCGCGGGGCGCGGGCGACGCGTGCCGGGGGGATGGGCGCTGGCGGTACCATCGCCGGGCCATGAGCGCGCCCGGGCCGTACCCCGTCCTGCCCGCCTGCCTGCGCGCGCTGCCGGGCGCACGGCTGCTGCTGGTGGCGGTGCTGCTGGCGAGCCTCGGGCGCGCGGCGTGGGCCGACGGCGAGGAGCCCGCCGCGCCGCCCGAGCCCACCGAGGTGCCGGTCAAGGTGACGGCCACGGTGGACGCAGCCGAGGCGGGGCTGCTGGGCCAGTGGCGCGTGGGGCTGCAGCACGTGGCGGAAGAGGCGCCGGGGCGGCCCTACCGGGTGGTGCTGGCGCTTGTCTACCAAGGTCGCACGCTGCTGGACCTCTCGCACAGCCCCAAGCCGCCGGTGGGGCAGTGGCGCAAGGGCCAGAAGGTTGCGTACGAGGTGCCGGTGCCCGTGCCGGGCGACGGCACGTTCCGGCCGGGCACCACCCTGGAGCTGCGGCTGGGCTTCCTCGACCCCGGACGCGAGAAGGTTCTGCCGCCGCGCAGCGAGGAGCCGGCGCGTGCGGGACTGGTGACCGTGCTGGAGCTGGTGGTGCCCGAGGCCGAGGCCACCGATCCGCCCGAGGCCGTCGCACGCGTGACGGCACAGGCCGAGGCGCTGGTCACGGCGGGCCGGCGCGCCGATGCATGGCGCCTGCTGGAGACGGCGCTGCGCCGGGCGGAGTCCTACGCCACGAAGCTGCGCTACCGCGACGGGCTGGTGCGGCTGGGTCCTCAGCAAGCCGACGCGCCCAGTGCCCTCGAGGAGGGCATCGTGCGCAAGCGCATCGACGACGAGCGCCAACGGTGGCTCAGGCAAGAGTCGGGCCGCCTCTACGACCGCGGCAAGCTGCACGCGGCGCTGCGGCTGCTCGAGGACCTGGGCGGCGCGCTGGAGGAGCAGGGCGGCGCGGCCGTGATCGGCGCGCTCAAGGAGGCCCAGCGGGCGCAGAAGGACGCCGACGACCTCAAGGTGCGCATCCTGGGCCGCGCGAGCGACGAGGAGAAGGCCGAGGGGCAGGCGCTGCTGGAGAAGCTGGGCTCGACGCCAGCCCTGATGAAGCAGGCGCGCGAGCTGCGCGCGGCGCGCCGCTACGCCGTCGCGCGCATCCTGCTGCGCTCGCTGTCCACGGGCACGCCCGGGCCCCTGGCCACCGAGGCACGCGAGGCGCAGCGCGAGCTGGAGGCGGCCTGGCTGGCCGACATCCCCCAGGAGGAAGCCGAGGCCGTGCGCGCCGCGCGCGAGCACCCGTCCTTCGGCCGCCTGTCCACCTCGGCCTCGCACCGCTTCCTCTACATCGGCCCGCGCGGCCTCGTGGACACCATCCCGGCCGAGTCGCGGCTGCGCTTCGACATCGCCTACGGGTTCCTCACCGACCTGTTCGGCGTGCGGCCCAACCCCGGCGGCGACCGCATCACGGTCTACTACAAGGAGCTGTGGGACTTCGGCGGCGGGCAGGGTGGCGGCAGCATCATCGACATCGGGCGCGCCGATCCCGAGGCGCGTGGCACGCGCGTGGACACGGGCCTGCTCTACCACGAGCTCACGCACTGCGTGGACGACACGGCGCCCATCTACGCCGGCTTCCGCGAGGGGCTGGCCAACTTCGGCGCCGCCTTCCTGTTCGAGATGCTGGGGCAGGAGGGCGATCAGGCGCACGCCTTCGCCAGCAACCTCGAGGCCTTCCGGCGCGACTACCTCGGGCGCGACCTTGCCTACTGGCGCATCCAGGACTACGGGCCCAGCGCCGGCTTCTTCCTGCACTTCGCCGACAAGTACACGCGCGTGCCGGGCGGGCACGACTGGGCGCCCTACCGCCGCTTCTTCCGGGCCTACCGGGATGCGCCCTCGGGCGACGGCCGCGAGCCCTACATCGCGCGCGCGCTGGCCAAGTGCCTCGTGGACTGCTTCGGGCCGGGGGCCTTCGACGACCTCGTGGCCTTCCGCTTCCCGCTGGACGCCAGCGACCGGGACGCGGTGCGGGTGGAAGCCGAGGCGTGGGCGCGCGGCGAGGACGGCCTGGCCAAGCGCATCGAGGAGCTCTCGCGCTTCCCCAACTCGCCGGCCACGCGCGACTGGCTGGCGCGCGCGATGCTGCGCCAGCGGCGCGACGGGCCCGAGGCGGTGCGCGCGGCCGGCAAGGCGCTGGGCCTCGTCTACGACTGGCGCGTGATCGGGCCCTTCCGCAGCCCGGGCGCCGACCCGCGCGCGCGCGTGTTCCCGCCCGAGGAAGCCATCGACTTCGAGCGCCAGTACGACGACGGCCTGAACTCCTGCCGCTGGCGAGCGCCCGAGGCGCAGGGCGTGGTCACGATCGACGCGCTGGGCTGGGTGGGCCTGAACTACTCCTACATGGAAGATACCGCCTGCTACGCGGTCACCTGGGCCACCGTGCCGCACGAGGTGCCCGCCTACCTGCACGTGCGCGCCGATGATGACGTGACGCTGTTCCTGAACGACCGGCGCGTGGAGGGCTACGTGGCGCGCGGCTGGTCCGGGCCGCAGCCGTGGTTCCGTGGGCCGCAGGCGCCCATGCCTGACGCCATGCGCCTGCCCATCGTGCTGCAGGCGGGCCGGAACAAGCTGCTGGTGAAGGTGAAGAACCGTGGCGGGCCGGCGGGTTTCGTCTTGGCGCTAAGCCGTCGCGACGGGCAGGCCATCGACGGGCTGGTGACGCAGGCCGACGTGGCCAGCTCCAGCACGGTGGCGCTGCCGGCCGAGCCGCACTGGAAGGACGTCGCCGACCACGCCTTCCGCGGCAAGCGCGGCGACAAGGCCTTCGACGTGCGCGTGGGCCAGTTCAAGGTGGCCAACGACGCGCTGGTGGGGGAGGCGACCGACGCCAAGGTCGCGTGGCGCCGCTACACGGTGCGCCCGGGCTACCCCACCGACGCGCCCAGCAACCTGCTGTGGTTCAAGGACAAGGTGACCGAGGGCCTGGGCGACTTCCGGCTGCGGCTCGACCTCGTCACCAACCAGGGCCACGCCCCCAAGATCGCGGTGGTGTTCCAGGGCGACGGCAGCAACGACGGCCTCTCGGGCTGGGCGCTGATCGTGCACCCCGACGGCGAGAAGCGCGTGCAGGCGCGGCTGGAGCGCTACGAGGACCTGCACTACCAGGTGCCGCCGCAGGATCTGCCGCCGCTGGGCAAGGACGAGGTCTCGCGCCCGCTGCTGGTCACCTTCGTGGACGGGCGCCTGACGGCCACGCTGGGCAGCGTGGTGCTGTTCCGCGGCGTGTCGCTGCTGCCCATCCCGGGCCGCACGCGCATCGGCCTCTCCACGTGGGGTCCCTCGCCGGGCATCGCGGCGATGGAGCTGGAGAGGCCGGCGCCGGCGCGCTGAGCGCGGCTTGTCCCGGCGTGTGTCGTCGGCTTCAGCGGTCAGCGCGGCAGTTCCAGCCGGTGGGGCATGACGACGACGAGGCTGGCGCGCAGGCGGGTGGCCTGGTCGGGCGTGGGAAGGCCTTGGTCGAGGATGCGCTGCAGGGTGGCCAGTTGCGCGCGGGCGAAGCCCTGCAGGTCGTCGAGGGTGGGGACCAGGGTGTCGGGGCTCAAGGGGGCGATGCCGCGGCCCTGCCAGGGCACGTCCTCGACCCAGCGAGCGCCGAGAGCGGTGTAGGCGGCCTGCTCGTCTTGCGAGAGGCCGAGCGGGGCCAGCAAGAAGCGCAAGGCCAGGCGGGCGCTGGCCTCGGCGTCGATGCCCGCCGCCGGGATGCGCTGGGTGTAGAGCAGGCCGGGGGAGAACAGGTCGAGGCCTGCGCGGCCTTCCGTGTCCGGCTGGAACAACGCCGTGCGCTGCGTGGGGGTGAGCACGCGCTTGGCGGCCGTCATGAAGCGGGCCTTGGCCTCGACCTCGGCAATCAGGGCCGCGAGTGCGGGCGCGCCGGGCGCCACGTCGACCTGCATCCTGGCGTGCTCGGCGACCCAAGCCTCGCCGAGGGTGGAGAGCGCGTGCTCTTGCTCCTCGGAGAGCGGCTGGCCCATCGCGGCTAGCGTGGCCCGCATGAGGTTGGCCAGCACGGCTGGGTGCGTGAAGGCACCGTTGGGCCCGGTGCCGCCCAGTTCCTTGGCGGCAGCCATGGTGAGCTGGGCCAGGGGCATGTTGAGCTCGCCCGCTTGCTGGATCAGCGGGGTGTCGGGCTCACCCTTGGCGATGCCTTCCATCATCTGCCGCATCAAGGGCGCCAGGCGGCGCGCGTTCTCGCCGAGCGTGGGCCAGTCGGCTGCGTCGAAGGCGGGCGTGGGCCCCGTGAGGCCGAAGCGCAGGCTGGCCGGTCCCGAGGGCGCCTTGGATGGCGTAGCCGCCGCGCGGAGCGCATCGCGTTCCCTCTCCGCTGCCTCGAGGGCGCCGCGCAGCGCCGCTACCTCAGCCTGCAGGGCCGCCTCGCGGCGCGCGCCCTCCGGTGCCTCCAGGCGCGGCGTGTCGTGCGCTGGCGGCGGCGCAGCCACGACGGGGGGCTGCGAGCCCTGCCCGCCCGGATCGCCTCGATTCGCTGCAGTCTCGCTCCGCCCAACGGCCCAGCCTGCCAGCAAGCCTGCGAGCAAGGAGAGCCCGCTCCACGTCAAGGGCCGGACAGCAGGCATGGCTGGCTCCTCAGGACATGTTCTCCCTACCACGGATGCTCGCGTTGCGGGCAGGCCTTGGGGTCGCCCCGGGCGCGCAGGCGCATCGCCTGCGATCAGCGGCGCACATGTGCCTCGAGCCAAGTGAAGACATCGGGCAGGGAGCAGCCCACCACCAGCAGGTGGTCGAGGTCGTCGTAGAGGCGTTCCTCCACCTTGGCGCCGGCGGCAAGGGCGGCGCGTGCGGTGCCCTCGGCCATGCGACGGGACATGTCGAGGCTGGCCGTGATGGAGAGCAGGGGCAGGCTGCCCAGCCGGCTGTAGTCGGGGCGGCCCATGCTCATCCAGCCGCCTGCCACGCAGGCCACCGCCGTGAAGGACTGGGGCGAGGCCATCGCCGCGCGCCAGGCGGCGCCGGCACCCATGCTGTGGCCCGTGAGGTAGGTGCGGCTGGGGTCGATGGGCAGCAGTTGCTGCAGGTCGGCCAGCACGTCCAGCGCGGCATCGCTGTCGTCGGGCGCAGCCAGCACCCAGCCGCGCTGGCGTGCCTGGCGCAGGGCCTCGCCCGCGCCGTAGGCCTCGAAGTACATGTCCTCGGTGCCGCCCGCGCCGTGCAGGGCGATCACGAGGGGCAGGCTCGTCGGCGGGGCGGGCGGGGCTTGCGCGTCGGGGGGGCCAGCGCTCGCAGGCGGCGCTGGCACCCACAGGCGATAGCGCTGACCTGATGCCGTCACGCGATGGCTGTCGCCCGTGAGCGCGGGACGGCTCGGACGGTAAGGCGCAGCGGCGGTGGCCTGCGCGAGGCCGGCAAGGCCTTCCTCCAGCCGGCGCAGGGCCTCGGCCAGGTCGGGGACCACGTCACCGCCTTGGCCCGACAGCCCCTGCTCCAGCTGGCGCGCGAGCCGCTGCAGCGTGGGCACGATGCCGGCAGGCGTGCCGGGAGCAGGCGAGGGGAGCGCAGCCAAGGCTTCGCGTGCGGCGTTGAGGCGCGCGGGCGTGTCGTCGTGCACCACGCTGGTGCGACCGTGGAGCACGAGGTGGCCGAGGTGCACCTCGACGTTCCAGAGGCCGGGCTGCGTGGGCAGGTTGCGGGAAGGGACGCCTTGCTCCAGCCACGCCGAGAGCGGACGGGAGGGTCCGCCGACGTCGGCGAGGGGCGCGCTGGGCGCGCCGGCGGGGCGCCACGTGGCTCGCGCGAGGCACGGCATGCTGGGGTCGGGCAGGGGACCGAGGGGTGCCAGGCGCAGCGTGGCGAGGCGCTCGCGTAGAGCCCCGAGGGGCACGCTGGCCGGAAGCAGCACGCGCAGGCGTGCGATGCCCGCCAGCGCGCTGTCCCACGGGCGTTGTTCGAGCAGGGCGTGGGCCTCGCCGATGGCATCCATCGCGGCGCGGAAGTTGCCCATGAAGAAGCCCGCGGTGGCCGCGCCGACCTTGAGGGCAACCTCGCGCTTGCGGGTCGCGAAGGCCGCGGGTTGCTGCTGGATGGCGCCCTCCAGCGCCAGCAGGCGCAGGGCGAGGTCGGTGCGGTCCGGGGCGAGCGCCGGCGCGGGCGGCGGGCCCGGGGGCTCGGCGGGCAGTGGGCGGGGAGCGCACGCCAGCGAGAGGCTGGCCACCAGCAGGGATCTCAGGAGCAGGCTGGGCGTTCGCATGCGCGCAGGCTAGCCGAGGACAGTCCTCGGCGCGGAGCCTAGCGCCCGTGGTGCAGGAACGAGGTGCCCGCGGCGAGCGGGGCCAGCCCGTGGTGCTCGGCCAGCGTGGCCCCGACGTCGGCCATGGCACGCCGGCCCAGCGCCCCGCGCGGGGCGGCCGGCCCGAAGGCGATCACGGGCACGTGCTCGCGCGTGTGGTCGGTGCCCCGGTAGGTGGGGTCGCAACCGTGGTCGGCTGAGAGCAGGGCGAGGTCGCCCGCCTGCAGCAAGGCCTCGAGCGCGGGGAGCCGGCGGTCGAAGGCCTCGAGCGCGGTGGCGTAGCCGGCCACGTCGCGGCGGTGCCCGTAGAGCGTGTCGAAGTCCACGCAGTTGGCGAACACCAGCGAGCGAGGCCCCGCACGGCGCCATGCGGCCTGGACGGCGTCCAGCACCTCGTCGTTGGTGCCCGCCTGCACGTGCTGCGTGGTGCCGCGGTGCGCGAAGATGTCGTCCACCTTGCCGATGGCGGTCACGTGGCCGCCACAGGCCACCAGCCGGTCGAGCAGGGTGTCGGCGTGCGGTGGCGTGGTCCAGTCGTGGCGGCGGGTGGTGCGCTGGAAGGAAGGCGCCGTGCCCACGAAGGGGCGCGCGATGACGCGCCCGACGCGCAGCGGATCGACGAGCCGGCGTGCGATGCGGCAGGTCTCGTAGAGGCGTTCGAGCCCGAAGGCTTGCTCGTGCGCGGCGACCTGGAACACGCTGTCGCCCGAGGTGTAGACGATGGGCTTGCCGCTGGCCACCGACTCGGCGCCGAGGCGCGCCAGGATCTCGGTGCCCGAGGCGGCGCAGTTGCCTAGCACGCCAGGCAGGCCAGCCTCGCACACGAGGGCGTCGAGCAAGGAGGGCGGGAAGGAGGGGGGGCCGGGCGGGAACAGGTGCCAGGCGTAGGGGACAGGCAGGCCCATGAGCTCCCAGTGGCCGCTGGGCGTGTCCTTGCCCGCGCTGCTCTCGACGGCATAGCCGTGCGCACCCTCGAAGGCCGTCCGGCGCGCGAGGCCCGCGGCCCAAGCCCCGGTGCTGGCCTCATGCAGCGCGCCCAGCCCCAGCCGCTCGAGGTGGGGGATGGCCAGCGGGCCCGTGCGCCCGCCCTCCCGGACCGCCCCGCCGCGTGCGCAGGCTGCCGCGACATGCCCGAACGTGTCGGCGCCCGCGTCGCCGAAGGAGGGCGCATCATGGGCCGCGCCCACGCCGAAGGAGTCCAGCACGATGAGCAGTGCGCGCGTCACGCCGGCACGGGCCCGATGCGCTCGCGCACGATGGGCAGCGTGGGCGGGGCGCGGTCCACGACGGGCATGGCTGCGCGCACGGCTGCGGCGGCGAGCGCGGCGTCTGCCGTGGAGCGGGCATGCACGTGCGCCAGCGGTCGGCCCGGCCCGGTGGCCTCGCCGGGACGCAGCACGTGGGAGAGGCCCACGGCCGGGTCGATGGCGTCGCCGGGCTTGCGGCGGCCGCCGCCCAGCGCCACGACCGCCATGCCCAGCGCCTTGACGTCCATCGGGCCCACCACGCCGGCGCGCGCCGGCTCGACGGCCTCCACCACGCGCGCGCGGGGCAGCAGCGTGCGCCATGACTCCAGCAGGCGAGGCGGGCCTCCGAGGCCGTGCACCATGCGGGCGAAGCGCTCGGCCGCGGCCCCGCTGTCGAGGGCCGTCACCAGCCGTTGTCGAGCCTCGGCTGCGTTGCGGGCCAGCCGGCCCAGCACCAGCATCTCGCTGCCGAGGGCCAGCGTGACCTCCAGCAAGCGCTCGTCGCGCGACCCGCCCGTGAGCACCTCCAGCGTCTCGTGCACCTCGAGCGCGTTGCCGGCCGTGCGCCCCAGCACGGCGTCCATGTCGGTGATGAGCGCGCTCGTGGGAAGGCCCGCGCCGCAGGCCACCTCGACGATGGAGGTGGCCAGCTCGCGTGCCCTCTCCAGCGTGGGGCTGAAGGCGCCCGTGCCCACCTTGACGTCCATGACCAGGCCGCCGGTCACGCCCTCGGCCAGCTTCTTGCACAGGATGCTGGCGGTGATCAGCGGCGTGGACTCCACCGTGGCCGTCACGTCGCGGATGGTGTAGAGGCGGTCGTCGGCGGGGGCCAGGCTGCCTGTGGGGCCCACGATTGCGCAGCCGGCCTCGACCACCACGCGGCGGAAGGTCGCATCGCTGGCCTTGACGTCGTACCCGGGCAGGGCCTCCAGCTTGTCGAGCGTGCCGCCGGTGTGGCCCAGCCCGCGACCCGAGGCCATGGGCACGCAACCGCCGCAGGCGGCCACCAGCGGCGCCAGCACGAGGCTCACCTTGTCGCCCACGCCGCCGGTGCTGTGCTTGTCCAGCGTGGGCCCCGGGAGGCTAGCGCGTGCCCAGTCCAGCACGGTGCCGGTCTGCACCATCGCGTGCGTGAGGTCTACGCACTCGCGGCGCGTCATCCCCTGCAGCACCAACGCCATGGCCATCGCGCCCACCTGTGCATCGGCCCAGGAACCATCCACGATCCCGCGCGCGAAGGCCTCGACCTGCGCGCGCGAGAGCTCGCGGCCTGCGCGCTTGGCCTCGATCACGTCGGCCGGCAGCAGGTTCATGCGCCGCCCGGGGGCCGCAGGGTGGCCACGAGGTCGTCCACGAGGGCGCTGGCGCCGAAGCGCAGCGTGCGCGGCGTGGCCCAGCCCGGGCCCAGCATGCGGTCCACCTGCGCGAGGTAGGTCGCTGCCTGCCCAGCGGTGCGCACGCCGCCGGAGATCTTGAGCCCCACGGGGCGGCCGGCGGCGTTGACGGGCATGGCGGCGATCACCGCCAGCAGCGCGGCCACGGCCGCCGGCGTGGCGCCCGGCTCACGCTTGCCGGTGGAGGTCTTCAGGAAGTCGGCGCCGCCGGCGACCGCCTCGCGGGCGGCAGCAGCGATGGCGGCGGTGTCGGGGAACGCTCCGGTCTCGAGGATCACCTTCAGCACGTGACCCGCTGCGGCCTCGCGGCAGGCGGCCACCAGGCGTTGCCCGTGGCCCGCCGCACCGCCGAGGAATGCGCGCCAGGGGAACACCACGTCCACCTCGTCGGCGCCCGCCGCGACGGCCGCGGAGGTCTCGGAGGCGGCCCGGTGGGGGTCATCGTCCCCGGCCGGGAAGTTCGCCACGGTGGCCACCTTGATGCCCGATCCGGGCCGTGCCGCGCGGGCCGTCGGCACGAGGCGTGCCAGCACGCACACGGCGGCCACGTCTCCCGCAGGCGTGCGTGCCTTGCGGCACAGGGCCTGGATGTCTGCCTGCGTGTCCTCGTCGCGCAGCGACGTGAGGTCCACGAGCGGCAGGATGCGCGCGGCGGCGAGGGCGAGGTCGCTCACGGGAGGCGAGAGCCTTGGAGGGATCGGCCTCGGCAGCCTACCGAGCGGCGCATGGCCGATCCAGCCGGCAACGCCGGCGGCCCGGCCTAGCGGGAGCGCTTGCGGGCAGGCTGCCCGGCGCGCGCGGGCTTGCGAGCCGCCCTGGCCGCGACGGGCTTGCCCTTGGCTGCCGGCTGCGTGCCGCCTCCCGCCAGCGCCACCAGCACCTCGTGCACGGCGGCGGCATGGCCCGCCGCCTTCACCTTGGGCCAGTGCTGGGCGATGCGGCCCTTGGGGTCGATGAGCACGGTGGAGCGGATCACGCCCGTGACGGGCTTGCCGTACATGAGCTTCTGGCCCCAGGCGCCGTAGGCCTTCATCATCGTCTTGTCGGTGTCCGAGAGCAGGGTCACGGCCAGCCTGTGCTTGGCGATGAAGCGTGCGTGGCTGGCCGGTGAGTCGGGCGACACGCCCAGCACCTTGGCGCCCAGTGCCGCGAATGCGCGCATCGAGGCGGTGAACTCGCACGCTTCCGTGGTGCAGCCCGGCGTGTCGTCCTTGGGATAGAAGTAGATCACCACCCACGAGCCAGCCAGCGAGGCCAGCGACACGGGGGAGCCATCATGGCAGGGCAGGGTGAAGGCAGGGGCGGCAGCACCGGGCTTGGGCATGGGAGGCACTCCTGTGGATGGAGCATGAGACGGTACCCGTCACCGCGTGATCGCAAGCGCGGGATCGGGCAGGTCGCCGCGCGTGGACGGCATCTGCGATGCTGCGCTAGATCCGGACCAGCACCACGTTGAGGGCCACGAAGGTGGAGGCGAGCACCCAGAGCAGCACGCGGTCCAGCGTGCGGGAGGCCTGTTCGTGGCCGCGTGTCCAGAGGTGGAGCGAGACGACGGAGGCGATCAGGGTGAAGAAGATGTAGAGGATGGTGACGCCGCTGATG
>CAXQZU010000035.1:0-24329 GCA_964228555.1 Planctomycetota bacterium
GCGTCAAGCAATAAGCCCCAACCGATTGGGGATCTTCCGGGGCTCGCCCACAAGGGAAGGGATGGACGCTGGTGGGCCCTTCGACCGCGACCGTCCCGCGCGCCAACCTTGGCGCACCTTGGTTGGATCGGATCGCATTCGGCCGGACTGCAGCGGGAGTCGGCAGGATGCTGGCGCGCACGCGGCCGCAAGCGCGCGTCCCGGCGGGACCGCGTCCGGTCGTTGCGGGGGGTCGCAACGCGCACAGTCAATCGCGCCCCGATTGACCCGGCTGCCGAGGGGCCTCACGGCCCCGCTTCGCGCCGCCGGGCGCGGCGGGGCGGCAGGGCCGGCCGGCTCACGGGTCACGCCCACCGCCCTGGGGCCGGCGCGGCGGTACCTCCGACCTGCGCCTTTGAGCCCCCCACCCGGGACCGCACAACCAGCCTCCCGAGGCCATTTCTAGCCTCCGAACGGGGTCCACGGCTGCACTCCAAGGCGTGCCTGGCTGGGCCTGCAGGCGTGGCGGTGCCGGCCCTAGGCCGGCGCTCCCGAGCCTGTCCCGGGGTCTCGAAGGCGACCCGCCACAGCACGCGCCCACCCGGCCGCCAAGCCTCCGGGGACCCGCCCACGCCGTGATTGAGGTCCCGGTCGCATGCCCGATTGACCCCGCGCAGCGCGGGCCGGGGACCGGCCGCCGTCCTGCGATCGGCCGGTCGCACGGCGTGCGCGCGACACGGCCCCGCAGGGCGTGCTGGAGGCCGGGCGCGCAGGGTGCGAGCTGAGCGTGAGGTTGTGCGCATGCTGGCCGCTTCGCGCGGCCAACCACGGGGTGCCCTCGAGAGCCCCGCGCGTTCACCACGCGCACCGTGCGAGGCTGCGCCCGGTGCGAGGCCTCGCGCGGCCCTGCGCACCCCGGATCCGCCACACGCGCAACGCCCGAAGGCCGCCTGGCAGGCCACCACGCGCCGCGCGCCCCGAGGCCATTTCTAGCCTTCGCAGGGACTCTCGCGCCTCAGGGACCGCCCAGCTGGCGCTGCACGAAGGCCGGCCAGGCCTCCGTCAACAGGTGCCGCAACCAGCCCCCGTCCAGCAGGGTGACGGCCCCTCCCAGCGCGAGGTAGGGCCCGAAGGGCAGGTACCGGTTGGAGAGCGCGAAGTAGTCGAACCAGTCGCGCGCCTCCTCCGTGAGGCCCAGCAGGCGCAGGCAGGCGCGGCCGTCGGGTCGCAGGGTCAGCTCGGCCGCGCCCTGCCAGGTGACGTCGGCGTCGAGCAGGACGCGGTTCTTGGGCAACGTGGCCACCACGCTCACCCGGCCGGCCACCCAGGCCGGCTCCCCCTCTGCAGGCCTCGACAGCACCAGCAGGTGGTCGCCGGGACCCGCATCGGTGCCCGAGGCTGGGGCGCGCTCGGTCCAGGCCCGCCCGGCCCGCGCCAGCAGCCGCGCGCCCGCATGCACCTGGAGGTCCAGCGGCTTGGGCCGGCCCCGACGCGCCAGCAGCACCATCCCGTGCACCACGCTGCCCAGCAAGCACGCCAGCACCAGGGCGTAGAAGACGCCCAGCGGGCCCGTGAAGGCCCCCACCAGCGCCAGCAGCTTGGCGTCACCGCCCCCCATCGCCTCCTTCTTGAAGGCCAGGCGCCCCAGCACCTGGATGCCCCAGATCACGAGGAAGCCCAGCAGCGCACCAGCACCGGCATGCAGCAGCTTGTTGAGGCCCGGCTTGAGGCCCTCGAACCACGCCCCCGGGTGCAGGGTGGTGAGCACGGCCAGCACCAGCCCGACGAGGATCCCGGGCTTCGTGATGGCGTCCGGGATCAGGCGGTGGTCGATGTCGATGAAGGTGACCGCCACCAGGGCAGCCAGCAGCAGTTGCACGGACACCGCGTCGGGCCAGGCCGGGTAGCGCCACGCTGCCAGCACGAACAGCAGGGCGGTGAGCCCCTCCACCAGCGGGTAGCGGGCCGAGATGGTGCCCCCGCACCCACGGCAGCGCGCCCGCAGCAGCAGCCACGCCAGCAGCGGCAGGTTCTCGAACCAGCGCAGGGACCGCTGGCAGTGCGGGCAGTGCGAGCCCGGCACCACGAGGCTCTCCTCCCGCGGGAGCCGCCAGATCACCACGTTGAGGAAGGAGCCCACGCAGGCGCCCGCCACCCCCGCCACCACGAGCCAGAACAGCGGGGGCACCGCGCTGGGATCCGTCATCGGGCGGGCTTCGCCAGGGACAGGGGCCTAGCGCGCACGGTCCAGGCCCCCATCCGGCCGGCCCGTGTAGGTGGCGCCGCAGCGGGCACAAGCCAGGGCCCCGGTGGGCAGCCGCTCTCCGCAGTCGCAGGCGTGGCCCACCCGACGGGCCGGATTGCCCATCACCAGCCCTCGCGGCGGCACGTCGCGCGTCACCACGGCCCCCGCCGCCACGAAGGCGGCCTCGCCCAGGGTCACGCCGCAGACGATGGTGGCGTTGCAGCCGATGGTCACGCGCGCGCCCACCCGCGTGGGCGCGAACTCGCCCCGGCGGGAGACATGGGCGCGGGGGTGGCGCACGTTGGTGAACGCCGCATGGGGACCCACGAACACCTCGTCCCCCAGCGTGACGCCCTCGTAGACCGAGACATGGTTCTGGATCTTGCAGCCGGCCCCGATCACCACGCCCGGGCCCACGTAGCCGCCCTGCCCCAGCGAGGTGCCCGCGCCCAGCCGGGCCCCGGCACACACATGCGAGAAGTGCCACACCCGCACGCCCGGGCCCAGCTCGGCCCCCGGGTCGACGACGGCCGTGGGATGCACCACCGCAGGGCCCGACGGCGGCTTGGAGGGCTGGGTCATGCGACCTCCGAGGCCACGAACAGCAGCAAGAGGGCCACCTGGTCGCGCGTCAGCTCCGGGAAGAACACGCCCGTGTCCCACGCCTGCACGGGCACCGTCTGGGCGCCGGCCGGGGCGGGGCTGCGCCGGGACCACACCACCACGCCGCGCAGGCGCAGCAGCACGTCCTTGTCGCGCCCGATGCGGGCAGCGGGCAGCTCGATGTCCACCTCGACCTGGGTCATCGGCGCCAAGGGCCGGGCGCAACGCATGCGCAGGCCCGACTCCGACAGGTCCAGCAGGTCGAAGGGCTCGTGGCGGCGGTCGGGGCCCCGCATCAGGCACGGCAGGCTGGCGTGCACGCGACGGTGCTTGCGGCGTTCCGCGGACACGGGGCCTCCTGCCGTCGGGTGCCCAGCGCAGGCCGGCGCCGGGCTGTCTGCCCCCAAGGCTACCGTCCCCCTGCGGCCGTGCCCACGAAGCAGGCAACGCCGCGCCGTTGGGCGTGGGCCCGGGGGTGCGGGGACCTGACCGTGGGGTGGGCCGCGATTCCGGGATCCGGCGAAACCGGCCCCGCGCGTGGCGCGAGGCGGCAGCGCCGGGACGCCTGCCGGTGTTCGGCGGGCCTGGCTGCGTCGCCGACCCACGACGCACGCTGGACCGGCCCGAGGGGTCATGGTCTGGAGTGTTCCCGTGGCGAATCTCAACAAGGTCATGCTCATCGGCCGCCTGACGCGCGATCCCGAGAGCCGTTCCATCAAGAGCGGCTCGGCCGTCGTCAACTTCGGCATGGCCGTCAACCGCACCTACACGAAGCAGGAGAGCGGCGAGCGCGTCGAGGAGACCTGCTTCCTCGACCTCGAGGCGTGGGGCCGCCAGGGCGAGACCATCGCTCGCTACATGAAGAAGGGCAGCCAGATCTACGTGGAGGGCCGCCTCAAGCTCGACACGTGGGAGAAGGACGGGCAGAAGCAGAGCAAGCTGCGCATCGTGGTCGAGAACTTCCAGTTCCTCGACAGCCGCGGTGGCGGGGGCGAGGGTGGCGAGGCTGGCGAGGGCGGCGGCGGCCGTCGCTCGTCGGGCCGTCCCCCGGCGCGCGGGGGTGGCGGCGGCAACGCGCCCGTCGGCGACACGCCGCAGGACGACTACCCGCAGGGCGGCGACGACATCCCGTTCTAGCCGTTCTAGGCGCATTCCCCGGGCGGCGAGCCGGGCTCGTGCCCACTCGCGCGCCGCGGGAGGTGCGTGCTCCGGTGCGCGCCCCGGGAGGGGCCGCGTCCGGGCCCCGCCCAGCGCCGCCCCCGACGCCTCGTGCCCCCCGGGCCGCACCGTCCCGTGACGAGGCCGCCTCGCGCGCGTGTCCACCGGGGCGCACCCGCGCCCGTGCACGCGTGCGTGCACGGGCACGCGCCCCTCACGCGCGCTTCCCTAGGGAGGCAGGCACCGCAGCCCCCCACCGGGGCCGCCGCGGCCTGCTGCGACCGAGGCCTGGTGGGCCCGTCGCGGCTCCTCCCTGGAGCAGACATGCTGATCGAAGACATCCCCCTGCCCTTCATCGTCGTGGTGCGCGAGATCCCGATGATGAGCACGTGCTTCCACGACGTCGAGGACATCGCCCGCGAGGCGCAAGCCCTCCTGGACATCGCCCAGTGCCCGTGCCCCCCGCTGCAGACGGTGAGCGAGGCACTACGCATCCTCTGCATCGGCACGCCCTACATGTACGTGAGCAAGAGCCACTGGTCGGCCTCGCAGGCCAAGCACATCGGCGACCTCTTCGGCCTGATGGCCCTCGAGACGGTGCTCACGATGGCGCAGCGCGAGGGCTGGCCCATGCACGGGCTGGCGCCCCGCGACGCCTCCGAGGGCGCGACCGCGCCCAGCGCAGAGGACCGGGTGTGGAGGCTCATGGGCGATGCGCGCGACTGGCTGCACGGCATGCCGCAACCCGCCGCGACGGGCCGTGACTAGCGCGTGATCCGCCGCGGCCGGGCGCGCGACGCCTCCATCTCGGAGGCCAGCGCGCCCGGCTGCCCCAGCAGGCGGGCCAGCGCGGCCTGCTTGCCGAAGGCCACGGCGGGCTGGTCGAAGGCATCCACGCCCATCATCTGGGCCCACGTCGCCACCATCACCTCGAGCGTGAGCAGCAGCGCACCCACGCTGGCCGGGCCCGCGTCGGCCAGCTGGATCGTCAGCACGGGCCGGCCCGCACGCGCCAGCGCATGCGCCGTGGCCTCCTGCTCGGCGCGCAGCACCTGCGCGAGCGACTGCCCGCCCACCGGGGTGAGCTCCTCGCCGCCACGCGGCACCACCGGGTCGGCGCTGCCCAGGCTGCCCGCGCCCACCATCACGACCAGCTTGTCGTCGGGGCCCTCCAGCAGCAGCTGCAGCAGGCTGTGCTGGTCGGCCGGCCCGCTGGCCGCCAGCGGCGTGACGCCCACGGGGCCGCGAGGCGAGGCCTTGCCGAGGCTCTCGGCCATCAGCTGCACCCACCACGGGCCCAGCGGGCGCAGCGCCTCGCCGTAAGGCCACAGCACCGCCACGCTGCGGCCCGCCGAGGCCGCCTGCTGGTGCGCCATCGCCAGCGCCAGTGCCGGGTTGCGGTCGGGCTCCTCGCGCAGGCAGCGCTCGAGGGCCTGCGCCGCGCCGCGCAAGGGCTCGCGCGGATCCAGCCCCAGCAACGCAGCCGGCAGCAAGCCCACCGCGCACAGCGCCGAGAAGCGCCCGCCCACGCCGGCAGGCACGCCGAAGCAGGCATAGCCCTTGCGCGTGGCCCGCTCGCGCAACGGGTTGGGCTCCTCGTCGCACACCACGGCGATGCGCTCGTGCGCGCGTGCGCCCAGCGCCCGCTCCATCCACGCCTCGGCCACGAGGAAGGTGGCCGCCGTCTCCAGCGTGGTGCCGCTCTTGGACACCGCGAGCACCAGCGTGCGCCCCGGCCGGCACGTCTGCAGCAGGAAGGACAGGCGCGCCGGGTCCACCGTGTCCACCACGTGCAGCCGCGGGCCGCTGGGGCCCCGCGGCACCAGCGCGCCGAACAGCGAGGCCGAGAGCGCCGAGCCGCCGATCCCCAGCAGCAGGATGTCGTCGAAGGGCGGCGTGGCGCTGCGCCAGGCCGACACCTCCTCGGCCAGGTCCATCCGGCGCGGCAGGCCCAACCAGCCCAGCCCGCCGGCCTCGCGCGCGGCCCGCACCCGCTGCAGGGCGGCCCGGCCTGCCTCGGCCGCGGCCGCCAGTCCCGCCACGGGCAGGCCACGGCCTGCGCCCAGCGCGTCGTCGTAGGCGAAGGTGAGGTCCACCTCGAGCATGCGCGCAGCCTACGGCGGGCGCGGCGGTGGCGCCATGTCCCCGTGCGCACCGCGCAGGCCGTGCGGCGTATGCTCCGCCGCATGGACGGCCACGCCCCCATCGTCTTCCAGCCCGACCCGGCGCAGGCGGGCCGCACGCGCGTGGGGCGGCTGATGAAGAAGGTGGGCGCGCCCGACGCGCGTGCGCTGCACGCCTGGTCGGTGGCCGACGTGGGCCGCTTCTGGGACACGGCCCTGCAGGACCTGGGCCTCGCCTGGTACCGCCCCTACTCGCAGGTGCTGGACCGCTCCCGCGGCCTGCCGTGGACACGCTGGTTCGTGGGCGGCCAGACCAACATCGTGCTCAACTGCCTCGACCGGCACGTGGTCGCGGGCCCGTGGGGCGACGGGCAGCGCGCCGAGACCCTCGCGCTGGTGGCCGAGGCCGACGACGGGAGCGTGCGGCGCCTCACCTACGCGGAGCTGCGCCAGCAGGTGAACCGCGCCGCCGGGCTCCTGCGCGACCTGGGCGTGAAGGTGGGCGACCGCGTCGGCATCTACATGCCGATGGTGAGCGAGGTGGTCGTGGCCTTCTTCGCCTGCCTCCAGGTGGGCGCCGTGGCCGTGCCCGTGTTCTCCGCCTTCGGGGCCGAGGCGCTGGCCGTGCGCATGAAGGACGCGGGCGCCTGCCTGCTGTTCACGGCCGACGGGGGCTTCCGCCGCGGCGAGGCCGTGCCCATCCTGCCCCATGCCCAGCAGGCGGCCGGCCAGTGCCCCAGCCTGCGCCACCTCGTGGTGCTGCGGCGCACGGGCGGCGCCGCTGCGCTGGTGCCCGGCCGCGACCTGTGGTGGCACGAGCACGTCACGCCGCGC
This sequence comes from Planctomycetota bacterium, assembly GCA_964228555.1. GTDB lineage: Bacteria > Planctomycetota > PLA2 > PLA2 > JAEUHO01 > CAXQZU01. The sequence goes on from CAXQZU010000035.1 coordinate 6,943, forward strand.
GCACCCGACACGGCCACCGAGGTGCTGGACGCCGAGGCACGCTCGATGCTGCTGTACACGTCGGGCACCACGGGCCGCCCCAAGGGCACGGTGCACACGCATGCGGGGTGCCTTGCCACGATGGTCAAGGAGGTGGGCTACGCCTTCGACGTGCACGCCGGCGACCGCTTCTTCTGGCTCACCGACATCGGCTGGATGATGGGCCCGTGGGAGATGGTGGGCGTGCTGGCGCTGGGTGCCACGCTGGTGCTGTTCGAGGGCGCGCCCAACTGGCCGCGCAGCGATCGCCTCTTCGACATCGTGCAGCAGCACCGGGTGACGCACCTGGGCGTGGCCCCCACCGCCGTGCGCCTGCTGCGCCGCTCGGGCGAGGACCCCAGCGCCGGCCACGACCTCTCCTCGCTGCGCATCCTGGGCAGCACGGGCGAGCCGTGGGACCCCGAGTCCTGGTCCTGGTTCTTCGAGCGCGTGGGTGCCGGGCGCTGCCCGCTGGTCAACATCAGCGGCGGCACCGAGATGGTGGGCTGCCTGCTCTCGCCGCTGCCCGTCACGCCGCTCAAGCCCTGCACGCTGTGGGGACCGGGCCTCGGCATGGACGTGGACGTGGTGGACGACGCGGGCCAGCCCGTGCGCGGGCAGGTGGGCCACCTCGTGCTGCGCCAGCCCGCGCCCAGCCTCACCAAGGGGTTCCTGGGCGACGACGCGCGCTACCTCGCCACCTACTTCGAGCGTTTCGGCGAGCGCCTCTGGTACCACGGCGACTGGGCGCTGGTGGACGACGAGGGCTTCTGGTTCCTGCACGGCCGCAGCGACGACACCATCAAGGTGGCCGGCAAGCGCACGGGACCGGCCGAGGTGGAGGCCGCCGTGATCGCGCACCCGTCGGCCAGCGAGGCCGCGGCCATCGGCGTGCCCGACGAGCTCAAGGGCGAGGCCCTCGTGGTGTTCGTGGTGCCCAAGCGCGGCGTGCGCGAGGACGAGGCGCTGCGCGCGGCACTTGCCGAGGCCATCGCCACCGCGCTGGGCAAGACGCTGCGCCCCAAGGCCCTGCGCTTCGTGGATGCGCTGCCCAAGACGCGCTCGGGCAAGATCCTGCGCCGCGCGATCCGGGCCACGTGGCTGGGCGAGCCCGCCGGCGACCTCGGCACGCTGGAGAACCCCGCCGCCCTGCAGGGCATCGCGCAGTCGCGCTGACGGGGGAGGCTGCCCCGCGCGGGGGGCGCGGGTCGCCGGGTGCTGCGGGCCGGCGCAGGGTGGCGGCAGGGCTCGGGGGTGCGGGGCCAATCCTCGCGGTCGGGCGCCCTGCGGGGGATGCTGCGCACATGACGATCGAGATCCTCGTGCCGACCGGAGGGCGCACCCTGGGAGGCGCCACGCGCGCCGTGATCGAGACCTTGCTGTCGCGCGGCTTCCAGAACATCGACCCGCCCGAGTCGCAGGTGCTGGAGGTGGAGCTGCGCAACGTGGACGACGAGGACCACCCGCGCAGCGTGCCCGACGAGGTCTCGCCGGCCGACCTGGGCGAGGAGATCAAGGCCAACCGCGAGATCCTGCGCGTGCGCGTGGGCCTGCGCCTGGGCTGCTTCCTGCTCTACCCCGGCTTCTGCGTCCTGCAGCGCCCGGACGACTTCGAGCAGTTCGAGGCCGACCCCCGCGCGCGACAGGTCATCGGGCGCGAGGCACTGGAGCTGGCACGCGCCTTCAGCGCCAGCGAGCTGCTCGTCTGCGGCGACACGGCCAGCGACTTCCTGGGCAGCGAGGCCACCACCTGGGACCAGCTGTGCGAGGTGATCACGGAGGAGGAGGTCCCCCACAAGCGCATCCAGATCCCGCCGCCCAAGCCGCGCGGCGACGCCTAGGACCCCGGATGGCCGCGCAGCGCACCATCCTCGTCACCAGCGCCCTGCCCTACGCCAACGGGCCCATCCACATCGGGCACCTCGTCGAGTACGTGCAGACCGACATCTGGGCGCGCTTCCAGCGCCTGCGCGGGCACGCCTGCACCTACCTGTGCGCCGACGACACGCACGGCACCGCGATCATGGTGCGCGCGCGCAGCGAGGGCCGCCGCGAGGAAGACCTCATCGCGGGCATGCAGGCCGAGCACCTGCGCGACTTCGCCGCCTTCGGCATCTCCTTCGACCACTACGGCAGCACGAATGCGCCCGAGAACCGCGCGCTGTGCCACGAGGTGTGGGCCGCGCTGCAGCAGCAGGGCATGGTCACGCGCCGCGACGTGACCCAGCTCTACGACCCCACGCTGGGCGTGTTCCTGGCCGACCGCTTCGTGAAGGGCTCGTGCCCCCGCTGCCAGGCGCCCGGGCAGTACGGCGACTCCTGCGACCGCTGCGGCGCCACCTACGCCGCCAGCGAGGTGAAGGACCCGGTGAGCACGCTCTCGGGCGCCCGCCCCGAGGTGCGCAGCGCCCCGCACCTGTTCGTGCAGATCGAGCGCCTGCGCCCCTTCCTGCAGCAGTGGACGCAGGCCCCGGGCCACCTGCAGCCCGAGATCGCGCGCTTCCTGGCGCAGAACTTCCTGGGCGAGGAGCTGCGCGACTGGGACGTGTCGCGCCCGGCACCCTACTTCGGCTTCGAGATCCCCGAGCTCCCGGGCGCCGGCGTGCACGTGCCCGGGCAGTACTGGTACGTGTGGTTCGACGCGCCGCTGGGCTACGCAGCCACCACGCGCCAGTGGGCCCAGAGGTCCGGCGCCTCCTTCGACGCCTACTGGCGCAGCGAGCAGGCCGAGCTGCACCACTTCATCGGCAAGGACATCGTCTACTTCCACACGCTGTTCTGGCCCGCCATGCTCAAGAGCGCCGGCATGCGCCTGCCCACGCGCGTGCACGTGCACGGCTTCCTCAACGTGAACGGCGAGAAGATGAGCAAGTCCAAGGGCACGCTGGTGCCCGCCGCCGTGGCGGCGCAGCACCTCGACCCGGCCTACCTGCGCTACTACTACGCCAGCAAGCTCACCGCAGGCGTGGACGACTTCGACCTCAACCCCGAGGACCTCGCGCTCAAGGTGAACAGTGACGTGGTGGGCAAGGTGGTCAACCTGGCCAGCCGCACCGCGCGCTTCGTCGAGGCGACGGGCCTCTCGCCGGCCTACCCCGCCGACGGCGGCCTCTTCGAGCGCGCCGCCGCCGAGGGCGATGCCATCGCCGCGGCCTACGAGGCCTGCGACACGGCCGAGGCGGTGCGGCGCATCATGGCGCTGGCCGACCGTGCCAACGAGCACGTCGAGAAGACCGAGCCGTGGAAGCTCCGGAAGCAGCCCGGCCGCGAGCGCGACCTGCAGGACGCCTGCAGCGTGGCGCTCAACCTGTTCCGCCAGGTCGTCGTCTACCTCGCCCCCATCCTGCCCGGCCTGCGCGAGAAGACGGACGCGCTGCTGGGCGTGCCCATCGAGCGCTGGGACGACGCCAGGGTGCCGCTCGCAGGCACGCGCGTGGCGCCCTTCGTGCCGATGGCCCAGCGCGTGGAGGCCGCCAAGGTGGCGGCCATGTTCGCGCCGCCCGCCGAGGCCCAGCCGGGCCCCAAGACGCCCAAGGGAGCCTGATGCCCACCCGCCGTCCCGCCCGCCGCTCCGCCCAGCACGCCCGGGGCCCGCTCGTGGTCAAGCTCGTCGGCCCCTCGGGCGCGGGCAAGACCACGCTGTGCGAGAGCCTGCTGCGCGCACTGTCCCGCCAGGGCGTGCGCGTGGGCTACGTCAAGCACGCCGCCCACGGCTTCGACCTCGACCGGCCCGGCAAGGACAGCGCGCGCGCGGCGGCCGCCGGGGCCTGCGGCGTGGCGCTGGCCGGGCCGGCCGGCATCGCCTACCTCGCGCCGGAGGCCGACGTGGCCCCCGAGATGCTGGCTCGCCGCTTCTTCGCGGACGCTGACCTCGTGCTGGTGGAGGGCTTCAGCCACGCGCGCGTGCCCACCATCCTCTTCTGCGGCGGCCGCGCGGCGCGCAAGGGCGCCAGCCGGGGCGCCAAGCCGCGCCCGGCAGGCCCCGTGCTGGCGCATGTGTGGCCCACCGAGCGCGAGGCCGATCGCGACCGCTCGGGCGTGCCTGCGCTGGCCCGCAGCGAGACCGGCAGCCTCGCCTCCGCCCTCGTGCTGTTCCTCGCCCTGGGCTCGCCGCGCCGGCCGGCCGGGCGCGCGGGCACGCGCAAGGGCTCGTCCACCCGCAAGCGCAGGCGCGCAGCCGCACGCCGGCGCTAGACCACCCGCTGCGCCCCCGCGTAGAGGTTGAGCCCGCCGGGCCGCACGAAGCCCGCCAGCGTCAGGCCATGCTGCAGGGCCACCTCCACCGCCAGCGAGGTGGGTGCCCCCACCGCAGCCAGCACGGGAACGCCGGCCAGCACTGCCTTCTCCACCAGCTCGAAGGCGATGCGCCCGGAGAGCACCATCACGCAGCCTGCGAGCGGCACGCGCCCTTGCGCCAGCGCCCAGCCCAGCACCTTGTCCACCGCGTTGTGCCGGCCCACGTCCTCGCGCAGCACCAGCAAGTCGCCCTGCGCGCTGAACAGCCCGCAGGCGTGCGAGCCTCCGGTGGCACCGAAGCCCGGCTGCGCCGACCGCAAGCGCTCCGGCAGCTGGGCCAGCAGGGCGCGCGGCACCCGCAGCGGGTCATCGAGCCGGCCCTGCGCCAGGTGCAGCGAGTCGAGGCTGCGGCGCCCGCAGGTGCCGCAGGCCGACGAGGAGTAGGTGCCGCGCTCGCGGGCAAGGCCCTCCAGGCCCGGCACGAGGTCCACGTCCAGCACGTGGCCGCGCTCGTGCGCGGGCAGGCCGGGCGGCTCGGCCACGCGCACGATGTCGTCGCGGCCCGGGGCCACGCCCTCGCTGAACAGGAAGCCGCGCACCAGTTCCTCGTCGTGGCCCGGCGTGCGCATCAGCACGGTGAAGGCCTTGCCCGCGAGGCGCAGCTCCAGCGCCGCCTCCACGGCCACGAGGTCGGGAGCCGGTGCGGCGGCCCCGCCCGCGGTGCTGACCCGGGTGACGCTCACGGGCGCTGCCGCCCCTACCGTGCCTGGGCCAGCCCCCGCCGGCTCCCCCGGCGCGCCGCCGGTGGCGGAAGGCGGCGCGGGCGGGAGCGACGAGCCCATGGGGCCATCATGCCACCCCGCGCCGGGCCGCCAGGAAGGCCGCCTCGAGCGCGTTTGTTCGCGTCTTGTTCGTATCCACATCCTGCCCCGCAGGCGGTCGGGGGCATTCCGCTTCGTGGTACACCGACGCCAGCCTCCCTCCCGGCCCGGCCCCCCGTGACCCACCACGCCCACCCCCAGCCGGCCCTGCCGGGCCCCTCGCCGGAGACCACCGCCAAGGTGGTGGCCGAGGCCCTCGCCCAGCATGCAGGCCAGCCGGGCGCCCTGCTCCCGGTGTTCCACGCCATCCAGGACCGGCTGGGCTTCGTGCCGCCCGAGGCCATCGGCCCCATCGCGCTGGCGCTCAACCAGTCGCGCGCCGACGTCTACGGCACGCTGACCTTCTATCACGACTTCCGCACCGCGCCGCGCGGCCGGCACATGGTGAAGATGTGCCGCGCGGAGGCCTGCCAGGCCGTCGGGAGCGATGCCCTCATCGAGCAGGTCGAGCGTCGCTACGGCGTGAAGCTGGGCGAGACGCGGGCCGACGGGGCCCTCACGCTCGAGGCGGTCTACTGCCTGGGCAACTGCGCACTGGGCCCCTCGGCCCAGGTGGACGGGCGCCTGTGCATCCGCGTGACGGGCGAGCGCCTCGCGGCCCAGCTGCCCGATGTCGCGCCCAAGCCCGCGAGCGGCGCATGACGCAGATCACCGTCTACGTCCCGCGCGATGCGGTCTCGCTGGCCGCCGGGGCCGACGCCGTGGCCACGGCGCTGGCGCGCGAGGCCCGCGCGCTGGGCGTGTCGCTGCGCGTCGTGCGCAACGGCAGCCACGGCATGCTGTGGCTGGAGCCGCTGGTCGAGGTGGACGTGCGCGGCACGCGCATCGCCTACGGGCCCGTGGAGGCCAAGGACGTGCCCGCGCTGGTGAAGGCCGGCCTCTTCGAGGGCAAGCCCCACCCGCTGTGCAAGGGCCCCACGGCCAAGATCCCCTACCTCGCCCGCCAGGAGCGGCTGGTCTTCGCCCGCATCGGCCAGCACGACCCGCTGGACCTCTCGGCCTACGAGGCCCACGGCGGCTGGAAGGGCCTGGACCGCGCACTGGCGATCCCCGGCGCCGAGGTGGTCGAGGAAGTGACCCGCTCGGGCCTGCGCGGCCGTGGCGGCGCCGGCTTCCCCACCGGCATCAAGTGGAACGCCGTGCTCACCACGCCGGCCGACCAGAAGTACGTGGTGGCCAACGCCGACGAGGGCGACTCGGGCACCTTCAGCGACCGCATGGTGATGGAGGGCGATCCCTACCTGCTGATCGAGGGCATGGCCATCGCCGGCGTCTCGCTGGGCGCCACGCGAGGCTACATCTACCTGCGCAGCGAGTACCCCGAGGCCGAGCTCATGCTCACCGAGGCGCTGTCGCGCGCGCGCGCGGCGGGCATCCTGGGCGACCGCGTGCGCGGCAGCCCGCACGCCTTCGACATCGCGCTGCGCCGCGGCGCAGGCTCCTACGTGTGCGGCGAGGAGACGGCGCTGCTGGAGAGCCTCGAGGGGAAGCGCGGCGTGGTCCGCTACCGTCCGCCGGTGCCGGCCATCTCCGGCCTGTGGGGCAAGCCCACCGCGCTCAACAACGTGGTGTCGCTGGCCAGCGTGCCGTGGATCCTGGCCCACGGCGGCGCGGCCTACCACGCCCGCGGCACGGGCCGCTCGCGCGGCACGCTGCCCTTCCAGCTGGCCGGCAACATCAAGCAGGGCGGCATCGTCGAGGCCTCCTTCGGCCTGACGCTGCGCGAGCTCATCGAGGGCTACGGCGGCGGCACGCTCTCGGGCCGTCCGCTGCGCGCCGTGCAGGTGGGCGGGCCGCTGGGGGCCTTCCTGCCGGCTTCCGCGCTGGACACGCCGCTGGACTACGAGGACCTCTCCAAGCAGGGGGCCATCCTGGGCCACGGCGGCGTGGTGGTATTCGACGACACGGTGGACATGGCCCGGCTGGCGCGCTACGCGATGGAGTTCTGTGCCATCGAGTCCTGCGGCAAGTGCACGCCCTGCCGCATCGGCTCCACGCGCGGCATGGAGGTGATCGACCGCCTGCTGGCCGGCGACCAGCGCCTCGAGCAGCTGGCGCTGCTGCGCGACCTGTGCGAGGTGATGTCGCAGGCCTCGCTGTGCGCGCTGGGCGGCCTGGCGCCACTGCCCGTGCTGAGCGCCATCCAGCACTTCCCCGAGGACTTCCACCTCGAGCCCCGCGACGTCGTGGCGCTCGCGGCGCCGCGCGCCTGAGCGCGCCCGCGCGCTAGCGCACCGGATCCCCGGCGTCTCCGTCCCGTGGTGCCACGGGAGCCACGGGGACCCCGGGTGCACCGGGAGCGGCCGGCGCTGCCGTCCGCGCGGGCACACGACCCAGCAGGGCCACCGCCTGCGTGAACAGCATGCGCGCCGTGCCGGTCACGCTGGCCCGCTCGGCGGGCGTCACGCGGCCCTTCGCCAGCAGGCCGTCGAGGTGCTTGACGAAGCCCGCCAGCGCCAGGCGCACCGGCCCCTCCACCTTGAGTTCCTCCAGACGCGGGCCCGCGGCGCCCGCGATGCGCCGCACGGTGGCGATCTCCTCCAGCCGCGGCTCGGCCCCCGCGCGCCACGCCGGGCGCTCGGGCGCCTCCAGCGCCGCGCTCACCAGCGAACGCACGAAGAGGGCGTGGCGCTCCATGCTGGCCCAGTCCAGCCGCCCGGGCACGTCCTCGGGCCGGTGGTAGTGCGCGCAGGCGCCCGTCGTGACGAAGAGGAACGGCACCTCGCGCTCCTGGAAGGGCACGTAGTCGCTGTAGCCCGTGGGCGGCTGGAAGTCGATGCCCAGGCGCGCCTTGGACAGGCCCGCGGGCGCCTCGGCCGCGTCCAGCCAGGCATCCAGCCACGCGCAGTGCTCGCTGCCCATCAGGAACAGCGTGCCCGGCACGAGGTCGGCCAGCGAACGCCCCATCTGGTCCAGCGTGAGGAACAGCGCGCAGCGCTCCAGCGGCACAGGCGGCTGCGCCACGAAGGCACGGCTGCCCTCCAGCCGTTGCTCCTCGAGGTCGAAGGCCACCACGCACAGCGCGCGCGGCAGCGGTGCCGTGCGCGAGACACGTTGCTCCCGCTCCACCAGCGCCCGCACCACCTCCAGCATCACGGCCACGCCCGAGGCGTTGTCGTCCGCGCCCGGGTAGGTGATGCCGTCCCGCACGCCGAGGTGGTCGTAGTGGGCCGACAGCAGCACGTACTGGGGCAGCGGATCGCCCGGCGGCGGCGGCGCCGGCCACCACGCGCACACGTTGCGCCCGCGCGGCGCGCCGGGGCTGCCGCCGAAGTCCACTGCCATCGACGCCTGTCCCGGCAGCGGCACCATCCCAAGCGCGGCCAGCTCGGCGGCCACGTAGGCCGCGGCCCGCTCGCGCTGCTCCCAGCCACCACGCCCGGCCATCTCCGGCGCGCACAGCCGCTCCACGTGACGGCGCAGCGTCACCTCGCCGCCGGGCCCGCCCGCCGGCACGGGGTCGGCTCCCAGCGCGCCTGCAGCGCAGGCCAGCCCCAGCAGCAGCAGCGCCAGCGCGACCCGGCGCATCGCGTGAGCCCTAGAGCGAGTCCAGCCAGCGCGTGAGGATCAGGCGCTGGATCTCGCTGGTGCCCTCGCCGATCTCGCACAGCTTGGCGTCGCGCAGGATGCGCTCGGCCGGGAACTCGCGCGTGTAGCCCACGCCGCCCAGGATCTGCACGGCGCTGTGCGCGGCGCGCATGGCCACCTCGCTGGCGTAGAGCTTGCACATCGAGGCCCACGGCGCGAACTCCAGCCCCTGGTCCTTGCGCCAGGCCGCCTCGTAGACGAGGTTGCGCGCGGCCTGGATCTCCATGGCCATGTCGGCCAGGCGGTGCGCCACCGGCTGCATGTCGATCAGGCGCTTGCCGAACTGCTTGCGCTCCTTGGCGTAGGGCAGGGCCGTGTCCAGCGCGCCCTGCGCCAGGCCCAGCGCCATGGCGCCGATGGAGATGCGCCCGCCCTCGAGCGTCTTCATGAAGGCCTTGAAGCCCTGCCCGGGCTCGCCCAGCCGGTTGCCGGCCGGGATGCGGCAGTCGGTGAAGACCAGCTCGCGCGTGTCGCTGCCGCGCAGGCCCAGCTTGTCTTCCAGCTTGCCGTAGGAGAGGCCCGGCGTGCCCTTCTCCACCACGAAGGCGCTGATCTGGCTGGGGTCGCCCACCTCGCCGCCGGTGCGCGCGGTGAAGGTGATGACCCCGGCGTGCGTGCCGTTGGTGCAGTAGATCTTCGAGCCGTTGACCACGTAGTGGTCACCGTCCTTGATCGCGGTCACGCGCGTGGCCTTGGCGTCGCTGCCCGCGCCCGGCTCGGTGAGCGCGAAGGCGCCCAGCATGCGGCCCGAGGCCAGCGCCGGCACCCAGCGCGCACGCTGCTCGGCCGTGCCGAAGTGCTGGATGGGCCCGGTGCCCAGCGAGGTGTGCGCGGCCACGGTGATGGACGTGGTGCCGCACACGCGGGCCAGTTCCTCCACCACGATCGAGTAGGCGCGATAGTCCAGGCCGGCGCCCCCCACCTCCTCGGGCCACGGCACGCCCAGCAGGCCCAGCTCGGCCAGCTTGGGCATCGTCTCGCTGGGGAAGCGTGCCTCCTCGTCCAGCTCGGTGGCCTTGGGCGCCACCTCGCCCAGCGCGAAGTCGCGCACCATCTGGCGCACCTGCAGGTGCTCCTCGGAGAGGAAGGGGCTCGCGCCCGGGGCGTGGCTCGTGTCGAGGGTGGCCATGGCGCGCCTACCCTACCCGTCGGGTACGCCAGCGCTGCCTAGGACCGCCCCCCGGCGGCCGCCGCCCGGCGGGCGGCCACGGCCTCGCGCACGAAGCCCACCAGGTCAGCCAGCGGCGTGCCCGGCCCGAAGAGCCGGTCCACGCCCAGGGCCGTGAGCTGGGCCTGGTCCTCGGGGGGGATGATGCCGCCCCCCGTCACCACGATGTCCGCGCCGCCCCGGGCCTTGAGCAGCTCCAGCACGCGCGGGAACAAGGTCATGTGGGCGCCCGAGTGGATGGACAGGCCCACGCAGTCCACGTCCTCCTGCAGCGCCGCCTCGACGATCATCTCGGGCGTCTGGCGCAGGCCCGTGTAGATGACCTCGAAGCCTGCGTCGCGGAAGGCCGCGGCCACCACCTTGGCGCCCCGGTCGTGGCCGTCGAGACCCGCCTTGGCCACCAGCACGCGCACCGGGCGCGTCAGGGCCGGCGCGGCGCCCGCGGCAGCAGCCTTGGGAGGGAGGGGCGCGGCGCTCATGGCCTCTTGGATAGCAAGGCCCGGGCGGCAGCCTGAGCGCTGGCGCGGCCCCCCGCCACCTCGGCGGCGAGGCGCTCGAGCTCCGCGCCCTGCTGCGCCCAGTACGCACGCGCCCGGTGGCGCTCGACCTCCTCGCGCACGCGACGGCGCGCGCGGGCCAGCCGCCGGGCTGCCAGCGCGGCGGGTGCGTGGCCCTCGCCGCGCGCCAGCAGCGCCTCGGCCAGCGCCTGCACGCCCTCGCCCTTGGTGGCCACCGTGAGGAACACGGGCGGCGCCCCCGGCAGGCCATCGCTGCCCGACGAGCCGCCGCCCGCGCCGCGCGTGCGCAGCTCGAAGGCGGCCTTGAGCGCGGCCTCCAGCCGGTCGGCCCCGGCCCGGTCGGCCTGGTTCACCACCACCACGTCGGCCATCTCCACCAGCCCGGCCTTGAGCGCCTGCACGTCGTCGCCGCCGCCCGGGGCCAGCACCAGCACGGTGGTGTCGGCCGCGCCGGCCACGTCCATCTCGCCCTGGCCCACGCCCACCGTCTCGATCACCACCGGGTCGAAGCCGGCCGCGTCCAGCAGGTCGGCCGAGTCCTCGGCCGAGGCGGCCAGCCCGCCGGCGGCGCCGCGGCTGGCCAGCGAGCGCACGAACACGCCCGCGTCGCCCAGGTGCTGCGTCATGCGGATGCGGTCGCCCAGCAGCGCACCGCCCGTGAAGGCGCTGGAGGGGTCCACCGCCAGCACGCCCACGCGCCGGCCGGCCTTGCGCCAGGCCCCCACCAGCGCCGACACCAGCGTGCTCTTGCCCGCGCCGGGCGGGCCCGTGACGCCAATCCGGTGCGCGCGGCCGATGCGCCCGGCCAGCCGCTCCAGCAGCGCCTGGCCCGCCTCGGCCTCGTTCTCCACCACCGTCAGCGCGCGGGCCAGCGCGCGCAGGTCGCCGGCCAGCAGCGCCTCGGGCGTGACCTGCACGGCGGCCGCCTAGGCGTCCTTGAGGTAGCTGCGGGCGATCACCAGCTTCTGGATCTCGGTGGTGCCCTCGTAGATCTCGGTGACGCGCGCGTCGCGGAAGTAGCGCTCGACAGGGAACTCGCGCGTGTAGCCCGCGCCGCCGTGCACCTGCACGGCCTCCTTGGCGCAGAAGTTCGCGCAGCGGCTGGCCTCCAGCTTGGCCATCGAGGCCTCGCGCCCGTGCGGCTTGCCGGCGTCCTTGAGCGTGGCCGCGCGGTAGATGAGCAGCTTGCACGACTCGATCCACGTGGCCATCTCGGCCACCTTCTCCTGGATGGCGCCGAAGCCGGCGATGGCCTGCCCGAACTGCTCGCGCTCGCGCGCGTACTTGATGCTGGCGTCCAGGCAGGCCTGCGCGATGCCCACGGCCTGGCTGGCGATGCCGATGCGGCCCGTGTCCAGGATGCTCATGGCGATGGGGAAGCCGCGGTTCACCTCGCCCAGCACGTTGGCGGCGGGCACGCGCACGCGGTCGAGGCGCACCTCCACCGTCGGGCTGCCGCGCAGCCCCATCTTCTTCTCCTTCTTGCCGCACGAGAAGCCGGCCCAGGCCGTCTCCACCACGAAGGCCGTGATGCCGCGCGTGCCGCCCTGCGGGTCGGTGCGCGCGAAGACCACCATCACGTCGGCCTGGTCGCCGTGCGTGATCCACAGCTTGGTGCCCTCGAGCACCCAGCTGTCGCCGTCGCGCGTGGCCCGGCAGGTGAGCGAGCCGGCGTCGCTGCCGCTGCCCGCCTCCGAGAGCGCGTAGGCCCCCAGCAGCTCGCCCGTGGCCAGCCGCGGCAGGTAGGCCTTCTTGAGCGCCTCGCTGCCGTAGCGCACGAGCGCCTCGCACACCAGGCTGTTGTGGACGGAGAGCGTCACGCCCGTGCTGGCGCAGGCGCGGTTGATCTCCATCAGCACCAGCGAGCAGCCCAGCGAGCCCAGGTCGCTGCCGCCGTAGGCCTCCGGCACGCACATGCCCAGGTAGCCCTGCTCGGCGCTCATCCGCACCTGCTCCTCGACGAAGCTCTCGGCCTCGTCGTGCCGGGCAGCCCGGGGAGCGAGCTCCTGGTCGGCGAAGGCGCGTGCCGCGTCGCGCAGCACCACCAGTTCCTCGGGCAGGTCGAAGTTCATGCGGTCCTCGGCCCAGCCCCCCGACGGGGCCTTGGCGCCCGCGAGGATAGGGCTCCGGGGGGCCGCCGCCCGCCTTGGCCGGGGAGGTGGACGGCCGGCAGCCGCTACAAGCCAAACCGACCCCCCGGAGGCCAGAAATGGCCTTCAGCAGCCCGGCGGACAGCAGGCCGGGCGAGGCAGGGCCCGTTAGGCGGGTCACCCAGGCCCATCCGGGACAGTCAACGCCCTAGCCCCACGAGCGCCAGCCCACGAACAACACGTGCCTGTCAGGGGACAAAGCGCTGAGCGCAGCACAAAATCTATCTGTTCCCGGTGCTCCCTCACGGATCGACCTCGCCAAGTCTGCCCAACATCATCATCCGCTGGGGGGAACATGCGCACATGTGAAGTTCGCTCACGACAAGGTCGCTCATCCCTGGGTGCAATAGGCGCGAGTAAGACTCCAGACGCATGTCACGCCCTGTCATCACGGAAGGGAAGCTGCCTCCTGGGCCGCCCACGTGTCCCTACTGCGCGCATACTAGGCCTACATGCAGTGGAACTTTTCTCCGAAAACGCCTGGCGAGCCGACGCGCGATCCGATCTCCAGTGAGTTCTTCGCCGCTGACGCGATCAAGAACGCAGCTGAGGCGCTCGTGCGCGAAGCGATACAGAACACACTCGACGCCCGTATCGAGGGTGCTAGAGGTCGCGCACGAGTACGAATCTATGTATCTGGGGTCCCCGGCGCACTGCCCGCTGAACGGCACACCCGTTGGTTCACTACGGCATGGCCCCACTGGCTCGCACCGCGCAACGGGCTGCGTTCCGAGAGGCTCGTCAGGACTGCAGCCTGCCGCTTCCTCGTCTATGAGGACTTTGAGACGACTGGGCTGATCGGTGATCAGGCCCAATACGAAGAACCGGACACTGCGCGAAACCCTTTCTTCTACTTCTGGCGTGCAGAGGGGGCCACGGAGAAGCACGAAGGCGGCCTAGGACGCTGGGGCATTGGCAAGCAGGTTTTCCCTCGTTCCAGCCAGACGCAGTCCCTGCTCGGATACTCCGTCACATCATCCGCGCCAGAGGGATTTCTGATGGGACGCTGCATCCTAAAGCACCACAAAGTGGCCGGAGAAACCTATCGCCCAGACGGATACTACGGCGTCCGATCCACTGACGACGGCGTCGTCATGCCCGCCACGGACATTACCCTACTAGACACCTTTCGTCGTGACTTTAAGATTCAGCGCCAACCGGGCCAGACCGGTCTTTCTATCGTGGTGCCATGGGTGGACGACACCAACGACGAGGGCGACGCGTCGGAGGGCTTCGATCACGACAGCCTCCTGCGCGCAGCGATTAGCGACTATTTCATCCCGATCCTTGAGGGCAAACTAGACGTCGAAATCGAAGACTGGCGTCGCAGAACCTTGCTGAGCAAGGACACGTTTGAGGATGTGCTAAGAAGTGTGGAGCAGAACACGGATCAGGATGAAGCCGCTCGGATGCGCACTCTGATACGCATAGCATCTGCCCGAGAAGGGTCGCTGCCAGTCTTCACGCTTGGGCCATGCCCGCGCAACCGGGCCGGTTGGTCGGACAGCATGCTCACGCCAGAAAACACGATCGCGCTCCGCGAGGCACTGGCGGCCGGTCAGGCGGTTGAAGTGAGGGCAAGCCTCACGGTCAGGCCCAAGGGAGCCGCAGAGACCCCCGGCGAGGTGGCATGCCGCATCTTGAGGCTGGACGGAACACCAGTTCGTCCCTGCTATGTACGTGAAGATCTAATCGTGTCGGGGGTGAGGCGCTACAAGGTACCTGGGTATGTTTGTCTTGTCCGCGTGCCTAGCGGGCCCTTGGCCAACATGCTTGGCGATTCAGAGAATCCAGCCCACACGGAGTGGCAGTCAACTTCCCGGAATTTCCAGGGCAAGTACGTGAACGGCAAGGCGTGCATCGACTTCGTGACCGACTTGCCGCGCGAGTTGCTCAAGAGAGTGCATGGCACATCCCGCGAGTTGGACCGCCGACTGCTGGTTGATTTCTTCCAAGACCCGGGCCCGGAGATGGCAGATGCCGACCCCAAGCCTCGCAAGCCCACGGGGCCGACAGGTACGAAGGAGCCTACGCCTCCCAAGCCGCAGCCACGGATTGAGGGCGCGCCGGAGTTGCATCAGATCGTTCGCGGCTTTCGGTTCAGTGGCGCGGATCCTGCAGCAGGCCCCGGCACGCGACTCATCGTCAAAGCCGCGTACAAGACCACCAAGGGAGATCCTTTCAAAAAGTTCCACTCTGCAGATTTCTCGTTCCTCTCGAACAGCGGCATCGACGTGACATCCTCTGGATGTACCGTCACGCCGGTGTCCGCCCACCTCCTACAGGTCCGCGTCACGGCATCCACATGGTCTCTAGAGGCCAAAGGCTTTGATGAGCACCGCGATCTCGTCGTGAAGTTTGACCGAGTTAGGACGCAGGCGGACGAGGCCTCCGTTTCCCCGGATTCTGAGCGAGCAGCAACTGCTTCTTGAGACCCGTACATGCCCCTACGCCAGTTCAACTACCTCGATCGCAAGCGCATTCTGCGCGAACATGTCCACATCGTCGTTGAACGCAACGGCGATACGCGGCGGTTCAAGATCAAAGTCGATCTAGAGCACTATGGATTTCCCCCAGAGGCCCGCATTCTTGTCGAAGCTCGCAACGTAGAGATCGTACGCCGAGAGTGCGGGAATGTGCGCAGTCCGAAGTTCTCCGGCCATTACGACATGTCCGCCATCAAGAATGACAATGCTCGATTCGATGTATTGATCATCGACGTCGCCACATCGCGAAAGCTCGGAGAGGCGACGGGTGTTCCCGCAGAGAACGAACTGGCCGGTTTGGCGCCCTTGCTGCCCGTCGATGGCAGCCGAGACCTCCAAGGCCCCGCATGGATGCTTGAATACTCCGGGAGTTTCTCGGATCAGACGAGCGATGCCCCTGTTCTCCTGATCGACCGAGCAGCGTGCGATGGATCTGCGTCTACCTTCCTGGCACAGCCGCTAGCAGCAGCCAACATACTGCCTGCCGTAATGTCACAAGTGCTCAGCCACATTCTTTTTCGCGACGAGTATGCATATGACCCGTCAGGGGAAGACTGGCGTAGCGGATGGATTCGTATGGCTGCGGGACTTGTCACACCGCCAGATGACATCTCACAAGAAGACCGCTCCGTCGCCAACACCGGTGAAGTCGCGGAGTGGATCGATCAAGTTGTCAAAGTCTTCGCTCGGGATCACGGCTTTGTCGCCAAAGTCGTCCAGGGCGTTGAGTGAGGTGCCTCATGCAGGTCCGCCGCTTTACCCAGGAAGGTCTTCGCGAGTTCGCCGTCTTTGCAAGTGAGGCCCGACGCAGCAACAAGGCCAAGCAGGCGGTGCCGCCTGTCAGTCCGGAACTGCTCGAGCATCCCACGCACACGCAGCCAACTTCCTATTCACTTCCTTTGGTGCCCGAGCATTTCGAAGACAAAATGGCCTTGGGCAAGTTCGCTGTCAGCGTGCTCCCTGCACATGTTTCGCCTGAAGTTGAGTACGATGTGGGGATGTGGTCGTGGTTGGCGGCACGTCTGTTTGACCAGATCACCAAAGGGCGAACGAAGATCAAGGAGGAGCGTGGATATGTGCTTGGACTTTCGTTCCAGGAGTTTTATCGACATCTAATCTTTGGGCCGTACTTCATTTACAAGACTGCCCAGGAAGACCCCGATCGCGTCCGTGTGCTTCTGTACGACGAACCCACAACGATGAACGAGGTCATGGTGCAGTTCGGCTCATACCAGACTCTGATGCAGAATCCTGGGCTGCAACGGGTGATTCAGGCCCTTTACTTTGACAGCGATTCCGGGCGCACCCGGCGCGGTGCGGGCGGAAAGGGTGCGGGGACGCCTCGGCGCCTTATGGACTTCTTCCGGCAGATCGAGATCAACTACGATCTGCGGCATATCAGAGACCGCGACATCTGGGCTCTGCTTCCTCGA
Organism: Planctomycetota bacterium; assembly: GCA_964228555.1. Classification (GTDB taxonomy): domain Bacteria; phylum Planctomycetota; class PLA2; order PLA2; family JAEUHO01; genus CAXQZU01. The sequence goes on from CAXQZU010000035.1 coordinate 23,421, forward strand.
GAGTTCGACAGGTTCAAGATCGCCGAGCCGGACTTCGCCTGACTTCGTGAGCGTCGTGTGGCGCACTCGGGCGCGCCGCGTGTGCCACGGTCCAGCTCTGGCTGGTGTGGGGCTCGATGGCCCTAGTGCCGTTGTGCGGATCGCAGCCCTGCGAAGCGGCGCTGATCTCCATGCGACAGTACTGGAGCGTAGGTCGCCATACGAGCACGGTCAGGGGGGACCGGTTCGTCCGCCCATGGTGTAGCCTGCCGCCATGGCCACAGAGGTCACCAGCCACCCCTGCGTCGCCTGCGGCACCTACGTACCCAGGAACGAGATGTTCGGCGCCGAGCCCGACCTGCGCTGCAACGACTGCGCCGCCCAGCTGCGCGAGCGCCTCAACCCGGCCGCCGTGCGCCGCGGCCCTGCGCGCGCCATCGCCGGGGGCGACGGCCGCGCCACGCTGGGACTGCTGGCCCTCCTGGCCGTCGTGTGGCTCGCCTTCCGCTTCCAGGGCGCACGCGACTCGCTCACCTCGCTGCTGTTCGCGGCGACGACCGCATGGGATGCCACGGGCGAGCTGGTGCGGCGCGTGACCCATGCGTGGCAGCCCGCCGTGTGGGCCATCACCCACATGAGCTTCTGGCACCTGGTCATGAACGGCTTCGCCCTCTGGCAGGTCGGGCGCATCGTCGAGGTCGGCTGGGGCGCGCGCGTGATGCTCTTCGTGGTGCTCGGCTCGGCCATCGCGGGCACGGCCGCCGGCTGGCTGCTCAACGCCGTGCCCACCATCGGCCTCTCGGGCGGCATCTTCGGCCTCGACGGCTGGCTGCTGGCGCTGCGCCGCCACCACCCGGTGGCTAACGCCGTGGTCTCGCGCGTCTTCATCCACAGCCTGCTGGCCACCACCGTCCTGCTGGTGCTGCTCAC
>CAXQZU010000036.1:0-181917 GCA_964228555.1 Planctomycetota bacterium
CGGGGCCGAGCCCCGCGGGGCCGGGACCGGCCGCGGGGCGCGCCAGCAGGCGCGCCCCGCGACGCGCCGGGCCGCTCGCACCCGCCGACGCCCGCGCCCCGGATGGGGGCTGCGCGGGCTTGCTGCTACGCTCTCGGGCTCGCCTCCCCTCCCCCGCTCGCCCCAAGGTCCCCTTGCCCAAGCGCTTCTACCACGTCGCCATCGAGCTCGGATTCAAGCCGCGTGAGCTGATGCGCATGCTCACCAGTGGCGGCCTCTCGGTGGGCAACCAGATGACCGTGGTCCAGCCGGCGCTGGAGCAGCGCATCCGCGAGGTCTGGGAGGCGCAGAAGGCCCGCGAGAGCGCGGCAGCCGCCGCCGCAGCCGAGGCGGCGCGCGCGCCCTACGAGCCGCCGGCCGCAGAGCCGCTCGAGGCCCCGGAGGGCGACGAGACGGCCGCTCCCCCCGAGCAGCCCAGCCTGCCGCCCAGCCCGGAGGAACTGGCCCGGCGCCAGCGCGCCGCCGCGCGCCGCGCGGCCGGCGAGCCGCCCCGCGGCACCGACCTGGTGCCCACGCTCGACCCGCGTGCAGGCCGCCTCGTGCGCGAGGCCCCCAAGGGCGGCGTGGGCTTCCCCGCCCGTCCGCCGGCAGGCCGCGGGGGCCGCGACCTCAGCCAGCTCAACCCGGCCCTGCCCACCAGCAGCCACGCACCCGGCGCCCGCCGCGAGAGCGGGCGTCGCTCCGGCCCGGGCGGTCCCGGCGAGGGCGGCTACCGCAAGCAGGGCAAGGAGACCTTCCTGCTGCGCAAGGTGCGCAAGGAAGAGCGCCCCAAGGTCGAGATCGACAACCGGCCGAAGAGCTTCGAGGTCACGCCCCCGGCCAGCGTCAAGAAGTTCAGCGAGCTCTCGGGCCTGCGCGCGGCCGAGATCATCAAGGTGCTGTTCACGAACCACAAGCTGCTCGTGACCACCAACTCCATGCTCGACCAGTCGGCGCTGGAGCTGCTGGCACTGGAGTTCAGCCTCGACCTCAAGTTCAGCCAGACCCAGACGGCCGAGGACGTGATGATCGCGGCCGCCAAGGTGGCCGACGACCCCAAGGACCTGATCGCCCGCCCGCCGGTGGTGACCATCCTGGGCCACGTGGACCACGGCAAGACGACGCTGCTGGACCGCGTGCGCAAGACCGACGTGGCGGCCCACGAGGCAGGCGGCATCACGCAGCACATCGGCGCCAGCCAGGTGACGCTGCCCGACGGCCGCAAGGTGACCTTCATCGACACGCCCGGCCACGCCGCCTTCACGGAGATGCGCGCGCGCGGCGCGCAGGTCACGGACGTGGTCGTGCTGGTGGTGGCCGCCGACGACGGTCCCATGCCCCAGACCGTGGAGGCCATCAGCCACGCGCGCGCCGCCGGCGTGCCGATCGTCGTGGCCATCACCAAGTGCGACAAGCGCGAGGCCAACCCCTCCAAGGTGAAGCAGGCGCTCACCGAGCACGGCGTGTTCTGCGAGGGCTTCGGCGGCGACGTCTCGGCCTTCGAGGTGTCGGGCGCGACGGGCAAGGGCGTGCCGGAGCTGCTCGAGCACCTCGCGCTGCTCGTGGAGGTGGACGCCGAGCGCTTCCGGGCCAACCCCAAGCGTCCCGCCGAGGGCGTGGTGATCGAGTCGCAGAACAGCCCCAAGCGCGGCATCGTGGCCACGCTGATCGTGCGCAACGGCACGCTGCGCAAGGGCGATCCCATCGTGGCCGGCGAGTCGTGGGGCACCGTGCGTGCCATGGTGGACGACCGCGGCCAGTCGCTGGCCGAGCTGCCGCCCGGCTCCCCGGCCGAGGTCATCGGGCTGGACCGTGCGCCGGACGCGGGCAGCAAGTTCTACGCCATCCCCGACCGGGCCAAGGCCGAGGAGATCGCCCAGCAGCGCCGCCAGAAGCAGCGCGAGCGCGAGCTGGCCGCCCAGACCAAGCCCACCACCGTGGAGAGCCTGCTCACCACGATCGACGCCACGAAGGTGCAGGGCCTCAACCTCGTGATCAAGGCCGACGTGAAGGGCTCGCTGGAGCCGCTCAAGAACGTCCTGGCCGCCCTCGGCAACGAGGAGGTCAAGGTGAAGGTGCTGCACGCCGGCGTGGGCGCCGTCAACGAGAACGACGTGGCGCTGGCCGGGGCCTCCAAGGCCTGGATCATCGCCTTCCACGTGGGCAGCGACGAGAAGGCACGCGCCAAGGCCAAGATGGTGGGCGTGCAGATCCGCCCCTACAAGATCATCTACGAGGTCGAGGACGACGTGAAGGCGGCCCTGGAGGGCAAGCTGGCCCCCGAGGTGCGCGAGAGCGTGCTGGGCCACGCCTCGGTGCTCAAGGTGTTCCCGAGCAGCAAGCTGGGCAACATCGCCGGCTGCCGGGTCAAGGACGGCGTCATCAAGCGCGACGCGATGGTGCGCGTCAAGCGCGATGGCAAGGTGCTGGCCGAGGGCAAGCTGGCCAGCCTGCGCCGCGAGAAGGACGAGGCCCGCGAGGTGCGCGAGGGCTTCGAGTGCGGCCTGCGCGTGGAGGGCTTCGACGCCTGGCAGGAGGGCGACGAGCTCGAGTGCTTCAGCCAGGAGATGGTGGCGCGCAAGCTGGGCTAGTCCCCGCGCGCCGCCCCCGCCTGCATGGCCGAGCCGCGCCGCCTCCTGCGCCTCCAGCAGCTGGTGCTCGAGACGCTGGCCACCGCGCTGCAGCGGGACGTGGATGACCCGCGCGTGGCGGGCGTGACGATCACGCGCGTCAAGCTCAGCAAGGACCTGTCGCGCGGCCTCGTGTTCTGGTCCTCGCTGGAGCCGGGCGGCCCGCGACGCACGGCCGAGCGGGGCCTGGACGACGCCAGGCCCTACCTGCAGGGCCTGGTGGCCTCGGCCATGAGCACGCGCCTGACACCGCAGCTGGCCTTCAAGTTCGACGAGGGCCTGGAGCGTGCGGGCCGCATCGAGGCCCTCTTCGAGCGACTGGCGACGGAGCGGGGCGAGGCCCCCTCGGCGCCCCCCGAGGGGCCGCCGGCTGCGCAGGATGGGCCGCCCGCCACCCCGGCCGCGCCGCCGCCCATGCCCCCGCCGTCCGAGGAGCCGCCGCTGCGCGGCCGCCGGCCCCGAGGCCCCCGCCGGCCTCGACGCTGAGCCGCGCGGCCCGGCCCCCACGCGGGCCCGCGCTTCGCCGCCGCGCACGCCGTGCTTCAATGCCTGCGGCGTCGTGGTGGCCGTAGCTCAGTTGGTAGAGCGCCAGACTGTGGCTCTGGATGTCGCGGGTTCAAATCCCGTCGGTCACCCCACCCCCACCGCCCGGGGGAACCCTGCGGCGCGGGCGCGCCAGCGCGCCCTGCTACGGTGCGGCCATGGCACACCCCGATCCGCTCCGCACCGGTCGACGTGAACTGCTGGCCGGAGCCGCGGCTGGCATGGCCTGGGCCCTGGCGGCGCCCGAGGCGGTTGCGGCCCCGGCAGGCGGTGCTCCCGCGGCACCGCTGCCCGTCCCTCCCGCGCCGTCGCGGCCCGTCCTCGAGCGCTGGGCAGCCGCCTGCTGCAGCATCGACATCCCCAACCCCACGACGCGGGACGGCATCCCGCCGCGCGTCAAGCGCATGCTGGAGATGGTGGACTTCGCCGTCACGGGCTACGCCCCGTTCCACGACGTGCGGCTGGTGGTGTTCCCGGAGTTCGCGCACGCCGCACCCGTCTACACCACGGCCGAGGCGCTGGCCGAGAAGCTGGCCGTCGAGCTGCCCAACGAGTGGACGGACCTGTATGCGCGCAAGGCGCGCGAGCACGGCATCTACATCCAGACGGGCACCTTCCTCGAGGTGGACCGGCGCTGGCCCGGCCACGTCTTCAACACCACCTGCCTGGTCGGCCCCGAGGGCATCGTCTCCACCTACCGCAAGGTGAACCCGTGGATCCCGTGGGAGGTGCACACCTCGCCGCACGACCTGCCCGGGTATGACCGGCCCCTGTTCCCGGTGGCCGACACGGAGCTGGGCAGGCTGGGCGTGGCCATCTGCTACGACTGGCTCTTCCCCGAGGCGCTGCGCGAGCTGGCCCTGGGCGGCGCCGAGGTGCTGGTGCGCGTGTCCGCCTACATGGACCCGTGGGGCACCGAGTCGCCGATGGACTGGTGGACGGTCACCAACCGCATGCGCGCCATCGAGAACGTGGCCGCGGTGGTGGCCTGCAACCAGGGCGCCTCGCTGGCCTCCTACCCGCCCTTCTCCTGGCCCGGCGGCAACATGGTGGTGGACCACGACGGGCGCGTGCTGGCCCAGGCCGAGCGCGGTCCCGGCGAGCGCATCCTCGTGGGCCCGGTGGACCTCGCCGCCCTGCGCGCCGCGCGGGAGCGTCGTCGCGGCCACCACATGCTGGCCCACCTGCGCAGCGAGGCCTACCCGCTGGCGAGGGCACCGCACTACCCCGCCGGCAGCGCCGGCGGCGGGCCGCCCACGATCGAGTCCCAGGAACGCAACATCCGGGCAGGCCGCTCGCGCCTGCGCTGAGGTCGCGGGCCCGCCCGCTCGCCCGGGAGCCCGCCCCTAGCGCAGGGGCCCGTGGCGCGTGAGCGTGGCCTCGTGCAGGGCATCGCGCGCCGGGCTGGGCGTGACGCCCTCCCGCACGGGCAGCGGGCCCACCGTGTCGCCGTCGCGGGTGGCGAGGTCGCTGTCCTTGCACCAGCCGGTGGTCTCCAGCACGAAGCGCCGCGTCCAGCCCGCCTCGCTCGCGGGCAGGCGAGCCTCCCACTCCAGGTGCACCTCCTCGCCGGGGCCGAACACGACGAGTGCATCGTCGGTGCCGGCCACGAGGGCTTCCACGTCGCCGAAGCGCGTGTAGAGGCCACGCTGGTGGCGGCAGTCCCACAGCGGAAGGCGCCGCTCCCAGTCGTAGTGCGGCAGGCGCTGCGGGCCGGTGGAGCGGCGGGCGAACCCCACCTCGTCCAGCCATGCCTTGCGTCGCGGCAGCACCACGCGCCGCGCCTCGGGGCAAGGCTCGGCACCGGCCACCGCGAGGCGATCCCAGTACACCTCCTGCGTGGTGGTCAGGCGCAGCGCCCGCGTGCCCTGCGGCAGGCCGGCCAGCGGGAACGACATGCGGCGCGGCATGCCGGCCGGGTAGCCCAGCTGCTCCTGCACCGTGGCCCAGCGGCCATCGGCGCCGCGCGCCTCCAGCGTGGGCGCCTTGTACTCCGCGCCGGCCTGCCAGGCCGCGAACATGATGCTGGCGTACGGGTACTCCACCCAGCCGTCGGCCACCAGCAGCGGCTGGCCCGGCAGCGCGTCGAGGTCACGGTCGAACTCGAGGACCAGCGTGGTGCCGTTCGTACGGCCCAGGAAGCGGTGGTCGCGCGCACCCACGGGGGCCGCGCGCTGGTCCTCCGCCACGACGCTGGCCGTCACGTCCGCGCCCGTGCCGTCCACGGCACGCACGGGCAGCACCTCGCTGCGGAAGAAGCGCGCAGCGCCCGAGGCAGGCGGCCCCAGGATGGCCATGCGCTCGTCGAGCACCAGCTGCCAGCCCGGTGGCAGGTCCCACGCCACGAGGTCGGCGTGGTCGAGGTAGCAGGCCTCCTCCATGGGCTCGCCCAGCTTGAGCACGAAGCGTCCCTCGCGGGCCACCGGCAGGCCCACGGGCAGCAGCACGTTCTCGCGCGGGGTGGGCGGTGCATAGGTGCCGGGAGCCACCCAGAAGCCGATGCCGCCCACGCCCAGCAGGTCGGTCACGAAGCGATGGCGCTCGCCGTCCCAGCAGAAGAGCACGGGGCACGACGAGGTCTGGCGCTGCACCTCCTCGATGCGGTGCAGGCGGCCCGCGCCGAGGCCGGCCTCGGTCTGCAGCAGCCCATCGGGCCAGTCCAGGCTCACGTAGTCAGCCTGCGTGGCCGGGCCCAGGCCCGCGCAGACGGGCTGCAGGCCCTGCCCGGGGCCGCTGTGCGTGCGCAGCACGAGGTGCACGCTGGTGCGGTCGCCCACCACCACGGTGGCACGCGCACCCAGCCCCGAGGCGTTGCTGCGCATCTCGTCGGCATCCTTGTGCTTGCCCGAGAGCGCCAGGGCCATGCGCTGGTAGCGCGAGGCCTGCGGGGCACGCGCCAGCAGGCCGCGGGCGCCCGCCGGCCCGGCCACCTCGGGACCGCGCGCCGCGTCGCGCACCAGCACGGCCGGGATGCCCGAGGCACCCGGCGGCGCCGCGTAGGCCTCGGCCCCCGGGCCGGGGCCCAGCGTGCAGGCCCGCAGGCTGCCGTCGGCGGCCAGCGTCAGCAGGTCCAGCCGCATGTCGGCATCGAGGTCGGCCACCGCCAGCGCGGCCGCGGGCGTGGCCTTGGCGTCGGCGGGCAGCACCACGCTGCGCGTGAAGGAGCGCCCCGGGCCCAGCGCCCAGCGAGTGACCTCGCCGCGCCAGGCAGCGTAGAGCTCGACGAATCCGTCGCTGTCCGCGTCCGCCGCCACCAGCGACTCGGCGGGGCTGTCGAGGAAGGCAGCCGCCGTGCCCTGCGGCGCCTCGCGCGTCCAGGTCCAGAGCCGGTCGTTCCACCACAGGGCGTGCGGCGGCAGGGCGTGCAGCAGCACGAGGTCCAGGTCCCGGTCGAGGTCGAGGTCGGCGGCCACCACGCCCACGGCAGCCCGCCCGTCGCCGCCCACGCCCGTGGCAGCCCCCAGCGCGCGGAAGGTGCCGTCGAGGTTGTTGGACAGCAGCTCGCCCGGGCCATCGGCCTTGACGAGGTAGATGTCGAGGTCGCCGTCGTGGTCCAGGTCAGCCAGCAGCCCGTCCACGCAGGTCCCCCCGCCGCCGGCGGCGCCCGCGGGCTGCGTGCGGTCGGTCCAGCGGCTGTCCTTGCCCTGCATGAGCAGCACGTTGCCGCCGCTGCGCAGCAGGTAGGCGTCCACGCGACCGTCGTTGTCGAGGTCCCCCAGCAGCAGCGTGCCCACGCCCGGCACCTCGCCCAGCGGGTGACCCGTCCACGCCTCGTAGCCCGCCTGCGTGCCCCGCAGCACGGCGGCCCGCGCTCCCTGCGCCGTGTCCCGCCCCCCGGGCACGACGAGGTCGAGCACGCCGTCGCCATCGAGGTCGGCCGCCACGGGCGTGCCCGCCCCGGGCGCCAGGGGCGGGCCGGCCACCGGGATGGTGCCCGCCTCGCCAAGGAAGCCGCCGGCAGGGCGCGCCGGCACGTCGGCGGCCCGCGGGGCGTCACCCGCCACGGCCATGGCCTTGCGTCCCATGCGCGAGTACTTGAACTGCGCCAGGCGCGCCAGCGGGTTGCCGGACAGGCGCTGGTAGGCCTCCAGCAGGGCATCGCCCTCCGCGGCGCGGTCCAGCGACAGCAGCGACTGGAAGGCCTCGTAGTACGCGCTCTGGAGGTAGGGCTCGCGCGTGTAGGCGCGGCGGAACCAGCCCACCGCCTCCTCGTGCCGGTCCAGCGCCTTGAGGGCCGAGCCCACCCACGACATCGCGTACGGGTCGTCCGGGTCGGCTGCCGCCACGCCCTCCAGCAGCGGCAGCGCCTGCGCGGCCTGCCCGCGGTAGAGGTGGATCAGGCCCGAGCTGGTGGCGGCGCGCAGGTGGCCCGGCTGGCGCCGCAGCACGGCGCCCAGCTCCACCTGCGCCCGGTCCAGCGCCGGCTCCTCCTGCGTGTTGAGCAGCGCGATGGCGAGGTTGACGCGCGCGTCGTCCCACGCGGGGGCAGCGGCCAGCACGGCCTCGAAGGCCGGCACCGCGTCCTCGAACTCGAAGCGCCCCATCAACGCCAGGGCCCGGTTGTGCCGCTCGGTGTCGGCCGCGCTGGGCCGGAAGGGCTCCACGGGGGGCGCCTGCTCGCCTCCGCAGCCGGCCAGCGAGCCGCAGGCGCACAGGGCCAGGAGGCACACCCGCAGCGACGACAGCAGGCGCAGCATGGCAGTCCTCCGGGAGCCGGCCCGGGGGCCCCTGACCTCAACGCAGGGGCGGCGTGGGCTCGTCCCGGGCCCGCGACGGGCGCAGCCTAGCCGGTGGGCGGGTCGCCGAGCCTGAAGAACTGCCGGATCAGGGCGCCCAGCCGCTGGGTGCCTTCCTCCAGCCGCTGGCGCGCCTCGGCGCTGAGCGCGGCCCGCGCCGCGCTCATGCCCTCGCGCCGTTCCACGGCCACCTGCGCCAGCGTGGTGGCCAGCCCGGGAGCCAGCTCCAGGGCCTGCCGCAGGGCCGAGGCCTCCACCTCGACGAGGCGCGCATCGCTGGACGCACGCACGGTGGCGCTGCGGGCCTCGCCGGTCAGCAGGCTCAGCTCGCCGAACAGGTCGCCCGGCCCCAGCGTGGCCACGGTGCGGCTGGAGCCGCCGTCCTCCACGCTCACTGCCACGCGACCCGTGTCCACGACGAAGCACGAGCGCCCCGGATCGCCCTGACGCACCACGCGCTCGCCGGCCGCCACGTCCAGCGTGCGGGCACCGCGCGCGAGCACGTCCATCGCATCGGCCGGCAAGGCCTGGAACAGGGGCGCACAGGCGAGGCGCTGGCGGATGCCCTCCGGCCCCAGCGTGACCGTGGCCAGGGCGCGACGGAAGGGAGCCTGCTCCTGCACGGGGTAGGGGAACTCGATGCCCGCCCGCTGGAAGTGGTACCACGCCTGGATCATGGCGTCGCTGCGGATGTCGTGGAGGCGCAGCAGGTCATCCACCCAGATCTTGACCTCGTAGTCCACCGTGCAGGCCGCGAAGGCCTTGAGGCGCACGACCGGCGGCGGCTCCCGCATCACGCCGGGCACGTCCTCCAGCGCGCCGCGCAGCACCTCGCGCACGCGGTTGGGCGGCGTCTCGTAGGGCGCGCCCACGATGAAGCTCTCGCTGTGCAGCGGCGTGGGGCGGCTGAGGTTGCGCAACGTCGCGCCGGCCACGGCGCGGTTGGACACCGTGACCACGTCGCCCGAGCGGGTGCGCACGTGCGTGGCGCGCCTCGAGATGGCCACCACCTGCCCCTCGACGTCACCCAGCACCACCCAGTCCCCTTCCGTGTAGGCCCGCTCGTTCACCAGCGCCATGCCCGCGAAGAAGTTCGAGAGGGTCTCCTGCAGGGCGAAGCCCAGGATCACGGTGCCCACGGCCGAGGCTGCGAACAGGGCAGACAGCAGGTCCGGCCGCTCCCACACCACGCCCAGGACGAAGATCAGCGTGGCCAGCAGCAGCAGGTACCGGATCGCGTCCAGCACCAGCACCGGAGGGCTGGCGCCCCACGCCTGCCCCACCGCGGGCGAGCGCAGGAAGGCGCGCACCAGGCCCAGCAGCGTCCACACCGTGAAGACGATGAGCAGGCTCCACGCCACGTTGGCCAGCAGGTGCTCGGGGGCAGCGCCCCAGGCCAGCGGCAGCCCGTCCACGGAGGCGGCCAGCAGCAGGCCCAAGGCCGGTCCCGCCACGATGGCCAGCCCGGTGAGGCTGCCCCACCACGCCACGCGACGGCGCGCGAGGCGGCGCAGCAGGTGCACGCACAGGCCCAGCCCCAGCAGGCCGACGGCGAGGCCCAGCGCCCAGCCCCTGCCCGAGGCCATGCCCAGCGCGGCGAGGCTCATCCGCGCGGGAGCGGCGCGACCTCGCGGGGCCGGCCGTCCTCGGAGAGCGCCACCATGACCACCTCGGCGTCCGTGCAGAGCCGCCGCTCGCCGGTCGCCAGGTTCTCGCCGAACAGCTCCACGCTCAGGCGCATCGAGGAGCGTCCCACGGAGCGCAAGGTGGCCGTCACCACCACGGCCTCGCCCAGGCGCACGGGCGCGCGGAAGTCCACCGACTCCATCCGTGCGGTCACCACCGAGCCGCGTGCGTGGCGGATGGCCACGATGGCGGCCGCCTCGTCCATCAGCGAGAGGGCCACGCCACCGAACAGCGTGCCCAGCGCATTGGTCTGCCCGGGCATGACGATCTTCGTCAGGGTCACGGTGGGCGAAGCGGCCACGGCAGCCTCCAAGGGCGAGGCTGGGAGTGTACCGGCCCGCCATCGCGCCACGCCGGGGCGTGTAGAACAGGGCCAACCCCGGAGGACTGCATGAACCGCCCCATCCCCTTCCTGGCCCTGCTGGGCGCCCTTGGCGTGCTGGCGGTGCTGCTGGTCGCCCCCCGTGACCACGCCCGCGCCGAGGACGAGCGCACGGGCCTGCGCTACCTCTCCATCAGCGGCGACGGCAGCAACGCCAAGGCCTGGTTCGAGGGCGCGCCGGCCTCGGGCATGCGCGTGCAGGAGGCCCTCGACCGGTTCGCCCGCGAGGGCTACCGCTTCGCCGGCATGCAGCCGGCGTGGCGTGCCTCGCAGGTGCAGGTGACCAGCGGCAGCAGCCCCTCCAGCAGCACGCTCAGCGACCCCAGCTTCGTGCTGGTGCTCGAACGCCGCTGATCCGCGCCCGCGCCCGGCCCGCAGGCCGGCGTGGACCCTAGCCGGCGCTGGCCGCGGTGGCACTGCCCTCGGTCAGGCGCACGGCCACCTTCTTCGAGACGCCGGGCTCCTCCATCGTCACGCCGAAGAGCACGTCGGCAGCCTCCATCGTCGTCTTGGCGTGGGTGACGACGAGGAACTGGCTGCGGTCGTTGTACTCCTTCACCAGGGCCACGAGCCGGTGGACGTTGGCCTCGTCGAGCGCGGCGTCCACCTCGTCGAGGATGGCGAAGGGGCTGGGCTTGGCCTTGAACACGGCAAAGAGCAGGGCCACCGCCGTGAGGGTGCGCTCGCCACCCGAGAGCAGGCTGATGCTGCGCTGCTGCTTGCCGGGCGGGCGCGCCACCACCTCGACGCCCGACTCCAGCGGCCGGCTGGCGTCCTCCAGCGTGATCTCGGCGCTGCCCCCGCCGAAGAGGCGCCGGAAGGTCTCGCGGAAGTGCACACGGACCTGCTCGAAGGTCTCTGCGAAGCGGGCCGTGGAGAGGGTGTCCAGCTCGAGGATGGCCTGCTCGAGGCCGCTCTTGGCCACGAGGAGGTCCTGCTCCTGCGTGCGCAGGAACTGCACCTGGGCCTCCACCTCGGCCAGCTCGGCGATGGCGTTCATGTTCACGCCGCCCAGCTCGTCGATGCGGGCGCGCAGGTCGTCGAGCAGCGCGTCCATGTCCACGCCCTCGGGCAGGGCGCCCACGCCCGGGTCCGCGGCCGCCGCCACCAGGTCCAGGCCCTGGTCGGTGCGCACCTGGTCGAGCAAGGCCTCCAGCCGGGCACGCACCTCGCCGTCCTGCATGCGGTGCGCATCCAGCCGCTCGCGCACGGCCTCGTGCAGCCGGGCCAGCTCGTGACGACGCTCGGCCTGCTGGCCACGCGAGCCCTCGGCCACGGCCAGGCGCTCGCGCGCGCCCACGAGCCGGTCTCCGGCCCCGTCGCGCTCCCCCTCGGCCGCACGGGCCCGGGCTGCAGCCTCGGCCGCCTCCACCTCGGCCTCGCCGATGCGCCGCGTGCCCTGCTCGGCCTCGCCCCGCAGCTGGGCCTCGCGGGCCAGCAGGTCGTCGCGCTCGCGGCGAGAGCGGTCGCGGCGCTCGGCCGACTGCTCGGCTCGGCCCACCGCCTGTGCGTGGGCCAGCCGCAGCTCCATGCGCCGTTCCAGGGCAGCCTTGCGCTCGGCCTCGACGGCCAGGTAGCCGCGTCCGGCCTCCTCGGCGCGCTCCTCCAGCGACTGGCGCTCGCCCTCGAGGGCCTCCAGGCCGGCCGCCAGCGTGACGAGCAGCGCGGCCGCCTGTGCGCGCCGCTGCTCGAACTCCTCGCGCTCCTGGTCCACGAGCACCATCTGGCCGTCCAGCTCGCGCGCGGCCCGCTCCACGCGGGCGAGCGCCTCGCGGCTGCGCGTGCTGTCCTGGTGGTGCGTGGCCAGCTCGCGGCGCAAGGCCAGGATGCGCTCCTCGTAGGCCGCCCCCTGCTGCTGCGCCTCGGCGACCTGCGCCTGCGCCGCCTCGACGGCCTCCGAGAGGCGCTGGCGCTCCTCGCGCAGGCGCCGCATCTCGGCGATGCGCTCCACGAGGCCCAGCGAGGGGCCGTCGCGGCCGGCCCACAGGGCGCCCGAGGCGGCGACGCGGTCGCCCTCCGGCGTCACCGCGCTGCAGGCACTGCGCTCCCAGGCCGCGACGCCCGCCGCGAGGTCCGGCACCAGCACCGTGCCCGCCACGACCGAGGCCACCAGCCGGCGCAGCGGCTCGCGGGCCCCCAGCGTGCCCACCTCGGCAGGCAGCGGGGGCGCGTCCTTGCGGACGAGGTCGAGGCACAGGAAGCGCGCACGCTCGTGCTTGCCCCGGGCCCGCAGCCAGTCCACCCAGCGCAGGGCATCGGCGCGCGTGGCCACCACGACGGCCGAGGCCTCCTGCCCCAGCAGGCGGTCCAGCGCCTGCGCCCCCGTGCCCGAGGCCTCCACGAGGTCGGCCAGCAGGCCCAGCACGCCCTGGCGTGAGCCGTCCGCCGCGGGGGACGTGCCCTCGACGGCCCCCAGCACGGCGCGCGCGCCCTCCTCGACGCCCTCGCGCGCCCCCACGAGGCGCTCGAGCACCTCGAGGCGCGCGGTCTTCGTGGCACGCTCCTCGGCCAGCGCCGCACGACGCCTGCCCGCCTCCTCCAGCGCACGCACGGCGCGTGCGCGAGCCTCCTCGCACTCCTGCAGGCTGGCACTGGCTCGCTGCGCGGCCTGCTCCAGCTGGCTGGCCGAGGCCGTCAGCTCGCGAGCCTCGGCGTCGCTGCGGCCGCGGTGCGCCACCAGCTCCTGGCGCCGCTGGGCCAGGCGGGCCAGGCGGTCCTCGGCCTGCCGCACCTCCGTCCGCTGCTCGGTCTCCCGGTTGCGCTGCTCGGAGATGCGCCCCAGCGCAGCCAGCGCCTCGCGCTTGGCCCCGTCGTGCGCGCCGCGGATGTCGGACAGGCGCCCCTCCAGGGCGGCCAGCCCCTCTTCGGCGCCGTGCACGTCGCTGGCGCACCGCTCCACCTCCGCCGAGGCCTCGCCATGCGAGGCCTCCAAGGCCGCCACCTCGCCCGCGAGATCCTGCGCCCGCTGGCCGGCCTCGGCGGCCTGCTGGCCGGCCGCGGCGACGCGCTCCCGCATCTCGTCGGCGCTGCGCGTCGCGTAGGTGGCGCGGTCGTGCGCCGCCCGCGCGTCGCTGGCCGAGCTGGCGATCAAGGCCTCCAGGCGCGCCACCTCCTCGCGCGCGGCATCGCGCTCCGACTCCGCGGCCCGGCCGGCCTGCTCGAGCGCCGAGAGGTCGGCGGCGGCGGCCGCCTCCTCGGCCACCAGCGTGCCCAGCGCTGCCTGCACCTCGTCGCGCTCGGCGGCGATGGAACGGTAGCGGTGCACCGCGCGCAGGAGGCGGTTCTTCTCCATCTCCTGGCGCAGCTCCTGGTAGCGACGCGCCCGGCCCGCCTGCACCTTGAGCGAGCGCAGGCGCTTCTCCTCCAGCTCCAGCACGTCGCGCAGGCGCTCGAGGTTCTCGTGCGTGCGCTGCAGCTTCTGCTCGGCCTCCTTGCGGCGCTGCTTGTAGCGCGCCACGCCTGCGGCCTCCTCGAAGATGCCGCGGCGATCCTGCGCATCCGCGTTGAGCAGCGCATCGATGCGCCCCTGCTCCATGATCGCGTTGCCCTCGATGCCCAGGCCCGTGTCCAGCATCAGCTCGCGGATGTCCTTGAGGCGCGCAGGCTGGCCGTTGACGAGGTAGTCGCTCTCGCCCGCGCGGTTGAGGCGCCGGGTGAGTGCGACCTCGGCGTGCTCGGTCTTGAGCAGCCCGTCGCTGTTGTCGAGGACCAGCGTCACCTCGGCCAGCGCCGACGGCTTGCGCGTGCCGCTGCCGCTGAAGATCACGTCCTCCATGCGCTTGCCGCGCAGGCTGCGCGGGCTCATGTCGCCCAGCACCCACTTGATGGCGTCCACCACGTTGCTCTTGCCGCAGCCGTTGGGGCCGACGATGGCGCTGATGCCCGCATCGAAGTCGAAGGCCGTGCGGTCCACGAAGCTCTTGAAGCCCTGGATCTCGAGCCGGCGGATCTTCATCGGGGTGGCTCCCTGCGGGAACGGGGGACGTGGCGTGGAGACGGGGGCCGGCAGGCCCGCCGGGAGGGCAGGCAGGCCGCCCCATGGCGCCCGCCCAACCCCCCGAGGATGCGGCAGGGCCGGGACAGGGTGGCGCTCACGAGGGGCCCTGCTCCGCGCGCACACGGCGCCTCGGCCACGGGTCCACCGCGTACTCGACCACCGCGCGGTCGCGCCCCGCCGCCTCGAAGGCGGCCAGCACGTCGTCCAGCAGGGGCTGCGAGCCGCTGTCCACCCGGTGGCGCACGCGCAGGCGCCAGGGGGTGCCGGGGGCCTGGCGGGCCCAGGCCGGCTCGCGGCGCACGCCCGGCTGCCCGGCGAGGCCGGGCCGGTACGAGGGCAGGTCAGGGCCCGGCCACCAGGCCTCGGCCCCCGGCACCCGGTCGCGGTCGAGTGCCGCCAGCCGCAGCGAGGCCTCCTCCACGGGGGCCTGCGCCAGCACGAGGGGCAGGTCGTGCCCTGCAGCGGCCGTGAGGGCCGCGCGGGCGAGGCGGTCCACCAGCGCGGCGGCCAGCGCTGCGCGCTCGTCCTCGGGCCCCCGGGGCAGCAGCAGGGCCGCCGCCCGGGCGGCACCGACCGGCTCCAGCACGTGCCACGCGCCGTGCAGGTCCACCAGCGGGTGGTCCTCGCGGGCCAGCGTCCACAGCGCGCCGCCCGGCTCGCTGGCCCCGGCGCCCAGCAGGCTGCGTCGCGCCCGGGCGGCCTCCACCGCGAGCCCGGCCAGCCGGTCCACCTGCGCCATCGCGGCGGGGACGCTGCCTTGCGCGCCCGCGGCGGCCCGCACGAGGTTGACGGCCACCGCGCTGGCCACCGAGACATCGCCATGGTCGAAGCGCAAAGGGTCCGGGCCATCGCCCTCTTCCACCCGCAGCCAGCGCGACCCGCGGCTGGGCCGTCCTCCGTGCTCGAACACCACGCGCGGCTCGCCCACCTCGGAGGCCGCCGCGAGGGCCTCGCGCACGAGGGCCCGCAGCGCCGGCTCCTGCCACGCCTCGCGCGGCACCGAGAGCACCAGGTCGGGACCCACCCGACGCCCCTCGCGACGCAGGGCGCGCTGCTCGCGCACGAGCAGGCGTGCTACGCGCAAGGCCTCGTCGGCCACCTGCCCGTAGCACAAGCCCGGCGGGGCCGGCGAGGGCACGGGCCGGGCGGCCAGCCGCGCGGGCACCTCGGCCGCCAGCCCCAGCTCCAGCGCCAGCAGCCCGCCCCGCCCCGGGAAGGCGGCCAGCTCGGGGGCCAGCAGCAGCTCGCGCAGCTCCTCGCGCAACGGCTCGTCCTCGAGCGGCGCGGTGTAGGGCGCCAGCAGCACGTTCACGTCCTCGAGGGCCAGCGTGCGGGCCGCGAAGGGCGCAGCCACGTGCACGGCACGCCGCAGGGCCCCCACGGCCCGGCGCAGCCCCAGCGCCCGCGTGGTGCCCTCGCCCCACAGGTGGCGCTCCAGCAGGCGCGCGGCCGGCAGGGCCAGCGCCGTGAGCGAGAGCGGCAGCCCCAGGTCGTAGAGGTGCAGGTCGCCCAGCCGATGGGCCTCGGCCACCGGGCCGGGCAGCACCTCGCCCAGCAGGTGCTCCGACACGACCTGCTCGCCCAGCGCCTGCGCCACCTCGCCCGGCGAGCCGGCCCGGCGGCCGGCCACCCCGGGGCCCAGCGCCTCGCGCACGTGGCGGCGATCCACCTCGACGTGCTCGCGACGCCCCACGCGCGAGTCGTGGCCGCGGGCCAGCATCTCCACGCGCACCAGCGCGGCCACCAGGCTCTCGTCCACGCGCCGCAGGCGGGAGGCCAGCAGTCGCTGCTCCACGGCGCGCGCCACCTCCTCGGCCTCGGGCGCGGCGAGGCCGTCGTCCTGCACCAGCGCCGCGGCCAGCGCCGCCTTGCGGAAGGGCCCGGCCTCGCGCCCCAGGCTGCCGCCCACGAGGGGCGCGGCCTCGCCCTCGGGCGGCGCCAGGTCGTGGCGGCGCTGCGCACGCTGCTCGCGGTAGAGGATGTAGGCCTTCGCGGTGCGGGCGTGACCGGCCTCGATCAACACCTTCTCGACGGCGTCCTGCACCTCCTCGATGCCGGGGGGCGCGCCCTCGCGCCGCGCCAGCAGCGCCTCCACGAGGCCGGCCAGCTGCTCGGCCAGGAAGCGGTCGCTGCCCCCCACGGACTGCGCGGCCCGGAAGATTGCGTCGGCGATCTTGCGCCGGTCGTAGGGCACCAGCCGCCCATCGCGCTTGCGCACCTGGCGGGGCACGCTCACGCGCGCGGCTTCCCCTTGCCCTCGCGCGGCTCGCGCGCGCCACGGCCCGCCTCGCGGGCCCGCTCGCGTTCCTTCTCGCGGTCCTTCTCCCGCTCGCGCTCGCGCTCCTTCTCGCGCGCCCGGCGCGCCTCGCCCAGCGCCGCCACCTGCTTGACCTCGTCCATCAGCTCGTGGATGTCCTGGAAGTCGCGATACACGCTGGCGAAGCGCACGTAGGCGATGTGGTCCAGCTTCTTGAGCTCGTCCATCACCAGCTTGCCCACGTAGGTGACCGGCACCTCGCTGTCGAACTCCTCCAGCACCTTGTTCTCGATGCGCTCGGTGATCGACTCCAGCGCCGTCACCGCGATGGGACGCTTCTCGCAGGCCTTGAGCAGGCCCAGCAGGATCTTGCGCCGCTCGAAGGGCTCGCGGCGCTCGTCCTTCTTCACCACGCGCAGCGGGCTCTCCTCGATGCGCTCGTAGGTGGTGTAGCGCCGGTCGCAGGCCACGCACTCGCGACGGCGACGGATCGCAAAGCCGTCATTGCTCGCCCGCGAGTCCACCACGCGGTCGTCGTCCACCTTGCAGAAGGGACAGCGCACCGTGCGGGCTCCTCGGAGGGGGGACCGGTACCGCGCACGGCCCGGAGGGGACGTGCTGCCAGGCCTCCCCGGGCCCAACCGGTGGGAGGCCCGCGGGCCGCGGCACCCCACCGGTTGAGGGCACAGGCACCCGCGGGCCCGCATGATACGCTCCCACCCCCCTGAGGCGAAAGCACCGTGTCCGTCGCGATCCTGGCCGACATCCACGCCAACATCGAGGCCCTGGGGACGGCGCTGGACTTCGTGGCCGGCAAGGGCATCCGGCGCATCATCTGCCTGGGCGACATCATCGGCTACGGGCCCAACCCGCGCGAGTGCCTGCAGCGCCTGTTCTCCAGCGAGATCGCCATCATGGGCAACCATGAGGAAGCGGTCATGTTCTACGGCGAGGACTTCAATCCCAAGGCGCGCGCCTCCATCGAGTGGACCAAGGAGCAGCTCAACAGCGCCGCGTTCCCGCGCACCGAGAACTACGACCTGTGGAACTTCCTCGGGACCATGCAGCAGGTGGTCGAGGACGGCGACGTCATGTACACGCACGGCAGCCCGCGCGTGCCCACCCGCGAGTACGTCGTGCCGGCCGATGCCGGCAACCAGGAGAAGATGCAGGGCATCTTCGCCCTCATCAAGCGCGTGTGCTTCATCGGCCACAGCCACGTGCCGCACATCTACACCTCCGACGGCAAGCACGCCGACCCGGAGAAGCTGGGCGGGGCCATCGACCTGCGCAAGCTGGGCGACCGCAAGGTGCTGATCAACGTGGGCAGCGTGGGGCAGCCGCGCGACGGCGACCCGCGCCTGTCCTTCGTCACCTTCGACGGCCACATCGTGCGCTTCCACCGCCTCGAGTACGACGCCAAGGCCACGGCCGAGAAGATCTATGCCGTGCCCGAGATCCCGGACTTCCTGGGCGACCGCCTGCTGGTGGGCCGCTAGCGACCTGCCGCGCGGGCGGGGCGGGGCCCGGCAGGCAGGCGCCACCGGCGCGCGCTCCCGCCATTCGCTGCTGCGCGCCGCGCCACCTGCCTAGACTCGCAGCCTTCCCCCCGGAGCCGGCGGCAGCGCATGGAAAAGCGGGTCCTCTTCGCGGTGCTGCTCTCCTTCGTCACGGTGGTGGGCTTCCAGGCCCTGACCGGGCAGTGCAGCCCCAAGCCGCTGCCGCAGCCGCCGCCCGGCGAGGCCCCCTCCGACCCGGCGGCGCAGGGTGCCGGCGCAGCCCTGCCGCTGCCGGCCGGGCAGGCGCCCGCAGCGGCCGGCCAGCCGGTGCCCGCCGCCCCGGTACCCCCTGCGCAGGACGACGGCCCGCAGGCCTCGGCGCCCGAGGCCACGGTGGAGCGCAAGGCCGGCCGGCTGACGCTGGGCTTCACCACGCGCGGCGCGGGCATCGCCTACGCCTTCCTCGAGGGTGCTGCCGAGCAAGGCCAGGACGGCCCGCTGCCACTGGTGGTGGGCAGCGACCCCCTGCACCTGTGGGGGCAGGTGGACGAGGCGGGCACGCAGCCTGCGGCGGCCGTGCTGGACGGCAACCGCGTGGACGAGGCCCCCGGCGCGCTGCGCCGGCTGCACTGGACGCGCGACGAGGGCGCCGAGGCCAGCACGCCCGACGACGACGTGGTCTACACCTTCCGCACCGCCGACGGCCGCGTGTTCACGAAGCAGTGGCTGCTGCCGACGGGCCCCGAGGCCCTGGACGTGCGCATGCGCCTGCAGGTGCGTGGCGCCGCGGCGGGCGCGCCCCAGCCGGTGCGCCTGCTGGTGAGCGGCGGCTTCCTGGCCGAGCAGTCGCAGGGCATGCAGATGAGCCTGCCCGCCGACGCCGTGTGGCGGCGCCGCAGCGACCCCGAGCTGCGCGAGGGGCACGCCTTCGGCTTCGAGCCCGTGGCCCTCGATGCGCCCAGCCTGCTGGAGGCCAACCCGCTGGAGGTGCTGGGCGTGCGCAGCCAGTACTTCCTGCTGGCGCTGTTCCATGCGCCCGGCAGCAAGCCCCTGCCCATCACGCGCATCTGGACGACGGGCGAGGCCGCCGCGGCGCGACCGGGCATGGAGGAGGCACTGGTCTCCTTCTGGCGCACGCGGCTGGGGCGCGATGCCACGCAAGCCGGGCAGGAGGGCCTCAAGCGCCGCCTGCTGCACGGCCGCGACCACACACTGCACGCCTGGGCCGCGCTGGACCTGCCCACGGGCCCCGAGGCCGGGGCAGTGGAAGCCTCCTTCTACCTGGGCCCCGTGGCGCGCGAGGCGCTGCGCCGGGACGAGTACGCGCCGCTGGCGTCGGTCATCACCTACCCGGGCGCCTTCGACTGGCTGGCCAACTTCCTGCTGTGGATCTACGACCGCTGGCGCCTGCTGCTGGGCAGTGCGGGCCTGGCCGTGCTGCTGATGACGCTCGTGGTGCGCGGCGGGCTGATGCCCATGTCCATCCGCAACCAGCTGGGCATGCGTCGCTACGGCCGCAAGGTGGCCAAGGTGCGCCCGCAGCTGCAGGCGCTGCAGAAGCGCTACGAGGGCAACCGCAAGCGCCTGCAGGAGGAGACGGTCAAGCTCTACCGCGAGCACGGCATCGGCTTCCCCACCGGCTGCCTGATGATGCTGCTGCAGATCCCGATCTTCTTCGCGCTCTTCTCCTCGCTGCGCGTGGAGTACACGCTGCGCGGCGAGTCCTTCCTGTGGATCCGCGACCTCTCCGGCCCCGACCGGCTGCTGGACCTGCCCGCCGGCACGCCGCTCATCAGCAGCATCAACCTGCTGCCGTTGCTGTCGGTGGTGCTCTCGCTCTGGCACATGCGCCTGATGCCCAAGCCCACCGACGAGCAGAGCGCGCAGCAGATGCGCATGATGAAGTGGATGCCGATCCTCTTCGCCGTGCTGCTCTACAACTACACGGCCGCCCTCTCGCTCTACATGGTGCTCAGCAGCCTCATCGCCGTGATCGAGAGCCACGTGGTGCGCCGCCGGGACGAGGCCGAGGTGGCGGCCAGCGCCGCCTGAGCCGCGCGTGACCGGGCCCGCCCGGGCCGCGAGGCCGGGGCATGCGCCCGCCCCCGGACCCTGCCCACGCCTCGCCCCCCAGCCGCCCCGCGGGCCGGGCGCTCACCCACCCGTGGCCCGCCCGGGCGGCCTGGCACCCGCCCGGCACCCTCGCGCTCGAGGGCCTGCCCGAGGCGGCGGGGCTGCTGGCTGCCGCCCTGGGCCCCGGCGCGCAGGCCCCCCGCCGCGCACGCCGGTTGCTCGAGCGCGTCGGCGGTGCCCGCCGGCTGGCCGAGGCCAGCGCGAGCGAGCTGGTGCGCGCCGCGGGCCTCTCCCCGCGCGCCGCCGCGCGGCTGGTGGCCGCGCTGGCGCTGGGCCGGCACCTGGCCTGCGAGCCGCTCGTGGCAGGCCAGCCCCTGTGCAGCACCGGGCAGGTCGTGGCTGCCTACGGGCCACGGCTGCAGGCCCGCGCGCGCGAGCAGTTCCTCGCCCTGTTGCTGGACGCGCGCAACCGCGTGCTGCGCGAGGAGCAGGTGAGCGTGGGCACGCTCACGGCCAGCCTCGTGCACCCGCGCGAGGTGTTCGTGGCGGCCATCCGGGAGGGCGCTGCCAGCCTCATCCTGCTGCACAACCACCCGTCGGGCGACCCCGAGCCCAGCGCCGACGACGAGGCCGTCACGCGCCGCCTCGTGGCGGCGGGCGAGCTGGTGGGCATCCCGGTCCTCGACCACCTCGTGCTGGGCCGCGGGCGTCACGTCTCGATGCTGGAGCGCGGCCTCGTGCCGGCGGCCCGGCCGACGGCGGGCTAGGCGAGGGCCAGCCCGCGCTCAGGCCGGGGTGTCGCCGGCACCGCGGCCACGCCGCCGCCCGGCGCGCAGGCGTACCACCTGCCAGCGCTTCCAGTCCTCCAGCGGCATGGGCGTGTCGCCCATGAACACCTGGCCCGGCGCCTCCAGGCGCTGGTGGCTGGCGATGGCGCCGCGCGCGCCGACGATGGTGGCATCGCCCAGCACCGCATCGGGCGCGAGGGCTCCCTGCGGGCCGAGCACGCTGTGGCGGCCCAGGCGCGAGCCGCCGCCCAGCCCGGCCAGTGCGCAGACCAGCACGCCAGGGCCCACCTGCACGTTGTGCGAGACCTGCACGAGGTTGTCCAGCGCCGCACCATCGCCCACGCGCGTGGCGAGGAAGGTGGCCCGGTCGATCGTGGTGTTGGCCCCCACGCGCACGTCGTCGCCCACCTCCACGGTGCCCATGTGCGGGAAGGCCACCGGCCCCGAGGGCGTAGGCTCGAAGCCGAAGCCGGGCGCACCCACCACGCAGCCGGCGTGCAGGCGGCAGCGCCGCCCCACGCTCACGCCCGGGTAGAGCACCACGCGCGCGTCCAGGCGCGTGTCGTCGCCCACCCGCGCCCGGGAGCCGACCACCGCGTGCGGGCCCAGCACCACGCGCTCGCCCAGCACCGCACCCGCCTCCACCACGCAAAGCGGGCCCAGCTGGCAGCTGTCCGGGACGGAGGCGTCGGGCGCCACCACGGCGCTGGGATGGCGGCCCGCCACCACCGGGGGCTCCGGGCTGAACAGGGCCACGGCGCGCGCGGCCGCGGCGCGCGGCTGGGCGCAACGCAGCGCCGGCCGGCCCTGCACGTCGTCGTGGGGCCTGCAGATCACGGCCCCTGCCCGGCAGGCTGCCAGCCGGGCCAGGGCACGCTCGTCCTTGACGAAGGTGATCTCGCCGGGCTGGGCGGCCTCGAGCGCCCCCACGCCCGTGAGCCGCAGGCCGGCCGGGCCGTCCAGCCGCGCGCCCAGGCGCTGCGCCAGCTCGCCAAGGGTGAACGTGGGCATCGGGTTCCCTTGGGGCCTCGCGACCGCCTGCCGCGCAGGAGGGCTGGGCCCGGAACGAGAAGGGGCTGGCGACCCCATGGGCCGCCAGCCCCGCGAGAGGCAGCGCGGTCTGGCGAGGGCTAGGAGCCCTGCGTCGTCGAGACCGACTTGCCGTCGAAGAAGATGTCGGCCAGCTTCTTCGAGACGTTGTTCGCGTAGCCGCGCGACGCGGAGAGCGTCACCAGCACCGCGGCCACGCCGATGAAGAAGGTGACGCCCAGCACGAGGCTCCACACGGGGCTGGAGGGCTCCTCGTTCATGGTCACGGTCTGGGGCGCGGAGCGGCGCTTCTCGGCGCGCGCGGGCTTCGAGGCGCCGATGTCCTCGACCTCCTCGGCCTCCCCGCCCTCGGTGAACTCGATGGGCTCGGTGGACATGCCCACGTCGCCGGCCTTGTCCACGAAGGTGTCCTGGCTGGAGATCTCGGCGGTGCGCATCCCGCCCTTCTGCTTGATCTCCGGCTCGTCGAGCGAGATGTCGTCGAGCTTGAGCTCGTCGCTGCCGCCCTTGCCCGCCAGGCCGGCCACGTCGCTCTTCTTGAACTTCATCTGCTCGCCCTCGCGGAAGGCGCGGATCTCGCCCTCGCTGACCAGGCGCTTGAGGCGCGCCTCGTCGATGTTGAGCTGACGGAGCACCTCGTCGAAGCTGTAGAACTCGCCAGACTGGGACTTGGCCACGGTGGCCTCCGGATGCGCGGGTTGGGGGGACGGCACGAGCCTCGCCGGACAGGCCGGCGGGCCCCTGCGCAGCCCTAGACCATCCCAGAAAGCCGCCGGCCACGCAAGCCTTCGGCCCGCGCCAGCCAGCCTCCAGCCGCCCGGCAGCCGCAGGCGAGGCGGTCCCGCAGCCCCCACCCGCAAGAAATGGCCTCGGGTGGGGTCCCGCGGGCTACTTGCCGCCCGGCAGGGACACCTTCTTCGTGGGCAGGCTGCCCGCCGGCGCGACGGGCTCGGGTGCCGCCCCGAAGGCCTGGTCGTAGGCCTCCTTGAGCTCGCTGCGGGTCTTGGCACTGATGTCGTTGTAGTCCTCGAGCTTGAGGTCCATGTCGATGTGGCGCGCAGCCATGAGCTTGAGGCCGCCCTTGCTGCCCGGCTCGTAGGCGTAGACCAGCACCCGCTCGCGCAGCGTGTCGAAGTACCACACGGCGCTCTGGCCGCTGCCGATCGAGGCGGAGAGCGCGATGGCGCGATGGTTGGAGTCGCTGGTGCCCCCGCCCGGGTTGGGGCCGCCACGGGTGGCGTAGCCGTCGATGGGGTTCACCGTCGGGCCGGGCGAGCGCGGGCCGTTGGGGTTGGGCGACTCGCCGGGAGGGTCCTCGGCGTGGGCACGCGTGCCCAGCCATGCCGCCTGCGGGGCGGTGGGCAGCAGCAGCAGCGCCAGCGTGGCCACCCACGCGCCGGCCAGCAGCCCGATGATCAGCGAGCGACGGTCCATGGCGGTTCCTCCCGGGCCCCGAGGGAGCGAGCCCGCGGGCCTACTGTAGGCCTGCCCGGGGCATCACCCGCGGTCGCCGCGGGGCGCAGGGACGGTCCCCACGGGGGCTGCCCCCGCCGCCATCTCACCGGCTCGTCACGCCGCGGCCCCCGGCGGGGCCTCCTGGGGCTCGCCCTCCAGCGGCAGCAGCACCGTGAAGGTGCTGCCCTGCCCGGGCTGGCTGGCGACCTCGATGCGGCCGCCATGGTTGCTCACGATGCTGTGGGCCACGGAAAGGCCCAAGCCCGTGCCCTCGCCCACCTGCTTCGTGGTGAAGAACAAGTCGAAGCAGCGCTGGCGCGCCTCCTCGTCCATGCCGCAGCCGTCGTCACGCACCACCAGCACGGCCTGCGCGCCGCGCACCTCGACGGTGACGTCCACGCGCCCCCCACCGGAGGCGCCGGGGCGCAGCGCATCGGCAGCGTTCAGCAGCAGGTTGAGGGCCACCTGCTGCAGCTCGAGCGGGTCGCCGAACACCCAGGCCCCCGCCTGCGGGCCCGTGCCCGCTGCCGGGAGGTGCAGCGTGCCATGCCCGCCCTTCCGCTCGACGCGATGGCGCGCCAGCGCCCACGCGCGCTGCGCCACCTCGACGAGGTCCACGCGCCGCGGCTCCACGCGTCGCGGCGTGAAGGCCAGCACCTTCTTGACGGTCTCCTCGATGCGCTGCAGGCCATCCTGCACCAGCGCGAGGTACTCCTCGCGCTTGGCGGGCTCGAGGTCGCCCCGCGCCAGCGCGCGCGCGGCGTTCTTCATCCCGCCCAGCGGGTTGTTGATCTCGTGGGCGATGCCCGCGGCCAGCTTCCCCGTGGCCGCCAGCCGCTCGGCCACGGCGAGGTGCTGCTCGGCCTTCTTCACCTGCGCCAGCCCGTGGAGCACGCGGTCCTCCAGCCGCCCCTGGTACTCGGCCACCTCGTCGGCCATGCGGTTGAATGCGGCCGCGGTACGCGCGAGCTCCTGCGGACCCTGCTGCTCGGGCAGGCGGGCCGTGGCGTCGCCCGAGGCCACGCGCGAGGCGGCCCGCGTGAGGTCGTCCAGCGGGCGCACCACCCGACGCGAGAGGAAGGCCCAGATGACCAGCGATGCCATGGCCAGCCCCAGCAGCATCACGACGTAGGCCGTGCGCGCGGCCTCGCGCCCCTCGCGCACCTCGGCCACCAGGGCCCAGCGACGCCCCAGCTCGCGCTCCTGGTCCAGCGGGGCCACCACGAGGCCGGGCGGCGCCAGCGTGCCGGCGGGCTCGAGGCTGCGCAGGTAGGCCTGCACGGCCTCCTCGCGTGCGCCGCCGGGCGGCAGCGGGTCCACGCGCCGCTTGTCCCGCGCCTGCATCCAGGCGCGTGCGTCGTAGACGCGCAGCGCCCGGCCGGCGGGACCTGCGTCCTCGCCGCTGCGCTCGTCCTCCACCAGCCACACGTCCTCCAGCCCGGGGCTCCAGCGGGGCAGGCCGGCCGCGACCTGCTCGCGCGTGGGCCGCAGCAGGTAGGCCAGCGCCGAGGCGCGGGTGGCCTCGCCGGGGCCCAGCAACAGCAGCCAGGACACGGCCAGCAGCAGCAGGGCGTTCAAGCCCACGACCACGGCCAGCAGCTGGAGGCGCAGCGACACGGGCCCAGCCTACCGCCCCGCCACAGCAGGGGCCGGGCACGCCCCGCAGGCAGTGTGCCCCAAGCGCGCAGGCCGCTGCCCGACGCCTACAGTCCGCCTCATGAGCGCAGCCAGCGGTCGCGACGAGTCCCGGGCGGTGGCCGAGCACGCGCGCGAGGCCACGCGCACGCGTCCCTCGCTGGCGGCCGGCATCTTCCTGGGCACGCCCGAGGCCGCGCGGGTGCTGCCGTTCCCCGAGCAGGACGCCGCCGACCGCGCGGCCGCGGAGCCCTTCCTCGCCCGGCTGGAGGAGGTGCTGGCACGCGACCTGGATCCCGACCTCGTGGACCGCGAGGGGCGGCTGCCGGCGGCCGCCCTGGCCTCCCTGCACGCCATCGGTGCGTTCCGCCTCAAGCTGCCGCGCGAGCACGGGGGCCTGGGCTTCTCGCAGCAGAACTACAACCGCGTCGTGGCGCGCGTGGGTGCCCACTGCGCCAGCACCGCGATCTGGCTCTCCGCGCACCAGAGCATCGGCGTGCCCAACCCGCTGGCCCTCGTGGGCACGCCGGAACAGCAGGCCCGCTGGATGCCGCGCCTCGCCCGTGGCGAGCTCTCGGCCTTCGCCCTCACCGAGCCCGAGGTGGGCAGCGACCCGGCCCGCATGCGCACGCGCGCGGTTCCGCACCCCGAGGGCGGCTGGGTGCTGGACGGCGAGAAGCTGTGGTGCACGAACGGTCCGGTGGCCGACATCCTCGTGGTGATGGCGCGCACGCCCGACCGCGTCGAGGGCGGACGCGCACGGCCCAGCATCTCGGCCTTCGTGGTCGAGCGCTCGATGCCGGGCGTGGAGGTGATGGGCCGCTGCGAGTTCGCGGGCTACCGCGGCATCGAGAACGGCTGGCTGCGCTTCCGCGGCGTGCGGCTGGACGCCGGCTGCCTGCTGGGCGGAGAGGGCATGGGCCTCAAGCTGGCCCTGCGCACGCTCAACACCGGTCGCCTGACGCTGCCGGCCACCAACGCGGCCGTGGCGCAGGCCTGCAGCCAGATCGCCTCCACGTGGGCCGGCCGCCGCGAGCAGTGGGGCAGCGCCATCGTGGGCCACGAGGCCGTGGGCGTGCAGGTCGCGTGGATCGCCTCGCATGCCTACGCGATGCAGGCCGTGTGCGACTACGTGGGCGCGCTGGCCGACCGCGACGACAGCGACATCCGGCTCGAGGCGGCCATCGCCAAGCTGTTCTGCTCCGAGACCCTGCTGGGCGTGGTGGAGCGCACGATGCAGGTGCGCGGCGGTCGCGGCTACGAGACCGTGCGCTCCCTCAAGGCCCGCGGCGAGACGCCCTGGCCGGTGGAGCGCATGTGGCGCGAGGCGCGCCTCAACACCATCGTGGAGGGCACCAGCGAGGTGCTGCGGTTGTTCCTCGCGCGCGAGGCGCTGGACCCCCACCTCGCCCGCGCGGGGGCGCTGGCCCGGCCCGACGCGCCCTGGGGGGCGCGCGCGTGGGCCTTCCTGCGCTGCGCGGCCACCTACCCCGGCTGGTGGCTGCGGCGCGCCCTGCCCCGCCTGCGCGTGCCCGCCGGCCTGCCGGCCGCACTGCGGCCCTCGTGGCGCGCCTACGAGGCCGGCAGCCGCCGCCTCGCGCGTCGCACGCTCTACGCCATGCTGCGCCACGGGCCGGGCCTGGAGCACCGCCAGGGGCTGCTGGGACGCCTCGTGGATGACGGCAGCGACCTGCTGGCCATGGCCGCCTCGCTCTCGCGAGCCGCCTCGCAGGGCGACGCACGCTCCCTCGCGCTGGCCACCCACTTCTGCGCGCACGCCGCCGCGCGCGAGAGGGCGCGACGGGCCCTGCCCGCGCGCGTGGACCGTGAGGGGCACGCGCTGGCCCGCGAGCTGTCCCGCGAGCCGTCACGCCCGGCGCCCTAGGGCTACTCGCACTCCCACAGGCGCAGGCAGGCCTCCCGCGAGGCAGCGCCACCCTCGACCTGCGCGTGCATCCGCACCACGAGGTCGCTCGTGCAGGTGGTCGGGAAGCGCACGCGCCACGTCGCGGTGCCACCCTGCAGTCCCTCGGGCAGCGCCTGCCACGACGGGCCCTCCAGCAGGGTGGCGCCCGCAGGCAGCAGCACCTCGAGCCGGTGGGCCTCGCCCACGGCGCCGCGCTGCCACGCGGCCTGCACCCATGCCTCGTCGGCATCCGCCGCCGGCGTGCGCGAGAGCTGCAGCGTG
Organism: Planctomycetota bacterium; assembly: GCA_964228555.1. Lineage (GTDB taxonomy): Bacteria > Planctomycetota > PLA2 > PLA2 > JAEUHO01 > CAXQZU01. The sequence continues at coordinate 26,938 of CAXQZU010000036.1, forward strand.
CCCAGCGGCAAGGAAGGCTTGCCCGCGCACGCGCTCTGCCACGTCCGCACGGGGGGCGGTCCCCCGCGCACGGCCGGGGCGCGCCCCGGGAGGAGCAGCCAGGAGGCCGCGCCAGCAGCCAGCGCGAGGGCAAGGGCGATCGTGCGCATCATCCGTTCACCTGCAGCGTGAAGCCAGCCTGGTTGCCCGCCCCTGCGCAGTCGGCTTCCACGCGCAGGATGTAGGTGCCGGCGCCCAGCGTGATCGGCCCGATGGTCTCGCTGCTGCTGCCGCCGTTGGTGCTCTGGGCGTAGGTGCCGCCCGCCGGGGTCGTGAGGAAGATGTCGAGATCGTCGCCGTTGCCCGCCGTGGGCGTGATGGCGAGCGTGAAGGTGAGGGTGCGCGTGCTGGCCAGCGTGAAGCCGAACCACGTGCTGCTGGCGCGGCCGCGGCACTGGTTCTTGTTGCTGCCGGCCAGCGAGTCGGCGGTGCCGGTCACCGTGCCCGGCACCGGCAGGGGCACGGGCCACACGTCTCCCCCGGCCAGCGGGTAGCCCACCTGCTGGGCCTCCGGGCTGGACAGCAACGAGGACACCGCACCGCTGGAGACGAGCCCTCCCCCCACCACCGCGTCCAGCAGCGTGCCCAGGTAGGGCGCCGTGGTGGCCGGGTCGTAGGCGAGGAAGGGGGCGTAGAGGCTGCCGAAGGCGATGGCCACGCCATCGCCGTCCGTGTCGGCGATGCCGCCCACGCCGTCGCCGAGGTCCCACACCACCTCGGTGACGGTCTCCTCCCCACCGATGCCGCGCACCAGCTGGGGGGTCCAGTTCTCGGCGTGGCCGTTGATCTGCGGCGACATCGCGCCCGTCGTGGCCGTGTCGATGTAGCGCGGCTCGCGACGCATCAGGCAGCCCCAGCCGGTGGCGGCGCCCTCGCTCCACGCGAAGGGCGGCTCGAGTTCCTCGCCGCCATGCGGCCCGCCGCGGTTGGCACTGGCGGCCACCTTGAACTCGAGGAAGTGGCCGTACTCGTGCGCCACCACGCCGTCGTCGAAGTAGTCCGTGTCGCTCCCGTCGAGGTTGCCGGAGGCACCGCCGAGCAGCGTGAGGGCCTCTGCGCCCGAGTCGTAGAACGACGTGCCCGTGGCCCCGTTGTTGCCCAGCCGCGTGTAGGCGTGGCACAGGGGCGGCACCTCGCCCGTCCCCGTGCGGATGGCCTCGATGCAGGTGATGATGGTGTCCATCACGGCGAATCCGATGGAGGGCCGCGAGGTGGTGCCCGCGTTCCACGGCACGAGGAGGTCCAGCGTGGTGCTGCCCGCCGGCGTGAAGGACGCCGAGACATGGTGGAACACGTTGGCTGCGCTGTGCACGTTGGTGGACGGCGGCAGCGCATCGTGCACGGTGACGTTGCGCAGGGGGTCGAGGTCGGTGCGCGCGAACACCACCACCTCCAGCGCCGCCCCGGCCGGCGGCTGCGCGACGATGCTGTAGGCCCCGCTGGCGTCCGTGCGGGCCTCGCCGTAGCAGGTGCCGCAGCCCGCGGCGCGCAGCCGCACGTCGGCATGCCGCACCGGGCGGGACACCACCGAGCCCCCCAGCCCGCTGGCCGGCGACAGGGGCAGTCGCTCGTAGTGCGCAAGGCCGGACACCGTCAGCGTGCTGCCCCCGCCGTTCACGCAGCCGCCCGAGCCGACGCAGCCCGTCGTGCCCCCGCCGCTGCTGCCGCCCCCGCCCCCGCCCCCGCCGCAGGCGGCCAGCGCCGCGAGCATCGAGGTCACCGCCAGGGCGCGCAGCGCAGCAGGCCACGGGGGTCGGGGCATCACGGTCTCCACGGGCCGCACCGCCCCGACGATCGCGGGGCCGCAGCGGCCACGCCCATGCTAGCGCCGCCTGCGCCGCTGTCGCAGGCGGGGCGCTCGCTGCCCGGCCTCGCCCGTGCAGCCGCGCAGGCGGCGCCCGGCAGGCGCCGCCCGCACCGCGCGCCTAGGCGCCGAAGGAGGCGTCCAGGCCCTTGATGAGCTTGAGCAGGGGCAGGAACAGGCCCAGCACGATCAGGAACACCGCGCCGCCCATGAAGAGGATCATCAGCGGCTCGAGCACCGAGACGAGCGCGCCGACCGCCACGTCGACCTCCTCGTCGTAGTTGTCCGCGATGCGGATGAGCATCTTGTCCAGCTCGCCTGTCTCCTCGCCCACGTCCACCATGTTGACGACGATGTCGTCCATGATGCCGCTCTCGCCCAGCGGCTCGGCGATGGTGCCGCCCTCCGAGATGGACTCGCGCACCTTGCCAAGCGCCTCCTCCATGACGACGTTGCCGGCCGTGGCGCGGCAGATGTCCAGCGCCTCCAGGATGGGCACGCCCGAGGCGATCAGCGTGCCGAAGGTGCGCGAGAAGCGCGCCACCACGATGCGGCGCACCAGCGGGCCCATGATGGGCAGGCGCAGCTTGAGGCGGTCGAAGAAGCGCCGGCCGGGCGCCGTGCGGGCCAGCGCCTTGAGGCCCATCCAGACGCCCACGAAGAACAGCACCACGAGGTACCACTGGCCCACGAGGAACTTCGAGAAGGCCTGCAGGCCCTGCGTGATGGCGGGCAGCTCGCCCACGCCCGGCAGCGACTTGAACACCGTCTCGAAGCGCGGCACCACGAACACCATGATGAGCAGCAGGATCGAGAGGGTCACCGTGAAGACCACGGCCGGGTAGACCATCGCGCCCTTGATCTTCTTGCGCAGGCGCTGGGACTTCTCCATGAAGCCGGCCAGGCGCTGGAGGATGGTGTCCAGCACGCCGCCGGCCTCGCCGGCCTTGACCATGTTCACGTAGAGGCCGTCGAACACGTTGGGGTGCTTGGCCATGCTCTCCGAGAGCGGCGAGCCCGACTCGACGTCCTCGGTGACCTCCACCAGCACGTTCTTGAACGGCCCCTTGGGCATCTGGCCCTCGAGGATCTTGAGGCTGCGCACGATGGGCAGCCCGGCGTCCTGCAGGGTGCTCAGCTGGGTGGTGAAGGTGGTCAGCGCCTTGACGTTGACGCTGCCGCGCGTGCTGCCCCGCTTGGGGGCCTCCGGCGCGCCGCCCCCTGCGGGGGCGCCACGGCCCGGCCCGGCGCCACCGGCGCCTCCCTTGCTCCCGACGGGAACCTTCGGCATGGCGTTGCACTCCTTGCGCCCCCGCGGGGCGCTGACGGCCGGCTCGCGCCTAGCCCATGGTCTCGCGGATGACTTCCTCGACGGTGGTCACGCCGTCGAAGATGGCCAAGAGTCCCGACTCGCGCAAGGTCCGCATGCCCTCGCGGCGGGCCTGCTCGCGCAGCTGGTCGGCACTGGCGCCGTCGAGCACCATCTGGCGGATGGGCTCCGAGAAGCGCAAGATCTCGAACAGGGCCGTGCGGCCCTTGTAGCCGGTGTTGTTGCAGGTGCGGCAGCCGCGGCCGTAGGCGAAGCGCTTGCCCTGCAGGTCCTCCGGGCGCAGGTCCAGCTCCACGAGGACCTCGGGCCCGGGCTCGTAGGACACCTTGCACTCGCGGCACACGGTGCGCACGAGGCGCTGGGCCACCACCGCCTCGACGGTGGCGGAGATCAGGAAGGACTCGATGCCCAGGTCGAGCAGGCGCGTGACGGCCTGCGGCGCGTCGTTGGTGTGGACCGTGCTGAAGACCACGTGGCCGGTGAGGGCGGCCTCGACCGCGATCTGCGCGGTGTCCAGGTCGCGGATCTCGCCCACGAGGATCATGTCCGGGTCCTGGCGCAGGATGCTGCGCAGGCACGACGAGTAGGTGACGCCGATCTCCTCGTTCACCTGGATCTGCACCACGCCCTCGAGCTCGTACTCCACCGGGTCCTCGGTGGTGATGATCTTCACCCCCACCTCGTTGGCGTAGTTGAGGCACGAGTAGAGCGTCGTGGTCTTGCCGCTGCCGGTCGGGCCGGTGACCAGCACGATGCCGTGCGGCAGCCCGATGTAGCGCTTGATCATCTCCATCTCGTTCTCGCGCAGGCCCACCTGCGAGATGTCCAGCGAGACGACGGAGCGGTCCAGCACGCGGATCACGCACGACTCGCCATACATGGTGGGCAGCGTGCTCACGCGCAGGTCCACCGGGCGGCCGGCGATGCCGATCTCGATGCGGCCGTCCTGGGGCAGGCGCGTCTCGGCGATGTCCAGGCCGGCCATCACCTTCACGCGGCTGATCAGCGGCATGGCCAGGTGCGGCGGCGGGGCCTCCAGCTCGTAGAGCGCGCCGTCCACCCGGTAGCGGATCTTGAAGTCGCCGTCGAAGGGCTCGAGGTGGATGTCGCTGGCGCGGTCGCGGATGGCCTGGAACAGGATGTACTGCAGCAGCTTGATGACCGGCGGCGAGTTGGCCATCGACTCGGCATCGGCGAGGTCCGGGCCCTCGCCGCGACGGCCGCCGCCGCCGCCGGCGGGACCCATGCTGGCCACCACCTCCTGCACCAGCGACTTCATCGCGTCCTGGGCCGTGCCGTAGGCGCGCTCGATGGCCTCCTTGAGCTGGGCCTCGGGCGCCAGCACGCCCTCCACCTCGCCGCCCGTGAGGAAGCGCAGGTCGTCCAGCACGGTGGCGTTGGCCGGGTTGGCCAGCGCCACCACCAGCTTGCTGCCGTCGCGGCGCACCGGCAGCACGCTGAACATGCGCGCGGTGTTGGCGTCGATGGCCTGCGTGAGCTCGGGGGGCACGCGCAGCGTGGTGAGGTCCACGATCTCGAAGCCGCCCTGCCGGGCGAGGCCCTGCTGCAGCTGCTCCTCGGACAGGTGCTTGAGGCGCACGAGGATGGCGCCCAGCAAGCCGCCCTCCTTCTTCTGCACGCTGAGGGCTTCCTGGATCATGCCCTCGTGGCAGAGCTTCATCTCCTTGAGCACCTGGCCCAGGAGCTTCTTCTGGCGGGCGTAGCGGTAGGGCTGCTGGCTCATGGGTGCACGCCTAGGCCGGCAGGCCGAGCTTCTCGCGCATCCCGCGCGGGTTCTGGCACTTGAGCAGCATCTCCTCCTGCGTGATCTTGCCGGCCTTGTGCAGCTCCCACAGGTGGTCGTCGAGCAGCACCATGCCCAGCTGGCGGCCCGTCTGGATGGCGCTGGGGATCTTGAAGGTCTCGTTCTTGCGGATGTGGTTCTCGATGCCCGGCGTCATGACCATCGTCTCGAAGCCGGCCACCACGCCCTTGCCCTCGGCGCGCGGCATCAGCACCTGGCTGATGACGGCGATGAGCGACACGGACAGCTGCACGCGCACCTGCTCCTGCTGCTCGGGCGGGAACTGGTCGATGATGCGGTCCACCGTGCGCGCGGCGCCCGTGGTGTGCAGCGTGCCCAGCACGAGGTGGCCCGTCTCGGCGGCGGTGATGGCCGTGGCGATGGTCTCCAGGTCGCGCATCTCGCCCAGCAGGATCACGTCCGGGTCCTCGCGCAGCGCCCGGCGGATCGCCTCGCTGAACGAGGGCACGTCGCTGCCGACCTCGCGCTGGTTGACGATCGACTTCTTGTGGTCGTGGTAGTACTCGATCGGGTCCTCGATCGTGATGATGTGCAGGTCGCGCTCGCGGTTGAGGTAGTCCACCATCGTGGCCAGCGTGGTGGTCTTGCCCGAGCCGGTGGGGCCGGTCACCAGCAGCAGGCCGCGCGGCCGGTCCAGCAGGCTCACCACCGAGCTGCTCAGCCCGATCTGCTCGAAGGTGAGCAGGCGGCTGGGGATGAGGCGGCAGACCATCGCATCGTGGCCCTTCTGCCGGAAGCATGCCACGCGGAAGCGGGCCTTGTCGCCGTGGGCATAGCCGAAGTCGGCGCTGCCCACGCGGCGCAGCTCCTCGCGCTTCATGGGCGGGATGATCTGCTCGATCAGCGCCGTGACCTCGTCGTCGGTCAGCGGCGGGTGCGTGAGGTTCTGCAGCGAGTCCGAGCGGCGCACGCAGGGCGGGCGGCCCACCGTGAGGTGCAGGTCCGAGGCGTTGTTCTCGACCATGATGTCGAAGAGCCGGAAGATGTCGGCGCCCGTCAGCGGCATGCGGTGCGTTCCTCGCGGGTGGGGTCGGCGCGGCCTACGTGGCCCCGACCTTGATCTCGTCCTGGGCCTCGGCATGGCCGGCCACCGACAGGATCTCCTCGATGGTGGTCATGCCGGACAGCACCTTGCGGATGCCGTCCTCGCGCAGGCTCTTGAGCCCGCCCGTGAGCCGGGCCTGGTCGCGGATGGCCATCGTGCTCTTGCCCTTGTAGGTGGCCTCGCGCGTCATGGGGTCCATCGTGAACAGCTCGAAGATGCCCAGGCGCCCCTTGTAGCCCTCGAAGCGGCACTCGCGGCAGCCCACCGCGCGGTAGAGCGTCTGGCCCTCGATCTCGCGCGGCGTGAGGCCCACCGCGTGCAGCAGCGAGGGCGCCGGGTCCACCAGCGGCTGGCGGCAGGTCAGGCACAGGCGGCGGACCAGGCGCTGGGCCATCACCGCCATCACGGCCGTGCTCACGAGGAAGGGCTTCACGCCCATGTCCACGAGGCGCGTGAGCGCGCTGGGCGCGTCGTTGGTGTGCAGCGTCGAGAACACCAGGTGGCCGGTGAGCGAGGCCTGGATGGCGATCTCGGCCGTCTCCTTGTCGCGGATCTCGCCCACCAGGATCACGTTGGGCGCCTGGCGGAGCATGGCGCGCAGGATGCGCGCGAAGGTGAGCCCGATGTTGTGGCGCACCTCGCTCTGGTTGATGCCGGCGAGGTTGTACTCCACCGGGTTCTCGGCCGTGATGATCTTGATGTTGGGCTTGTTGAGCTTCTTGAGCGCCGCGTACAGCGTGGTCGTCTTGCCCGAGCCCGTCGGGCCCGTGACGAGGAAGATGCCGTTGGGGCGCTTGATGATGCGCTCGAAGCGCTCGCGGTCCTCGCCCACGAAGCCCAGGATGTCGAGGTCCACGAGGCCGGCCTCGCGGTCGAGGATGCGCATGACCAGCGACTCGCCCGCGGTGGCCGGCACCAGCGAGACACGCAAGTCGATGGGACGGCCGAGCAGGCGCACGTTGATGCGGCCGTCCTGCGGCTTGCGGTGCTCGGCGATGTCCATGCGCGCCAGCACCTTGCAGCGCGCGATGACGGGGCCGGTCAGCTCGCGGTCGAGGCTGCGCGCCTCGTAGCACACGCCGTCCACGCGGTAGCGCACGCGCAGGCGCTCGGGCATGGGCTCGATGTGGATGTCCGAGGCACGGCTGGCCAGCGCCTCCTCGAGGATCTCGTTGACGAGCCGGATCACCGGCGCATCGGGCGACTCCTCCTCCTTCTTGCCGCCCTTGGCGGCCCCGGGGCGCGACTCGACGCGCTCGCCCAGCCCGTAGGCCTCGGCCCGGGCGTTGGCCAGCGCGGAGGACGAGGTGAGCGCGAACACCACCTCGCGGTTGAGCGCGAAGCGGATGTCGTCCACCGCCATCGTGGCCATCGGGTCGTCGGTGGCCAGGATCAGCTTGCCTTCCTGCACCTTGACCGGCACGACGTTGAAGTCGTTGACCACCTTCTTGGGCACCAGCGCGGCCACCTGCGGCGAGATCTTGGCGCGCGAGAGGTCCACGAAGGGCAGCCGGTGCTGGCGGCACAGGGCGCGGGCCAGCTGGCTGTCGTCCACGAAGCCCAGTTCCACCACCGCCTTGCCGAGGCTGGTGCCCGGCTTGCGCTTCTGGTGCTCCTGCGCCTCCTTGACCTTGCGGTCGTCCACCAGCCCCATCTCCAGGAGCACCTGCGCGAGCTGGGTTTCGTCGGGCGACATGGGCAGGGGTGGAAGCCGTGGGGAGGGCGGGAAGGCGGCCCCGGGGCCACCTCGCTGGGTGCCGTATAGCACGAACCCCCGCCGATTTCCCCCCCGACCCGCCGGCGGCCGGCGCGCCGAGGCACCCGCGAGCGTGCCGCGGGGCTGGCCCCGCCCCCCGCCCGTGCTACCGTCCGCCCCTCGCCCGCGCCGGGGCGCCTGCCCCGGCCCCGCGCAGGAGGTGCTGCCCATGACCCTTCGCACGCGACTCGCGCCCCTGCTGGCCATGCTGGCCGGCGTCCTGCTGGCCGGGTGCGCCTCGGCGCAGGTGGCCTACGCCCCCGGCGTGGACCGTTCCACGCCCCAGCGCACCTACGAGTTCTTCAAGCGCGCGGCGCAGGCCGGCGCCTTCGGCGAGGAGTGGTCGGTCTTCAGCCCCAGCTTCAAGCGCGCGCTCAACCAGGCCGTGGGGCGCAACGTGGACTTCAGCGACTACGGACTCGCCCGCCGCACGGTGGCCCCCAACTCGCATCCCGACATGCAGCTGCTGCTGGGCAGCACGCTGCAGGAGGTGCGCATGACCTCGCCCGACAGCGCCGTGATCACGATCACGGCGGGCGGCCAGTCGCTGCGCCCGCGCATGGTGCGGCTGGACGTGTGGGAGCTGCGTGTGCGCGGCGATCCCGACCCGTACAGCGACGTGCTGCAGGGCGGCGGCCTGGTGCGCAGCGTGGCCGGCGGCGTGGAGGTGGTGATCCCGGCCTCGCCCACGATGGCCCCCCTGCTGGCCCGCATCCCGCCCGAGAGCATCGAGTCGCTCACGGTGGAGTCGCGCTGGTACGTGGACGACTTCGGCGGGCTGGAGAGCGCGCTGGGGAGCTCGGCTTCGCAGTCGCCTGGCCCGGCCCCCGTCGAGGCGCCCAAGCCCACGCAGCCCGTGCTGCCGCCGCCCAGCGGCGGTTACGGCAGCCCCGACGGCTAGGCCCCGCATGCCTCGCAGGCTGCCTCGTCCCCATCCCCATCGCAGGCCACGCAGGAGCAACCCCATGCGCATCCTCACCGCCCTGACCCTCGCCGCTGGCGCGCTGGCGCTGGCGGGCTGCGCCTCGGCGCAGGGCTCTTCCACCTCGATCATGCCCGCCCCGGCCTCCGGCACGGCGTGGCGCGTCGTGGGCGGCGAGGGTGCCGTGGAACTGCAGGGCTCCGTGCCCGCGGGCACGCGCGTCGTGACCATCGACCCGTCGGGCACCATCCGGGCCCTGATCCCGGCCTCGCCGGAGTCGCAGCAGGCTGCCCCGCTGCTGGCACCGGGCACCTTCGGGGCCCTGCAAGTCCGCTCGGCGCCCTAGGGGGCGCCCGCAGGCGGGGCACTCGCACGGCGCTCCGGCGTCCGCGCGGCCGGGCGCTCAGCCCTGGCGGCGCAGGGCCTCGGCCAGCGCATCCAGCAGGCGGCGCACGCCAGCCTCGCGCTCGCGACCGAGGTGCTGCAGCATCACGGCGCTGCCGAGCAGGCGCCGGCCCATGCGGTCGCCCGACTGCCACGCGAGGCGGTCGGCGCTGCGCGCCGCGTGCGCCACGCCCTCCAGCAGACGGTCGGCTGCGGCGGCGCCATCGCCCAGCAGCCCTGCCAGCGACTCGAGCACCAGCACGAGGTCGCGCCGGGCCGCATCGGCCTCGCCCACCTCCTGCGCCACGCCCACGAGGCCCCGCAGCAGCACCACGGCCGAGGCGAGGTCCTGCGCCGCCAGCGCGCGGTCCTCGGCCTCGACGCCCCGCGCGCCCGCGCGCATGGCCAGGCTGCGCGCCTGCGCGCGCACCAGCACGGGCCGCGGCTCGCGCCCGGCCGCCGTGATCACGAGGCCCGCCCACTCCACGGCATGTGCCGCGCCCCCGGGCACGGCCGCGACCCCAGCCAGCGCCTCGGCCACGCGCGCATCGCCCGAGGGGCCTGCCCGCGCGACCGACTCCAGCAGCGAGCGCAGCAGGTCATGCACCACGGGCTCACGCCCCTCGGACCACCAGGCCACCACGGCCGGCAGGGCGTCAGCGTCCGCGAGCGAGGCCGCCGTGCGCCCCGCCTCGACGCGCACCGCGGACTCCACGCCCGGCTCGAGGGCGGCGCGCACGCGGGCCAGCACCGGCTCGCGCGCCTCCGGCGTCATGGCCGAGGACGCCGCCACGAGCCCGCGCAGGCGCTTGAGCGCCTCGACGCGGCGCAGCATGTCGTCGCCACGGCGCACGGCCTGCAGGTCCAGCAGCGAGGCCAGCGCGGCCGCGCCACGGCGCGCGCCCTCGTCGCCGCTGAGCAGCATCTGGCCCAGCGCCTCGATGGCCAGCAAGGCCTCCGCGTCGGCCTCGGCGCCGGGCAGCAGGGCCGTGCGCACGAGCGACCGCACCACGCCTTCCTGCGGGTAGGCCGCCAGGCTGCGGAAGGCTTGCGTGCGCACCCGGGGCTGCGTGGATCGCTCCCAGAGCGCGCCGCCCTCCAGGATGCCCTCCAGCGCCTCGACCGCCTGCAGCGGGTCGCTGGCGCGCACGCCCTCACGCCCCAGCGCGGCCGCCACGGCCGTGCGCAGCCGCTCACGGGCCTGCGCACCCTCGGGCAGCACCAGCTGCGTGAGGTCGTAGAAGGGCTTGAGCCAGGCCTTCACCTCCAGCCCCGGCGAGCGCCCCACGGCACGCACCAGGTCCACGGCCTCGTCCACCTCGTCGGCCGTGAGGCTGCCACGTTCCAGCACCGCGACCACCTCGCGGCGCACCTGCTCGGTGGCTCCCATGTCACCCAGCAGCGTCACCAGCCGGCGGCGCAGGGCGGGCGCATCCTGCAGCGCGGGGTCCCGCAGGCGCCGCTGCGCGGCCTCGGCCACGCGGCGGCAGCACTCGCCCGGGCTGCCGCCGAAGCCTCGCTCGGCCAGCTGGTCGAGGGCCGCCTGCGCCACCGAGCCCTCGGGCGTGCGCGCCAGCACGGCTGCGTAGAACTCCTCCCAGGCGGGCGTGGGCGCGGGCTGCAAGGCCGCTGCGCGCTCGAGGGCGGCGGCATGGTGCTCGGGATACGGGAACTGCGTGCCCTCGAACACGGACAGCAGCGCCGCCGGGCCCTCCATGGCGCGGATGGCGCTCACGCCGTGCACCACGGCCAGGCTGCGGTCGCGGTCGGCCGCCGTCTTCAGCCCCGAGAAATGCCGCAGCCGGCGCACGGTGGCCCAGCCGCGCGTGCGCTCCAGCTCGGGCAGGGCGACGTCGAGGCTGCCGAAGCGGTAGGCCAGCAGGCGCTCGATGGCCTCCAGCACCGCCCGCAGCTCGGCCTCGCGCGCCTCCGAGGCGGGCTCGCCGCGCAGGCGCCGTGCGTGCCGCTCGAGGTCGTCCACCAGCCGGCTGCTGCGGCTGCCGTCCTCGCAGGCCAGGAAGCGGATCGCGGCCAGCCGCTCGGCGGGCAGGCGTGCGCTGCGCGGCTCCAGCACCTGCAAGGCCGAGTCCAGCAAGCGCTCCCACCCCGGGGCCTGCTCGGTGAGCGGGTCCACGGCCAGCGCGTCGCGCAGCGGCGCCACGAAGCCGGGATCGGACGCCACGCGCAGGAAGATGGAGTCGGCCAGCAGCACGGGGGCCGGCCGCCCGCCCACTGCGCCCGCGGGCGCGGCCTCGGCCAGCCGCTTGGCCGCGGCCACCAGCACCTCGTGGCCGGCGCCCAGCTCCGGCCGGCTGAACAGCGGGCCCAGCACCGCCCCCACCTGCTCCGCAGGGCGCGCGAGGACCAGGCGCAGCGCGCCCTCACGCTCCCCCGGCGTGCGCGCGCGCAGCAGGCGCTCGCGCAGGGGATCGACGCCGTCCTCCGCACGGGCCCTGCCCGCGGCCAGCGCCACCAGGCCGAGGGCCAGCACGGCCAGCCAGCCTGCGAGGCGCGGGCCCCGCACGACCGGGGCCGCAGCGCAGCAGCGCGGAGACGGGGGGTGCGAGGGCATGCGGGCTCCGGCCGGCGCGGGGGCCCCGGCGCTCAGGCGCGCAAGGCCCCCGCCCCATCAGGTCGGCGCGCCTCGGCCTCGAATCCAGCCCAGTGCTCGTGCAGCGACGCCAGCAGGTCGGCCAGCGGCAGGTCGGCGCGCAGTCGCAGCGTGGCCACGGCGGCATAGTGCGGATCGCGGCGCGCCTTGAGCTGCTGCGCCTCCTCCAGGCGCGAGCCGGCTCCCGCGAGCAGCGGGCGCGGGGACGCATCCTGCGCCACGCGATCCGCGCACAGCCCGGCCGTGGCATCCAGCCACGCCACGGGTCCCAGCGCCCGCAGGCGTGCGGCGTTCTCGCGCCGCTCCAGCACGCCGCCTCCCGTGGCCACCACCAGGCCCCGGCGGCCCTCCAGCCGGGCCAGCGCCTGCGCCTCCACGGAACGGAAGGCCTCCAAGCCCGCCCGCTCGATCCACGCGGCACTGCTGCGCCCGGTCTGCCGCAGCACCTCCTCGTCGAGGTCCACGAAGGGACGGCCCAGGCGCTGGGCAAGCGCCCGGCCCACCGTGCTCTTGCCCGCGCCGCGCAGGCCCACGAGCGACACCGAGGTGCGAGGCCGCAACGCCAGCCAGAGCACCTCCTCCAGCGAGACGCTGCCCCCGGGGCGCACCGCCACCGCACCGCCGGCCTGCGCGAAGGCCTGCGCCTGGCCCAAGGCCTGCGCACGCAGCAGGTCCTCGCCATCCAGCAGCCGGGCCTGCTGCGCCCGGGCCTGCGACGCCAGCCACGCGGGACGTCCCGCCGGTCCATAGGGCGCATCCAGCACCAGCATGTCGCGCAAGCGGCCCTGCCCAGCCTGCTCCAGCGCGGGCACCGCCGCGCCATCCCAGCCCGCCGGCGTGGCGTTCACCAGCACGCGGTCCTGCGCGCGAGGCTCCCAGCGCGTCCCGGCTGGCTCCACGCCGGCCCACGCGGCCAGCGCCTGCGCGCGAGCGCGGTCGCGCGCCACCACGCGCACGGCATAGCCGGCCTCGCGCAAGGCCACCAGCGCCGCACGCGCGTAGCCGCCCGCACCATGCACCACGGCCTGCTCGCCGGGCCCCGCGGGCGGCACGGCAGCGCGCAGCGCCAGGGCATCCGTGTTGGAGGCGTGCCAGCCGCCCTCGGAGGTGCGCACCAGCGTGTTGGCCGCGCCCACCGCCCGGGCCAGCGCGTCTGCCGACGTGGAGGCCGCCAGCGCCTGCTCCTTCCAGGGCGTGGTCACGCTCAGGCCCAGCAGCGGCAGCGCCAGCGCCTGCTGCAGCCCGAGGCCGGGCAGCGGCACGTAGAGCGCATCGCGGCCTTGCGCGCGGAAGACGGCGTTGTGCAGCGCGGGCGAGGGCGACGGCGACGGCGGCGCGCCCAGCAGCCCGAACAGCCCGGCTTGCGGCGAGACCTCGCCGGCCCGCAACTCATCCACCAGGGCGCACAGCGCAGGCGGCATGCCCTCGGCCACCGTCTCGCCCGGCAGCGGGGCACTGCCGTAGAGCAACGCGGCGCGGGCATCCAGCACGCGCAGGGCCGCCAGCGGGCCCGTGGGCATGATCGCGCGCGGCGGGCCCTCGCGCTCGAGGGCCGAGCGGTAGGCCGACAGTCCCGCCGCATCGGCGAGGCCCCCGGCATGCTTGAGCACCGTGCCGGCCGCCGCGGCGGGCACGTCCAGCCGCGCTGCGTGCGAGGAAGCCACGAGCCGCACGCCCGGCACGCGCCCCGCGAGCAGCGGCAGCACGTCCGCCTCGGCGTCCAGCCACGCCGCACCGGCCTGAGCCGCCTCGTCCAGCCAGCGCGCAGCCTCGGCCGGCGTGCCGCCGAAGCCGCCGCCCTCGCGCACGCTGCGCACGGTGGCGAGCACGGGCCGCGGGCTGGCAGCCACCCACGCCTCCAGCGCCGCCGCATCCCGCGCCGCAGGCAGCAGGTCCAGGCGCAGTTCCACGAGGTCGGCGCAGGAGGGCAACGTGGCAAGGTCGGCGGGCTGCAGCACGCGCGGCGGGCAGGCCACGACCACCCGCAGCATCAGCCCATCCTCGCCACGACCACGCGCCCCAGCCCCGCGAGCGCGCGTGCCTGCCTCTCGGCCTCGTCCTCGTCGTCCACGATGTCGTAGAGCGTGCTGCCGCTGCCGCTGAGCGCCGGCGGTCGCCGCAAGCGCCGCTCCACCTCCGAGGTGAAGCGCGTGAAGGCCGGGTAGGCCCGCATGGCGGGCAGGGCCAGCGCATTCCAGTGCGCATCGCGCAGCGACGCGGCCGGCCCGCCCCCCAGCGCAGCCAGCGCCCGGGCCAGGTCCTGGCCCGGCAGGCGGCGCAGGCGCTCGGCGGCATGGGCGAACACCTGCGCGGTCGCGTGCGGCCAGCCGGGCGTCACGAGCACGCACAGGCGCGGCCTCACCTCCTCGACGGGCTCGAGCCTCTCGCCGCGCCCGCGACCCACCGCCGCGCGCGCGCCCTGCAGGAAGAAGGGGACGTCGCTGCCCAGCGCCAGCGCCATCTGCTGCAGCGCCTCGGGGCCCACGCCCGCGCCCGGGCCGGCCAGCGCCTCCAGCTGCCGCAGCACGGTGGCGGCATCGCTGCTGCCCCCGCCCAGCCCGCCCCCGACGGGCACGCGCTTGACGAGGCGCAGGCCCACGCCCCGGAACGGGGCCTGCTCGCCGCACGCTGCCAGCCACGCCTGCGCCGCGCGCGAGGCGAGGTTCTCGCCCTGCGCCGGCACGCCGGCCAGCGCGGCGGCCTCGCCCTCCAGCTGCAGGCTCACGCCCGGCTGGGCCCGGGGCTCCACGACCAGGTCATCGCCCCAGTCCAGCGCCACGAACAGGGACTCGATGTCGTGGTAGCCATCGGGCCTGCGCCCGAGCACGTCCAGCCACAGGTTGAGCTTGGCCGGCGCGAGGGCCACGGCGCGGGCCTAGGGCCGCGCGGTGCCCACGACCTGGTCGATCGTGTTGCCCTCGCCCACGAAGCACACCTTGGGCACGTGCTGGCGGGCCTCGGCATCGGTCATGCTGGCGAAGGACATGATGAGGACGCGGTCGCCGGGCTGGCACAGCCGGGCACAGCCGCCGTTCATGCCGATCACGCCGCTGCCCGCCTCGCCCTCGAACACGTAGGTCTCGAGGCGTGCCCCGTTCTCGAGGTTGACGACCAGCACCTTCTCGTGGGGCCACAGGTCCACCGCATCCAGCAGGGTGCGATCGATGGTGATGCTGCCGACGTAGTTCAGGTCGGCCTGCGTCACGCGGGCGCCATGGATCTTGCTCTTGAGCAGGGTCCGCTGCATGCGCGCATGGTACCGGCCGGCGGGGCCACGGCGAGGCAGGCCCGGCGTGGGCCCTTCCCCGGGGCCGGCCCGGGCGCCCCTAGGCGCCCAGCACCCAGCGGTTGTCCAGCAGGCGAGTGCTGCCGCAGCGCACGGTGGCCACCGCCAGCGAGGGCTGGGCGCCCAGCCGGGCCACGGCCTCGAACGAGGCCGGGTCCACCACCGCGAGGTAGTCCACGGCCAGCCCGGCGGCCTCCAGGCGCGCGCGCCCGGCGTCCACGAGCGAGCCCACCGAGCGCTCGCCGGCGGCGGCCGCCGCCTGCAGGGCCTCCAGCGTGCGCGGCAGGGCCAGCGCACGGGATCGCTCCTCCGCCGTCAGGTACCGGTTGCGCGACGAGAGCGCCAGCCCGTCGTCGTCCTTCACGGTCGGCGCGACCACGATCTCCACGGGCACGTCCAGGTCGCGCACCATGCGCTGCAGCACGGCCACCTGCTGCGCGTCCTTGCGGCCCAGCCAGGCCCGCCCGGCGCGCGCCCGCAGCAGCAGCTTGAGCACCACCGTGGCCACGCCGCGGAAGTGCCCGGGCCGGCGCTCGCCCTCCAGCGGCAGCGCGGGCCCCTCGGGCAGCACGGCGGTGGAGAAGCCCGGCGGGTAGAGGTCGCCGGCCTGCGGCACGTAGACGGCGTCGGCGCCGCACGCCGAGAGCACGGCGAGGTCGGCCTCCAGCGTGCGCGGGTAGCGCGCGAAGTCCTCGTGCGGCCCGAACTGCAGCGGGTTCACGAAGATGGTGGCCAGCACGGACGGGCACTCGGCACGCGCCCTCCGCACCAGCGCGGCGTGGCCCGCATGCAAGGCCCCCATCGTGGGCACGAGGCCCACCGCGCCCGGCTGCTGGGCGCGCCAGCGCGCCAGCTGCGCCGCGTCCTCCAGCACCTCCACGCGCCGGTCGAGGGCCGGCAACGCGAGGCCCGGCGCGGGCTCGAGCGCCGCGAAGGCCTGGGGGGCGCGCGCGCGCAGGCGCATCGCATGCTCCAGCACGGTGGCGCGCGTGCCGGGCACGTGCGTGAGCGGTGCCACCTCCTCCCAGGGCGCGAGCACGAAGGCCCGCTCCAGCGCGCGCGGGTGCGGCAGGCAGGGCGCGTCGGGCTGCACGGCATCGCCGCAGCACAGCAGGTCGAGGTCGAGGCTGCGCCCCGGCCGGCCGTCGCGCACGCGGCCGGCTTCCTGCTCGAGGCGCAGGCAGGTGGCCAGCAGCTCGCGCGGCGAGAGCGTGGTGAGCACCTCGGCCACGCTGTTGAGCACGCGTGGCGCGCCGGCGGGCGTGCTGCCGCCCGCGTCCACGAAGGGCCCCCACACCGGCGCGGCCACCGCGGCCACGCGCACGCCGGCGGCCTCCAGCCCGCGCAGCGCCCCCTCCATCAGGACGGCCGCCTGCGGGTGCGTGGAGCCCAGGCCGAGGAAGGCCCGCTGGGCGCTCATCCCTGGCGTCCCGGCGGCTCCACCACGGGGGCCTCTTCCTCGTCCTCGGGCGGTGCGCCCTCGTCCTCGTCCTCGCGCAGGGCCCAGCCGAAGCGGTCCGAGGCCAGCGCCGCCAGGGCCACGGCGGGACCGCTGAGCACGTAGAGCAGGAACAGGCCGGCCACCGTGGCCTCGAAGAAGGAGATCACCAGCCAGATGGCCACGACCGCCAGCACCACCGTGCCCAGGCCCGCGCCGCGGTCCACGTAGCGGTTCATGACGTGCGTGTAGGGCAGCCGGCTGATCATCAGGACGCCCAGCACGGGGCAGGACAGCAGCACGGCCCAGTCCATCCACGGCAGGCCGTACTCGTGCTTGAGCAGCACCAGCGCCGCCACGGTGCCGGCCGCGGCCGGGCTGGGCAGCCCGCGGAAGGTGCGCGTCACGTGCGCCCCGGCCCCGGCGGCCACGGCGGCCGACTCGGTGTTGTAGCGGGCCAGCCGCAGCGCCGCGCCCACGGCGTACAGGGCCACGAGGCCCATGGCGATGCGCGCCGGCAGGTCCGTGCCGGACGTGACCATCAAGGCCTTGGCCATCACGGCGGGCGTGGCCCCGAAGGTGACCACGTCGGCCAGGCTGTCGAGCTGGGCGCCGAAGGGCGACGACACGCGCATCATGCGTGCAATGCGCCCGTCGAGCGCGTCGCAGGCCATGCCGGCGAAGACCATCCAGGCGGCCAGCACCACGAAGGCCTCCTGCTGGGCCGGCGGCGCCTTGGCCGCGTCGACCAGGTAGGAGAGGGCCAGCACGCCACAGAACAGGTTGCCGGCCGTGACCAGCGTGGGCAGCACCTTCACCACCCGCAGGCGGCGACGCGGGGGTCGGGCGGACGGGGCAGGCTGCGCCAGCATCGTGCCCGCAGTGTAGGGCCGGCCCCACGGCGGACGCCGGGGCGCCGCCGCGCCCCGCACGCGCGCCCCCCGGCGTTGAGCGGCGAGGGACCCCGCCTGTAGCCTGCTGCCCCTCGCCCCCAGCCCCGCCCGGAGCGCGCCATGGCCAAGGCCTCCACCGCCCGTCCCGTCGCCGCCAAGGCGCGCCGCGCCAGGGGCCGCGCCGCGCCCGAGGCGCGGGCCAGCAAGGTGGTGTGGCACTTCGGCCCGCAGGGCGCCGACGGCGATGCGACCATGAAGGCCTTGCTGGGCGGCAAGGGCGCCAACCTGGCGGAGATGTGCCGCCTGGGCCTGCCGGTGCCCCCCGGCTTCACCATCGCCACGAGCACCTGCGAGCGCTACACGCGCAACGGCGGCCGCGTGCCGCCCGACGTCACGGCGCAGGTGCGTCGCGCGATGGCGCGCCTCGAGCAGGAGACGGGCAAGCGCTTCGGCGACCCCCAGCGGCCGTTGCTGGTGAGCGTGCGCAGCGGCGCGGCCATCTCCATGCCCGGCATGATGGACACGGTGCTCAACCTGGGCCTGACGGCCAAGGCCACCGAGGGCATGGCGCGCCTCACGGGCAACCGCCGCTTCGCGCTGGACGCGCGCCGCCGCTTCATCCAGATGTTCGGCAACGTCGTCGAGGGGCTGGGCCTCGCGCGCTTCGAGCACATCCTGCACGAGGAGATGGAGCGGGCCGGCGTGAGCGAGGACGCCCAGCTGGACGTGGCCGCCCTCGAGCGCGTGGTGCCGCGCTATCTCGAGGAGTTCCGCAAGGCGACGGGCCGCGACTTCCCGGACGACCCCCACGCCCAGCTCGACCGCGCCATCGACGCGGTGTTCGGCTCCTGGATGGGCGCGCGTGCGCAGGAGTACCGCCGCATCCACAAGATCACGGGCCTGCTGGGCACGGCCGTCAACGTGCAGTCCATGGTGTTCGGCAACCTGGGCGCCACCTCGGGCACCGGCGTGTGCTTCACGCGCGACCCCAGCACGGGCGAGGACGTCTTCTACGGCGAGTTCCTGATGAACGCGCAGGGCGAGGACGTCGTGGCCGGCATCCGCACGCCGCGCCCGCTGGCCGGCCTGGGCGCCGAGAGCCCGGCGGCGTGGAAGCAGCTGTGTGCCATCCGCCGGCGGCTCGAGAAGCACTACCGCCAGATGCAGGACATCGAGTTCACGATCGAGGAAGGCCGCCTCTACATCCTGCAGACGCGCACCGGCAAGGCCACGGCGCGCGCGGCGGTGCGCATCGCGGTGGACCTCGCCCGCGAGCGGCTCATCACGCGCGAGATCGCCGTGCAGCGCGTGACGCCCGAGCAGCTCGACCGGCTCCTGCACCCCCAGTTCGACCCCAAGGCCACCCGCACCGTGGTGGCCCGCGGGCTGCCGGCCAGCCCCGGCGCCGTGAGCGGCAAGGTCGTGTTCACCGCCGAGGAGGCCAAGAGCCAGGCGGCCGCCGGCGCGCAGGTGATCCTCGTGCGCAACGAGACCAGCCCCGAGGACGTGGGCGGCATGCACGCCGCGCAGGGCATCCTGACCGCCACCGGCGGCATGACCTCGCACGCTGCCGTGGTGGCGCGCGGCATGGGCAAGTGCTGCGTGGCGGGCGCCGGCACGGTGCGCATCTCGCCCAAGGGCACGCACTTCACGGTGGACGGCCGCACGGTGCAGGCGGGCGACACCCTCTCGCTCGACGGCAGCACGGGCGAGGTCATGCTGGGCCTCGTCCCCACCATGCCCGCCTCGCCGAGCACGGAGTTCCGCACCCTGCTGGGCTGGGCCGACGACGTGCGCCGGCTCCAGGTGCGCGCGAATGCCGACACGCCCCACGACGCCGAGGTGGCGCGTGGCTTCGGGGCCGAGGGCATCGGCCTGTGCCGCACCGAGCACATGTTCTTCGCCGCCGAGCGCATCACGCCGATGCGCGAGATGATCCTGGCCGAGACCGTCGAGGCGCGCCGGGCGGCGCTCGCCAAGCTGCTGCCCTTCCAGCGCGCCGACTTCGAGGGCATCTTCGCCGCGATGGACGGGCTGCCGGTGACCGTGCGCCTGCTCGACCCGCCGCTGCACGAGTTCCTGCCCCACGAGGCCGGGCAGGCGCGCGAGGTGGCTGCCGCGCTGGGCGTGCCGGTGGACGCGGTGCTGGAACGCTCGGCGCGCCTGCACGAGATGAACCCGATGCTGGGCCACCGCGGCTGCCGCCTGGCCATCACCTACCCCGAGATCTACGAGATGCAGGTGCAGGCCCTGTTCGAGGCCGCCGCGGCCGTCCAGGCGCGCGGCCTGCGCCCGCGCCCCGAGGTGATGATCCCGCTGGTGCACTCCGAGACCGAGTACCGCGTGCTGCGCGACATGCTGGCCAAGGTGGCGCACGCGGTGCTGGAGCGCACCAAGGCGCGCCTGCCCGTGGTATTCGGCACGATGATCGAGGTGCCGCGGGCCGCCCTGCGCGCCGAGGCCATCGCACGCGAGGCCGAGTTCTTCTCCTTCGGCACCAACGACCTGACCCAGATGACCTTCGGCTTCAGCCGCGACGACGTGGGCACCTTCCTGCCCGCGTACGTCGAGCGCAGCGTGCTGCCCGCCGACCCCTTCCAGACGCTGGACCGCGATGGCGTGGGCGACCTGCTGGGCATGGGCGTGGAGCGGGGCCGGCGTGGGCGCCCGGGCCTCAAGGTGGGCATCTGCGGCGAGCACGGCGGCGACCCGGCCAGCGTGGCCTTCTGCCACGAGCGGGGGCTGGACTACGTCTCGTGCAGCCCCTTCCGCGTGCCCGTGGCGCGGCTGGCCGCGGCGCAGGCGGCCCTCGCCGGCAAGGCGGCCCGGCCCACGAAGGCCCGCCCGCGCAAGGCCGCGCGCCGCGCGCGCTGACCCGGCGCGCCCGCCCCGGGCACGGGCCCCGGCCCGGTATCCTCCCGCCCTCTGGCCGGGAGGCTCCGTCATGGGCAGCACGCAGGTTGTCGAGGTGCGCGCACGCGAGGTGCTCGACTCGCGCGGCAACCCCACGGTGGAGGCCGAGGTGCGCCTCGCCGGCGGCGCGCGCGGCCGCGCCATGGTGCCCAGCGGGGCCAGCACGGGCGCCCACGAGGCCCACGAGCTGCGCGACGGTGGCGCGCGCTTCCACGGCAAGGGGGTCCGGCAGGCCGTGGCACACGCAGAGGGCGAGCTGGCCCGGGCCGTGGCCGGCCTCGACGCGGCCGCGAGCGCGACCCTCGACCGCGCGCTGCGCGCGGCCGACGGCACCCCCGCGCTCGGACGCCTGGGCGCCAACGCCACGCTGGCGGTGTCGTTGGCTGCAGCGCACGCGGCAGCCGCGGGCCTCGGCGAGCCGCTCTACCGCTTCGTGGCCCGGCAGTTCGAGCAGGCGGGCGGAGGCCCGGCGCGCCTGCGGCTGCCCGTGCCGTTGATGAACGTGCTCAACGGCGGCGCCCACGCCGACAACGGCCTCTCGGTGCAGGAGGTGATGATCGCCCCCACCGGCCTGCCCTCCTTCGCCGAGGCGCTGCGCGCGGGGGCGGAGGTCTACCAAGCCCTCAAGAAGGACCTGGCCAAGGCGGGGCTCTCCACGGCAGTGGGCGACGAAGGCGGCTTCGCGCCGCGCGTCGCCTCCTGCGAGGAGGCCATCGAGCGGGTGGAGCAGGCCATCCGCAGCGCGGGCTACCGCCCCGGCACGGACATCCGGCTGGCCCTGGACGCGGCCGCCACCGAGTTCCACGAGGGCGGCCGCTACCGCGTGGATGGGCAGTCCCTGGACGCAGCCGGGCTGGTGGACCTGTACGCAAGGTGGGCCAGCCGCCACCCGATCTACTCGATCGAAGACGGCCTGTCGGAGGACGACTGGTCCGGCTGGCGCAGCCTCACCGAGCGGCTCGCCGGGCAGGTGCAGCTCGTGGGCGACGACCTCTTCGTGACCAACACCCAGCGACTGGAACGAGGCCTGCGCGAGCGCGTGGGCACCTGCGTGCTGGTCAAGCCCAACCAGATCGGCACGCTCTCCGACACGCTCGCCTGCGTGCGCACCGCCTATGCAGGCGGCTACGGCGCCATCCTCTCGCACCGCTCGGGCGAGACCGAGGACACGACCATCGCCGACCTCGCCGTGGCGCTGGGCACGGGCCAGATCAAGACCGGCGCCCCCTGCCGGGGCGAGCGCACGGCCAAGTACAACCGCTTGCTGGCCATCGAGGCCGAGCTCGGCGAGGCCTCGGGCAGCGCGCCCCCCTACGGCCTGCGGGGCTAGCCCGCGCCCATGAGCCTGCCCGTCCTGCTGCCCCCGGAGCCTGCGCCGCCGCCCACCCTGCCGCCGCTGGTGGCCTGGCTGGGCGGGGCCGGCCTCGCCGTGGTGCTGATGGGCACCATCCCGGCCACGCTGGAGCGCCGCCGGCTGGACAAGGTGCACGCGAGCCTCAAGCAGTCCATCGTGCGCCAGGAAGCCGAGCTCGAGCGTTGGGAGCGCATGCGCCGCGAGGCCGGGCAGGTCTCCTACCTGCGGGAGCGGGCGCTGCGCGACCTGCTGGCCGCCGGACGCCCGCCCGTGCGAGCCCCGCTGCCGGTCCCGGCGGCACCAGCCCGCCCCGCGCGCTGAGCCCCGGGCCCGCGTCCAGCCCGCGCGCCGCTCGGCGGGCAGGGTGCGTGCGATGATGCCGGCGTGCTGCGCGCCCGGCCCGCCTCCACCCTGCCGCTGGTGGCCCTGCTGGGCCTGCTGCTGGCGGGCCCGCCGCCGCGTGCAGAGGGCGATGCCGGCGAGGGCCCCTCGCGCGGCGCCGCACCGATGGACAACCCGTCGCACGTGCACGACGACGATCCCGGCGTGCGCGAGGCCTTCGAGCGTGCCGGCCAGGCCGAGCGCGAGGGCCGCCACGACGAGGCCGCCGAGCGCCTGCAGTCCATCGTGGACCAGCGTTTCGTCGACGCGGCGCAACGTGAGTGCGTGCCCTCCGTGACGGCCGTGGAGGGCCGCTCCACCTACGAGGGGGCGTGGCGGGTGGCACGCCACCGTCTGGCCGGCGGCTCGCCCGCCCTGCGCGCGGCCTACGCGCGGCGCTTCGGCGCGCCGGCGCGCGAGCTGCTCGCGCGGGCCGTGGCGGCGCTGGATCGGGACCTGCTGGCCGAGGTGGCCCGGCGCTTCCTGCCCCTGGAGGAGGGTCGCGCCGCCGCGCTGGCGCTGGCCGACCTCGCGCTCGAGCAAGGCGACCTCGACGGGGCACTGCATCGCGTGGAAGCCCTGGAGGACCTGGAGGAAGTGGCCGTCGAGGAGGACGCTGCCCGGCTGGAGAGCTGGCGTGCGGCGCGCATCGCGCGCGAGGCGCGGGCCCTGGCCCGCAGCCCGGCCGAGGTGGGCGAGGTGGAGCGACACCTGCTGGAGGCAGCGCGGCAGGGACCGGGCGCGGCCTCGCGACACGAGCGGGTGCCCGACGCCCTGCGGCGGGCGCCCGTCCGTCCCTCCACCTGGCCCACCACCGGCGGGCTGCCCTCGCGCGCGGGCGCCGCGCCGGCGCTGGCGGGCAGCCTGCGGCCCGTGGCCTCCGTGGCGCTGCAGCCCGACGCCGAGGAGCGTGCGCTCGCGCGCGAGATGGAGCCGGCGCGCCCGGACCGCCCCAGCCCGTGGGTGACGCCGCGGGTCGTGGTGGGCCGCGACACGGTGTTCTGCTTCGACGGCGAGCTGCTCTCGGCCTTCGGCCGCGCGGACGGCCGCCTGCGCCATCGCGTGCGCGTGCGCGGCGAGGGCGAGGCGCGCCCGGCCCTGGGGCAGGACCCCCGCGAGGAGCTGCCGCTGCTGGAAGGGCACTGCCTCACGCTGGAGGAGGTGCCCGGGCGCGCCGCCCGCATCTACATCGCCAGCGCCACCCGCACCCTGCGCGCGCTGCGGCGCGAGGCCTCGGCCTTCGGCAGCGCCGCCGCCGCCGAGCCGCCGTGGGGCGAGGTGCTGATGGTGCGCTGGGACGGCGAGCGCCTGCTCAAGGGATGGCGCGCCAGCGGCTTCGGCAGCCAGCCGCGCCTGCCGCAGGGCCTCTCCGTGTTCGGCGCTCCCTGCCTGCACATGGGCCTCGCATGGGTCGCGGGGGTGCGGCCCAGCCAGGCCACCAGCGACGAGGTGGAGTGCTGGCTCGTGGGCCTCGAGCCCGGCACGGGCGAGCCGCAGCGCCTCGTGCGCCTGGGCAGCGGCAGCCCCTGGCGGCTCAAGCGCCTCGACGAGGCCATCCCCTCCTCGCCCGCCGCCGCCCATGGCCGCGTGGTGGTGGCCACCTCGCTGGGCTGGGTGGCCGCGGTGGACGCCGAGGACGGGCGCGTGGCGTGGATCCAGCGCTACGACCGCACGCGCGAGACCGGTCGGCTCACGCGCCTCAACGCCATGGAGGCCGACCTCACGCCGCGCGTCACGGGCTTCGCCAACGAGCCGCCGCTGCTGGCCTTCGGGCTCGTGGTGGTGGCCCCCACCGACAGCCACCAGCTGCTGGGGCTGGCCACCCGCCCGCGCGGCCCCGGCCGCCACCTCGTGCGCTGGGACCCGCGCGACCGCCGCAACCACTTCGACCGCATGGCCGTGGAAGCGCTGGTGGGTGCGGCCGGCGGCGACGGCGAGGTGCCCCCCACCATCGTGGCCACCGGCAAGGGCGATGCCGGCGAGGGCGAGCCGCCCGGGCGCGTGGTGTGCGGGCTGGACCCGGCCACGGGCGCCACGCGCTGGAGCGTGGCAGCGGCCACCGGCCACCAGCCCAGCACCTGGGGCCGCGCGGCCCTCTGCGCCGACCGCGCCTGGGTGCCCACGCTGCATGGGCTGCTGGCCGTGGACCTGCGCCGGGGTCGGGCCGAGGGCCTGCTGGGGCGCGACCTGCTGCCGCCGGGACAGGCCGAGCCCGAGTCGCGCTGGTACGGCTCGCTGGTGCCGCTGCCGGGCGAGGGCCTGGTGGCCGTGCACGAGGGCCACATCACCTTCTGGCGCGTGGCCCGCTAGGCCACGCACGGCCCGGGCGGGCGCGAGTCCCCCGCCGCCCCGCTGCGTGGTCTAATGCGGCCCCGGTCCGGGCGAGCGCCCGCCGGCCCTCCCGGAGCCCCGCGGCCCATGAGCGACCCCGCCCCCCAGGCCCCGCTCGGCGAGTCCGACCTGGCCGCCGCCGAGAAGGTGCGCAAGGCCCACCAGCGGCTCAAGTCCGAGCTGCACCGCACGCTCGTGGGCCTCGACGACGTGATCGACGAGCTGCTGATCTCGATCTTCGCCCGGGGCCACTGCCTGCTGGTGGGCGTGCCGGGCCTGGCCAAGACCCTGCTGGTGAGCACGCTGGCCCGCAGCCTGTCGCTGTCCTTCAACCGCATCCAGTTCACCCCCGACCTCATGCCGGCCGACATCACCGGCACCGAGGTGATCCAGGAGGACCGCACCACCGGCACCCGCGCCTTCAAGTTCCTCAAGGGCCCCATCTTCGCGCACGTGATCCTCGCCGACGAGATCAACCGCACGCCGCCCAAGACGCAGGCGGCCCTGCTGGAGGCCATGCAGGAGCGGCAGGTGACGGCCGGCGGCCAGCGCTACCGGCTGGAGCAGCCCTTCTTCGTGCTGGCCACGCAGAACCCCATCGAGCAAGAGGGCACCTACCCGCTGCCCGAGGCCCAGCTCGACCGCTTCATGTTCCTGGTGAAGGTGGACTACCCCTCGCTGGACGAGGAGGTCCGCATCGTGGAGATGACCACGCGCCCGGTGCGCGACGAGGTCAGCCCGGTGCTCTCGGGGCCCGAGATCCTCGAGATCCAGGACGTGGTGCGACGCGTGCCGGTGAGCGAGCACGTGGTGCGCTACGTGCTGCGCCTCGTGCGGGCCACGCGCGTGGGCACGCCCGAGGCCCCCGACTTCGTGCGCGAGCGCCTCTCGTGGGGCGCAGGACCGCGCGCCAGCCAGTTCCTGGTGCTGGCCGCCAAGGCCCGCGCGCTGCTGGAGGGCCGCCTGCACGTCTCCATCGAGGACGTCAAGGCGATGGCCAAGCCCGTGCTGCGCCACCGCATCGTGACCACCTACGGTGCCGAGGCCGAGGGCATCACCACCGACACCATCGTGGACCAGCTGATCGGCCGCATCCCCGAGCGCGAGAGCGAGACCCTGCGTGACGAGCGACTCCCGAACGTCCTCGGCTCGTAGCCCGCTCGACCCCGAGGTCCTCGAGCGGCTCTCGGGGCTGGAGCTCAAGGCGCGCGCAATCGTCGAGGGCACGATCTCGGGCCTGCACCGCAGCCCGTTCCGCGGCTTCTCGGTGGAGTTCGCCGAGCACCGCGAGTACGTGCCCGGCGACGACATCCGCTTCCTCGACTGGAAGGTGTTCGGCAAGACCGATCGCCTCTACCTGAAGCGCTACGAGGAGGAGACCAACCTCGAGGCCACGCTGCTGGTGGACACCAGCGCCTCGATGGGCTTCGCCCGTGCCGACGGCGGCGGCGTGAGCAAGCTGGCCTACGCCCGGCTGGGCGCCGCCGCGCTGGCCTACCTCATCGCACAGCAGCAGGACGCGGCCGGCCTCGTGCTCTTCGACAGCGAGCTGCGCGCGCAGCTGCCTGCCCGCACGGGACCGGCGCACGTGCGCGAGCTGTTCCAGCGCCTCGAGGCCGCGCGGCCCGCAGGCACCACCGGCGTGGGCCGCGCGCTGCTGGAGGCCAGCGAGGCCGTGCGCCGCCGCGGCGTGGTCGTGCTCTTCAGCGACCTGCTCGACGACCCCCGCGAGGTGCTGCGCGGGCTGCGCCACCTGCGCCAGCGCGGGCACGACGTGCTGCTGTTCCACGTGCTGGCCCACGAGGAGGTGGCGTTCCCCTTCACGCGCATGTCGCGCTTCGAGGGCCTGGAGGACGCCTCGCGGCTGGTGGCCGACCCCGTGTCGCTGCGCACGGCCTACCTCGCCGAGCTCGAGGGCTTCCGGCGCATGCTGCGGCGGGCCTGCCTCGCCAACCGCATCGACCTCGTGGAGCTGGACACCTCGCAGCAGCTGGCCGTGGTGCTGGCCGCCTACCTCGCGCAGCGCGCGGCCCGGCGCAAGGCCTAGCGCATGGCCTCCCCGACGCTCGCCTACCTGTGGAACGGCTGGGGCCTCGTGGCGCTGGGCGGTGCCCTCACGGCGGTGCCCATCGTCATCCACCTGCTCAACCGCCGGCGCGTGCGGGTGGTGCCGTGGGCGGCGATGACCTTCCTGCGCGCGGCGCTCAAGCGCAACCAGCGGCGCCTGCAGCTGGAGAACTGGCTGGTGCTGGCGCTGCGCGTCCTGGCGGTGGCCTTGCTGGGCCTCGCGCTGGCGCGCCCGGTGGTCACCGACAGCGCGCTGGCGGGGCTCGCCGGCCAGCGGCGCAGCCTCTACCTGCTGCTGGACACCAGCGCGAGCGTCGGCGCCCGGCGCGAGGCGCGCTCGGTGCTGGATGCGCTCAAGGCCGAGGCGGCGCAGGCGCTGGAGGCACTCGACGGGCAGGACACCTTCTGCGTGGTGCTCACCAACGACCCGCGCGTGGACGCCGCCTCGGGGCGGGCGCCCGCCGTGCTGGTGCCCCGCACCAGCGGCAGCACGGCCCTGTCCAAGGCCAAGGAGTCGGTGGCCGCGCTGGCCACCCGCGAGGCCCCGGCTGCGTGGGCCGATGCGTGGGCCCTGCTGGCGCAGCAGTTCGCCAACGAGGACGCGGGCCGGCAGGTCGTGGTCGTCACCGACCTGACCGCGCGCGACCACGTGCTGGGCGCGGCCCGCGACCGCACCGGCGAGGCGCTGCGCGCCCTCGTGCGCCGCGGCGCGCGCATCACCTACGTGGACGTGGGTGGCGCCGCCGACAGCCGTCACAACCTCGCGGTCAGCGCGGTGGAGCTGCGCGGCGACCGGCCGGCCTTCCCCGGGCGCGGGCTGTCCCTGGGCGTGCGCGTGGCCAACCACGGTCCCGACGAGGTGCGCGGCGCGCTGGTCACCGTGATCGTGGAGGACGAGCGCGGCGAGGCGTGGCGCAAGCGGCGGGTGGCTCCGCCACTGCCCGCCGTCGACCCGCTCACGGGCGCGCCCGGCGTGGCCGTGGTGGACGTGGATGCCCCGGCCGGCACCTTCCGCGCGCCGGGCGCCTTCCACGTGCGTGCCAGCATCGACCCGCCCGCGACGCAGCCCGGCGCGGATGCGCTGGCGCTGGACAGCACGCGCTGGGCGGCGCTGGACGTGCGCGACCGCGTGCGCGTGCTGGCGTGGACGCGTGCCAGCCAGGGCGCGCGCCAGGTGCCACTGTCGCTGCTGCGGCCCATCTTCGATCCCGTGCCGCAGGAGGGCACGACCGGCGCCTCGCCCGCGCCGCCCGCCTTCGAGTTCTCGCACGCGGACAGCGAGTCCACCTTCGCGGCGCGCCTGGCCGCCTCCACCGGCCGGCCCGACCTCGTCGTGCTGGCCAACACGGCCCCGCGCACGGCCTCCACCATGGCCGCGCTGCGCCAGCACGTGCTCGATGGCGGTGGCCTGCTGGCCTTCATGGGCGACGCCATCGACCCGGCGATGTGGAAGGAGCCTCCCGGCATGGCCGAGGAGGCCGCCGGCCCGCTGCTGCCCGTGGCGCTGGAGCCCGCCAGCGTGCCCGCCCGCAACGCGGGCGACCCCGCGCCCTACCGCCTCGACCTCGCCACGCCCAGCGACGAGCCGTGGGCGCGTGCCTTCAGCGGGCCCGAGGTGGCGCTGTGGCTGGGCCGCTTCCCGCCTGACGTGCTGGGCCGGCTGGCGCTGGCCGAGCCCGCTGCGCCGCAGGCCAGCGGCCCGCGCGCGGCGCGCGTGGTGCTGCGCTGGGTGGAGGGTCGCGGGCCCGCGATGGTCGAGGGGCGCCTGGGCCTGGGCCGCACGCTCTGGGTGGGCACGAGCGCCGACGAGGGCTGGCTGCGCCTGGGCGTGCCCTTCTTCCTGCCCGTGTTCCTCGACGAGGCGGCCTTCCACCTCGTGCAAGGCGAGTCCACGCCACGCTCGCTGCTCGTGGGCGATGCGCTCGAGGCGGTGCTGCCGCGCGGCGCAGAGGGCGAGCGGCTCGAGGGCCCGGGAGGCCGGGATGCCTCGCTGCGCCTGCTGTCGGCAGAGACCGCCGCCGCCCGCCGCCGCGTGGCCTGCGAGGTGACCGGCACCGTCGGCGCGTGGAGGCTCACGTCCCGCGTGGACGGCAGCCGCACTGCGACGGCGTGGCACGCGGTCAACGTGGATCCCGACGAGGGCTCGCTGCTGCGCGCCGACCCCCAGGCGGTGGTGGCCAGCGCCGGCCCCGAGGCGCCCGTGGAGGTGGTCACCAGCCTGCGGGCGATGGCGACCACGACGCAGGAGGTGCGCGAGGGGGAGCTGGCGCGCGTGCTGCTGGCCATCGTGCTCGGCCTGCTGCTGGCCGAGTCCCTGCTGGCCCACCTGCTGGGCCGTCGTGCGCGCGCCGCCGAGGGCGGCCCGGGGAGCGCGGCATGACGCCCCTCGTCGATCCCGCCGGACTCCTCCCGCTGCTGCGTGGCCTCCCCTGCGGACCGCTCGCGGAGGTGCGCGTGGAGGCGGGCGAGTGGCGCTGGACCAGCCTGCCGGCGCCCTGGGCGCTGACGCTGGTGGTGGTGGCCGTGGTGCTCCTGGCCCGCTGGCTCTACCAGCGCGAGCGCGGCACCACCGGCAAGGCGC
This sequence comes from Planctomycetota bacterium, assembly GCA_964228555.1. GTDB lineage: Bacteria > Planctomycetota > PLA2 > PLA2 > JAEUHO01 > CAXQZU01. Next base: position 55,898 of record CAXQZU010000036.1, read on the forward strand.
CGCGCGTGCTGCTGGGCGGCCTGCGCGCGCTGGCCCTGCTGCTGGTGCTGCTGGCCATGGCCGGCCCCTACCGCGAGGAGGTGCGCACCAGCGAGGACAAGAGCCACCTCGTCGTCCTGCTGGACACCAGCGCCTCCATGGCCAACGAGGATCTCTACACCCCCGCCGAGGAGCAGCGCCTGCTGGAGGCGGGCTGGCCGGAGGGCTCGGGCACCCCCCGGCCCGCACGGCTGGCGGGCAGCGAGGGCGCGACGCGGCTGGGGCTGGCCCGCCGCGTGCTCGCGGCCCGCGAGGGGGCCTTGCTGCGCCGCCTCGCCGACCGCTTCGTGCTCCACGTGTTCGCCTTCGACGAGGACTGGCGCTCGCTGGGCAGCACGGCCGAGCCGGCCGGCGAGCGTCCCCCGGGCGCCGGGCAGCCGGCGCGGGATCCCGTGGCGGGCATCCTCGCGGCGCTGGAGGCGCAGGCCCCCAGCGGGCCGCGCACGCGCATCGGCGTCGCGCTGCGCAACGTGGCCTCGCAGTTCCTGGGCCGCGCCGACCAGCGCCTCGCCGGCGTGGTGCTGGTCACCGACGGGCAGGACACGGGCGAGGGCGACACCCCGCTGGAGATGCTGGCCGCGCTGCCGGGGGCGGAGCAGCTCTCGGTGTACGCCGTGGGCATGGGCAACCCGGACAGCGACAAGAACCTGCGCGTGGAGCCGGTGCGCGCCAAGGACGTGGTGCTGGTGCGCGACCAGGTGCTGTTCGAGGCCGACCTGCGACAGAAGGGCCTCACGGGCGTGGGCCCGGTGACGGCCCGGCTCGAGGTGGAGCAGGTGGCCGACGGCGAGGGCCGGCCCATGCCGCCGCGGCGCGTGGACCTCGTGGATGACGCGCGCACGCGCGCCAGCGTGGAGGTCGCGGCGCTGCCGGCCGAGGAGCAGCCCACGCCCGTCCGCCTGCGCGCGCCCTTCGACGAGCCGGGCACCTACCGAGTGACGGTGCGGGCCAGCCTGCCTGCCGGGCGCGAGCGCGAGGATGCCATCCTCGACGACAACGCCGCCACGCACGAGCTGCGCGTGGTGGACACCAGCATCCGCGTGCTCTACGTGGACCGCGACGCACGCTGGGAGCTGCGCTTCCTGGGCACCTACCTCACGCGCGAGGCCCCCACCCGCACCGGCTCGGCCGGCGGCGGGCTGCGCAACCGCTTCCTGACGCACGTGCTGCAGCAGACCGCCGACCCCACGGTGCAGATGCCGCACACGCCGGGGCCCGACATCTTCAAGCGCCCGCTGCGCGAGTTCCCTGCCACGCGCGAGGCGCTCTTCGCCTACGACGTGCTGCTGCTGGGCGACGTGGACCTCAACGCACTGGCCGGCGGCCAGCCGGCCCGCAAGCAGGAGATCCTCGCGCTGGTACGCTCCTTCGTCGAGGAGGGCGGCGGGATCGCGCTGCAGGCCGGCAGCGAGATGAACACGACGCTGGCGATGCTGGGCACGCCGCTGGCCGACCTGCTGCCGGTGAGCGTCACGGAGGCCGACCGCAAGGCCACGGACGCGCTGGACACCACGCGCGAGTTCCGCCTGCGACTCACGGAGGCCGGCCGGCAGCACCCGGCCTTCAACATCCTGCCCCCCGGCCGCGACGGCGAGCAGATGGACCCGGCGCGCGTGGCCACGGTGTGGGCCCACGAGGACCCCAAGGTGGACATCGCGCGCCGCTGGGCGTGGTACTGGGGCTACCGCTGCCTCGGCGGCCTGCGGCCCGGCGCCGTGGCGCTGGCCACCGCCTTCCGGCCTGGCCAGCCCGACGCGCGCGACGTGCTCGACGGCCGCGACGAGCCGATGGTGCTGGTGGCCACCAAGTCCTTCGGCCGGGGCCGCGTGTTCTGGCTGGGCCTCGACGACATGTGGCGCATCCGCCACGGGCACGGCGACACCTACTACGGCGCGTTCTGGGAACAGGTCGTGCGCGACCTCGCCACGTACCGCCTGCTGGGCGGCAACAAGCGCTTCAAGATCTTCCCGCGCGACGAGGAGGTGGCCGTCGGCGACACGGCCGAGATCCTCATCACCGCGCTCGACGAGCGCTACCGGCCGCTGGACACGCCGTGGCTGGACGGCGTGCACGTGGAGCTGCCCGACAGCGGCGTGCCGGGCAGCGGCGGGCGCATCGACCTCGAGGGCGAGAGCCGCCCCGAGCGCAACACCGACCCCGACGCGGCGCCGGGCGAGTACCGCTTCCGCATCCCCGTGACGCGTCCCGGGAGCTACCTCGTGTGGATCGAGCAGCGCGGCGACGTACGCGACGGCGGCGAGCGCGCCGAGCGCCGCTTCCGCGGCGTGGCGCGCTCGCGCGAGGATGCGCTGCGCCTGCCCAACCACCAGGCGCTGGCCGCCATCGCGGCCGAGACGCGGGGCCAGGTGGTGCGGCTGTCGCAGCTGGGGGAGCTCTCGCCTCCGGCCCAGACGGTGACGCGCGTGCTCAACCGCACCCGCAAGGACCAGTGGGACAAGGCGTGGGTGCTGTGGCTGCTGGTGGGCGTGCTGGGCCTGGAGTGGGCGCTTCGCAAGCGCTTCCAGATGATCTAGCGGCGGCGCGTGCCCGCGGGGGCGTCGGGCGCCCGGCGCGGGCACGGCGCTGCCCCGCGGCCGGGTAGAGTCCGGCCCATGCGCCGGATCCGCCTCGCCCTGCTGCTGCTGGCCGCCGCACTCGCCGGTAGCGTGGCGCGCGGCGAGGAGCCGGAGGTGCGTGCGCGTGCCTTCGGGCTGCGGGACACCAGCGAGGGTCGCCACGCCGTGCAGGAGGCGGCGCGCCTGCACGCCGCGGGCGAGGTGGAACGGGCGCTGCGCGTGGCCCAGTCGGGCCTGGAGCGCCATGGCGAGGACGCCTACCTCGAGGAGCAGGCGCAGGCCTCGGAGCGCTGGCGTCCCGTCGCGCAGGTGCTGGAGGCCTGGCTGCTGGCGCTGCCGGACGCGGACCGTGCCCTCTACGATGCGCAGTGCCTGCCCGCCGTCGAGCCGCTGCTGGCCGCAGCGCGCCGCCTCGGCGACACGGCCCCGCTGGAGGAGGTGCGACGCCGGTTCCGGGCCAGCCGCCACGGGCTGGAGGCCAGCCTGCTCCTCATGGAGCGCGCTGCGGAGGCCGGCGATGCTCGCCGGGTGGCCCGCCTGGCCGAGGAGGTCGTGACGCGCGAGCCGCAGGCGGCCACCGCATGGTGGCGCTGGATGGAAGCCCTCGGCACGCTGGGCGATGGCGCGGCCCTCGAGCGGCTGGCGCCCCCGGCGGGGCTCGTGGCCCGCACGGCCCGCGGCGAGGTGGCCTTGGCCGCCCGGCTGGAAGGGCTGCGCGCCGAGTCGGCCGCCCGTGCGAGGCCGGCAGGCTGGCCCGCCTGGGGCGGCGCCTCCCACCGCACGCTGCACCCGGCCCCGGCGGGGCGCACCGTGGGCCTGCGCTGGTCGCTGGACACGACGCTGGCCCCGCGCGAGCACGACGTGCCCGGGCGCGAGATGGAAGGCGACGAGCAGGTGACCTTCGTGGCCACGCTCGCCTCCTGCTTCCCCATGTTCCCGGCCAGCGACGGTCGCGCCCTGTTCGTGGCGGACGGCCGCAGCGTGCGCGCCATCGACCTCTACGGCGGGCGCACGCTGTGGGCGCTGGAGCGCGCCCAGGCCGGCCTCCCGCTGGCCGAGGCGCGCAGCTGGTTGCGCGGGCGCAGCGCCATCGACCGGCCCTTCGCCCCCACCCTGTGGCGTGACAGCGTCATCGCCACGGTCGAGGTCCAGGTGGACTGGACCGAGGAGCGCGTGCTGGGCACGCAGACCAACTACTACATGCCGCGCCGCACGCTGGTGGCGCTGGCGCAGGACAGCGGCGCGCTGCGCTGGCGCATGGGGGCGCAGGGCCTGGACCGGGAGCGCCTGCGCAACGTGCACGTGTGCGGCGAGCCGGTGGTCGTGGACGACACCGTCGTGGCCGTGGTGTCACGCTACGCCGGCTACGAGCAGGTGTCGGTGGTGGGCCTGGAGGCGGCCACGGGCCGCCTGCGCTGGGAGCGGCAGCTGGCCTACGGGCAGCAGGAGACCAACCTGTTCGGCAATCCGGTCAAGGAGTTCAGCGCGGGCGCGGCCTCGGCGCGCGATGGCGTGGCCTACGCCTCCACGGGGCTGGGCTGCCTGTGCGCCGTGCGCGTGCAGGACGGGGCGCTGCTGTGGCTGGCCTCCTACGACAACATCCCCATCCAGCCGGTGCAGGCCTGGTACCAGCCGCGCATCCGCGTGCCCCTGGCGGGCCCGACGGCGCCGCTGGTGACGCCGTCGCTGGTGGTGGTGGCGCCGGGCGATGCGCGCCACGTCTCGGCCTACGAGCGCGACAGCGGCCGGCTGCGCTGGCGCGTGAGCCTCGAGGAGGGCGTGCGCGCCGGCCACGGCGCGCTGCGCCACGTGCTGGGGCTGGCACAGGTGGCCGGCCGCGAGGCCTTGATCGTCACGGGCGCCAGCGTGCAGGCGCTGGACCTTGCCACGGGACGCCTGCTGGCCCGCGGCGGCCTCGAGGAGGAGCCCGGCACGGAGCCGCGCGCGCTCGGCCAGGGCCTCGTGCGCGGCCGCGAGGTGCTGGTGCCCACCCGCGTGGGCCTGCAGCGCTTCTCGCTGGACGGCGAGCTCAAGCTGCTGGGCGTGGACCCGTGGCCAAGGGACGCCGGCCCGGGCAACCTCGTCTCGGTGGGCAACGTGCTGGTGGTCACAGGCCGCGGGCCGGTGCAGGCGCACTACGCATGGGAAGAGGTCGAGCGAGAGCTGGCCCGCCGGCGGCGCGAGCGGCCGGACGACGCCGAGGTGCTGCTGGAGGCGGGCGACCTCTACCTGCGCGGGCGAGGGCCGGGCGAGGCGCGCGCGGCCTTCCGGGCTGCGCTGGAGGTCGCCGCCCCGGGCAGCGTGCTCGCCGACCGCGCGCGCCGTGGCCTGTTCGACGCGTGGATGGCCGAGGGCCGGCTGCGCGCGGCCGAGGAGGCCGGGCGCGGCGCGCCGGCGTGGCGCGAGGCCCTGCAGGTGGCCGTCTCGCCGGCCGAGCGTGTCGAGGCCCGGCTGGCACTGGACCAGGCGCTCGCCTCGCGCCACGAGGAGCGCATCGACAACCTCGAGCGGCTCTACGAGGAGGCGGGTGACGAGCTGACGCGCCTGGATGGCATGGACACCGGCCTGAGCGTGCGCGTGCTGGCGCTGCTGCGCATCGCGCGCGCCGAGGAGGCCGCCCAGCGCGCGCCCCAGGCCGTCGCGGCCCTGCAGCGCCTGCTGGCGCTGCACGGGGAGGAGGTCGTCGCGGCCGAGCGCGCCAGCGCGCTGGCACGCCGGCGCATCGCGGCCCTGCTGGAGCGCTTCGGGCCCGGGGCCTACGCCGAGCAGGAAGCCCTCGCGCGCACCGAGCTCGATGCGGCGCGCAGCGCCGGCGACGTGGCCCGCCTCGAGCGCGTGCTGCTCGCCTGGCCCAACGCCGCCGTCGTGCCGGAGGCCCGCCTGGCGCTGGGCCGGGCCCGGCTGGAGGCCGGCCAGGCGCAGGGCGCGCTGGCCCCGCTGCTGGACCTCTACGCGCAGGCACCCGACCGGCCCGACGGGCGCGAGGCCCTCGGCCTGGTGGCCCGGGCGCTCGAGGCGCTCGGCGCGCGCGGCGCCCTGCGGGCGGTGCGCAGCGTGCTCGCGCCGGCGGGCGCGACGCCCGCCAGCGTCCCGCCGGCGGCCGCCGAGGCGGGTGCGCTGGCCTTGCCGCTGCGCCTCGTCGAGGCGGAGCCGCGCGGCGACGAGGACGTGGTGCTGCCCCTGCCCGTGGCCAGCGAGGCTGGCGTGGCCGTGCCCCTGGCGCTCACCTCGCGCGGCGGCACGCTGCGCGCATGGAGCCTCGCCAGCGGCCGCCTGGCCTTCGAGCGGCCGGACGCACACGCTTCGCGCGCCGCCTGGTGCGAGGGCACGCTGCTGGCCTCGCTGCGCAGCAGCCTGCATGCGCTGGACCCGGCCACCGGCCAGACGCGCTGGACGCAGGACCGGCTGCGCTCGCTGCACGACATCGCCGTGGGTCCCGGGCTCGTCGTCGTGCTGGGCCAGCGCGCGGCCGATGCCGGCGGCGAGCGCGTGCTGGAGGCGTACGACGCCACCACGGGCCTGCTGCTGTGGAGCACGCCCCTGGGGCAGGAGCCCGTGTTCCAGCTGCAGCTCGGCGGGCCGCACGTGCTGCTCTCGCGGCAGGTGCAGCAGGCCGGCGCGCGGAGCACCCGCACGCTGGTCTTCGACCTGCTGTGTGGCGCCCTGCGCACCACCATCAACCCGCCGGGCCAGCTGGACCTGCGCGAGGTGCTGCTCCCGGGCCAGGTGCTCGTGGCCGGTCCTGCCCGGTCCGGCCCGGGACGCAGCGTGAGCTGCCTGCGACTGCCGGACGGCGAGCCCGCGTGGAGCACGCCCCTGGAAGACCCCGCCTACGTCACGGCGCTGCTCCCCCACCGTGACGACGTGTGGGTGCTGCAGCACGGCGGCGCGCTCACCCGCCTCGCGCTGGCGACGGGCGAGGTGCGCTCGCGTACCAAGGTGGCCACGGGCCTGGCCCACGCGCGGCCCGCCTTCGGCACCAGCCTGCGCATGCACGGCGACCTGCTCGTGATGATGGCGCTGGGTGCCCGCGGGGCCAGCCCGCTGCTCGCCTTCGACACGGCCAGCGGCAAGCTGCGCTGGGCCGTGGAGGCCGACCCGCTCGCACAGTCCCAGCAGCACGCCCTGCTGGCCGTGGGCGACCACCTGCTCGCGCTGTGGACAGGCGAGGACGCCAACCGGGTGCGGCAGGCCCGCCTGAAGGTCGTGCGCGCCGCCGACGGCACCGTCGAGCAGGAGGTGGACCAGCTGCTGGCCGGGCCCCACGGCGTGGTGGCCGTCGCCGCCGGCCCGGGCGCCGTGCTGCTGGTGGCCGACGGCGGGGCCGCCAGCTACGGCCCGGCCAGCCCCCGCTAGGGCCGGCCGGACGGGCCGGGCCGCCCGCCCCGGCAGCGGATAGCATCCCGCCCATGCGCCGGCTGGTTGCCTGCCTCCCCGTGCTGGCCGTGCTGGGGCTGCTGGCCTCGCTGGCGCGCGGCCCGGCGGGCGCCGACCAGCCGGCCCGCGGCCTCGTGACGCCGGCGGCCCGCGAGGCCATCGACAGGGGCCTCTCCTTCCTCGCCAGCCAGCAGCACACCGATGGCTCGTGGAAGAGCAACGCGGGCAAGAAGATCAACGAGGGCTACCGCATCTTCGAGGGCGGGCGCGACGTGCCGCACGTGGGCGTGACCTCGCTGGCCGTGCTGGCCTACCTCGCCGGCGGCCACGTGCCCGGGCGCGGCCCCTACGGCGAGGTCGTGGAGCGGGCCGTGCGATTCCTCGTCGAGCAGGGGGATCCCGGCAGCGGGATGATCGCGGCCCACGGCACGCGCATGTACAGCCACGCCTTCGCCACGCTGGCCCTGGCGGAGGTGTACGGCATGTCGCCGCAGCCTCGCGTGCGGCGCGTGCTGGAGGCCGCCGTGGACTTCACGGTGCGCTGCCAGAACGAGACCGGGGGCTGGCGCTACGTGCCCTTCACGGCCGACAGCGACATGAGCGTGACGGTGTGCCAGGTCGTGGCCCTGCGTGCGGCCCGCAACGTGGGCTTCAAGGTGCCGCAGGCCACCATCGACCGCGCCATCGGCTACGTGCTGCGCAGCGCCTACACCGGCGCCGAGGCGCGCGGCGGCTTCCGCTACCAGCCGGAGGAGATCCGCTGGAACCGTGACTCCTTCTCGCTGGCGGCGGCCGGGCTGACGACCCTGTTCCAGGCCGGGCTCTACGACAACGCGGCCATCGCGCGCTACGTCAAGGAGCACCGCATCCCGCAGTCGCCGCCACCGCGCATCGAGGACACCGTGCGCTACCTGCGCAACCAGTTCTCCGACGTGCCCAACGACCACTTCTTCTTCTGGTACGGCTCGTACTACGCGACGCAGGCCTTCTACCTCGTGGGCGGCAGCAACCCGCAGGAGTGGTCCGGCTGGTACACGGCCGTGCGCGACCGCATCCTGGCCACGCAGCGAGAGGCCCGCCTGCCCGGCGGCCAGCGCGGCGCCCACTGGGTCAGCAACGTGGACGACAGCCACGCCTATGCCACGGCCACCGCCCTGCTGATCCTGCAGTTCCCGCTGGACTACCTGCCCATCCACCAGCGCTGAGCCCGGGCCGCGGCCGCACTCCGGGCCGGTGGCGCCCGGGGGCCGCCTGCGGGCTGGCGCCCCGGTAGGCTGGACCCATGGGGCCCGCGCCGGGCCCCGCCCGAGGTGCAGCCTGGCCGCCCCGTCCCCCACGCTCGAGCTGCGCCGCAGCCTTGCCGCCCAGCGGGCCCGCATCCGCGCCGGGCTGGCGCTGGCCGGGCTGGCGCGGGTGGCGCTGGCCGCCGTGCTGGCGCTGGGCGCCTTCTACCTCGCCGACCGGGGGCTGGACCTCCCGCTGGCGCTGCGCGCGTTCGTGCGGCTGGGTTGCCTCGGCCTGCAAGACCGCCTCCCCCTGCCGGCCTGGCTGCCGCTGGTGCTGGCCAGCGCGGTGGTGGCCTTCTACCTCGTGCGCGGCCGGCGGGCGGGCGCCCCGCTGGCGGGATTTGCCTTCGGGGGCCTTGCCGGGCTGCTGGCCGCGCTGGCGGTGCGCTGGCTGGCCCCGGTGGGCGTGCGGCTCGAGGACGCCGAGCTCGCCGCGGCCGTCGAGCAGCGGCGGCCGGGGCTCGGCGACCGGCTGGCCAGCGCGCTGGACTTCGAGGCCGAGCTGGCCCGCGAGGCCGCGGGCCAGGGACGTGGCGAGAGCCGGGCGATGATGCAGGCGCTGCTGGACGAGGCGCGGGTCACCGCGCGCGGCGCGTCGTGCGCTCAGCTGGCCAGCGGTCGCGTGCCGCTGGCGTGGCTGGGCACCCTGGCCCTGGCGCTGGGCGCGGCCGTCGTGGCCGTGGCGCTGGACCCGGAGCAAGCCCGGCTCTTCGCCCGGCGCTCGCTGGCGCTGGAGGACCTGCCCTGGCCGCGCGCCACCACCCTGTGGGCGGTGCGGCTGGAGGCGGACGGCCGCGTGACGCGCTGGGATCCCCAGCAGCCCTTCGAGGTGGCCGTGGGCCGCACGCTCGTCGTGCACGCCGAGGCCGAGGGCGAGCCCGTGGAGGACGCCCAGCTGCTCGACCTCGCCGATGGCCAGCAGCCCCTGCCGCGGCGCATGTTCCCCGTGACCGGCCGCACCGGCATCTACGCCGTCGAGCTGGTGAACGTGCGGCAGGGCTTCGGCTTCGTGCTGCAAGGCGGCGACGACACGGACGACACGCCCGTGTACCGCGTCGAGGCCACCGTGGCCCCCGCGCTGGTGGACGTGGCCGCCGACCTCGTGTTCCCGCCCTACCTCGGCCGCGAGCCTGCGCGCGTGCTGTCCGGCAGCCTCGAGGTGCCGCAGGGCACGCAGGTGACGCTGACCCTCGTGCCCAGCGAGCCGCTGGAGTCGCTGCGCGGGGTGCTGGGCGAGGAGGCGCGCGAAGCCGAGCGCATCACGGCCGACGGCGGCGGCGAGGCCTGGCGCGTGTCGCTGGTGGCGGAGCGCAGCCTGCGCTGGCGCGCCGCGCTGCGCTCGCCGCAGGGGCGCGAGAACGACCCGGGGCAGGACGCCTACGAGATCGTGGTGCGCCCCGACGCCGCGCCCAAGGTGGCGTGGGCCTGGCCCCGTGGCGTGACGGAGGTGACGCCCGCGGGCCGCGTGCCCCTGCTGGTGGCGCTCACCGACGACCATGCCGTGGCGTCGGCCACGCTCGAGCTGCGCGTGGGCGCCGACGGTGCCCTGCAGGCCCTGCGCCTGCAGGCCATGGAGGGCGAGGGCCCGGTGCTGCCGCGCGGCGAGCCCGGCCAGCGCACGCTGGCGGCCCTCGACGGCCCCGACGGGCGGGCGGGCGTCATGGCCTACGTGCCGCTGGAGCTGGGCTGGCTGGGCGAGGGTGCGCCGCTGCCCGTGCCGTCCACCGTGCAGGTGCGCGTGGTGGCCACCGACACCCGCGGCCAGCGAGCCGAGGGCGCCTGGCAGGTGCTGGAGGTCTATGCCCCCGCCGAGGTGGAGCGCCTGCTGTCCACGCGGCGCTCCGGCGTGCGCAGCGCCGTGGCGGCCCTCGAGTCCGAGCAGGCCGCCCGGCTCGCCCAGGTGGTGGAGCTGCAGCGCGGGGCGCTGGAGGCCGGCGACCTCGACCTGCTCAAGACCGTGCAGTTCGCGCAGTCCAAGCTGGCCCAGCACACCGACCGCGCGGTGCGGGACTACCTCGACGTGTTCGCCAGCTTCGTGCTGGACCGGCTGGGCGCGCAGAACCCCAACGAGCGCATCCTGTCCATGATCGACCGGGCGCACCGCGGCGTGGCCCAGCGCGGCACGGCGGCGCTGCGCGACGACGCGGCCTTCCCCTACGCCCTGTTCGAGGAGGTGGTGGCCGCCTGGCGTGGCCGCACGCTCATCGACACGGCACTGCTCGAGCGCATGCTGGCCGTGCTCGCGGCGGCGCTGGAGGCCACGCAGCGCACCGCACCCGCAGCCCAGGAGGCCGCGCAGCAGGCCGCGCAGCAGGCCGGGCCGGGAGCTGCCGCCGGGGTGCTGGCCCCGCTCGAGCAGGCCCAGCGCGCCCACCTCGCCGCCCTGCGCCAGCTGGCCGAGGCGCTCTCCTCGTGGGAGAGCCTCAACGACGTGATCGTGCGCCTCAAGCGCATCGTCGAGGAGCAGCGCGCGCTGCTCGAGCGACTCGATGCCGAGGGGCGTGCACAGCCTGGCAGGCCTGCGCCTGCACCCGGAGCCCGTTGACCATGCCCTCCCGAACCCAGCCCGATGCCTCCCGCCCGGCCAAGGCGCCGCGCGTGCTCCTCGCCACGCTGGCGCTGGTGGCTGCGCTGGCGCCGTGGGCCCCGGCCGCGCGCGCCGAGGACGCCGACCGCGAGGCCCGCGTGCAGGCCCGGCGTCGCGAGCAGGAGGCGATCCGCGAGAAGACCGAGGCGCTCACGGCCAGCATGCGCTCCCTGCGCGAGTCGCTGGAGCGGGAGGGCAGCGCCTACGAGGTGGAGATCCTCTCCCGGGCGCTGCAGCACCTCGAGGGCGCCAACCTCGCGGCCGGCATCCAGGCCGCCCTGCAGGCGCTGGAGGGCACGCGCGACGTGTCGCAGGTGGCGCGCGAGCAGGTCTCGCGCGTGCTGGCCGACCTCGAGGGCCTGCTCGAGATCCTCGAGGACCGCAAGCGCGAGGTGACGCGCGACCAGATCGAGCAGCGGCTGGAGGCGGCCAAGGAGGCGCTGGAGGCCACGCAGCAGCTGCGCCGCGAGCAGGAGCAGGTGGCGCGCGCCATCGAGCAGGCCCAGCAGCAGGCACGCACCGAGGCGGCCCGGCAGGCCGAGGCACTGTCACGCGAAGCGGCCGCCCTGCGCGCGGAGCAGCAGCGCCTGCGTGAGGAGGCTGCGCGCGACGCCGGCGAGCAGGCGCGCGCCGAGCGTGCCATGGCAGAGAACCTGCTGGCGCGCCAGCGGGAAGCGCTGGAGCGCCTGCGGGCCGCACGCCGTGCCGAGGGCGAGCAGGCGCGCGCCGCGGCGCAGGAGGCCCGGCGCCTCGCGGAGGAGGAGCGCGCTGCGGCGGCTCAGGCCAGCGGCGACGGGGTGCGCGAGGCCCTGCGGCAGGCCGTGGGCGACGCCGCGGCACAGGCCGCGCGCGCAGCCGCCGCGGCGCGCACGCAGGCGGCCGCCGAGGCTGCGGTGGAGGCGGCCCGCGAGGCCGGCCGCGCCGCGCAAGCGCAGGCGCGGGCCGCGGGGGGTGGCGCCGATGCGGCACAGGCGGCCGACGAGGCGCGCGAGGCCGGCGAGCGAGCGCGCAGCGCCGCCACGCGCGCACAGCGGATGGCCCGCGAGGCCGCCGGGGCGAAGGGGGCCGAGCGCGCCACGGCAGAGGCCGCCCAGCGCCTCGCCGAGCAGGCCGGGCCGCTGGCGGCGGGTGAGGCAGGCGCCGCCAGCCCGCAGCGCCGCGAGGCGCTGGAGCAGGCGGCCGCAGCCGCCGCGCAGGCCTCGGCGGCTGCGGCCCAGCAGGCCGAGTCCGCCGCCGCCGCAGCGCGGGCGGCCGCGCAGGCACTGGAATCGCTGGAGCGGGCCGGGATGGCCGAAGGGGGCGCTCAGGCTGGCGCCTCCGCCGAGGCCGGGCGGCAGGCTGCGCAGCGTGCCCGTGCGGCCCTCGAAGAGGGCGCGGGCCAGCTGGAGCAGGCGGCCCGCGACATGCAGCCCGGCACGGCGGCTGGCGCCCGCCCTGCCGGGGCGGACCGCGCAGAGGCCGGCCGGGAGCGGCTGGAGGCGGCCGCGGAGGCGCTGGGCGCCGCGGTGGCTGCCGGGTCCTCCTCCACGCCGCAGGACCGGGCGCAGCAGGCGGCCGCGGAACGCCAGCGTGCGCAGGCCGCCCAAGGGCTGGCCCGCCAGGCCGCGCAGGCGGCGCAGGCGGTGGGCGAGGCAGGCAGCGGCGAGCGCGCCGCGGCTGAGCAGGCGGCTCGCGAGGCCAGTGCGCAGGCCGAGGCGGCCGCGCGCGCCATGGAGCAGGCGGCCTCGGCCCTGGCCGGGGGCCGGCCGGGCGAGGCGGCGGGCCAGCAGGCCGAGGCCGCCGAGCACCTCGACCGCGCCGCCCGCATGCTGGGCGGCGAGGCAGGTGCGTCCGGGCTGGCCGAGGAGCAGGGCATGCTCGCGCGCGGTGCGGAGTCGCTGGCCCAGCGGCTCGAGCAGCAGGCGGGCGGCCAGGCCGGCACCGCACAGCCCGGCGCGCAGGCTGCCGAGGCTGCGCGCCAGCAGGCAGCCGGGGCGGCCCGCGAGGCCGCGCGCCACCTGGAGCAGGCCCAGCAGGCACTCCAGCAGGGTCGTGGCGGCGAGGCGGCTGCCGCCGAGGAGCAGGCCGTGCAAGCCCTGGAGCAGGCCCGCGAGGGCCTGGCCGCGCGCGAGCGCGACCTGGCCGCCGCACGCGAGCAGCGCGAGCAGGCGCTGGCCGAGGCCCAGCGCCGGCTGGTGGCCAAGGCCAAGGAACTGGAAGAGCGCGCCCGGCAGCTCGCGCCCTCCTCGCCCGAGGCGCAGCAGCAGGCCGAGCGCGCACGCGAGGCGCTGCAGCAGGCCGCGCGCGCCATGGAGCAGGCGGCGCAGCAGGCCTCCGGGGGCCAGTCCCAGCAGGCCGCCGGCTCGCAGCAGCAGGCCGAGCAGTCCCTGTCCGAGGCCCAGCGCCAGCTGCAGCAGGGCGCCCGCGAGACCGAGCGCACGCCTGCACTCGAGCAGCAGCTCAAGGAGCTGTCCGAGCGGCAGGAGCGCCTGCGCGAGCGCATGAAGCAGCTGGAAGACCTGCTGGCCAAGACCGAGAACGAGGCAGCGCAGGAGGCCGGGCGGCGTGCGCGGCGCGCGATGGAGGCCACCGAGGACAGCCTCGAGCAGGGCCAGGCCCAGCGCAGCCGCCAGCAGGCCGAGGAGGCGCGCGAGTACCTCGAGCAGGCCGAGCAGGCCCTCGACGAGGAGCGCCGGCGCTACCAGAGCCTGGAGCAGGAAGAGATGCTGTTCCAGCTGGTGAAGGACCTGAAGGCCGCGCGCGAGGCCCAGGCCGCGCTGCGCAAGGAGAGCGAGGAGGTCGTGGCCGAGGCGCAGCGCCTGCGCGACGAGGGTGGCCGGCTCTCGCGTGCGCGCCGCAAGCGCACGAAGGAGATGGCCGCCGAGGAGCAGGCGCTGGCCGGCACGCTCGACGAGCGCCGGCAGGCCGTCGAGAAGGAAGACTCGGCGGCCTTCGCCGCCAGCCTCGCCGAGGCGGTGGAGGACGTGCGCGAGGCCGCGCGCCAGCTCGAGCAGCCCGACGAGCTCGGCCCGCTGCTGCTGGCCGTTCAAGACGCCGTGCTGCAGCGCCTCGACGACCTCGTGGGCGGCTTCGAGGACGAGCTGGAGCGCCGCCAGCAGGAGGACCCCCAGCAGCAACAGCGCGATCGCCAGCAGGAGCAGCAGCCGCAGCAGGAGCGCCTCGTGCCCTTCGAGGTGGAGCTCAAGCTGCTGCGCCGCCAGCAGGTGGACCTCAACCTGCGCGTGCAGCGCTTCTTCGAGCGCACGCCCGGCCTCTCCGAGGGCCGGGTGGGCGAGGCCGAGCGGCGCATGCTCGAGCGCCTCTACCACCAGCAGGGCCGCATCAAGCGCGTGCTGGAGGACCTGGTCGAGAAGACGCTGGGAGGGCAGGGCGGATAGCCCGCTGCCCTTCCGCCCCCCCGCCGTTCGCCGCTACCATCCACCCAGCCCGCAGGACGCCCCATGCGCCTCTACCCGCTCGCCCTCACCCTCCTCGCGCTGCTGCTGCCCGCCGTGCCCCTGCGCGCCGAGGAGCCGGGCGACCTCGAGCGCAAGCTCAAGGAGCAGATGGAGAAGGTGCTGCGCCTGATGCGCGAGAACGAGGAGGCACTCCTGCGTGCCAGCCAGCAGGGAGGCGCGGCTCCCAAGGGTCCCGACATCCCCATCCCCCCCCTGCCGCCGGCCCCCGGCGGGCAGGGCGGGCCTGGTGGCGCGCCGCAGGGCGGCGGGTCGCAGGGTGGCGGGGCGCAGGGTGGCGGCCAGGCAGGAAGCGGCGCAGGCACGTCGGGCGAGGGCGCCCGGGTGGCCCTCGAGGAGATCCTCAAGGTGCTGCGCGAGGGTGGCGGCGCCATCCCCGGCGAGATCGAGAGCCTGATGCGCATGCTGCCGGAGCAAGAAGGCGGCGGCGGCGGCGGGCAGGGCTCCTCCTCGCGCAAGCCGGGCTCGCGAGGTGGCCCGCAGACGCCCGAGGCCCGCGAGGCGCAGCGCCAGCGCGAGCTGGAGGAGCAGGCTCGCAAGCAGCACGAGGAGCAGCAGCGGCAGGCGGGCGGCACGCCCCCGCAGGGCCCCAAGCCCCCGCAGGACCCCGCGGGCCAGGCCGCGCGCGACGGACAGCCCCCGCCCAAGGAAAGCGACCCGAAGGTGGACCCGTGGTTCGCCTCGCTGCCGCCCGAGATCCGGGAGTTCTGGGCAGGCGGCGGCCTGGAGCGGCTGCCGGCGCGGGTGCGCAAGATCCTCGAGGACTACCAGCGCAGCCTCGATGCCGAGACGCGCCGCGCGGGCACGACGGGCCCCGCCGCCCGCTAGGGCAGCACGGCAGCGCCCGCCGGGACTCCGCGCAGGCCCTGGAAGGAGCCTGGCCGCGCCGCCTGCCGGCGCTCCCCCACAGGCCGGGCGTACGATGGCACGCGCCGATGGCCTCGCTCCCGCCCACCCGCCGCGACGTGCTGGGTGCCCGGCCCAGCGCGCTGGCGCTGGCCGCGCTGGCCCTGACGTCGTGGGCAGGCAGCGAGGAGCGGGCCCGCGCCAGCACAGCCGAGGACCCGGCACGCCGCGAGCGGCGCCGCCGGGCCATCGAGCGTGGCGCGTCCTGGCTGGCGGTCCAGCAGCGCACGGGCGGAGGCTTCGGCGACGACAAGGCCGTCGTGGCGCTCACCGCGCTGTCGGTGATGGCCCTGCAAGCGTCAGGCAGCGCCTACGGACGGGGCCCCCACGGCCTCGCCGTCAAGCGCGGCATCGACTTCCTGCTGCAGCTGGTGGAGACGCCCTCGACCGTGCAGTGGCACCCCGAGGGCTACTTCCACCATCCCGGCGACACCGACTCGCGCATGCACGGGCAAGGCTATGCCGCACTCGCCCTGGCCACGGCACTGGGCATGGCGCCCGGTCCGCGCGCCGAGCGCTTGCGCAGCGCCGTGGCCAAGGCGGTGCGCTGCATGGAGGCGGCGCAGACCAGCACGGGCGGCTACGGCTACAGCCCCTCGCCGGACAACGACCACGAGGGCAGCGTCACCGTGTGCGTGGCGCAGGCCTTGCGCGCCGCGCGCGACGCCGGCCTCACGGTCAGCCAAGGCGTCGTGCTGCGCGGCCTCGAGTACCTGCGCAAGAGCCAGGTGGCCTCGGACGGGGCCTCCGACGGCGGCTTCACGTACAGCATCACGCACACCAAGCACACCTACGCGCTGACGGCCGCGGCCATCTCGTCCTTCTACCTGTTCGGGCGCTACAAGGACGACCCGCGCCGCACGCTGGACCGCGGCATGCGCTACATGCTGCGCGCCCTCGAGCGCGGTGCCGTGGACGAGGAGTGGTGGTACTACGGCCACTTCTATGGCGCCTGGGCCTTCTGGCAGCGCGACGGCGGCGACTGGTCCAGCGCCTCGATGTGGGGCCGCTGGGCTGCGCTGGTGCTGCCCGAGCTGGTCGGAGAGCGCCAGCGCAGCGACGGGTCGTGGGACGACCGCGCGAGCGGCAAGTTCCACTACGGGCCGGTGCTGAGCACGGCCTTCGCGGTGCTCACCCTGTCCATCCCCGACGAGGCGCTGCCGGTGTTCCAGCGCTGAGGACCGGGGGCGGTCCGCTCGCCGGGTCCAGGGTGCGCCTAGCGCGGCGCGGGCAGGCCGCCCAGCCGCACGAGCCCGGGCGGCGGGGCGCGCAAGGGCTCCTGCAGGCTGCCGCTGCGATAGCCCTCGAGGTCCAGCGCCACGAAGGCGAACCCCTGCGCCTTGAGGGCGGCCACGGCGCGCTCGCGCAGGCCGGGCTCCAGCAGGCGGGGCAGGTCCTCCGCCGGCACCTCGATGCGTGCCACCGGGTCATGGACGCGCACGCGCACCGAGCGCAGCCCGAGGTCCTTGAGGGCCGGCTCGCAGGCCGCCACGCGCACGAGGCCCTCGGGCGTCACCTCGGTGCCGTGCGGGAACCGGCTGGAGAGGCAGGCCTCGGCGGGCTTGTCCCAGGTGGGCAGCCCGCGCTGGCGGCTCAGCTCGCGGACCAGGTCCTTGCCGATGCCGCACTCCAGCAGCGGCGAGCGCACGCCGTGCCGGAGGCCCGCAGCGTGGCCCGGCCGGTGGCCATCGAGGTCGTCGGCATTCGTGCCATCCAGCACCAGCGCGAGGCCCCGCTGGGCGGCCACCCTCGACAGCTCGCCGTAGAGCGCGTCCTTGCAGTGGAAGCAGCGGTCCGGCGCGTTGCGCCGGAAGGCCTCGAGGTCCAGCTCGCTCCCAGCCAGCACCTCGTGCTCCACGCCGGCCGCCTCGGCCTGCGCCCGCGCGGCGTCCAGCTCGCCGGGAGGCAGGCTCTCGGAGCGGCTGGTGACCGCCAGCAGGCGCTGGGGGCCGAGCACGCGGGCGCAGGCGTCCAGCAGGAAGGCACTGTCGGCGCCGCCACTGGCGGCAATCACGGCCCCGCCCTGTCCATGGCGCTGCAGCCATGCGCACAGCCGTGCCTGTGCGTCGGCGGCGTCCGAGGCCCGGGCCGGTGCTGTACCGCCTGCCACCGTCATGCGCACGCCTCCCAGCGCAGCCCCACCAAGCGGGAGGCCCGCCCGCCGTGGGCGGACGGGCCTCGCAGGGCCTCGAGGGCCAGCGTGGGGAGCGCTCCTGCTGGTCGCGCTCCTACTGGTCGTAGGTGTAGCGGATCGTCCACTGGTCCAGGATCGGGCCCGGATCGAAGGGCCCGAAGCCGTTGGGCAGGTAGAACGTGATGCGCAGCTGCACGAACTCGCGCGTGTTCAGGTTGCTGAAGCCCGCACCCGAGTTACCCGACGGCAGCACGGCGATGTCGCTCGCCGGCGGGTTGGCGTTGGCCACCCAGTTCGGCGCACTGCCGACGCCGCTGTCCGTGAAGTAGCCCACCGTGAACCAGCCCGTCGGGGCGGCCGAGTTGTAGGCACCGTCGGTGCGCAGGTTGTAGCCACGCGCCTCGATCAGCATCAGGGTCTTGCCGGCACCGCGCGACGCACCCGAGGGCAGCTCGGCGAGGAAGTCCCCGGTGACGGCCGTGATGAAGCTGGGGTTGGCCGGCGAGCAGAAGAACACGTCGGAGACGATCTGGGGCTCGAGGCCACCGCCCTGGAAGCGGGCCGCGTTGAACACGCCGCGGTAGAAGCCGGTCTGGCCCTCGCCGGGGATCAGGGTCGTGACGGCACCCTGGCCCGTGATGATCGAGTCACCATCCTCCATCACCACGCGGCCCAGGCCACCCTGGCCGCCGTTGTTGATCGTCGCGCCGCCCGCCGTGGGCTGCGCGCCGCCGCCACCGGGCCCGCCCGCTGCCGTGATCACGCCGCCCGTGATGTCGATGCGGTTGGGCGTGAGCAGGCGGATGCCGCCACCCGCGCCACCGCCCGCGCCGCCCGAGCCGTTGTAGAAGCCGGCCGCACCCGAGCCACCGCGACCGCCCGAGGCATCGACGGTGCCGAAGATGTTGATGTCAGCCGAGGAGGTGATGTCCACGGCACCGCCGCCACCACCGCCACCGGCGCCCGTGGCACCGTTGCCGAAGGTGCCCATGTCGTTGGCACCCGAGCCGCCGCCGCCGCCACCCGCGGTCAGCGTGGGCATCGTGTCGCCACCCATCGCCGGGTAGGCCGCGCCGCCCGTGCCACGAGCCGTGGCCTTGAAGGGGTTGGTCGAACGCGCGACCGAGCCACCCGCCGTGCCCGCGGCCGCGTGGCCACCACCGCCACCACCGTTGGAGTTGCCGCCGTTGGTGAAGGTGCTCGTCGAGGCGCTCGCGCCGCCCAGGCCGGCGCCCACGCCACCCAGCACGCCGTAGCCGGAGGTGGACCCGAAGGCCGAGGCACCGTCGGTGGCGTAGTTGGCGGAGTTGTTCAGGCCGGGGGCTGCGCCACCGCCACCGCCGCCGCTGTACCCCACGCCGCCGGACACGCCGGTCGTGGTGTTGGTCGAGGCACCCGTGCCGATGTTGGTCAGCGTGCTGCCCAGGCCATCACCGCGCGCCAGGATGCGGCCGCCCGCCTCCACCGTCGCGGCGCCCTGCACCAGGATGATGGCCGGGTTGACGCCGATGATGCGCACGGTGCGGCCTGCACGGATGCGCATCGTGCGGAACTCCCACACCACCGCACGGCTGCCGTCCGTGACGTTGTTGCAGGTGTTGATGCTCAGGCCCGTGTCCAGGCGGATGTCCGCGTTGGGATCCAGGTCGTCCTTGACGCCGTCGTTGGCCTGGCGGGGCGTGGTGCAGGCCGAGGGCTGGTTGGGCAGCGAGGGCAGCAGCTGGTTGCCGCCGTTGTCACCGTCGCCGGCGAACAGCATCCAGCCCTGCGCCCGGCCCGGCGAGCGCGAGGTGTTGACGTCGCCGGTCGAGAGGTCGCCCAGCACGTTGGGCGATCCCGCCTCGAAGGTCAGCGTCTTCGAGCCGGTCTGCGTGGCCAGGTTCTGGGTCGTGAACGCGACCGTGACCGGGATCAGCGACGAGCCGGCGAGGTCACGCAGGCCGAAGGTCAGCTCCAGCACGCACAGGGCGTTCTCGGGGAAGCGGCCGAACTCGGGCGTGACGCGCAGGCGCGTCTGCGTGAAGTCCTGCTCCAGCGTCAGCACCGCACGGATGCGCTGCGGGTCGCTGAAGAGGTTGGTCTCGCCCGCGTCGATCGGGCCCCACGAGAAGGGGTTGCCGGTGTCCTGGTCCGCCGCCGGCGTGAACCCCGTCTGGCGTCCAGAGATCGGCTCCACGTTGAACACGGTGGGGCTGCCGCGCTGGTACTCGAAGAAGCGCACGGTGGTGTCGCTGACCGTGCACGGATCGATGTTCTCGCTGAAGGTCAGCACCATGTCGTTGCCGTCCAGCACCGGCACGGCGGCGGTGCCGTTGAGGCTGAGCGTGCCCTCGTTGACGGCACTGACGAGGAAGGGCTGCTGGGCAGGGATGCCGTCGCGCCACAGGGGGGCGCTGGGGCTGTCCGCACGCGTGCGGAACTCGAAGTTCATCGTGCGGCGCAGGGGCTGGCCCACCGAGTTGCGGATGGGGAACTGCTCGGGGTAGCCCACCAGCGTGATGCGGTACTGGATGTCGGGCTGGAAGCCCGAGTCCGACAGGTCGCAGAGCCCGGGCAGCTGGGGGTAGAACAGCACCGTCGAGCCGCTCACGGCCATCTGGCCGGGCACCGCCTGCCCGAAGCCGGGGCCGCGGCGCACCTGCAGCGTGGACACGTTCACGGTGGCCGCGTCCACTTCCTCGCTGAAGCGGAACTCGAGCACCTCGTTGAGCGGCAGGTTGCCCACGCCGTTCTGGATGAACGTGACGAGCTGCAGGCCCTGGCCCGCGCCGTCCGGGCCGGGCCCACCACCGCCGCCACCGCACGCCGGGAGGGCGATGGAGACGAGGGCCGCCACGGCGAGTGCGAGGCGGCGAGCGAGGAGACGCGACTGGCGCATGGAGATGCTCCGGAGGATGCGACACGCTGGCAGGCAAAGCCCGTTCCCTGTCACGCGGCCGCGTGACGGGGCCCGGCCGCGAGAGCCTGCCCGGCGCTTGGGCCGCATGCTAGCGCCCGGGGGGCCGCGTTGCACGCCCCTTTCCGGCGCGCCCGCCCAGCCCGCAAGCCGCTCCCGGGACCGAGGATCCAAGGCCGTCAGGGCCCAGGCGTGCCCGAACGCCCCCCGGCCGTGCGGAAGCGCACGCACCCCGGGAGAACGGCGCGGGGCGGCGCAATTGTTCGCGTATTGTTCGCTATCCCTCGACACCCGGGCCAGCCTGCCAGCCCTCCAGGGTGCGAGCCAGCCGCTCCTGGTCGAGGGCCGAGGCCGGCTCGCCCCCGGCGCGCAAGGCCGAGGCCAGCACCCGGTAGCCGTGGGGATCGGACGGCGCGGCCAGCACGTAGCGCCTCAGCAGGAGCACCGCCTGCGGCAGGTCGCCCGCCGCAAGGCAGGCGGCCCCGAGATCGCGCACCACCTCGTCATGGGGCGCCGCGCTGCGCACGGCCACGCGGCCGGCCGCCATGGCCTGCCGCGGCCGGCCCCGCGCCAGCAGCCAGCGCACCAGCAGCGCCAGGGCCTGCGGATGGCGCGACGAGCAGCGCAGCGCCGCGCGCAGCCGCGAGCGCGCCGTGCCCGCCTGCCCTGCGTCCAGGGCCAGCTCGGCGGCCGCAGCCCACAGGTCGGCGCTCTGGGGCTGGCTGGCCAGCGCGCGCAGCAGGCCGCGCTCCGCCGGCACGGCCCGCCCACGCGCGCACTGCGCTGCGGCGAGATCCAGCGCCAGCGGGACGGAACGCGGGTTGCGCATGCATGCGCAAGCCAAGGTCCTGGCCGCCGCGCGAGCCCGCCCGCTGCGCGCGAGGGCGCGCGCCAGCACGCGCGGCACGTCCTCGTCATCCGGGTCCAGGCGCAGGGCACGGCGCAGCACGGCCACGGCGCGGCCGGCCTCGCCCTGCTCGAGCAGGTGCTCGCCCAGGTGCAGCCACGCGCGCGGCGCGTCGGGCTGCGCCTCGGCAAGCGCCTCCAGCAAGGCACTGGCGTCCTGCCCGCGCCCCAGCGCACGCAGCACGGGCGCGCAGGCGCCCACCACGTCGGGATCGTGGGGATGCCCCTCCAGCACGGGCAGCAGCCTGTTCCAGCCCGCTTCGGGCTCGCCCTGCTCGCACAGCGTGTGGGCCAGGCAGAGGCTGGCCTCGAGGTGGCCCGGGTCAGCCTCCAGCGCGACGCGCAGCCGCGCCGCTGCCTCGGCCAGCCGTCCCTGCTGGCGCTCCAGCTGCGCCAGCCCGAAGGCTGCATCCGCCCGCACCGGTCCCGCCAGGGCTCGCAGGTAGCAAGCGCGAGCCTCGTCGATGCGATGCAGGGCCTCGAGGCAGCGGGCCCGGCCCAGGTCCAGCTCGGGATGGCCGGGCTCCTCCCGCTCCACCTCGCCCCACAGGGCCAGCGACTCGCCCGGCCGCCCGGCCACCCAGCAGGCCAGCGCCATGTGCCGCAGGGCGTGGACGCACTGCGGGTCGAGGCGCCGGGCCTCCAGCGCGTGCGCGCGCGCCTCCGACAGCTGGCCCAGCAGCGCGTGGCAGTGCGCCAGGTGGCAGTGCGCCTCCTCGCAGGAGGCATCCAGCGCCACGGCGCGCTCGAGGGCGGCGATGGCGCGCTCGACCTGGCCCAGCCTGCCGTGCACCAGGCCCAGGCCCACCCACGGGGCAGCCGAGGCGGGGCTGCGCTGGGCCGCCTTGCGGTAGCGCGCCAGCGCGGCCTCCGGGCGGTCGGCCTCCAGGTGGCAGTGCCCGAGGTAGAGGTCGATGCGAGGGCTCTGCACGCCCTTGCGGTCCAGGCTGCGCAGCATCGCACGCGCGGCCTCGAGGTCGCCCTCCTCGAAACGCTCCACCGCCTTGCGCAGCCGCTGGTCGGCGTCGAACATGGCGCGCGGGGACCTCCGGCCGGGCAGTCTCGCCCGGCGCGGGGACACGGAGCGCCCTGCGCGGCGGGCGGGACCACCACGCGCAGGCCCGGCATGGCGCGCCTCGCTGGCCGCAGAGTTGGCCCCGGCCGGGTTTCGCCCTACCGTCGGTGGTTTCCTGCCGTCCGGCGCCTGCCGGCGGCCCAGCCCGGAGCGCTTCCCATGGCCACGCCCAGCACCCCCTCCAGCGCCGGCAGCGACGCCCAGGAGCAGATCATGATCCCGTGGCCCGAGGCCAAGCGCAACCCGCTGGCCGACGTGCGCAACTTCGGGATCATGGCCCACATCGACGCGGGCAAGACCACCGTCACCGAGCGCATCCTCTTCTACACCGGCCGCATCCACAAGACGGGCGAGGTGCACGAGGGCGGCGCGACGATGGACCACATGCCCGAGGAGCGCGAGCGCGGCATCACGATCACCAGCGCCGCGACCAACTGCTACTGGAAGGGCGTGCGCCTCAACATCATCGACACGCCCGGGCACGTGGACTTCACGGCCGAGGTGGAGCGCAGCCTGCGCGTGCTGGACGGCGCCGTGGCCGTGTTCGACGCCAAGGAGGGCGTGGAGCCGCAGTCGGAGACCGTGTGGCGCCAGGCCAACAAGTACAACGTGCCGCGCCTCGCCTTCGTCAACAAGATGGACAAGGCCGGCGCCGACTTCGACATGTGCGTGCGCATGATGCGCGACCGCCTGGGCGCCAAGGCCTTCCCCATCCAGTACCCGCTGGGCCAGAGCGACACCTTCAAGGGCGTCGTGGACGTGCTGGAGAACATCGCCGTCTACTACGACGAGGAGAGCCAGGGCAAGCGCTGGACCACCGCCGAGGTGCCCGCCGAGCTCAAGGAGCGCATCGAGGGCCTGCGCCGCGAGCTGGTCGAGGCGGCTGCCGAGATGGACGACTCGCTCCTGGAGCGCTACCTGGCCGGCGAGGAGCTGCACCGGGCCGAGCTGATGCCGGCCATCCGCAAGGGCGTGCTGCAGGGCAAGATCGTGCCGGTGCTGTGCGGCGCCGCGCTGCGCAACAAGGGCGTGCAGCGCCTGCTGGACGCCGTGTGCTGGTTCCTGCCCTGCCCGCTGGACATCAAGGACATCACGGGCTCGGATCCCGACACGAAGGAGCCGCGCGTGGTCCAGCCGGACCCCAACGGCATCCTGGCCGCGCTGGCCTTCAAGACGGTCAGCGACAAGAACGGCGACCTCTACTTCGTGCGCGTCTACAGCGGCAAGCTCGAGCAGGGCATGCAGGTCTACAACGCCACGCGCCGCAAGAAGGAGCGCATCGGCCGCCTCATGGTGATGCACGCCACCGAGCGCGAGGCGGTGGAGGTGCTGACCGCCGGCCAGATCGGCGCGGTGGTCGGCTTCAAGGACACCTACACGGGCGACACGCTGTGCCAGAAGGAAGACGCGATCTTCCTCGAGCCGCCGCAGTTCCCGGCCACGGTGATCTCGATGTCGATCAACCCGGCCAGCCGCGCCGACCGCGACAAGCTGGGCGAGGCGCTGCAGAAGCTCTCGCGCGAGGACCCCACCTTCGCCACCTTCACGGACGACGAGACGGGCGAGACCATCATCTCGGGCATGGGCGAGCTGCACCTGGACATCATCTGCAGCCGCCTCAAGCGCGAGTTCGGCGTGGCCTGCGAGACGGGCAAGCCCAAGGTGGCCTACCGCCAGACCTTCGCCCGCAACATCGATGTCGAGGGCCGTCACGTCAAGCAGTCGGGCGGTCGCGGCCAGTTCGGCGTCGTGCGCATCCGCTTCTCGCAGATCGAGGACACGGCCAACACCTTCGAGAGCTCCATCGTGGGCGGCTCGGTGCCCAAGGAGTACGTGCCGGCCATCGAGAAGGGCCTGGACGCTGCCTACGTCGAGGGCTACCCGCTGGGCTTCCCCTTCGTGAAGGTGGCCGCCGACCTCTACGACGGCAAGTACCACGACGTGGACTCGTCGGAGATGGCGTTCAAGGAGGCCGCACGCCTCGCCGTGCGCGAGGCCACCGAGAAGGCGGGCATCACCATCCTCGAGCCCTGGATGCGCATCACCGTGACGGCGCCCGAGGTCAACCTCGGCGACGTGCTCGGCAGCCTCAACCAGCGCCGCGGCATGATCGAGAAGACCGAGAAGGGCGGCGGCGACGCGGTGCGCATCTACGGCGTGGTGCCGCTGGCCGAGATGTTCCGCTACTCCGAGGCGCTGCGCGGCATGTCGCAGGGCCGTGGCGTGTACTCGATGGAGCCCTTCGAGTACCGCGGCGTGCCCATGAGCGTGGCCGAGAAGATCCGCAAGGAAGTGGAGGCCGAGAAGGCCAAGCGCGGCAAGTAGCCGGCCGCCTCTGGGCACCTCCTGCGGGCCGCGGGCGCATGCGCCTGCGGCCCGCTTCATGCCCGCCGGCGCCGCGCGCCGCCCGGGCCATCCCGGTCAGGGGCATCCCGGTCAGAGGATGGTGACCAGCTCGGCCAGTGCGTCCGTACGGGCGCTGTAGGGCAGGTCGCGCGTGATGCGCAGCAGGCTGGGACGGGGCTCCGGGTCCAGCAGCAGGCCCAGCGCCACCACCGCCAGCGCGCGCACGGGCTCGCTGCGGTCCTCGTCGGCAGCCAGCTGCGCCAGCCCGGGCACGGCGCCCAGGTCGCCCAGCCGGCCCAGCGCCGCGGCCGCCTGTGCGCGCACGTGCTCGCTGGCGAGGTCATCCGCGGCCTCGCGCAGCAGCAGGGGCAGCGCCTCGCGGGCGCGCAGCGTGGCCAGCGCCTGGGCCGCATGGGCACGCAGGTCGGCCTCGTGCCGGACGCCCAGCGCCAGCACCACCGCCTGCACGGCCTCGGGAGCCGTCGGCTGCAGCAGGGCCAGCGCCAGCGCGCCGTGCCCACGCAGCAGGGCCGGCGCATCGCGGTCGCCGACGACCCCGACCAGCGGCGCCACGGCCTCGGCGGCAGGCAGCAGGCCCAGCGCCAGGGCGTGGGCCGCGCGTACCGCCGGGTCCTCGCGCCCCTGCTCCAGGCCCGCGCGCAAGCGAGCCCGCGCGCGCCGGCCCCAGGCCTCGGGCGCGGCGCGGCCACGGCCGGCCAGCCCCACGGCCAGCACCGCGTAGCCGCGCTCGATGCCGCGTGCGCGGTCCACGCCGCCCAGCACCTGCTCGAGGCCCGAGGAGACCAGCAGCAGGCTGCCGGGTGCGTCCAGGTCCTCGCCCAGCACGCGCCCCATCGCGAGGCGCAGCAGGCCGCGCGTCCACGGGTCGGCCTGCCCCTCGAGGGCGCCCGCGAGCCCGCTGAAGAGGCCTGCTCGCGGCTCCGGCTCGAGGGCCGCCGCCAGCGCGGGGGCCACGAGGGCGGCCGCGCGCACGACCTCCTCGCTCTGGCCGCGCCGCTGCAGCGCGCGCAGCAGGTCGGCCTGCGCGGGGCCCGGTGCCAGCCGCGCGAGGCAGGCCAGCGCGTGCGCGCGCTCCAGGGCAGACCACTCGCGGCCGAAGGCCTGCCGTCCCACGAGGATGCTGCGCAGGCCGTCGCGCACCGGTTCCAGCAGCGACTGTGGAGGCTGGTGCGAGAGCGCCAGCAGCAGGGCCACGGGCAGCTCGCGGCTGGCCCTTGGCATGGCCATGCGCGACCACAGGGTGCGCACCCACGCCGAGGCGCCCTGCTCGCCGGCCTCGAGGAAGGGCTGGTCGCCCAGCAGGCCCAGCGAGAACACCGCGAAGCAGCGGGTGCGCATGGGCGCGCCGTCGTCGTCGGCCACCGTCAGCGCCACCTCGCGCAGCCGCTCCACCTCCAGCGCGGGCAGGCGCGCGGCGGGGTCGCTGCGGCGGAACAGGCCCAGGGCCAGCGCCGCCGACTCGCGCACCAGCGCGGGCGCGCCGGCGTCACGCACGGCCTGCACGACGCAGGCGCGCGCCGACGGGGCCGTGCTGATGCGGGCCAGCGCCAGCAGCGCCGAGCCGCGCACGTCCTCCAGCGCCCCTGCCGTGCTGGCCAGGCGCTCCAGCAAGGGCACCACGGCCTGTCGCGCCAGCGCCGCCTGCTGCGCCTCCAACTGCTCGCGCGCCACGTCGGGCGCGTTGCCTGCCGGGGTCACCGCGGCGCCCGCCATGCCCCACTGCCGCGGCGGCAGCCACGCGCCGCCCACGATGCGCCACCACACCGGC
This sequence comes from Planctomycetota bacterium, assembly GCA_964228555.1. Taxonomy (GTDB): domain Bacteria; phylum Planctomycetota; class PLA2; order PLA2; family JAEUHO01; genus CAXQZU01. The sequence goes on from CAXQZU010000036.1 coordinate 82,270, forward strand.
CAGTCCTGGACCGAGCCGCCGGCCGCCGAGGTGGCCGGTCGCCGTCCCAGGCCCATGAGCCCGGCGCGCGGGTTGGGACGCAGGCTCGAGGGACGGGTGGGCAGGGTCTCGGCCACGCCGGGCGGGCCGGCCGCAGGCCCGGTGACGGGCGGTACCGGCACGGCAGGCGCCGGCGTCACGGGCGGCTTCTCCTGGGGCGGGATGCTCACCGGCGGCGGGGCCACCACCGGGGGCCGGGGCGGCTGGGGGTCGGCCGGAGGGCGCGGCACCGGGCCCGGATCGGGGGGCGGCAGCGGGGCACCGCCGTGCGCATGTGCGCGAGCACCCAGCCCCAGGCACCCCGCCGTGGCCAGCACCGTGGCGGGCAGCAGGCCGAGCGCCGCCTCCAGCACGGCGGCCAGCAGCAACGGGCGCAGCAGGCGCGCGGGCAGCCGTGGGCCGCGGGGGGCAGGGGTCAGGCGCATGGCCGCCCCCATGGCACGCGGCGTGCCAACCTGCACACAGCGGTGGCCACGGCCACGCGGGCTGATGGCCGCGCCCACGCCGGGCCTAGCGCGCCGGGGGCGCGCCCGCGCCCTCGGGGGCGCCCCACTCCACGGCCTGCAGCACCACCTGCCCGCCCATCTCCATGCGCAGGAGGCCGGCGCAGGGCACGGCCGGCGTGAACACGAGGCGGGCCTCCACGCCCTGCACCTCGAGCGTGACGGCCACGCCCTCGGCGCTGCTGCCTCCCACCTGCGCCGTGACGGTCTCGCTCGCGCGCAGCGTGCCCAGCGCGGCCAGCTGCTCCTTGAGCGCAGCCACCGGCAGCGTCGCGGGCAGGTCCAGCGCGAGGCCTGGCCCGGCCTCCAGCGTGCGCTCGAAGGTGGCGTTGCCCCCCTCCAGCGCGACCAGCACCACCTTCACCACGCTGGCCTCGCCCTGCGCGGGCTGGCTGCGGTAGCGCACCCACTCGCCCACCCGGGCGTCGGCCAGCAGGCTCTCGCCCAGCAGGCGCGGCTCGGCCTTGGGTGCCGCCACGGGCGGCTTGGGCTCGGGCTGCGCCTCGGGAGGCGGGGCCTCGCCATAGCGTGCCTTGACCTGCTGCATCACCACCTCGAGGGCCTTGTCCAGCTGCGGGTCGCGGCCTGCGAGGCGGTCTTCGCTGGTCTCGGGCACGACAACGTCGGGCACGAAGCCGTTGTTCTCGAGGTTCTGGCCGTCGAGGCTGTACCAGCCCACGCGGGGGATGCGGAAGTTCGAGCCGTCGCTGAGCTTGACGTCGGTGGTGCCGATCACGCCACCGGGCGTGGGCATGCCCACCGTGGTGCCGAGGCCGCCCGCCCGGAAGGACCACGGGAACACTTCCGCGTCGCTGAAGGAGCGCTCGTTGACCAGCAGCACCACGGGCTTGTCCCAGTAGAGCTGCGGCTGCGTCATGCGCGGCGCGCCGCGCGGCTCCAGCCGCATGAAGGGCCGCGCCTGCAGGATGGCCATCAGCTGCACGTGGATGTTGCCGCCCCCGTTCTCGCGCACGTCCAGCACCATCCCCTGGTTGCGCGGGTCGGCGTTGAAGCGCGCCACGGCCTGCTGGAAGCGCACCAGGTTGTCCTGGTCCATCTGGTCCAGCTGCACGTAGCCCACGCGACCCTGCGAGGCGTCCTTGGTGCGGGCCTCGTTGCGCACGCGCCACTGCTCGAAGTGCGCTCGTGCCAGCGCCGGGGCGGCCACGGCCCGCACCGCCACCTCCCTCTCGGCCTCGCCCTCCACCAGCGTCACCTTGACCTCCTTGCCGGCCATGCCTGCCAGCACGCGGTCGAGGTCGACGCCCGGCGCGAGCGGGATCCCCTGCACGACGCGCACGCGCGCGCCGGCCTTGAGGCCCGCCTTCTCCGCGGGACCGCCCGCCAGCACGCTGGCGACGAGGCGCGTGTCCGCGCCCGGCTCCAGCGCCAGCTCCATGCCCAGCACGCCCGTGGCGGGGCCACGCCCCGCGCTGGGGGCACCCTCGTCGCCGCCCCCGGGCGAGATGCCCAGGTGGCTGGCGCCCAGCTCCGCGAGCATCTGGTTGACGATGTTGTAGAAGGTGTCCTTGTTCTCGGCGTCCGCCGCCATGTCACGGTACCTGGTGCGCACGGCATCCCAGTCCACCCCGTGCATGGCCGGGTCGTAGAAGCCTTCCTTGAGGCGCTTCCACGCCTCGTCGAAGAGCTGCGCCAGCTCCTCGCGCCGGTCCACCTCGACGCGGCCCAGGAAGGGCACGCGCTCGCCCACCAGCACGCCCTGCGGCGCGGGCAGGCGCCAGATGCCGGCCTGCCCCTCGCGCGTGGCATGGAAGTAGATCCATCCACCCGAGCGCGTCCAGCAAGCCACCTGCCCGTCGCGCGAGAGCTGCATGGCCGGGCCGCCGGCGGCCGAGACCACGAACAGGCCGCCGCTCTGGCCGCTGTCGGGCTGGAAGGCCTCGAAGGCGATCATGCTGCCGTCCGGCGACCACGCGGGCACCTGGAAGAAGCCGCTGCCCTGCGTCACGCGCCGGGCCGGGCCGCCCTCGGCCGGCATCACGTAGATGGCCTGCCCGCCGTCGCGCCCGCTGTCGAAGGCGATGGAGCGCCCGTCGGGCGACCAGGACGGGTCGTCGTCGGCCGCGGGGTGGTTGGTGAGCTGGGCCTCCTTGCCGCTGGCCAGGTCCACCGCCCAGATGTCGCGGTTGCCGCTGCGCTCGCTGGAGAAGGCGATGCGCGTGCCGTCGGGCGACCAGCACTGGAAGAAGTCGTCGGCCTTGTGCTTGGTCACCTGCGCCGTCCGGCCGCTGGCGAGGTCCAGCACGTACACGTCGCTCTGCCCGCCCACCGTCACGCTGTAGGCGAGGCGCCGGCCGTCAGGGCTGAAGCGCGGCCACTGCTCCTCCTCGGCCGTGCTGGTGATGCGCCGGCCCGCGCCGCCTCCGCCCGGCATCAGCCACAGGTCGCCGTGCAGCGCGAAGGCCACCTGCGTGCCGTCGCGCGAGACGTCCACCTGCTCGCCGCCCTGCGTGATGGTGCGCACGTCGATGCCGCTGCCGCGCTCGTCGGCCTGCACCACGAGCGGCAGCTCGCGCAGCGGCTCGCCCGGGGACTCCAGCGAGAGCACGCAGAGGCGTCCGCCGCGCTCGACGGCCACGCGCTTGCGCGCGGCGTCCGGGAGCATGCGCTGCAGGTCCGCGCCCGCGAGCCGCGTCACCTGCTCCCTCTCGCCACCCGCCGCCGGCATGCGCCAGAGGTTGGCCACGCCCTGCTCCTCGGCGAGGAACCACAGCGAGGCCCCGTCGGCCGAGAGGAAGGGCCAGCGCTCGTTGCCCGGGGTCGAGGTGAGGCGCCGCGGCGTGCCGCCCTCGCGGTCCACCTCGTAGAGGTCGTAGCTGGCCGAGCCGCGGTAGTTGTCCTGGTAGATCGTGTTGAAGCCGCGGGCGTAGACGATGCGCCGGCCGTCGGCCGAGTAGGTGCCGTCGCGACCGCCGTCGCGCGTGATGCGCCGCGGCGTGCCGCCCGCCACGGGCACCTCGTAGAGGTCCATCTGCCACAGGCTGGGCTCGCGGTTCGAGAGGAAGAGCAGGTGCGTGCCCTCGGGCGACCAGTCGCAGAGCAGCTCCAGCGCGCTGTGGAAGGTCACCTGGCGGGGCGGGCCGCCCTCGATGGACACGACGTAGAGGTCGAAGCCGCCGTTTCGCCGGCTGCTGAAGGCCACCTGCGTGCCGTCGGGGCTGACGCGCGCCAGCGTGTCCTGCGCCTCGTGCACGGTGAGGCGATCGGCATGGCCGCTGCCGTCCAGCGCCATCTTCCAGATGTCGCCGCGGTAGTCGAACACCACCCAGCGCCCGTCGGGCGAGAGGCTGGGGTAGCGCAGCCCCTGCGTGGGCGCGGGCGCGTCGGCCGCCTCGGCCCGCGCCAGCCCCCCGCCGGGCAGCAGGCAGGCGAGCGCGAGCAGGACGGCGAGCGGGGCGACGGGCAGGGTGCGGCGCATGGCGGCTCCAGGCGGGCGGCGCGGGGCACCGCGGGGAGCCGCATCCTACGGGAGGGCCGGTCGCGGGGGAATGCGCCGCGCGCCGGCCGCGCTAGGAGCGCTCCTTCTGCTTCTGCGCGACCTGCGCGAGGAACTCCTCGTTGGTGCGTGTCTGCTCGAGGCGCTCGCCCAGCAGCTCCATCGCCTGCACGGGGGCCACGCGGTTGAGCACGCGCCGCAAGAGGTAGATGCGGTCGAGCAGCTCCCGCGGGAGCAGCTTCTCCTCCTTGCGCGTGCCGCTCCTGTTCACGTCGATGGCCGGCCAGATGCGCTGCTCGGCCAGGTCGCGGTCCAGCACCAGCTCCATGTTGCCGGTGCCCTTGAACTCCTCGAAGATCACCTGGTCGAGCCGGCTGCCCGTGTCGATGAGCGCCGTGGCCACGATGGTGAGCGAGCCGCCCCCCTCGATCTTGCGCGCGCCGCCGAAGAAGGCCTTGGGCTTCTCCAGCGTGCGCGAGTCCATGCCGCCCGAGAGCGTGCGCCCGCCGCCCTTGGCCAGCAGGTTGTAGGCGCGGCCCAGGCGCGTGAGCGAGTCCATCAGCACCACGACGTCCCGGCCGGCCTCCACGAGGCGGCGCGCCTTCTTGAGGATCACCTCGGTCAGGTGCGTGTGGCTCTCGGGCGTGCGGTCGTTGGTGGACACGGCCACCTCGCCCTGCGTGCCGCGGCGCATGAAGGTGGCTTCCTCGGGCCGCTCGTCCACGAGCAGCACGATCAGGTACACCTCGGGGTAGTCGCGCTCGATGGCCTGCGCCAGCTTCTGCAGCACGGTGGTCTTGCCGGCCCGCGGCGGCGACACGAGCAGGCCGCGCTGGCCGAAGCCGATGGGGCAGAGCATGTCCACGATGCGCAGCGTGAGGTCGCTGCTGCTCGCGGTGAGGCGGATGCGCTCCTCCGGGTCGATCACCGTGAGGTCGTCCCAGGCCGGCAGGGCCCGGTAGGCATGCGGGGCCACGCCCCCGATGCACGTGGGCCGCAGCATCACGGGGTTCTGGCCGGGCCGCTGCGGCGGGCCCACCTCGCCGGCCAGCAGGCAGCCGTCGCGCATGCCGTACTCGCGCACCATCCGCGAGGGCACGTAGGGATCGTCCGGCGAGGGCTCGTAGCCGCTGGCCGGGTTGCGCACGAAGCCGTGGCCCTCGCGCGCGAGCTCCAGCACGCCCATCTGGTAGAGCTCCGCCATCGTGGGCGGGGTGAACGGATGCTCGGGCAGCGGCTCCTGCAGCGCCACGCCGCCGGCCACCTGCTCGAGGGTCATGCCGCGCTCGGGGTCGTAGGACCCCGGGGCCGGCGTGGGCGCGCCGCCGCGCCCGCCACGGCCACCGTGCCCGCCCTGCGGCGGCATGCCGGATCCGGGCCCGCCCCCGCCACCGAAGCCACCGCCCCGGTGCCGGTTGCGACCGCCGCGGCGCCGCCCTCGACGACGGCCACCACCCCTGCCTTGCTCGAACATCATCCAGCCTCCAGCCCGCCTCGTCCCACGGTTCACCGCAGGGTGGGCAAGGCCCGGGATCCACGCACGTCTCACAGGGCGCGCCGCACCTGCAGCAGGCCCCGGACCCGCTGCTGGCGCCCGCGCTTGCGGGGCGGCCGGCCGGGCCCACGGGACGTGGAGGCTGTGCAGGGTCGCACTGGTGCGCCGGCTGGGATCCCGGGGGGCCGGGCCCTGCTCGTTCACGGCTTGGCGCCACACCGCTTGCGCGGGGCTTGCCCAGCCACCCTGGACGCCATCCTCGACGTCCCAACGCGTTGCATCCTACCCCCCCGGGGGGGCCTGCCAAGGAACAAGGCTGCGAGGGCCTGCCGAGGCGCCTTCCCTCGCCACCCACGGCCCGCGGGGCTACCCTCGCCCGCCTTCCCCACGGGTCACCCGCCATGGACTTCACCTTCGACATCAAGGCCCTTGCCCCCTGCCGCAAGCAGATCGGGGTCACCATCCCCGGCGAGCAGGTGCGCGCCGAGTACGACCGCCAGTACGGGGAGCTCAACCGGCAGCTGGCCATGCCCGGGTTCCGCAAGGGCCACGCGCCGCGCAAGATGCTGGAGAAGCGCTTCGGGACCGCGATGGTGGGCGAGGTCAAGGAGTCGCTGGTGCGCGCCGCGCTCGAGCAGCTGGTGCGCAACCACAAGGTGGAGCCCATGGCCCCGCCCTCCATCGACCTGCACGCGCTCGCGCTGGACCCGGCCAAGGACCTGCGCTTCGAGTTCGAGCTGGCCACGCGCCCCGAGTTCGAGACCCCGTCCTGGCAGGGCCTGCCCCTGGAGCTGCCCGCCGTGAACGTGGCCGAGGAGGACGTGGACAAGGCGGTGGACTCGGTGCGCCGCCGCGCCGCGCGCCTCGAGCCGGCGCCCGACGCGGCCATCGCCGAGGGCGACGTGCTGGTGATCGACTGGAAGGCGAGCGAGGGCGAGGCCGTGCTGGCCGAGGACAAGGGCGTGTGGCACCCCTACGGCCGCGGCGCCGTGGCGGGCTTCGTGGCCGCCGAGGTGGAGCAGGCCCTGCTGGGCAAGAAGGCCCCGGCCGAGGCCCGCGGCCAGGTGACGGCGGACGCCGACGACCCGCGCGAGGGACTGCGCGGCAAGGCGCTCTCGCTGGAGGTCCAGGTGCACGAGGTGCGCCGGCCCGTGCTGCCCGAGGTGGACGAGGCCTTCCTCAAGAAGATGGACTACGACGACGTGGCCGAGATGCGCGCCGACCTCAAGCGCCAGCTGACGCGGGCCAAGGTGCGCGAGCGCGACGAGGCCGCCGAGGACGGGCTGGTCGACACCGTGGTGGGCTCGGCCCGCATCGACCTGCCCGCCGACCTGCTCGACCAGGAGCTGGAGTCGTGGGCCGCACGCCGCCGCATGGAGCTGGAGCAAGAGGGCACCACGGACGCCGCCCGCCTCGACGCGCAGGTGGCCGAGGGCCGCGCGGGAGCGCGCGAGCGCATCGCTGCCGAGCTCAAGCGCTTCTTCGTGCTGGACCGCATCGCGCGCGATGCGGGCCTCGCCGTGGGCGACCAGGAGGTGGCGCAGGCCCTCTCGGAGATCGCGCAGGCCTATGGCCGCCCGGTCGAGGAGGTGCTGGCCGCGTACCGCCAGGGCGGCCGCATCGAGGAGCTGCGCACGCAGCTGCGCCACCGCAAGGTGCGCGAGGAGATCCGGCGCACGGCCAAGGTGTCCGAGAAGGCCTAGCCAGCCGGCCCCGCGCCACCCCACGCCGCCGCCCTGCCCGCCGGGCGGGCGACCCGGTGGCAGCGCCCGGGCGGTGACACGCCCGGGCCCTGCGCCCGCGCTACCCTTCCCGCCTGCCCGGAGGACCGCATGAGCCGACCCGACCAGCCCCTGCCCGAGAGCCTGCGCACGCTGATGGAGGGCCCCGGCGCCCCCGCCAGCCCGCTGGCCTACATCCCCAACCCCACCATCATCGAGCGCACGGGGCGCGGCGAGCGGGCCTACGACATCTGGAGCCGGCTGCTCGAGGACCGCATCATCTTCCTGGGCACGCCGATCAACGACACGGTGGCCAACTTCCTCATCGGCCAGCTGCTCTACCTGCAGAAGGCCGACCGCACGCGCGACGTGCACCTCTACATCAACAGCCCCGGCGGCAGCATCTCCGCGGGCCTCGCCGTCTACGACACCATCCAGTACATCTCGTGCCCCGTGGAGACGGTGTGCATCGGCATGGCCGCCAGCATGGCCGCCATCCTGCTGGCCGCCGGCGCGCCGGGCAAGCGCTACGCGCTGCCCAACTCGCGCATCATGATCCACCAGCCGTGGGGCGGCGCCCAGGGCACGGCCGCCGACATCGAGATCCAGGCCGAGGAGATCCTGCGCGCGCGCGAGATCCTCAACGGCGTGCTCAGCAAGCACACCGGCCGCCCGCTGACGCAGATCGAGCACGACACCGAGCGCGACAAGTACCTGAGCGCCCAGGAGGCCCGCGAGTACGGGATCATCGACGAGGTCGTGTCCTCGATGAAGAAGGGCACGGCGGGCCCCGCCGCGCCCCTCGTGGGCCGCTAGGCGGCGCCACCCGCCCGGCCCTGCCCGGCGAGGGGGTCGCACCCGCCGGCGCTGCTAGTCTTGCCACCCTTGGCGCGGTGCGTGTGCACCGGGCCTGCTTGCGGAGACCCCACGCGTGACGCAGCGCCGCGGACCCGTGGAGAAATGCACCTTCTGCAGCAAGGGGCGCTCGGCGGTCGAGAACCTGATCGCGGGCCCGCCCGGCATCAACATCTGCAACGAGTGCGTCGAGCTCTGCAACACGATCCTGCTGGAGGAGCTCAAGCGCTCGGGCCGTCCCCCGCGCAAGAAGAAGCGCGAGCGCCCGGCCGGGGCCGGCCTGCGCGAGGAAGGCGCCCTGCGCACGCCGCGCGAGATCATGGCGCACCTCGACCAGTACGTGGTGGGCCAGGAGCGCGCCAAGAAGGTCCTCTCGGTGGCGGTCTACAACCACTACCGGCGCGTGTTCCGCGGCACCGAGGGCGAGGTCGAGATCGACAAGAGCAACATCCTGCTGCTGGGCCCCACGGGCAGCGGCAAGACCCTGCTGGCACGCACGCTGGCGCGCCTGCTGGACGTGCCCTTCGCCATCGCCGACGCCACCACGCTGACCGAGGCCGGCTACGTGGGCGAGGATGTCGAGAACATCCTGCTCAAGCTGCTGCAGGCCGCCGACTTCAACCGCGAGCGGGCCGAGCTCGGCATCGTCTACATCGACGAGATCGACAAGATCAACCGCACCACCCAGAATCCCTCGATCACGCGCGACGTGAGCGGCGAGGGCGTGCAACAGGCGCTGCTCAAGATCATGGAAGGCACGGTGGCCAACGTGCCGCCGCAGGGGGGCCGCAAGCATCCCGAGCAGCAGTACATCCAGATGGACACGGAGAACATCCTGTTCATCTGCGGCGGCACCTTCTCGGGCCTCGAGGAGATCATCGCGCGGCGCCTGGGCCGCAGCCTGATCGGCTTCGGCCGCGAGGGCGGGGCGCCCGACCGGGCCGACGTGCTGGAGCGCGCGCGGGTGCTGCGCCATGCCGAGCCGCACGACCTGATCAACTTCGGCATGATCCCCGAGTTCATCGGGCGCCTGCCGGTGCTGGCCACGCTGGACCCGCTCACGAAGGACGACCTCGTCCGCGTCATGACCGAGCCGAAGAACGCGCTCAGCAAGCAGTACCAGGAGCTGTTCGCGATGGACGGCGGCACGCTGGAGTTCGAGCCCGCTGCGCTGGAAGCGATTGCCGAGAAGGCCATGCAGCGCGAGACCGGCGTGCGCGCCCTGCGCTCGATCTTCGAGGAGCTGGTGCTGGACCAGGTCTTCGACCTGCCCGAGACCGAGCAGGGCACGGTGTTCCGCATCACGCGGGCTGCCGTCGAGGGCCGCGAGCCGGTGGAGCGCATCGCGCGCCGCCGCAAGACGGGCACCTAGGCCGCCATGGACGCGGCCGCCCCTGCAGGGGCCCCCGCCCCCGCCGGGGCGCCGCCCCCCGCGCTGGCGGGACTGTCCTGCGAGGCGCTCGAGGCGCTGGTGGCCGGGGCGGGCGCGCCGCGCTTCCGGGCCGACCAGCTGTGGCGCGCGCTGTGGCAGCAGGGGGCGGCGTGCTGGGACGACGTGCACGTGCTGCCCGCGGCCTTGCGCGAGCAGCTGGCCGCGCGCGTGGCCTTCGCGGCCACCGCGGTCGTGGAGCGGCAGGATGCGGCCGATGGCACCACCAAGTGGCTGCTGGGCCTGCACGACGGCAAGCGCATCGAGACGGTGCTGATCCCCGACGACGGGCGGGCCACGGTGTGCGTGTCCACGCAGGTGGGCTGCCCCATCGGCTGCACCTTCTGCGCCTCCGGCGTGGCCGGCGTGCTGCGCAACCTCTCGGTGGCCGAGATCGCCGAGCAGGTCCTGCACGTGCAGCGCCACCTCGGGCGGCGGCCCAGCCACGTGGTGGTGATGGGCATGGGCGAGCCACTGCTCAACCTCGAGGCGCTGGCCCCCGCCATCCGGCTGTGGACCGACGCGCGCGGGATGGCCTTCTCGCCGCGGCGCATCACGGTGAGCACCGCGGCCACGCCGGCAGGCATCGACCGGCTGGCCGCCGAGGGGCTGGGCGTGCAGCTGGCCGTCTCGCTGCACGGGCCCGACGACGCGGTGCGCCGGCGCCTCGTGCCCGGCAGCCCCGAGGGCCGCGTCCGGGGCCTGGTGGACGCCGCTGCGCGCTATGCGCGCGACACGGGACGCGACGCCACCGCGGAGTACGTGCTGATCGCCGGCCAGAACGACGCTCCCGAGCACGCCGAGTCCCTGGCTGGCGCGTTGCGCGGACGGCACGTGCACGTCAACCTGATCCCGCTCAACCCGGTCGCGCACCGGCCGGAGCTCTCCGCGCCCGCCGCGCCCGTGGCGCGCGCCTTCGTGGAGGTGCTGCGCGCGCATGGCGTGTCGGCCACCCTGCGCACCCGCCGTGGCGACGACATCGCCGCCGCCTGCGGCCAGCTGGCGCTGGAGCGCGCGCTGGGCGGCAACCCGCGCTAGCAGGCCCGCCCGGGGTGGCCTTGGAGCCCCCGGCGCGGCATGATGCGCGCATGAGCCCGGGCCCCACGCCGCCCACGCCCCCCACGCCCGCCGGGACAGCCCCGGTCGCAGCGCCCACGATCGACGCGGCGCTGGTGCGTCGCGTGGCCGCCCTGGCGCGGCTGGAGGTGGACGAGGCGCGGCTGCCCGCCCTCACCGAGCAGTTCCGCCGCATCCTCGACCTCGTGGGCGCGGTGGCTGCCATCGAGGTGCCGCCCGCCGCCGGCGCGCTGCTGCCGCCCGCCTCGCTGGAGCAGCTGCGGCCCGACGAGCCCGGCCCCACGCTGGGCCGGCGCGAGGTCTCCCGCAACGCGCCCGCCCACGACGGCGCCTTCCTCGTGGTGCCCCGCTTCCGCGGCGACGAGGACTAGGTGGCCCACGCCCTCGACCTCCCCGTGGCCGAGATGGCCCGCCGCGTGCGCGACCCGCGCGACCCGCTCACCGCGCGCGTGCTGGTGGACGAGTCCTTGCGCCGCATCGAGGCCCTCGACGGGCGGGTGAAGGCCTTCCTGCACGTCGCCCCGGACCTCGCGCGCGCCCAGGCCGGCGCCGTGGACGCCGCCGTCACGGCGGGCCGCGACCCGGGCCCGCTGGCCGGCGTGCCGCTGGCGGTCAAGGACAACCTCGAGGTGGCCGGCCTGCCGCTGACCTGTGCCTCGCGCATGCTCGCGGGCTACGTGGCGCCGCGCGACGCCACGGCCGTGGCACGCGCCGTGGCCGCCGGCTGCTGCGTGGTGGGCAAGGCCAACCTCGACGAGTTCGCGATGGGCTCCTCCACCGAGAACTCGGCCTTCGGGCCCACGCGCAACCCCCATGACCTGGCACGCGTGCCCGGCGGATCCTCGGGCGGCAGTGCCGCCGCGGTGGCGGCGCGCATGGTGCCGCTGGCGCTGGGCAGCGACACGGGCGGCAGCATCCGGCAGCCCGCCGCGCTCACGGGCCTCGTGGGCTTCAAGCCCTCCTACGGCCGCGTCTCGCGCAGCGGCCTGGTGGCGTTCGCCTCCAGCCTCGACCAGGTGGGCCCGCTGGCCCGCAGCGTGGAGGACGCCGCGCTGCTCTTCCGCGCGATGCGCGGCCACGACGCACTGGATGCCACCACCCGCCGGGACGTGGAGGCAGCGTGCCCCCTGCCCTCGCTGGCGGGGCTGCGCGTGGGACGCGTGGCCGAGCTCGAGCTGGGCGAGCGGCCCGACGCGGGCACGGCTGCCGCGCTGGCGCGCGCGCGCGCCGCGCTGGCCGGCGCCGGCGCGCACGAGGTGGAGCTCTCCATCCCGCTGGCAGGCGCCGCCGGGCTGCCCATCTACTACATCGTGGCGCCCGCCGAGGCCTCGTCGAACCTGGCGCGCTTCGACGGCATCCGCTACGGCCTGCGCGTCCCGGGCGAGGGCCTCGAGGGGCTGTACGCCGCCACGCGCGGGCAGGGCTTCGGTGCCGAGGTGCAGCGACGCATCCTCGTGGGCACCTTCGTGCTCTCGGCCGGCTACGCCGACGCCTACTACAAGCGCGCGATGGCCGCTCGGCAGGCGCTGGCCGCCGCGCTGGAGCAGGCCTTCACGCAGGCCGACGTGCTGCTGACGGCGACCACCCCCACGCCCGCCTTCCGGCTGGGCGAGAAGGCCTCCGACCCGCTGGCCATGTACCTGTGCGACGCGCTCACGGTGCCGGCCAACCTCGCCGGCGTGCCGGCGATCTCGCTGCCGGCCGGGGTGGACGCCCAAGGCCTCCCCATCGGCCTGCAGCTGTGGGCCCGCGCGGGCGCCGACGAGGCGCTGCTGGCCGCGGCGGCGGCCGTGGAGCGCCTGCTGGCCACGCCGTCCCCGCTGCCGGCGCTGGCGCGCGAGGTGGGCGCATGAGCGCGCCCGGGCCGGTCCCGCGCCTGCTGGTGGGCATGGAGGTGCACCTCCAGCTCAAGACGGCCACGAAGTGCTTCTCGGCCGCGCCCGTGCGCACCGCCGCCGAGCCCAACACGCTGGTGGACCCGGTGGTGCTGGGCCTGCCGGGGGCGCTGCCGGTGCTCAACCGCGAGGCGCTGCGCCTGGCGGTGCGCACGGGCCTCGCGCTGGGCTGCCGCATCGCCCCGCTCACCAAGTGGGACCGCAAGAACTACTTCTATCCCGACCTGCCCAAGGGCTACCAGATCAGCCAGTACGACCTGCCGCTGTGCAGCGACGGCGCGGTGGAGATCCTCGACGACGAGGGCCGGCCCAAGCGCGTGCGCATCCGCCGCGCGCACCTCGAGGAGGACACCGGCAAGTCGTTCCACGACGAGAAGGGCACCAAGAGCCGCATCGACTTCAACCGCGCGGGCACCGCCCTGCTGGAGATCGTCACCGAGCCCGACATCGCCTCGCCCGGCGAGGCCGAGCGCTACCTCGAGGCGCTGCGCGAGATCGTGGCCTACGTGGGCACCAGCGACGGCAACATGCAGGAGGGCAACCTGCGCTGCGAGCCCAACGTCAACCTCGCCTACCCCAACGGCGACCGCACGCCCATCGTCGAGGTGAAGAACCTCAACTCGGTCAAGAACGTGGGGCTGGCCATCCGCCACGAGGTGGAGCGCCAGCACGCGGCCTACGTCGAGCAGGGCCAGGTCGCCGCCAACACGCCGCGCTCCACGCGGGGCTGGGACGACGTGCGGGGCGTGACCGTGCACCAGCGCGTCAAGGAGAGCGCCGACGACTACCGCTACTGCCCCGAGCCGGACCTGCCGCCGCTGGCCATCCCCGCGGCGTGGGTGGAGGCCGAGCGCGCCCGCCTGCCCGAGCTGGCGCAGGCGCGCCGCGCGCGCTACCAGCAGCGGCTGGGCCTCTCGGCCTACGACGCCGGCGTGCTGACGGCCTCGCGCGAGCTCAGCGACTGGTTCGAGGCCGCGCTGGCCGGGCCCACGGGCCCGCGCGACGCCAAGGCGGTCGCCAACTGGGTCAGCACCGAGGTGCTGCGCCACGTCAACGAGAGCGGCAAGCCGCTGGGCGCGCTGGCGCTGCAGCCCGCCGGGCTGGGCGAGCTGGTGGACCTCGTGCAGGGCGGCGTGCTCAACCTGCGCACCGCGCGCGAGCTGTTCCGCGAGGTGGTGGACAGCGGCGCCTCCCCCGCCGCGCTGGCCCGCGAGCGCGGGCTGGCGCAGGTGAGCGATCCTGCCGCCATCGAGGACGCCTGCCGGGCCGCGCTGGCCGAGCACCCGCTGGCAGCGGCCGAGTTCCGCAAGGGCCAGGAGAAGGCCATCGGTCGCCTCGTGGGCAGCGCCATGAAGGCGCTGGGCGGCAAGGGCAACCCGGCCCAGGTGCAGGCCACGCTGCGCCGCCTGCTGGCCACGCCCTAGCCCGCGAGGGCCCCGGCGCACCCGGGCCACCGAGGGAGGCTGGCCCGGGCAGGCGGGCGCGCCGCTCCCGGCCCTATGCTGGCGCCTCTCGCGAGGAGTGCCCCATGAGCGCCCTGTGCATGCCGCCGTCCCGTGCCCTCCCGACCCTGGCCCTGCTGGCCCTCAGCCTGCTGGGCCTGCGCGGCGCCCCGCTGGCAGCCGAGCCGCCGGCGGCCGCCAAGCCGGGCGACACGATCGGCTGGGTGCAGCCCGTGACGGCCGCCTACGAGGCCGCGGCGCGCGAGAAGAAGCCGCTGATGATCTGCATCAACAGCGAGCGCGTGGACGGGGGCCGGGTCGAGGCCGCGGCCAAGGAGCTGCGCGAGGCCACCTACAAGGACCCCGCGGTGGTGACCCGCTCGCGCGAGTTCGTGTGCTGCTTCCTCACCTCGGGCGGCTCCTCGGACGACTTCGGCGAGCTGCGCGCGCGCTACCAGATCGAGGGCCTGATCGTCTCGCCCCAGCACATCTTCGCCTTCCCCGACGGCACGCTGATCGGGCGCCACGAGTACTGGCCGCACGGCACGGGCGAGCGCTCGGTGAAGGCGCTGCTGGGCCTGATGGACGGTGCGCTGGCGCGCGTGAAGGCGCAGGCCGGCCTGCCGCCCACGCCTCCCACGCCGGCGCCGGGCGCCACGCCCGAGGCGGCCCCGCTGCCGGCCCCGGGCGGCGGCGACGCGGCCACGGTCCAGCAGCAGCTGCTGCTGGCCGTGGCGGAGGGTCCCGCCGAGCGACGCAAGGAGGCCCTGCGCCGGCTGCTGTTCGAGGACAAGGACGGCACGAACCTGCAGGCCCTGCTGGGCCTGTGGCCGCAGCTGGTGGCTGCCAAGGACGTGGCGGCGCAGGTGGACGTGGTGCGAGCGCTGGGCCGCCCGGGGCTGGTGGCCGCCACGCCGCTGCTGGGCGAGGCCCTGGAGGCCAAGGACGTCGAGTTGCGGGCCAACGCGGCCGTGAGCCTCGAGTACGTGGGCGACCCGGCCGCCGCGGACGCGCTCAAGGGCCGGCTGGACCGCGAGAAGGACGAGCTGGTCCTCTGCCACGTGATGCGCGCGCTGGGCCGCTGCGCCGCCGCCGACCCCGAGAAGGGCGGTCGCTCCTCCGCCCGCTCGGCGCTGGACAAGCGCGTGGCCTCCAGCAAGACCGAGGCGCTCTCGTGCGCCGCCACCATCGGGCTGGCCTACTTCGACAAGGACCCGGCCGCGGCCCGGGCGCTGGAAGAGCACCTGCAGAAGGTGGGCGTGCCCGCCTTCGGCCGCCGTGGCGGCCAGGGCGCCAACACGCAGAAGCGCACCTACCTCGCCTGGGCGCTGGCCGAGGTCGGTGACCCCAAGAGCAGCGAGTTCATGCGCAAGAAGATGCTGCCTGCGATGGACAACGTGGATGGCGGCTGGCTGGTGCAGGGCATCCGCACCTTCTACGACGCGGTGGCGGACGTGTGCGAGGGCAAGGCCGAGCAGATGGCCACCGTCGAGGGCGGCGTGCAGTTCGTGATCCGCGGCGCCGAGACGCCGCTGAAGGACGATGCCCGCCGCGGCCGCGACGACGCCGGCTTCACGCCGCTGGCCGACTGGGACCCGGGTGCGGGCGGCCAGGGCGGCCCCGGCGGCTTCCCGGGCGGCCTGCCCGGCGGCAACCCGGGCGCGGGCGGCTTCCCGGGCATGCCCGGCGGCCAGGGCGGGCCGCGCTAGCGGCGAGCGAGGGGCCGTTGCGGGCCCGTGCCGCTACCATCCGGGCCCCATGGGCTCGCGCAGCACGCACCTGGCATGGATCGACCTGGAGATGACCGGGCTGGACCCGGATCGCTGCCACATCCTCGAGATCGCCACGCTGGTCACCACGCAGGACCTCGAGCTGGTGGCCGAGGGGCCCAACCTCGTCATCCACCTCGACGCGCCCGAGCTGGCCACGCTCAGCACCTGGAGCCGCGAGCACTTCACGGCCTCGGGCCTGCTGGCCCGCTCCCAGGCCTCCACGATCACCTGCGCGCAGGCCGAGGAGGCCACGCTGGACTTCCTCGCCCGGCACACCGACGCGCGCACCTCGCCGCTGTGCGGCAACTCGGTGCACACGGACCGCCACTTCCTCTACACGCGCATGCGGCGCCTGCACGACCACTTCCACTACCGGAACGTGGACGTCTCGTCGTGGAAGGAGATGCTGCGTCGCTGGTACCCGGCGCGCTACGCCGCACCGCCCAAGGCTGGCACGCACGAGGCGCTGGCCGACGTGCGCGAGTCGGTGGCCGAGCTGCGCTACTACCGGGAGGCCTTCCTGCCGGCGGCCGGCAGCCCTCCGGCAGGCGGCGGCAGCGCGGGGAACGCCGCCCGGGCCTAGGGCCGCGGCAGGCGCGCCCTGCTCGCGGCCGGCGGCGGCCGTGGCCGCATCACTCCCACTCGATGGTGGCAGGCGGCTTGCTCGAGATGTCGTAGACCACGCGGTTGACGCCACGCACCTCGTTGATGATGCGGCCGCTGAGCCGCGCCAGCAGCGGCCGGCCCAGGTCGGCCCAGTCGGCCGTCATGCCGTCCGTGCTCTCGACCGCGCGCACGGCCACCACGTTCTCGTAGGTGCGCTCGTCACCCATCACGCCCACGGTCTTGACGGGCACCAGCACGGCAAACCACTGCCAGAGGCGCTTGTCGGCGCCGCAGGCCTCCACCTCCTCGCGCACGACGCGGTCGGCCGCGCGCAGGATGGCGAGACGCTCCTCCGTCACCTCGCCGGCCACGCGCACGGCCAGGCCAGGGCCCGGGAAGGGCTGGCGCGCCACGATGCGCTCCGGCACGCCCAGCTCGCGCCCGATGGCACGCACCTCGTCCTTGAACAGGTCGCGGAAGGGCTCCAGCAGGCGGAAGCCCATCTTCTCGGGCAGGCCGCCCACGTTGTGGTGGGTCTTGATCGTCACCGAGGCGCCGCCGAAGGCGGACTGCGACTCGATCACGTCGGGGTAGAGCGTGCCCTGCGCCAGCCAGCGCGCGTTGCGGACCTCGCGGGCCTCGTGCTCGAACACCTCCACGAACACGCGCCCGATGTGCTTGCGCTTCTGCTCGGGGTCGGTGACGCCGCGCAGGGCCTCGAGGAAGCGCGGGCCGGCCGGCGCGAAGCGCAGCGGGATCTGGTAGCGCTCGCGGAAGGTGCTGAGCACCTCCTGCGCCTCGCCCTCGCGAAGCAGGCCGTTGTCCACGAAGATGCAGGTGAGGCGCTCGCCGAGGGCGCGATGGATCAGCACGGCGGCCACGGTGCTGTCCACGCCGCCCGACAGGCCGCAGATCACCTGCTCGTCGGGGCCCACCATGGCCCGGATGCGGGCCACGGACTCCTCCACGAAGCCGCTCATCTTCCAGTCGCCCGCCGCCCGGCACACACCGAACAGGAAGTTGCGCAGCAGCTCGGTGCCGCGCGGGCTGTGCGTCACCTCGGGGTGGAACTGCACCCCGTAGACGGGCAGCGTGCCGTGGCGCACCGCCGCGTAGGGCGCGCTGGGCGTGGCCGCGATGGCGGCGAAGCCGGGCGCGGGCGCGTCCACCCGGTCGCCGTGGCTCATCCACACGTCCACCTCGCTGCCCAGGCCGGCGAACAGCGTCTCGCCGCCCGGCAGCACGCGCACGCTGGCATGCCCGTACTCGCGGTGGTCGGCCTTGGCCACCTTGCCGCCCAGCACGTGCGTCATGAGCTGCATGCCGTAGCAGATGCCCAGCACGGGCGTGCCGCTGGAGAACACGGCCGCATCCAGCATGGGCGCGCCGGGCTGGTAGGCGCTCCACGGGCTGCCCGAGAGCACGATGCCCTTGGCCTGCCGCGCCCGCTCGGGCGTCAGCGCCCTGGGCAGCACGATCTCCGCGAAGCAGCCCTGCTCGCGCACGCGCCGCGCGATGAGCTGCGCGTACTGCGCGCCGAAGTCCACCACGAGGAAGCGCTCGTGCGCCGGCGCCTGCGCGCCGCCAGCGGGACCGCCGTGGGCGGCGCTCACAGCGACGGCTCCACGAGGTAGTTGGGGGCCTCGCGGGTGATCTGGACGTCGTGCGGGTGGGACTCGTGCAGGCCGGCGCTGGTGACGCGCACGAAACGCGCCTCGCGCGCCAGCTCCGCCAGCGTGGTGCAGCCCAGGTAGCCCATGCCGCTCTTCACGCCGCCCACGAGCTGGTGCACGAAGGGCGCCAGCGGGCCGCGGAAGGGCACGCGCCCCTCCACGCCCTCGGGAACGTACTTGTCGCTCACCTTGACGTCGGCCTGGCCGTAGCGATCGGCGCTGCCGCGACGCATCGCGCCGAGGCTGCCCATGCCGCGCACGCTCTTGAACTGGCGACCGTGGTAGTAGATCAGCTCGCCGGGGCTCTCCTCCACGCCCGCCAGCAGCGACCCGATCATCACGCAGGCGGCGCCCACGGCCAGTGCCTTGGCGATGTCGCCGCTGTAACGGATGCCGCCGTCGGCGATCACCGGCACGGGCGTGCCCTTGGCATGGCGCGCCGCCTCCTTCACCACGGCCCCGATGGCCGACAGCTGCGGCACGCCCACGCCGGCCACCCCGCGCGTGGTGCAGATGCTGCCGGGCCCGATGCCCACCTTGAGGCCGTCGGCGCCCGCCTCCAGCAGGTCGCGGGCCGCCTCGGCGGTGGCGATGTTGCCCGCCACGAAGTCCACGTTGGGATGCGCGGCCCGGTAGCGGCGCAGCGCCCCCATCACGTTGTCGCTGTGGCCGTGGGCGGTGTCGATCACCACCACGTCCACGTGCGCGTCCACGAGGGCGGCCACGCGCGCGTCGTCGGCCACGCCCACGGCCGCGCCCACCACGAGGCGGCCCTTCAGGTCGAGGTTGGCCTGCGGGAACTGCTCCAGCATCTCGATGTCGCGGATGGTGATCAGCCCGCGCAGCCGTCCCTGGTCGTCCACCAGCAGCAGCTTCTCCACCTTGGCCTGGTCGAGGATGCTGCGCGCGTCCTGCAGGCGCGTCGTGGGCGGCGCGGTCACCAGCGGGCCGCGCGTCATCACCTGCGCCACCTCGCCCTGCGTCTCCCGGAACTTGAGGTCGCGGCGGGTGAGGATGCCCACCACCTTGCGCTGCGCGTCCACGATCGGGATGCCGGAGATCTTGTGGATCTCCATCAGCTCGCGCGCGCGGGCAATGGGCGCGTCGGGTGCCAGCGTCACGGGGTCGGCGATCACGCCGTTGACCGAGCGCTTCACCTTGGTCACCTCGCGCGTCTGGTCGGCCGGGGCGAGGTTCTTGTGGATCACGCCCAGCCCGCCCAGCCGCGCCAGCGCGATGGCCAGCCCGCTCTCGGTCACCGTGTCCATGGCGGCGGACACGATCGGGATGTTGAGCGGCACGCGGCGCGAGAAGCGCGACCGCACGTCGGTCTGGGACGGCAACGTGCTGCTCCGGCGAGGGACGAGCAGGACGTCGTCGAAGGTCAGGGCTTCGCCGAGGACTCGGTCTTCCATGGAGCAAGGGAAGCACGGAGGGGGGACAGCGCAACCCCGGAGCGCCCCGACCCCTCGCCCGCCCTCGCGTGGGCGCCCCCCCACGCCCTGCCCAGCGCGAGGTCCAGCGCCAGCAGCAGCAGCGCCAGCAGCAGGAGCCCCCGCGACCAGCCCGGGCCCGCTGCGGGGGTGGGCACCACGGCCTCCGACACAGGCCCCGGCACGCGCACCGGGGCGATGCGCCACGGCGTGAGGTCCACCACCGCGGCCCGCAGCACCTCGTCGCGGACGTCCCCGGCCGGGCGCAGCCGGGCCACGCCCAGCGCATCCCACGGTGCCGGGGGACCCTCGTCGAGCGTGACGCGCGCCGGCACCTCGGCCGCACGTCCCGCCCAGGCCACCCGCACGGCCTCGCCGCCCGGCAGCGGCAGGCGGGCGCGCAGCGGCTGGCCCGCCTGCACGAAGGCGGGCAGGGCCTCGCTGCGCGCACGCCACAGGCGCAGGATCGCGTTGCGCACGAGCAGGGGGAAGGCTGCGCGCACGGGCAGGTCGCTGGCCGCGGGGTCCAGCGCCAGCGCCACGTAGCGCACGCCCTCGCGCTCGCCCTCGGCCAGCACGGGCTGGTCGCTGCCCGCGAAGGCCACCCCGACCATGCCCGGCGCGGGCAGCAGCGGGCGGGCCTGCAGCACGGTGGCGGCCGGCAGGTCGAGGTCGAGGGCCAGCGGGTGGCCGGGCAGGTCACGCCACAGCAGCGGACGGTCCAGCGCTGCGGCCAGCGCAAAGGGCAGCTCGCCACCCGACGGCGCGAGGAACACGTAGGCCCCGGGCCGCAGCGTGCCGGGCGGCAGCGGCGCACCGTCCACCAGCACCACGTCGCACGCCGGCGCGCCAGCCAGCCCCGAGGCGGCCACGGCCCCGCTGCGCTGCGTGTCGATGCGCTCGCCCAGCGCCGCCAGCGCAGCCGCCGTCCACGGCGACAGGCCCCGGCCGTCGTGCACGGCCAGCACCGAGGGCCGGGCGCGCGCGGGCAGCACCACCTCGAGGGCGTCGTTGCGTGCGAAGGCGTCGGCCGTGCCGCCGGGCAAGGCCTCCAGGCGGGCGCGCAGCAGGCCACCCTGCGGGGGCACGGGCACGCGCACGCTGACGCCGGTGCGCTCGTCGGCCTCCAGCACCATGTCGCGCACCTCGCGCCAGCCGGCGTCGGCCTCCAGCACGAGCCGCCGACGCGCCGCACGCGCACCCAGCGCCTGCACCCCCAGCGTCACGCGCACCTCCTCGCCACCGGGCGCGAGGTCGAGGTCCACGAAGCCCATGTCGTCATCGGCGCGCCCCACGCCCCGCACCTCGACGCCCTCGGGCAGCGCCCGCGCCGAGAGCACGAGCACGCGACCGGCATCCCCCGCCAGGCCGCGCGCGAGCGCCACGGCAGGCTCCAGCGGCGCCGGGCCCGTGGGACGCAGCCGCTCGAGGTCACGGGCCTGCTCGAGGCGCTGGCCCAGTCCCTCGCGCGCCTCCGGCGCCACGTCCTGCGCCAGCACCCAGGCCGAGGGGGCCGCCACGACCACGCTCACGGGGCCTGCGGCGTGCGCACGCACCTCCTCGGCCGCCGCCTGCAGGGCCTGCTGCTGGCGCGAGCGGCCATCGGCCTCCCGTGCCAGGGTGGTGGCATCGCCATCCAGCACGAGCACGAGGGCACGCCCAGCCGGGGCCCCAGCCTGCGGCAGCCCGGCTGCCACGACGACCAGCGAGCCCAGCGCCAGCAGGCGCGCGGCCAAGGCCAGCGGCTCGCGCACGCGCGCGCCCAGGCCGGCGCCGGCGGCCGCACCCCGGGCCTCGACGAGCAGCGCCACCTGCGGGACGACGAGCCGCTCGCGCCGGCGGCGGGCGAGGTGAGCCAGCACCAGCGGCAGCGCCAGGGCGAGCAGCGCCAGCGCCAGCGGACGTTCCCACGCGAGGGCGAGCACCCCCAGGAGGCCACCTGCCGCACTCATGCGCGAGCCACCGGCCGGCACAGCCCCAGCGTGGCGAGCACGGCGCCCAGCCGCGCCCCGGCCGGGACCAGTGCGTGGGCCGCCCCAGCATGCCGGCAGGCGCGCGCCAGTGCCCGCTGGCGGCGCTGCCAGCCCTCGGCGAGCGCCTGCAGCAGGCCCGGCGTGACGTCGATCTCGACGCGCTCGCCCGTCTCGGCGTCCACCGCCTCCACGGACCGGCCCAGGGGCAGGTCCACGTCGGCGCGGTCCACCATCTGCAGCGCCAGCACCTCGTGGCCCGCGGCGCGAAGCCGGGCCAGCACCGGCAGCACGGCCGCCCCGTCGTGGAAGTCGGAGAGCACGGCCACCAGCGATCGGCGCAGGCCACTGCCCGGCGGCTGGCGCTGCAGCGCGGCCCAGCCCGCGGCGCCGCCGCCCGGCGCCTGCTCCAGCGCCTCCAGCAACGAGGCTCGCGCAGCGCGCCCCGCGTGCAGCGAGGGCCGCGGGCCGCCCACGGGCGGCAGCCAGGCCAGGCGCACGCGCCCCTGCTCCGCGAGCGCCAGCCAGCCCAGCGCGGCCGCGACGCGCCGCGCCTGCTGGGCCTTGCGCCCGTCCATGGAGGCGCTGCGGTCCACTAGCAGCACCAGCTCGAGGTCGTCCTCGCGCTCGAAGAGCTTCAGCAGCGGCTCGCCCAGCCGCGCGGCGGCATGCCAGTCCACGTAGCGCGGGTCATCGCCGGCCACGTAGGGCCGGTGCCCCGCGAAGAGCAGTCCGTGCCCGACACGGCCGGAGCGCAGCTCGCCGGCAGCCGCGCCCAGCAGGCGCCGCCGGGGACGCAGCACCATGCGGCCCAGCAAGGCCAGGTCGTCGGCGGAGAGCAGGCGGCTCATCGCGGGACCGGCTCCACGAGGCGCCGCAGCACCGCGAAGTAGCGCCGCACGAGGTCTCGATCGGCAGGCGCGATGCGCTCGCGCACCACCGCCTGCTCGGCCACGCGCACAGGATCACGCACGGCCTCCTCCAGCGGCTGCGCGGGCGGGCGCTCGAGCGCCGCATCGGGCGCACGCGCGGCCACGACGGCCCGCTCCTTGCGCACGGTGTCGCCCGGGTTGACGAAGGGCACGATGGCCTCCTCGCGCCCGCCGGCGGGCTGCGGGCTGGGCGCCTGCGGCGATGCGGGCGCGGGCGGCGGCTCGACCGCCTCGGGCGGCTCGGGAGCAGGGGCCGGAGGCGTGGGCGCCAGCGCGCCCTGCGAGCCGGGCGGCGGGATCTCCACCTCCAGCACGGCGCTGCGCTGGGGCTGCGTGAAAGGTGGCGCGCTGGGCACCAGGCGCGCCTGCGCACGGTGCACGCCCGGCGTGAGGCGTCCCGACAGCGCCTCGAGCGCACGCAGGTCCACGTCCAGTGCGCTGGGCGCGAGGGCCGAGCCGGCCGCCACGGCCACCTCGCCCAGCGCAGCCCGTGCCGCCCCAGCCGCGTCCTGCTCGTCCCACAGCAGTTCCAGCGTTCCCAGCAGCGGGACGCCCGCCGGCAGGGCCTCGGAGAGCTCCAGCCGCACGCGCAGCCACGTGGCTGCGCCGGGCACGCCGCTGCGAGCCGGCTCCAGCACCACACGCAGGTGACGGCGCAGCCACGCGTCGGCATCGAGCGGACGGGGCGGGCCGGCCTCGCGCCCGGTGTCCTCGCCCGCCGACGGGCGATGGGCGGGGCCCTCGCCCCGCAGGCCGCCCACGCCCGGCAGCAGCAGCAAGGCGATGAACACGGCGAGGCCCAGCGGGGCGAGCAGGCCTGCGCGGCGCGGCGTGGACGCGTGCGCGGGCACCTCGGCCGCGAGGCGCGCCGCCACCCCCTGGACCAGCACCCCGGCCAGGGCGCCGCGCACGCGCCCTTGCTCCGCGTCGAGGGCCGTGGCCACCTCGTCGTGCCCGCCCGGACGCTCATCGAGGCGCCGCGCGAGCACGTGCGCGGGCGGCCGCAGCACGGCACGGCCCAGCAGCACCAGCCACGGCCGGCTCAGCAGCAACGCCAGCGCCACGCCCAGCACGGCCCAGGGCCTCCCGGCCAGCCCCTCGAGCAGGGGCAGCGGCACGAGCAGGCGGTGCAGCCCGGCCAGCAGCACGGCCACCGCCACCAGCCCCAGCTGCACTCCGCGCCCCCACGGCAGGGCGCGCGCCCGGGCCTGCGCCCGCGCCAGGCGATCCAGCTCGGAGGCCACGCTGCTCACCGCGCCAGACTACCCCGCCTCGTGGGCCGGCCGCCCGGGCCGGCCGGGCGGGCCGGCTGCGCGGGAATCGTGCGGCCCGCGGGCCCGTCCCGCGGTAGAGCAGGAAGGCAACGAGGCCCCCGTGCAGTACGTCGAGCGCCAGATCATCGCCTGGATCCTGATCGCGATGGGCGCGTTCTTCCTCGCGCGCGCCGTGGCGGGCACCCGCGAGCGCGGCGCCATGAAGCAGCTGCTGGGCATCCGCATCGACAAGGTCAAGCGCTTCCGCGACTTCATCCTGCAGCGCCTCGATGCGCTGGCCGGCTTCCTGTTCGTCCTGCTGGGCGTGGGCACGCACCTCTACGTGCTGGTGCGCGAGGCGCAGGCCGCCAGCCACGTGAACAACCCGCGCGGGGCGCTGGGCGACATCCTCGTGTGGCTGGCCGTGGGCCTGCTGGTCGCGCTGCTGCTGGCCGCGCTGATCCACTGGGTCACCACCAGCACCAGCCGCCGCATCTTCCTCGACAACCTCGCCTACCTGATCGTGCGCTACCGCTTCCGGATCGAGGACGATCCCGAGCTGCTGCTGCAGGTAGGCGACATGCTGCGCCTCGTGCGCTCCGAGGACGACACCATCGAGTCCTATGCGCGCCGCGTGGAGGCCGCGCTGGACCTCGGGCGCGCTCGCAGCGAGCTGGTCGCCAAGGGCAAGCTGCCCGCACGGCAGGGAGAGGCCCCCGGCGAGCCCCTCGCCTGAGCGCGCGCCCCCGGGCCCGCGCGCGCACGCGCGCCCGCCGGCCTTCGGCCTCGCGCCCCGGCCCGGTAGGGTAGGCGCCTCCCCCGCCCGGCAGCCCTTGCCCATGCTCGACGCGAACTACGACCCCAAGGCCATCGACGCCTTCGCCCAGGAGCTCTGGGAGCGGCTGGGCGTGCACCGCTTCGACCCCGCCTCGACGGCCGAGGTGTTCTCCATCGACACGCCCCCGCCCACCGTGTCGGGCAGCCTGCACATCGGGCACGTGTTCTCGTACACGCAGGCCGAGTGCATCGCGCGCTACCAGCGCATGCGCGGCAAGAACGTCTTCTATCCCTTCGGCTTCGACGGCAACGGCCTGCCCACCGAGCGCCTGGCCGAGAAGGAGCACGGCGTGCAGGGGCGCAGCATGCCGCGCCCGGACTTCGTGGCGCTGTGCCTGCAGACCAGCCGCACCTACGAGCGGCAGTTCGAGGCGCTCTGGCGCCGGCTGGGCATCTCGTCGGACTGGTCGCTGGCCTACAGCACCATCGACGAGCGCTGCATGCGCATCAGCCAGCGTGGCTTCCTCGACCTGTTCCGCAAGGGCGAGGTGTACCTCAAGACCTCGCCCACCCTGTGGGACACCGAGACGCAGACCGCGGTGGCGCAGGCCGAGCTGGAGGCCAAGGAGAAGCGCACGCTGTTCAACGACCTGCGCTTCGACCTTGCGGGCGGAGGCTCGCTCACCATCGCCACCACGCGACCCGAGCTGCTGGGCGCCTGCGTGGCCGTGTTCGTGCATCCCACCGACCCGCGCCACGCCGCCCTGCTGGGCCGGCGCGCCCTCGTGCCGCTGTACGGCCACGAGGTGCCCGTGCTGGCCGACGAGAAGGTGGACCCTGCCAAGGGCACGGGCTGCGTGATGTGCTGCACCTTCGGCGACAAGACCGACGTCGAGTGGTACCAGAAGCACGGCTTGGCCCTGCGGCAGGTGCTGGGCGCCGACGGGCGCATGACGGCGCTGGCCGGCCCGGAGGAGGGCCTGTACGCCAACCAGGCGCGCAAGGCCATCCTCGAGCGCCTCAAGGCGGCCGGCCACCTGCTGGCCAGCCGCGAGATCGACCACGTGGTGCAGGCCTACGAGCGCACCGGCCGCGAGATCGAGTTCCTGCCCACCCGCCAGTGGTTCGTGAAGGTGCTCGACAAGAAGGCCGACCTGGTGCGGATGGGCGAGCAGGTCCGCTGGTTCCCCGAGCACATGGGCAAGCGCTACCGCAACTGGGTCGAGGGCCTGGAGTGGGACTGGTGCATCTCGCGCCAGCGCTTCTTCGGCGTGCCCTTCCCCGTCTGGTATTGCGAGGGCTGCAGCGAGGTGCGCGTGGCCGAGGACCACGAGCTGCCCGTGGACCCCACGGCGCGCATGCCCGGCACGCCCTGCCGCGCCTGCGGCGGCAGCGCCTGGCGCGCCGAGCGCGACGTGATGGACACCTGGGCCACCAGCAGCGAGACCCCGCAGGTGAACGCGCGCTGGGGCGACCCGGCCGGGGCCCCGCGCAGCCCGCTGCCCATGACCCTGCGCCCGCAGGCGCACGACATCATCCGCACGTGGGCCTTCTACACCATCGTCAAGTCGTGGATCCACCACCGCCAGGTCCCGTGGCGCGACGCGATGATCTCGGGCCACGTGCAGGCGCCCGGCAAGCAGAAGATCAGCAAGAGCAAGGGCAACGCCCCCACCGACCCCAACACGCTGGTGGACGAGCACGGCGCCGACGCGGTCCGCTACTGGGCCCTCTCCGCCACGCTGGGCAACGACTACGTCTACAGCACCGAGGACCTCGCGCGCGGCCGGGCGCTGGGCGTCAAGCTGTGGAACGCGGCAAGGCTGGCGCGCACGCACCTCGCCGGATGGGCGCCCTCGCCCGGCGATCCTGCCCAGCCGGTGGACCGCTGGATGCGCGCGCGCCTGGCGGCGGGCGTGAAGGCCGTGCAGGCCGACCTCGACGCCTACGAGTTCGGCACGGCCAAGGGCAAGGTCGAGCAGCTGTTCTGGAACGACCTCTGCGACAACTACCTCGAGCTGGTCAAGGGCCGCCTGCACGACACCTCGCCCGCGGGCGCGACGGCGCGCCGTGCTGCCCAGGCCGGCCTCTTCGACGCCCTCTCCACGATCGTGCGCCTGCTGGCGCCCTTCGTGCCGCACGTGGCCGAGGTGGTGTGGCAGGCGCTGTTCGCCGCGCCGCTGGGCTGCCCCAGCGTGGGCCGCGCGCCGTGGCCCGCGCCGCCCCCGGCATGGCGCGACGACACGGCGCTGGCGCAGGGCGAGGCCGCGCTGGCCCTGCTGGTGGCCGTGCGCCGCTGGCGCTCGGAGCACAAGCTCAGCCCGGGCGTGCCGCTGGCCGAGGCCGTGCTGCAGGTGGGCAGCGCGCATGCCCCCCACGTGGCGGCGGTGGCCGACGACGTGCGGGCCGCCTTGCGCGTGGCACGCCTGGTGGCCACGCCCGGGACCGGGCTGGCCGCCGACGCCGTCGTGCTGGACTCGGCAACGCAGGCGTGACGCGCACCCTCGCCGCCGTCGACCTGGGCAGCAACTCCTTCCACCTCGTCGTGGCCCGCGTGGTGGACGGCATGCCGGTGGTCGTGGACCGGCTGCGCGAGCGGGTCGTGCTGGCGGCGGGCCTGGACCGCCAGGGCCGGCTCGAGGCCGCGGCCGAGGCGCGGGCACTGGCCTGCCTCACCCGCTTCGGCCAGCGCCTGCGTGGCGTCTCGCCCGATGCCGTGCGCGCCGTGGGCACCAACGCACTGCGGCAGGCCCGCAACGCCTCGAACCTGCTGCGCCGGGGCCAGGCCGCCCTGGGCCACCCCATCGAGGTGATCTCCGGCCAGGAGGAGGCGCGCCTGATCTACCAGGGCGTGGCGCACGACCTGGCGCGAGACGGCCGGCCGCGGCTCGTGGTGGACATCGGGGGCGGCAGCACGGAGTGCATCGTGGGCCGCGACCTGCGCACGCTGCAGGTGGACAGCCTGTTCATGGGCTGCGTGTCGTGGACGCTGCGCCACTTCCCCGACGGGCGCGTGCGCGCCCGCGACCTGCACCGTGCCGTGATGGCGGCAGCACTGGAGGTGGAGCCGCTGCGGCAGCGCTACCGCGCGCTGGGCTGGCAGCAGGCCGTGGGCTCCTCGGGCACCATCCTCGCCATCGAGGAGGTGCTGCGGGAGGAAGGCTGGAGCCGGGGCGGCATCACGCGCAAGGGCCTCGAGCGGCTGCGCAAGGCCCTGCTGCGCGCAGGACGGACCTCCGACCTGCGCCTCTCGGGCCTCAAGGCGGAGCGCGCCGAGGTGCTGCCCGGCGGGCTGGCCATCCTGCTGGCGCTGTTCGACGGGCTCTCCATCGCGCGCATGGACGTGTCGCAAGGCGCGTTGCGCGAGGGGCTGCTCTACGACATGGTGGGCCGCCTGCGGCGGGACGACCCGCGCGAGCAGGCGGTGGAGGCGATGGCGCGCCGCCACGGCGTGGAGGCCCGCCACGCCGCCGCCGTGCAGCGCACGGCGCTCGCGCTGCTGGGGCAGTGCGCGCGCACGTGGGGCCTGCAGGGCGAGGAGCCGCGGCGCCTGCTGGGCTGGGCCGCCCGCCTGCACGAGGTGGGCACCTCGCTGAGCCACACGGGCCACCACAAGCACGGGGGCTACCTGCTCGCGCACAGCGACCTGCGCGGCTTCGGCCGCCTCGAGCAGCAGCGGCTGGCTGCGCTGGTGCGCAACCACCGCCGCAGCGTGGACGAGGCCACGCTGGATGCCCTGCCGCGGGCCCAGCGCGAGCCCACGCTGCGCCTGACCGCCCTGCTGCGCCTGGCCGTGCGGCTCAGCCGCGGCCGCACCGGACGCGCCACGCTCGAGGCGCGGCTCGGCGCGCGCGGCCGGCGACTCACCCTCGCCTTCCCGCGCGGGTGGCTGCACGCCCGCCCGCTCACGGGGGCGGACCTCGAGGAAGAGGCCGGCGAGCTGCGCGCCGCGGGCCTGCGCCTCGCCGTGCGCACGGCGCCCGCCGCACGCCGCCGCCAGCGCAGCCGGGGTCGCGACTAGCGCGTCAGGCGCTGCAGCACCTGCGCCTGCGCGGAGCGCGGCGCCTCGCCCGGCGCCGGCCTGCAGCGCACCCAGGTGCCGTCGGCCTGCAGGTCCCAGGCCTGCACGTTGTCCTGCAGGTGGGGACGCAGGCACTCTTCGATCACGCGGTGCTTGAGACGGTCGTCCAGCACCGGGAAGGCCGTCTCCACGCGTCGCAGCAGGTTGCGCTCCATCCAGTCGGCGCTGCTGCAGAACAGGCGGTCCTCGCCCCGGGCATGGAAGCGGTAGACGCGCGCGTGCTCGAGGAAGCGGCCGACGACGCTGCGCACGCGGATGGTCTCCGACACGCCCGGGACCCCGGGGCGCAGGGCGCACAGGCCTCGCACCACGAGGTCGATGGGCACGCCCGCCTGCGAGGCGCGGTAGAGCGCCTGGATCACCCACGTGTCGGAGAGGCCGTTCACGCGCGCCTCGATGCGCGCCGGCCGGCCCGCGCGCGCCTCGGCCGCCTCCGCGTCGATCAGGCCCACCAGGCTGGAGTGCAGCGTGAAGGGCGCCTGCAGCAGGCGCTTGAGCTGCGGCGCCTTGCCCAGCCCGGTCAGCTGGTTGAACAGGGCGTGCACGTCCTCGCCGGCCTGCGGGTCGGCCGTCAGCAGGCCCAGGTCCGTGTAGACGCGGGCATTGAGCGTGTGGTAGTTGCCCGTGCCCAGGTGCACGTAGCGGCGCAGGCCTCCGGCCTCGCGGCGCACCACCAGCAGCATCTTGGCGTGCGTCTTGTAGCCCACGATGCCGTACACGATGCTGGCGCCCGCCTGCTGCAGGCGGGTGGCCAGCTCGATGTTCTGGGCCTCGTCGAAGCGCGCGCGCAGCTCCACCACCGCAGTAACGTCCTTGCCGGCGCGCGCGGCATCCACGAGCGCAGCCACCACGGGGCTGTCGTGGCCCGTGCGGTAGAGCGTCTGCTTGATGGCCAGCACGTCGGGATCGGCCGCGGCCTGCCGCACCAGGTCGATCACGGGGGCGAAGGCCTCGTAGGGATGGTGGAGCAGCACGTCGCCCTGCTGCAGCACCTCGAAGAGGCTGCCGCCCGCCTTGAGGCGCGCAGGCACGCCCGGCTCGAAGGGCGCGAACTTCAGGTCGGGCCGCTCCACGAGCGTGTAGAGGCTGGCGAGGCGGTTGAGGTTCACCGGGCCCGGCACGCGGTAGAGGTCGTCGTGGCCCAGCTCGGTGCGCGCCAGCAGCAGGCTCACCATCTCGTTGGGGCAGGCCTCGCCCACCTCGAGGCGCACCGCCGCGCCGTAGTTGCGCCGCGGCAGCTCGCCCGCGAGGGCCTGCAGCAGGTTGTCCACGTCCTCCTCGTCCACCCACAGCTCGCTGTCGCGCGTGATGCGGAAGGGGAAGCAGCCCGTGGCCTCCATGCCGGGGAACAGGTCGCCGAGGTGCTCCTCGACGATGGCCGACAGGGGCACGAAGCGGTGGGGGCCGCCCGCCACCTCGTCGGGCACGCGGACCAGCCGGGGCAGCGAGCGCGGCACCTGCACCACGGCCACGCCGCTGCTGCGACCGAAGGCGTCCTGCCCCTCCAGCGAGGCCACGAAGGACAGGCCCTTGTTGAGCACCTGCGGGAAGGGATGCGAGGGATCCAGCGCCACCGGCGTGAGCACGGGCAGCACCTCGGCTGCGAAGTGGCTGCGCACCCAGCGCATCACGGCAGGCGACCAATGGCCGCGATCCAGCAGCCGGATGCCCTCGGCCTCCAGCGCCGGCATGATCTGCGTGCCCAGCAGGCGATAGGCCTCGGCCACCAGCCCGTGGGCCACCTCGCTGATGCGGCGCAACAGCTCGCCCGCCGGCATCCCGTCGGGACCGGCGCTGCGCACGCCCACGCGCACCTGCTGGCGCAGGCCGGAGACGCGCACCTCGAAGAACTCGTCGAGGTTGCTGCTGAAGATGCCGAGGAAGCGCAGCCTCTCCAGCAGCGGCAGGCCGGGGTCGGCCGCCTGTGCCAGCACGCGGCGGTTGAACTCCAGCAGGCTCAGCAGGCCGGGCAGGTAGAGGCTGGGGCTGTCCAGCGCGGGCACGCCCTCGCGAGCCTGCGCGGGAGGCGCGGGGGACAGCGGGGCGGGGGCTTCCAGCGAGGTGAGTCGGGGGTCAGGCACGGCGGCACGCTTGCAAGGGCACGAGGGAACGGACGAGGCGTCGGGGCCCCGGGGCTGCACCCGGGGACGGGACTAGGGTGCCACCGCGGGCGGGGTGGCCCGGGTACCGCCCGCGTCATTTCATGCCCTTTTCACCACCCTCCCTTGCCGAGGCCAGAAATGGCCTCGGCAGGGTCATCCAGCCCGGCTGGGCACCCCTTGGAGCACCCGCGCCCTGGCTCGGCTAGGGTGCCCTCCAGGCGCTGCCATGCTGCTTGCCCTCCTGCGTCACGCCCCGGCCCATCCCCCCAGCGGACCCGAGCCCGCCGCGGACGCCCTGCGCGCACTCACCCCCCGCGGGCGCCGCCGGATGAGGCGGGTGGGGCGCGGGCTTGCCCGGGCGGGGTTGCGCTTCGACCGCCTGCTGACCAGCCCGCTGCGGCGTGCGACCGAGACCGCCGCCCTGGCCCGCCACCTCGTGGACGGTCCCGTGCAGGTGGAGCCCCTGCTGGCGCAGGCCCCCACCCCGGCCCTGCTGGAACGGCTGGGCGGCCAGCAGCCCCTGCTGGTGGGCCACGAGCCCCACCTCTCGGCGCTGGCCGCGTGGCTGGCCTGCGGCGATCCCGCACTGGGCGCGGGCCTGCGGCTGCGCAAGGCCGGCTTGCTGCTGCTGGAGGGCGCCCCGCAGCCCGGCGCCATGCGTATCGTGGCCTTGCTGCCCCCCGGCCTGAGCCGCCACCTGTGAGCGGGGCGGCGGGCAGCCGCGGCCCGGGCCCCCACCCGTAGACTTGCGCCCTCCCAGCGGAGCCCAGCGGCATGTGCGGTTTCATCGGCATGTACGGCGACGAGCGCGCCGCCTTCGAGATGGCCGATGCACTGCTGGTGCTCCAGCACCGCGGGCAGGACGCCGCGGGGATCTGCACCTTCGACGGTGACTCGTTCCACACCGAGCGCGGCGCCGGCATGGTGCGCGACATCTTCTCCGAGGAGCGGCTGGCGCTGCTGCGCGGCCGCTTCGCCATCGGGCACACGCGCTACCCCACGGTGGGCGGCGGCACCGCCACCGACGCCCAGCCGCTGTACACGAACACGCCCTTCGGCATCGCGATGTCGCACAACGGCAACGTGACCAACTTCCCCGAGCTCAAGCGCGAGCTGAGCCAGCGCGACGGCCGCCGCCTGGGCACGAACTGCGACGTGGAGGTGATCCTCAACGTCTTCGCCTCGGCGCTCAAGCACCGGGGCCCCGAGCACTGGTTCGACGACACCGCGGCGGCCATGCGGCAGGTGTTCAAGCGCGTGCGCGGCTCCTACAGCGGCACGGCCATCGTGGGCGGGCGCGGCATGGTGGCCTTCCGTGACCCCTACGGCATCAAGCCCGCCGCCGTGGGCCGCCGCAAGTCCGGCAAGGGCTGGCACTGGTGCGTCACCAGCGAGAGCGCCGTGTTCAACGTGCTGGGCTTCGAGCTGGTCGGCGACCTCGAGCCCGGCGAGGTGCTGATGGTGGCGCAGGACGGCACCATGCAGCGCCGCCAGGTGGCGGGCAGCGGACGCCCCCAGCACCGGCCCTGCGTGTTCGAGTACATCTACTTTGCGCGCCCGGACTCGGTCATCGACGACATCTCCGTGTACCGCGCGCGCCTGCGCCTGGGCGAGGCCCTGGCCCGCCACGTCAAGGAGCGGGGCCTGAAGCCCGACGTGGTGGTGCCCGTGCCCGACTCGGCGCGACCGGCTGCGCTGGAGTGCGCGCACGCCCTGCACGTGCGCTACCGCGAGGGCCTGCTCAAGAACCGCTACGTCGGCCGCACCTTCATCATGCCGGGCCAGGCCAACCGCGCGAAGAACGTGCGCGCCAAGCTGACCACGCTCCCGATGGAGGTCGAGGGCAAGCGCGTCCTGCTCGTGGACGACAGCATCGTGCGCGGCACCACCACGCGCGCCGTGGTCGAGATGGTGCGCGCCGCGGGCGCGCGCGAGGTCTACCTCGCCGTGTCGGCCCCCAAGATCAAGTTCCCCTGCGTGTACGGCGTGGACATGCAGACGCGCGGCGAGTTCCTGGCCCGCCGCGAGAAGACCGACGAGCGCATCGCGGCCGCCATCGGCGCCGACGCCGTGGTCTACATGACCATCGACGACATGGTCGGCGCGGTGCGCGGCCCCACCAAGCGCGTCCAGAAGTTCTGCATGGCCTGCATGGACGGCAACTACCCCACCGGCGACGTCAGCGGCGAGGTGCTGCGCAGCATCGAGAGCGAGCGCAACCGCGCCTCGCGCGACGCGGAGGCCGCGGCGCTGCGCAAGGGCAAGACGGTCGCGGGCTAGCGCGCAGGCGGGGCCGCGCTAGCGCCCGCCCGGCGGCCGGCGGCGCAACGCCACGGGGAAGCGCATGCGGTCGCTGCCGTAGACCGTGACCACCTCGGGGCCGCGCTGCACCTTGGCGAGGCTGGCCGGGTCGCGCGGGTCCAGCCGCGCCCCGGGCTCCGGCAGCAGTTGCTCGAAGGCCAGCGGCGAGCCGGGGTCCAGCACGGGCAGGCGCTGCCGCCCGGGCAGGTAGAGCGGGTGCTCCACCACCAGCTCGTACTCGCCGGGCTCCACGGGACCCAGCACGTAGAGGCCCTCCTCGCGCGACTCCCACAGCAGGTGCTCCCCCGCCGCGCGCAGCTCGTCCAGCGAGGCCGCCTGCCCGCCCAGCACGCCCCGCACCACCAGGTCCAGCCAGGCACTGCCGTTGCGTGCCGACTCGAGGTCCAGCACCGCCCCGCGCACGGCCTCGCCCGAGGCAGCGTCCGTGAGCATCAGCTGCAGGCGCGTGCCGGTGCGCAGGCGCGCGTCGATGCGCGCCTCCAGCCGCTCCAGGGCTCCCGGCGCCTCGCCCGCCGGCGCCTCCGCGTAGACGGCGCGACGCAGGGTGGGTGCGTGCCCCGGCGCCCAGACGACCACCGCGGCGGGCTGGCCCGGGTCCACGCCCTCCAGCCGCACCATGCCGCGCGCGTCGGCGGCGGCCACCCGCAGGTCCAGGTCGCGCCGCAACGCCGGCCCGCCGCGCAAGGTCGCCAGCCAGCCCGGCCCCAGCAGCGCCGCCCGCGCGCCCGGCAGCGGGCGACCCGCCGGGTCGACCACCTCGCCCTCCAGCACCAGCCCGCGCACGAGGCCCAGGTCGCCCAGGTCGCGCAGGGCCGAGGCCTCGGCAGCGGCCACGCGCTCCAGCGGCAGCAGCCGCGACAGGCGCCGGCCGGGAGCCAGCAGCGTGAGCGTGAGCCCCGTGCGCGGCAGCCCGTGCAGCTCGTAGCGCCCGTCGGCAGAGGCCAGCGTCCGGTCCAGCCACGTGCGGCCGGCGTCGTCGCGCGCGACCACGCGCAGCCAGCAGAGGGGCGCGTCGTCCAGGCGGTCCAGCGCACGGAACGCGACACGCTGGCCGCGCGGCAGCATCAGCGACAGGCCCTCGCTGCCCGGCCGCACCTCCTCGCTCCACGCCACCGGGAACTCGCGCGGGTCGATGCCGTCGCCCGCGGGCAGGCCCGGCTCGTAGCCGAAGCGCAGGGTCACGCGCGCGGCCAGCGTGTCGACGCCCTCCATGCGGAAGGCGCCATCCGGGCCGCTGGTCGCCGTCGCCCCGGCGGCGCGCAATGTCACGCCCGGCAGCGCCCGGCCGCGATCGTCGGTGACCCGACCGGCCAGTCGCGTGGCCGGGTCGGAGGCGGGCGGCGCGAAGGCCAGCACCTGCGGCCCGGGCTGCGGGACCTCCAGGCGCGCACGCAGGGGCGCGCATCCGTGCCGGTAGGCACGCACGAACCAGGTGCCGGCCGGCAGGTCCTCCAGCACCGCCTCCCCCGCGGCATCGCTCCACGCCTCGCGGTCGGCCGGCTGCAGCGCGTCTCCCTCGGCAGGCTCGGAGGACAGCAGCACGTGCTGCCAGGCGGCGGGCTGCCCGCCCTGCTCCAGGCGCAGCACGAGGCGCTCGCCGGGCACGGGCTCGAAGTCGCGCTGCGTGCGGTCCCCCGGCTGCGGCGTGAAGAGCGCGTCCTCGGGCAGGCCCGCCCCGCGCAGCCGCAGGCGCAGGGGCACTCCACCGGCGAGGCCGCGCAGCTCGAAGGATCCGTCCGCGCGCACCGGGGCGCTCGCAGGCGGGAGCAGCACGGCCTCGTCGCCGGCCAGCTCCCGCAGGAGGGCGGCCACCGCGGGCTCCGCCTGCACGAAGGCGCCCGGGCGCAGCCGCGCACCGCGCACCCGCCCATGCACCGTCACCTCGGGCCCGGCCAGCGCGACCTCGCCGGCCTGCACGTCCAGCACGCTGCGACCCGGCCTCACCTCCATCCAGCCCGTGCCATGGCCGGGTGCGCCGGCGGCCAGCGCGAGCA
Organism: Planctomycetota bacterium; assembly: GCA_964228555.1. Taxonomy (GTDB): domain Bacteria; phylum Planctomycetota; class PLA2; order PLA2; family JAEUHO01; genus CAXQZU01. Next base: position 117,098 of record CAXQZU010000036.1, read on the forward strand.
CGGGCTCGGCCGGGCAGGACAGCTCGAAGCGCCCGCGCCCGTCGCTGCGCGCCGCGCGGCCCACCGGGCCCCGGGCCGCGTGAGCCTGCACCAGCGCGTCGGCCACGGGACGCCCGCCGGCGTCAACCACCGTGCCCCGGACGCGCAGCGCGGGGTCGAGCACGATGCGCAGGTCGCGGTCCTCGCCCGCCAGCGCCACGAGGACCGGGGCGCTGCGCTCCGTGCCGCCCACGCGCAGCTGCACCGGGCCCGGAGCCAGCCGGTCCAGCACGACGGTGCCCCCCGCATCGGTGCGCTGCGCGCCCTCGGCACCCGCCGGCACCGCCTCCACGATCACGTGGGCCGCGGGCGCCCCGTCGGCCTCGCGCACGCGCACCACCAGCGCAGGCGCAGCACGCGGCAGCACGAGGCGTTGCCCATCGCGCAAGGCCGCGGCCTCTACGCGCAGCGTGAGGTGGCCGGGCGCCCCCAGCGCCAGCCACGGCCCCTGCGGCGTGAGGTCCACCCGCAGCGCCCCATCCGGCGCCGTGCCCCGCGCCTGCAGCAGCGCACCCATCGTGACGTCCAGCGGGCTGCGCAGCGCACCGCCGGGGCCGGCCACCTCCAGCGCAAGGGCACGCGCTGGCCGGCCCGGGAGGGTCCCGTTGTCCTTCGGGGTCGCCCCCGCGCCGGGAGCCACGACGCCTCCGGCACGGCCCGCACGTTGCGGGGAGCCCGGCAGCAGCAGCCAGGCACCGCCCGCCAGGATGCCCAGCAGCGCCGCGCCGTAGAGCCAGCCCTCGCCGCGCATGACTGCCTCCTCGCGCCGCGCCTAGCCGGCCCGGCGAGGCAACCACGCTTCGACGCGCGCCGCGGCCTCGTCCGTGCAAGCGGGCAGCCACAGGCCGCGGGAGAAGGCGGGGCGCAGCCGCGCCAGCGCCGGCAGCATGCGGCTCTGCGCGCCCCACTCGCGCGCCTGCTGGGCGGGCGCGGCGTGCACGACGCCGTAGGCCACCACGAACAGCAGCACCAGGCCCTTGAGGGCGCCCACCAGCCCCCCCGCGATGCGCGAGGCACGCCCCGGCGGCTGCGGCTCGCCCTTGCGCAGGCCCCGCACCAGCCGCACGAGCAGGCTGATCCCCAGCAGCAGCACCGCCGCGGCCAGCACCCAGGCGCAGGCGCACAGGCTGGCCGGCTCCACGGCGCTGGCCTGGGCCAGCGGGCGCTCCAGCCGCGGCCCCAGCCAGCGCGCGCCCAGCAGCGAGCCGGCCACGCAGCCCAGCGAGAGCAGCTGGCTGCCCACGCCGCGCCACACGCCCCATCCGGCGGCGAGCAGCAGCAGGCCCGCGCCCGCAAGGTCCAGCACGAGGGCGCTGGCGATCACGGGAAGGCCCGCAGCGGGGCGCTCGCGAGGCTCACGCTGCCATCCGGCAGCACGCGCGCACGGCCCTTGCGCGGCAACCCCTGCTCGCGCGCCTCGAAGCGCAGGGTGCCGTGCTCCCCCTCACCGGGCAGCACCACCACGTCCTCGTAGCCCAGCCCCAGCAGGTGGGCCACCACGCGCTCGCTGGGCGAGGCGTCCTGCGGCGCGCGCGACAGCCGCGGGCCCGCGCGGATGGCGGCCTCCGGGTCCGGGGCGCGCGGCTGCAGCGCGGCGCGCGCCGGCTCGAGGTCCCGCACCTGCTGCTCCAGCCGCTGCACGGCGTGGCGCATGCGGGCCAGCTCCTCGGCGCCGGCGGCAGCCTCGGCGGCCTTGCGCGGCGCCTCGCCCCGCTCCAGCTCGATGCCCCACTCGCGCGCCAGCGCGCGCGCCAGCCGGCGCACGTGCCGCTCCGTGCGCACGGCCACCAGCACCGCCACGAGCGCGAGCAGGGACGCGAGGACGGCCAGCGCGAGGCTCATGCCGCTACCGTACCGCAGGGCGCCGCAGCGCCGCAGCCTCTGGGCGCACCGCCCCGCCCTCGGGTGCGGGCTAGGCGCCCTCGCGCAGCACGCCGTCCCGGATGGTGAGGCGCCGCTGCGCACGTGCCGCCACGCCCGCATCGTGCGTGATGAGCACCACGGTCATGCCGCGGGCGTTCTCCTGCGCGAGGATCTCCAGCACGCGCTGCCCGGCCGCCGAGTCGAGGTTGCCCGTCGGCTCGTCGGCCAGCAGCAGGGCCGGCTGCTTGACCAGCGCACGCGCCAGGGCCACGCGCGGCTGCTCGCCGCCCGAGAGCTGGCCCGGCACGTGCCGCGCGCGAGCCCCCAGCCCCACGCCCTCCAGCGCGGCCAGGGCGCGTCGCTGGCGCTCGGCCCGCGGCACGCCCGCGTACAGCAACGGCAGCTCCACGTTGCGCTGGGCCGGCTCGTCAGGCAGCAGGTGGAAGCGCTGGAACACGAAGCCGATGCGCCGGTTGCGCACCTCGGCCAGCTGGGCGTCGGTGAGGCCGGCCACGTCACGGCCCTCGAGCAGGTAGCGCCCAGCCGTGGGCCGGTCCAGGCAGCCCAGCACGTGCAGCAGCGTGCTCTTGCCGCTGCCCGAGGGCCCCATCACGGCCACCCACTGCCCGCGCGCCACGTCCAGCGTCACGGGCTTGAGGGCCTCGACCTGCACCGGGCCGGCCTGGTAGGTGCGCGCGACGCCCTCCAGCCGCAGCAGGGCATCGCCCGCAGGCGCCACGGGGACGGGGACAGGGGCCAGCGACGGGGTGCTCACGAAAGCCTCCGGGTCAGGATGCGGGCGGGATCGAGGCCGGCCGCGCGGCGCGCGGGCACCACCGAGGCCAGCAGGCCCAGGCCCACCGACACCAGCGTGGCCACGAGGGCGAAGCGCAGCTCGAAGCGGAAGGGGAAGCCCACGATGCGTCCCAGCACGGCCGCCGCGGCCTGTCCCAGCGGCAGGCCCGCCAGCCCGCCCACGAGCGACAGCAGCGTGCCCTCCGCCGTCACCTGCCAGGCGATGTCCACGCGGCGCGCGCCCTCGCAGCGGCGCACGGCCAGCTCGTCGTAGCGCTCGCGGATCGTGATCAGGTGCAGGGTGGAGAGCATCACGGCCGCCACCAGCACGATGATGATCCACACCACGTTGCCCAGCAGCGCGCCCTGCGCGCTGGAGGCGCTCATCTCGGCCATCCAGTCGCGGCGCACGAACACCGCGATGGGCGCCTTGAGCATGTTGGCCGGGTCCATGTCCAGCCGCGGCCAGATGCTGCCCAGTCGCCGCGCGCCCTCGTCCAGCGAGGCCCCGTCCCGGAACACCGCGGAGATGCCGCTGAGCTCCCCCTCGCCCAGCGCACCATCCGGCAGGTAGACGTTGCGGAACGAGAGCAGGCTGCTCGTGAGCGTGCGCGCGCCCTTGCCCTCGTCGAAGCTGTCGAAGATCTCGCGGTAGGTGAGCGGGTCGCCCAGCACCCCCACCACCTCCAGCGTGCGCAGGCCCGAGGGCAGGCCCAGCTCGATGCGTCGCCCCACCAGCGCGCGCCCGTCGCCGCCGGGGGCGAGGCGCTGGGCCAGCGCGAGGTCCAGCACGGCCACGTCCTGCCCGCGCTCGTCGGCGCGCAGCCAGCGGCCTGCCACGGGCTCCACGGAGAGCGTGGCGAGGTAGTTGCCGCGGGCGCTCAGCACCTGCACGCGCTCGGGCTCGACGGCCGCCCCCGCCGCGCGCACCGTCCCGCCCGCCTGGCGACGCGCGATGACCTCCACCGGCAGGCCCTCCAGCGCCCGCTCCACGCGCTCGAGCTCGGCAGGCCCGAAGGGCGGGCGCTCCCGGCCGGGCGCGAGGATCGGCACGCGGCCCACGTCCACCACCAGCGTGCCGAAGCGGCTCACGTCGCGACGCACGTCCTCGTCGAGGCCGTACGAGAGCGAGATCACGTTGACGGTGACGGCGATGGCCACCGCGCTCGTGAGCGCGGTGAGCGCGCTGCGCAGCGGCCGCCGGCGCACGTGGCGCAGGCCCTCGCGCAGGATGTCGGCGAGGCGGGCGTGGACGCGCGGCTCACTCACCGGCCAGGCCCTCCACGGGGTCCTGCGCCGCGGCGCGCAACGCCGGCAGCAACGCCGCCAGCAGGCCCACGAGCAGCGCCACGCCCGAGGCCAGCGCCGCGTCGCGCCACGGGAACACCCAGGCGAAGCCTGCCACCGGCTCCAGCGACGCGCGCAGCGCGGCCAGGCCCATGGCCAGCACCAGCCCCAGCGCCGTGCCCACGGCCCCCATCACCAGGCCCTCCAGCAGGAAGTGCACCGCGATGGTGCGCCGCGAGGCGCCCTCCACGCGGCGTATGGCGATCTCGCGCCCGCGGGTGAGCACGTTGAGCAGGCCCAGGTTGGCCATCACGACCGCGCCCATCGCCAGGCAGGCGAGGAACATCGCCAGCCGCACCGCATCGAAGCGCTCCACCTGCCCGGAGAGCAGCATGGGCAGCACGATGGGGTAGAGGGTGACCGCGGTCAGCTGCTCGCGCGCGAGCGCCTCGCGCGCCAGCGTGGCCGCGCGCGAGAGGTCGTCGGGCGCCACGCGCAGGCCGATCCAGTCCAGCGGCGCACGGTCGCCGGCCGGCGCGGCCACCCACACGCAGGCATCCGAGCGCTTCCAGCCGTCCTTCACCACCGGCAGGCCCATCATGGTGAGGAAGCCCTGGGCGAAGCGCGCGTACATCGGGTGGTCGAGGCGGAAGCCCATGTCGTCGGTACCCAGCGACACCTCGTCGCGCGCCGCGGTGACGCCCACCACCCGCAGCGGCGCGCCCGCACGGCCCGGCAGCTCCAGCACGTCGCCGGGCGCGAGGGAGGCCCGGCCCAGCCAGGCGGCCACGCCGGCCTCCACCACGCACGAGCCAGCCGCGTCGCCGGCCTGCAGCCAGCGCCCGGAAGCCAGCGCATGGCCGCGCGCCTGCGGGCCCTCCGGCGAGGACTCCACGAGCGCGGCCCGGGGCAGGCCGGGGCGGCTGCGCTGGGCGGGCACCTCCCACTCCTGCGTCACGCGCACGCCCACGGCCTCGCGCACGGCGATGCCGCCCTGCTCCACGGCAGCGCGCGCCACCGCGACATGCTGGGGCACCAGCTCGAGCCGCTGCGACGAGGTCGGGTCGGCCGCGATGGAGATGCGGTCGGCCCCGATGCGCGTGGCATCGCGCCGCGCGGCCTCCTGCGTGCCCAGCAGGACGGCGCTGGGGAAGACGGCCACGGCCACGCCCCAGATCGTGCCCTGCAGCAGCAGGAAGGACCGCACCGGGCGCAACGCGAGGCGACGCAGCGCCTGGACGAGCAGCATGCCGATGCGCATGGGAGGCGAGGCTAGCCGTGGCACCCGGTGCGACCAGAAGCGCCCCGCCCATGCCGCTGCGGGGTCCCGTCGCAGGGGCCGGGGCGGGCCGCTCCGGGGTGGCGCGCCTAGGCGCCCCGCAGTCGGTCCCACGACTTGCGGGCGGCCCGTCGCACGGCCACCGGCTGGCGGCTGTCGCCGGCCAGGCGCTCGAGGGCCGCGAGGGCCGGAGCGCCGGCCTCCGGGCCCAGCAAGCCCAGGGCCCGCGCGGCCTCCTCGCGCACGTCCTCGTCGCGGTCCTCCAGCGCAGCCACGAGGCCCGGCAGCGCGAAGGCTGCCTCGGGGCCCAGCAGGCCCAGCGCCACGGCGGACTGGCGCCGGATGGAGTCGTGCTCGTCGGAGAGCAGCCCTGCGAAGCGCTGGCGCAGGTCGCGGCGCGCGGCCTCGAGGCGGCTGAGCACGAGCACGCCGTAGTAGCGCACGTTGCGGTCGCGATCCTCCAGCGCCCGCTCGAGGTGCGCACGCGCCGGCTCGGCGCGTGGGCCCAGGTGCTCGAGCACCTGCGCTGCGGTCATGCGCACCTCGGCATCCCCGTCGGCGAGCAGCGGGCCCACCGCGTCCGCCACACCCTCGACGCGCGCCGCCATGCGCCCCAGCGCCAGCAGGGCTTCCGTGCGCACGCTGGCGCTGGGATCGCCCAGCAGGCGCAGCACCTGCTCGTGGGCCACCTGCCCGCCCGTGGGCCACGACACGATCACGGCCAGCGCCTCCCGGCGCACCTCCGGCGAGGGGTCCCCTAGCGCCGGCGCAAGGCGCGGCAGGGCTGCCTGAGGGTCCACCGCCTGTCCCTGCAGCGCACGCGCGGCCCCGGCGCGCACGGCGGCGCGCGGCTCCACGAGGGCCGCGAACAGGGGCGGCAGGGCATCGGCCGACTGGCTGGCCATGCGACCCAGCGCCTCCGTGGCCCGGCGCACCACCTCGGCCTCCGGGTCGGCCAAGGCCTCGAGCAGCCGCGGCAGCGAGGCCAGCGCCTGCGAGCCCATGCGTCCCAAGGCCACCGCGGCGGCGGCGCGCAGCGCCCCGGGACCGCGCTCGAGCACGTCTTCCAGCGGCAGGCGCGCATCGCCGGCCAGCGGACCCAGCTGCGCCAGCGTCAACGCAGCGCACTGCGCCAGCCGTGCCCGGTCACCCCGCAACGCGTCCACGAGCGGGGCCACGCAGGTCACGCCCTGCATGCACAGCTGGCCGCGCGCGTTGCTCACCACCTCGCTGTCGGGATCCGCCAGCGCCTCGACCAGCGCCGGCAGGGCGTCCGTGTCGCTCGCGGCCAGCGCACCCAGCGCATCCACCACGGCAGCGCGCACGTCGGTCGCGCGATCCTGCAGCGCCCTGCGCAGCGCCGCGAGCGCGCCCTCGGGCATGGGCTGCAAGCGTGCGAGGGCCTGCGCCGCGGCCCGCCGCACCGCGGGCTCGCCCTCGGCCAGCAGGGCCAGCACGGGAGCCCCCGCACGACGGCCGTCCACGCGCCAGGCCGCGAGCAGGTCCAGCGCGTGCCGCTGCAGCGCCGCGTCGTGGTGCGCGAGGTGCGCCACGGCTGCGTCCACCGTGGCCGGGTCGGGCCGGGCCTTGGCCAGCTGCGCAGCCAGCCGCTCGCGCGCAGCAGCGTCCGCGCCCACCAGGCCCTCCACGGCCTGCGCCGAGGCCGGCGCCTGCTCCTCGGGAGCGCCCGGCCGGTCCCCGCAGCCCGAGGCCAGCACGGCGAGGGTCGCCACGCAGCAGGCAAGGTGCAGGCGCGCGCTCATGCCCGCAGCCTACCGGGAGGCGGGCAGCCGTCGCCTGCGTGCCTCGCGCCACCAGGCAAGGGCCAGCAGCAGCACGCCCGCGGTCGCGAGTCCCGGCGCGAGCGACAGCCCCTCCACGGCGCCCGCGGGGGCCGTGGCCAGCCATCCCGGCGGCAGGGCCTGCGCCTCGCGACCCAGCACGGTGCTGCCGGCCTCGTGCAGGCCCTCCACGCGCAGGGCGGGGTCGCCCTCCAGCGGCGTGCCGAGCAGGTGCCGCACCAGGTTGTCCACCAGCAACGGCCACGACGGCTGCGCCAGCCAGGGCGGCACGCCATGGCGCAGGTCGCAACAGGCAATCACGGCACCCGAGGGCAGTTCCCCCACCACGCCCACGCCCGCGCGCGACAGCAGCCAGTGGATCGAGCCCTCGTCCACGCCCACCGGCAGCCTGGCCCGGCGCAACGGCGCGCCGCCCAGCACCACATCGCGCACCAGCTCGCTGGAGGAGCGCTGCTCGGCCCCGGCGGGCACCTCGAGGCCGGGGTCGCCCTCGCCCAGCACGCCCAGCGCCAGCGTGGCCGGGGGAGCAGCCTGCTCGTGCTCGAGCAGGCCCTCCAGCGGCAGCACGCGCAGGCCGCACGGCTCGCCCGCCGGCACGGGCTGCACGCCATCGCGCCCCAGCGCGGCCACCAGCGCGGCCAGCACCGCCTCGCCGACCGGGCCAGGCAGGCGGCCGTCGAGGTGCACGCGCAGGCGAGCCGGCGAGAGGAGCACGCGGTCGTCGGCGGCCAGCGCGTCCTCCGCGGGGCTGGCGTGCTCCAGCCACAGCGAGCCCCCCGCGTCCGGGTCGCGGCCGGGCAGCGCCAGCGACCGCACCTCGCCCGGCGCCAGCAGCAGCGGCCACCGCCCCAGCACGCGACCCGCGGTGTCCGCCTCCCGCAGGGCCAGGGTGCTGCGCGCCTCGCGCGGGCTGTCGTTGCGCACGAGCACGTGCAGCCCGCCCTCGCGCCGTGCCACGGCCACGAGGCCCACGTTGCCCAGCGAGGCATCGCCCACAGGCCGCGCCAGCACCTCGGCCTCGCCGACGCGCACGTCACTCACGACCAGCGCACGGGCGGGCGCGCCGGACCGCGCCCGCGCCACCAGCGCGGGGGCCGAGGGCCGGGGCAGCGACGCGCTGCCGGGGCCGTCGGGCCAGCGCACCACCTCCAGGCGCATGCCGGGCGCCATGCCTGCGCGCACTTCCTGCAGCGCCGCCTCCACGCGCGCGCCGTAGCCCTGCTGGGCGGCTGCGACGCCGCCCGAGACCACCACCCGCACCACGGGGGCTGGGCTGGCGCCCAGCACGGGACCGGAGGCCGCCAGCGCCAGCAGCGCGACAGCGCCGCAGGCCAGCACCAGGTCGGCGTCCACGCGACGCGCCTGCGGCCGTGCGGGCGCAGCCTGCTCGCCCTGCAGGAACACCAGCGAGGGCAGGTCCTGCGGCGGGAGGCGCGGACGACGCCGGTAGAGCCAGGCCAGCAGCGGCACGGCCAGCAGGCCCAGCAGCGCCCAGGGCGAGGCGAGGGCCAGCGCGTCCGGGCCGGGCATGCTCAGCGGGCCTCGCGCACCAGGCGACGCAGCAGGGCCTCGTCGTCCTGCGATGGCGCGAACGGCACGCATGCGAGGCCCACCGCGTGCGCATGGCGCGCCCACAGGTCGGCGTGGGCGCGGGCCCGCGAGGCCACGCGCGCCGCGGCCCCCGCATCCAGCACCACGACGCGTTCCTCACCGACCTCCGCATCGCGCACGCGCATGGGCAAGCCCGCGGGCGGGGCATGCACCTCCGGCACGCGCAGGTGCAGCAGCACGCCCCGGATGCCGCGGCCGCCCAGCGCCAGCAGGCCCTCGGGGCCGGCCTGCGAGAGCAGGTCGCTCACCAGCACGAGGCGCCCGCCGCGCGGCAGGCGCCGCGCGAGCCGGGGCAGGGCCTGCGCCCAGCCGGCACGCCCGGCCACGGGCGTGCGGGAGAGGTGCTGCAGCGCCTCGCGCAGGCCGGCGACACCCTCGACCTCCAGCGGAGCCTCCAGCGCACCGCCCCGCACCACGCCCAGGCGCACGCGTGCGCCCGCGGCCAGCTCCACGGCCACGGCCAGCGCCGCGGCGCGCCATGCCGCCACGCGCCCGCCACACGGTCCCATCGAGGCGCTGCCGTCCAGCCACACCTCGGCCCGCGGCTCGTGCTCGAGGTCGAACTCGCGCACGGCCAGTCGGCCCAGCCGCGCGGCCACCTTCCAGTCCAGCCGGCGCAGGTCGTCGCCCGGGCGGTAGGCCCGGTGGCCGCGGAACAGGAATCGCCCGCCGGGGACGGCGTGGGCATGCTGGCCCTCGGGCGCGCCCGCGCGTGCCTTGCGCAGCACCCGGGGCACCGCGCCCAGCAGGCGCAGGAAGGCCTCGGGGAACAAGGCAGGGTCCAGCGTGAGGTCGGGCAGGGCCATCCCCTGCCCAACGCCGCGCACGCGCGGCGCGTTCACGGCGACTCGCCCTCGGTGCCGGGCACGGGGCCGCGCACGCGTCCCATCCAGCCCAGCTTCACGCGCAGTGCATCGTAGAAGCTGCTGGCGCTGACGTGCACGAGGTAGAGCGGCGAGGGCGAGCCCTTGACCTCCACGACGTCCCCATCCTGCAGCGAGGCCGTGCGGCGGCCGTCCACCACGAGTCCGGCGCCGCGCCCCACGGGGCCGGGGTGCAGCGCCAGCACGCGGTCGCTGGAGAGCACCACGGCGCGGTGGGCCAGCGAGTGCGGCGCGATGGGCACCACGACCAGGGCATTGACCGTGGGCTCCAGGATGGGCCCGCCCGCCGAGAGCGCGTGCGCGGTGCTGCCGCTGGAAGTGGCCACGATCAGGCCGTCGCCCGTGATGCCGATGGCCAGCCGGCCGTCGATGTGCACGTCCACGTCCACCATCTGCCCGGCCTCGTCGCGCGCCAGCACCACGTCATTGAGGGCCAGGCCCTGCTCGATGCGCTGGCCCCCGCGCAGCACGCTCACGGCCAGCCTCAGGCGCGGCACCACCGTGAACGCATCGGCCAGCCAGCGGCCCAGCGCGGACTCCAGCTCCTCCGGCTCCACGTCGGCCAGGTACCCGAATCGGCCGTAGTTCACGCCCAGCACCGGCAGCGGGTTGGTGCCCAGCCGCCGGGCCACGTGCAGGATCGAGCCGTCCCCGCCGAACACCAGCACCAGGTCGGCCTTGGCCGTGCCCAGGTCGACGCGGTCGTCGAGGTCCACCTCGAGCACGTCCACCAGGCGCTGCAGCATGGGCAGCTGGCGCCGGACGGCGTCCAGCACCCCCGCACGCCGGCGGTCGCCCAGCACGATGACCTTGGCACGACGGGCGACGGCTCCGGGGACCATCCCAGCAGCCTACGCGCCCCCTGCGCGGGGCCTCAGGAGGCGGGCCGCGCCCGCCCTCCCGGCGCGGCGGCTGGCGGTCCCGGACGGGGTTGGGAGGGGGCCTCCCCGACGGCTACAAGGACGGCAGTTCCCTGGAGGCACCCCATGATCCCCGCCCGAGCCGCCACCAGCCCCGCTGCCCGCGCATCCGCCCCCGGCACCGACTACAAGGTGCGCGACATCGGCCTGGCGGCCGAGGGCCGCCGGGAGATCAGCATCAGCGAGCCGGAGATGCCGGGCCTGATGGCGCTGCGCGAGAAGCACGCGGCCTCCAAGCCCCTCAAGGGCGCCCGCATCGCCGGCTGCCTGCACATGACCATCGAGACCGCCATCCTGGTCGAGACGCTCGTGGCGCTGGGCGCCGAGGTGCGCTGGTCCTCCTGCAACATCTTCAGCACGGAAGACCACGCGGCCGCCGCCATCGCGGCCGCGGGCATCCCGGTCTTCGCCTGGAAGGGCGAGACCGAGGCGGAGTACGACTGGTGCATCGAGCAGTCGCTGCGCTTCCCCGGCGGGCAGGGCCCCAACATCCTGCTGGACGACGGCGGCGACCTGACGTGGATCGTGCACGAGCGCCACCCCCACCTGCTGGCGGGCCTGCGCGGCGTCACCGAGGAGACCACCACCGGCGTGCACCGCCTCGTGCAGGCCTTCGAGCAAGGCCGCCTCAAGATCCCGGCCATCAACGTCAACGACTCCGTCACCAAGAGCAAGTTCGACAACCTCTACGGCTGCCGCGAGTCGCTGGCCGACGGCCTCAAGCGCGCCACGGGCGTGATGGTGGCCGGCAAGGTCGTGGTGGTGGCCGGCTACGGCGACGTGGGCAAGGGCTCGGCCCAGTCCATGCGTGGCCTGGGGGCGCGCGTGATGGTGACGGAGATCGACCCCATCTGCGCGCTGCAGGCCGCCATGGAGGGCTTCGAGGTGGTCACGATGGAGCAGGCCGCCCCGCTGGGCGACATCTTCATCACGGCCACGGGCTGCAAGCAGGTGATCCGTGGCGAGCACATGCAGGCGATGAAGGACCATGCCATCCTCGCCAACATCGGGCACTTCGACCACGAGATCGACGTGGCGTGGCTCACCAGCACGCCCGGCGTGCGCGAGCAGGAGATCAAGCCGCAGGTGGACCGCTTCACGCTGCCCAGCGGCCGGTCGCTGCTGCTGCTGGCGCGGGGCCGCCTCGTGAACCTGGGCTGCGCCACCGGCCACCCCTCGTTCGTGATGAGCACTTCCTTCACCAACCAGGTGCTGGGCCAGCTGGCCCTGTGGCAGCCCAGCGAGCGCCTCCCCCTGGGCGTGCACCGCCTGCCCAAGAAGCTCGACGAGGAGGTGGCCCGCCTGCACCTCGCCAAGCTGGGCGTGAACCTGACGCGCCTGAGCGCGGAGCAGGCCACCTACCTCGGCCTGCCGGTCGAGGGCCCCTACAAGCCCGAGGGCTACCGCTACTAGGCCGCCACCGACGGAGGACCCGATGCTGCGCACCTCGCTCTCGCTGGCCCTCGTGGCCACCCTGTCGCTCACGGCCCTGGCCGGCGGCCTCGCCGACGCGCCGCGCACGCTGGCCAAGGAGCCCGCCTACAAGGGCACGCCGCGCTACGCCCTGCTGGCCTTCGGGCCGGAGGGCAAGCGCCGGGCCTGGGTGGTGCTCGACGACGAGGCCCTCTACCTCGACCGCAACGGCAACGGCGACCTCACCGAGGAGGGCGAGCGCGTCGGCCCGGTGACCGAGCCGGAGGTGGAGGAGAGCGAGCAGGTGCGCACGCGGCAGGTCGAGTTCGACCTGGGCGACCTGCCGGCGCTGGGCAGCTCGCCGGGCTACTCGGCCCTCTATGCCAAGAGCGTCACCGTGCAGCCCAAGCCGGGCGCTCCGGCCGACCTCAAGGCGATGGACGTGTTCCGCCTCGACCTCACCCTGCGCGACGGCCTCGACCAGATGGTGGTGCCTGCGCTGGCCGCCAGCGCGGCCAAGGCCCCCATCGCCCACCTCGACGGACCCTTGATGGCCATGATGGCCGCGGGCTGCGAGGGCCCTGCGCCCGTGCTCAAGCCCGGCAGCGAGCAGGACCTCACCATCCAGATCGGCACGCAGGGCATCGGCGGCCCGTGGGCGCCGGTGAGCTACGGGCTGGTGCCGCAAGACATCAAGCCCGTCGTCGAGGTCACCTTCCCCGCGGACGCGGAGGGCGCGCCCGGCAAGGTCGAGAAGTTCACCCTCGACCACCGCTGCTGAGGCACGAACTTCTCGGGCCCCGTGCGGGTCCCTGCCGGCTGCCGTCCCGGCATCGCCAAGGCCAAGGTGTCGTTCCCCGGGCTCACCACGCTGGTGGTGGCCGAGGGCCGTTTCGACCTGCGCATCGAGGCGCCCTAGACCGCCGGGCCGCGCCAGCCCGTGCGCGGGCTGGCGAGCCTGCTGCCGCTAGCGCGCCTCCGGCGCGGGTGCGCCCGCCGCCTGCCGGGCCGTGCCCGGGCCCACCTGCACGTAGTCGAGGTAGCCGATCAGCATCTCGTCCCAGGTCTGGTCGCCCCAGCCCACGCGCTGCTCGGGGTCGGGGTTGTAGGGATTGCCGTACGAGTTGTCGAAGGTGCCCGTCACCTTCAGCATGATCCCGGGGCCGCCACGCACCAGCCGGGGCTGCTTGAGCCGGTAGGGCGTCTGCCAGTTGAAGTCGTAGCGCTTGACCTCGAAGAGCAGGTCCGGCGCGGCCGCCGGGGCGCGCAGGTCCACCACCTCGTAGCGCGCCGAGGTGCCGCGCAGGTGCATGTGCGGCATGTAGGCCAGCACCTTGGCGTCGAAGGGCACGGGGAACATGGCGCTCACGGGGTGGTTGGCGACCCCCGGCGGGATGTCCAGGCCCAGCGGGAACACGCCGATGGTGCGCACTTCCTCGCGCGGCGGCTCCTTGGCGAAGCGCAGGCCGATGCGCGTGCGGTCCTGCTGCGCGATGCCGTTGGGCGTGTAGTGCATCTGGAAGAACAGCCGGCTGCCCTTGGGCAGCTTCTTGGCCATGCCGTCGGGGTAGCGCGTGGAGCGCCCGCCCGGCACCATGGCGGCGAAGAAGCCGAGGTGGGGCGAGAACGCCGAGTGGCGTGCGCGCGCCTTCTCCGGCACCACCTGCACCAGGACATGGTGCACGACCTGCGGCGCGCCGGGCCGCACCTCGCTGGCCACCACCCAGCGGTCCTCCGCGAGGTTCGTCGGCACCTCGACGAAGCGATACGGCACGACGCCGTCGGCCGGCACCGGCTGGGCCTCGGGGAACTCGAGCACCAGGTCGGGCGCGCCGATCTCCCAGCCGTCGGCGGTGACGGGGGCAGGTGCGGGCGGCGCCTTGGCCGCATCCCCCTCGGGCACGCCCCCGCCCAGCCACGACAGCAGCGTGGACCTCTCCTCCGGCGTCAGCCGGCGATCATCCTCGTACATGCCGGGAGGCCCCTCGGCGGTCCACGGCGGCATGCGTCCCTGCTCGATCACCTCGCGCAGCACGGCGCTGCGGCCCGCCACGTCCGCATAGCCCAGCAGCGAGAACGGTGCGCCCTCGCCCTCGCGGTGGCAGCCCGCGCAGCGTCGATGGATGATCGCCGCGGCCTCGCCCGCCCACGTGTAGGGCGTCGCGGCCGCGGCCGGCGCGGCGAAGGTGATGGGGCACCCCGGGGCGTCCGTGTCGGCCAGCGCCACGGGCTTGCTGTCCAGCACCTCGTCCAGCGCCACGCGCAGGTGCTCGCGGGTGGGCGCCGGCTTGCGGCCGGTGACGCCGTACTGGTCGTCGAGTGCCCCGCGATAGCGGATGCGCCGGTGGCGGTCGAGCAGCACCACCGTGGTGGTCGTGCGCGCGCCCACGCGCTGCGCCAGCAGGCCCGCCTCGTCGCGCAGCACCGGGAAGGCCCACTGGTGGCGCTGGCGGTGCTCCACCAGCCGCTCCAGCGGCGTGCCGGCGTCGCTGCACACGCCCAGGAACACCACCTCGCGGGCCGCGAACGCCTCGGCCAGCGCCTTGAGGCGCGGCGCCTGCACCTCCGCCACGGGGCAGCCGGGGGCCGTCCAGCACAGCACCAGCGCCGCCGCCGTGCGGTGGTCGCTCAGCGCCACCTGCGTCCCGTCCAGCGTGGGCAGGCGCATGTCCTTGACGGAATCGACGCGTGCCGTGCCGGGCACGTCCTCGGCGTCCGCCACGGGCGGGCCCCACGCGGTCCACGCCACGAGGCCCAGCAGCACGCCCACGACCACGACGCGCGGCAGCCAGCGGCCGCGCCCTGCAAGGGAGGTGTCCATGGGCGGGAGTCTAGCGTCCCGGCTGCCGCGCCCGCGCGGCGGCCCCCTACTGGGGCCGGGGTGCCAGCGCCCCCAGTTCGCTGCGCACGCGCGCCGCCACCGAGGGTGCATCGAGCCCCAGGCGCGTCATCCAGTCGGAGGCCTCCCCGTGCGGCACCAGGCGGTCCGGCACGCCCAGCACGCGCACCACGGCACGCGGCGGGCGGGGCAGGGTGGCGAGGAACTCCAGCACCGCGGCGCCGAAGCCGCCGTTGACGCTGTGCTCCTCCAGCGTGAGCACCAGCGGCGTGCGGGCCACGAGGCGCTCCACGGCCTGCGTGTCCAGCGGCCGGGCGAAGCGCGCGTTCCACACGCTGGCCTCGATGCCCTCGCGCGCCAGCAGCTCGGCCGCCGCCAGCGCCACCGGCACCATCGCGCCGTAGGCCAGCAGCGCCACGTCACGGCCCTGCCGCAGCAGCACGCCCTTGCCGGTACGCACGCGCTCCTCGTTGCCGGGCAGCGCGCGGTCAGGAGCGCCGCCGCGCGGGTAGCGCAGCGCACTGGGGCCGGGCAGCGCCAGCGCGTGGCCGAGCATGGCCTCCAGCTCGGGCGGGTCGGCCGGGGCCATGAGCGTGATGCCCGGGAAGGCGCGCAGGAACGCGATGTCGTAGAGGCCCTGGTGCGTCACGCCGTCACCGCCCACGAGGCCGGCGCGGTCCATGGCCAGCACCACGGGCAGGTCCTGCACCACGACTTCCTGCCAGACCTGGTCGTAGCCGCGCTGCAGGAAGGTGCTGTAGATGGCCGCCACGGGCTTCATGCCGGCCTCGGCCATGCCGCCGGCGAGCGCCACGCCGTGCTGCTCGCAGATGCCCACGTCCACGACGCGGTCGGGGAAGCGCTCGGCCACGGGGGCGAGGCCCGTGCCGTCGGGCATGGCGGCCGTGATGGCCACCACGCGCGGGTCCGCAGCCATCTCGCGCGCCATGGCGCGGCCGAACACGGCGCTCCACGCCACCTGCGGGATGGGCGGCGGCGCGCTGGGGCGGGGCAGCTCGCACACGGGCGCCACGGGCTTGCGCGGGCTCACGGCGTGCGCGGCATCGCGGCCGGGCACCGGGGCCCCGCGGCCCTTCTCCGTGACGACGTGCAGCAGCACGGGGCCCTCGACCCGCTGCAGGTCTCGCAGCAGCACCTCCAGGCGCGGCTCGTCGTGGCCGTTCTCGGGCCCGAAGTAGGTCCAGCCCAGCTCGCGGAAGATGTGGCCCGGCGAGAGGTAGTTGGCCACCGCCTCCTTCATGCTGGCCGCCCAGCGCGAGAGCGGGCCGCCCACCAGCGGCACCAGTTCCAGCGCCTCGAGCATGTCGCGCTTGCTCTCGCGGTAGGCCGGCAGCGTGCGCGCCCGGTTGAGGTACTTGCGCAGCGCGCCGACGGTGCGGGCGATGGACCACTCGTTGTCGTTGAGGACGACCAGCAGGCGGGCCTTGCCGTGCCCAGCATGGTTGAGCGCCTCGAAGGTGGCCCCCGAGGCCGCCGCCGCATCCCCCACGACCGCGATCACGCGCCGGTCGGTCACGCCCCGCAGCTGGTCGGCCAGCGCCATGCCCGCAGCCGTGCTCACCGCAGTGCCGGCGTGGCCCGACGTGAACGTGTCGTAGGGGCTCTCGCCGCGGTGCATGAAGCCCGAGAGGCCGTCGGTCATGCGCAGCGTGTCGAAGCGCTCCCGGCGCCCGGTGATCACCTTGTGGGGATAGACCTGGTGGCTGGTGTCCAGCACGAGCCGGTCGTGCTTGAGGTCGAACACGCGATGGAGCGCCACGGTCAGCTCCACCACGCCCAGGTTGCTGCCCAGGTGGCCTCCGGTGCGCGTCACCGTGTCGACGAGGAAGGCGCGCAGCTCGTCGCAATAGGCGACCGTCTCCTCCGGCGAGAGGGCCTTGAGGTCCTCGGGAGAGCGCACGCGGTCGATCAGGGCCATGACCCTTGGAGCCTAGCGGTGGGCCAGCGACGCCCCCCCAAATGGGCGCGGGCCACGGCCACGGGCGTAGGCTTGCGACGTGCCCGAGTCCCGTCCCCCGCATGCCACGCGGCCGGATCCCGGCCCCGCCTCCCGGAGCGCCCCTGCGGGCGCAGCCACGGCCCTGGAGCCCTTCCTGGCCGAGGCGCGCGCCTGGGTGGAGCAGTACCTCGACGGCCTGCTGCCCCGCCCGGGGGCCGGGGAGACGCGGCTGGCCGAGGCCCTGCGCTACAGCGTGCAGGCCGGGGGCAAGCGCCTGCGGCCCGCGCTGGCGCTGGCCTGCTCGCGCGCGCTGGGCGGCGAGGACGCCCGCGTGCTGCCCTTCGCCGGGGCCCTGGAGCTGGTCCACACCTACAGCCTCATCCACGACGACCTGCCGGCCATGGACGACGACGACCTGCGCCGCGGCAAGCCCACCAGCCACGTCGTGTTCGGCGAGGCGCTGGCCATCCTCGCGGGCGACGCGCTGCACACGCTGGCCTTCGAGAGCCTGCTGGCGCGCACGCCCGACGCCGCCCTCGCGTGCGACCTCGCGCTGCTGCTGGCGCGCGCGGCGGGCCCCGAGGGGATGGTGGGCGGCCAGGCCGAGGACCTCGCCGCCGAGCGGCAGGCGCCGGACGCGGCGCGCCTCGAGCGCATCCACCGCGGCAAGACCGCGGCGCTGCTGGCCGCTGCCGCGCAGGGCGGCGCGCGGGCAGCGGGCGCACGCGAGGGCGTGCTGGCCTGCTTCCGCGAGTTCGGCCTGCAGCTGGGCCTCGCGTTCCAGGCGGCCGACGACATCCTCGACGTGACGGGCACGCCCGAGTCGCTGGGCAAGACGCCCGGCAAGGACCGGCGTGGGCAGAAGATGACCTACGTGGCGCTGGAGGGCCTCGAGGCCGCCCGCGCGCGCGCCCAGCGCGCCTGCGAGGCAGCCTGCTCCGCCATCGCGCCGCACGACCGCCACGGCCTGCTGGCGGCGCTGGCCCGGCACGTCGTGGCGCGGCAGGGCTAGGCGCGACCACGCCGCACGCGCACGGCTAGCCCGGCGGCAGGTCCTCGCCCAGCGCACCGTGGGGCACGGCCACGGGCGGCGAGGTGCGCTCGCGCAGCAACAGGCCCGAGGCCACGGCCAGCGTGCCGCACGCGCACAGCGCCGTCACGAGGCCCAGCGCCTCGGCCACGCTGCCCACCAGCACGCTGCCCAGCGGCGCCGTGGCCCCGAAGACGAACACCCACAGCCCCATGACGCGGCCGCGCAGGCGGTCAGGGACCTGCGCCTGCACCAGCGCATTAGACGAGGACATGAAGGCCACCTGGCAGAAGGCCGCCAGCAGCAAGGGCGGCAGGGCCAGCCACAGGCTGGGCAGCAGGGCCAGCGCCACCACGCAGGCCCCGCCCAGCGCCACCAGCAGGCCCAGCCCGCGCGGCGACAACGGTCGGTGCGACGCGCGCGCGCTCACCCACAGCGCCCCGGAGAGCGCCCCCACGCCCGAGAGGCCCATCAGCACGCCATAGGCGCCCTCGCGCAGGCCGTAGGCCTCCACGGTGAGCGCAGCCAGCATGCCCGTGTACGTCCAGGCAGTGAGCATGGACACGCCCATGAGCAGCATCAGGTGGCGGATGCGCGGCGTGGCGTGCACGAAGCGCAAGCCCTCCAGCAGCTGGGCCCACGCGCCATGGCCGTGCGGGTGCGGGTGCCGGGGGCTGGCCGGCAGGCCCGCCAGGGTCACGCCGGCCGTCAGCGAGCAGGCCGCCGCCACCAGGTAGCAGGCCGCGGTGCCCAGCGTGGCCAGCAGCAGTCCCGCCAGCGCAGGCCCGACGATGCGGCCCACGTTGAACGCGCTGGCCTGCAGCGCCAGTGCATTGCCCAGGTGCTCGCGGCCCACCACCTCGACGACGTAGGCCTGCCGCACCGGCATCTCGATGGCCCGGAAGCAGCCCACCACGACCGCAGCACACACGACGTGCAGCACCTGCACCTCGCCCAGCAGCAGCAGCACGCCCAGCGCGAGGTTGCCCAGCAGCGTTCCGCCGGCCACGAGCAGCAGCAGCCGTCGCTTGTCGTGTCGGTCGGCCAGCGCCCCCGCCCACGGCGCCAGCAGCACGGTGGGCAGCAGGCCCGCGGCGGTGACGCCTCCCAGCGCGGCCTTGCTGCCCGTGATCTCGTAGACCAGCCACGCCTGCGCCGCCACGCGCATCCAGAAGGCGTGCACGCTCGCAGCATGGCCCAGCAGGAAGCGGCGGAAGGCCGCGAAGCGCAGGGCCGCGAAGGCGTGGGCCGTCCAGCCGCTGGCCATCGCCTAGCGAGTGCCGTCCGTGCGCTGCAGACGCATGCGCTCGGGGGTGATGCCGCCTCGCAGGTCCCACACCTCCACCTCGTCCACGCGCGCGGGGATCAGCACCTCCACCAGCGCCTCGCCGTCGACGGTGGGCACCAGCGCGCCCGGCTCGGCCGTCCACTGCACCTCCACGCGCCAGGGCGCCCCCGGCGCGGCCGGGGCCACGGCTCGCGCGCGCACCTCGCCGCCCTGCGGCAGGGCCCGAACCAGCACGCGCGCGCGCGTGGCCTGCTCGCCCTCGGCCCGCAGCGACGAGCGGCTGGCGTCCATGCGCCGGGCCAGTGGCACGCCCTGCACGAGGAAGTAGGCGCTGCTGGCCGCCAGCAACAGG
Source organism: Planctomycetota bacterium (assembly GCA_964228555.1). Lineage (GTDB taxonomy): Bacteria > Planctomycetota > PLA2 > PLA2 > JAEUHO01 > CAXQZU01. The sequence continues at coordinate 136,460 of CAXQZU010000036.1, forward strand.
AAGACGACGCCGAACAGCCAAGGCCAGGCGAGGCGCGTCCTGCGCCCGGGCGGCGTGCCGCCCGGGGCCGGCTCAGCGGTCGTCGCCATCGCCGTCCGTGCCGGGACCGGCCCCGTCGGGGACCAGACCCTGCTCGCCCACCCGCAGGCGCCGCTCACGCGGCCCCGCAGGCGTGTCGGCCAGCTCCACCAGGCGCTTCTCGGCCGCGTCGAGCAGCGCACGGCAGGCGGTGACGTGCTCGACGCCCTGCTGGTAGCGGGCCAGCGACTGCTCGAGCGAGAGGCCCTCGGCCTCCAGCTCGCGCACGATGGCTTCCAGGGCCTCCAGGCGCTGCTCGAAGGAGGGCTCGCCTCCTGCGTCGCCGGTGCCCTCAGCCTTCTTCGCGCGGGTTGCCATGCGGGCAGGATACACAGCGCCCCGCCCAGGCCGCGACCTAGCGGGGCCGCAGGCTGCCTCGCGGGCCCGCCCAGAGGCCCGCCAGCAGCGCGGCAGCACGCTCGCCCGCCGAGGCCGCGGCCACGAGCGGAGCCTCGCCGTGCGCCTCGAGGCAGGCCTCCGGGCCCGGCGAGGCGGTCGCCAGCCAGCGAGCCCGCACGTGCACGCCTCCCCCACGGCAGGTCGCCAGCGCCGCCAGCACGCCGCCCGCGCCCTCCCCCACGCAGGCCTGCCACGCAGCGGCTGCCGCACGCTCCGCGGTCACCGCCGCGGCCGTGCGCAGGTCGCGCAGCACGCCGATGCGCTCCTCGCTGGATGCGTCGTCGGCCCGCACCAGCACCCCCCACGCGCCTGCGCACGGCGGCGGCAGCACCTCGCCGGGGTCCAGCGGGCGCGCACCCAGCCTCGCTGCACCCACCGGCTCGAGGCTGTCGCCGGGCAGCACCGCCACCGGCACCTCGCCGCGCTGCCACTGCGCCAGGCCGTGCTGTGCGTCACCGAGGGTGGCCTCCACCGCGAGGTGCGGTGCCAGCCGCTGCACCTGGCGCGCGCTGCCCTCGTGCACGCAGCACACCCGCGTGCCGGGCGCAAGCGCGCCCCAGCCCTCCGGCGGCGCGCCCAGCACCAGCTCACGCGCCTCCTCGCGGGGCAGCACGCAGGCCAGCACGGCCTCGGCGGGAAGTTCCGGCGGCAGGCCGGCCAGCGGCAGCAGGGCCGCATCCACGCGGCCTTCCGCCAGCGCGGCCACGAGGGCGGAGGGCAGCGCAACCCCCGGTGGCATGGGCAGCGCCACCAGCGCGTGCGCACCGGCGAGGCGCTCGGCCAGCGCGGCGGCCACCGCCCGGTGCCGCGGCGCCGCGACGCATCCCAGCCGCAGCAGCGGCTGGCTCACGCCCCGCCGGCGGGCCGTGCGCCGCCGGGCGGCTCCACGCGCTGCACCGTGCTGTGCAGGGTGGCGCCGTCGGCCAGGCGCGTGCGCAACGGGGTGCCCACCGGGGCGTCGCCCGCCGCGCGCACCAGCCGGCCATCCGGCGTCGAGGTCAGCGACCAGCCGCGAGCCATCACGCCCAGCGGCGAGAGCGCCCGCAAGGCGGCCTCGGCTCGCTCCAGCCGCGCACGCCGGGCCAGCAGCCGCCGCGAGGCGGCCTGCTGCAGGCGCAGCGCGAGGGCGTCTGTCCCGTCGCGGCGACGGCGCAGGGCGGCCGCCGGGCTGGCCTGGCCGAGGCGCTGCAGCAGCGTGCGCAGGCGCTCGCGCCGCGGCTGCACCACGCCGGCCGGCGAGCGCAGCGCAGGACGGTCCGCCCAGGCCTCGAGGCCCTGCCACGCCCGGTCGAGGCGTGTGCGCATGCGCGCGGACAGGCGGCGCTGCTGCCCCTCCACCGCCGCCAGCAGCTCGGCCCGCACGGGCACGACCAGCTCGCCCGCCTGCGAGGGCGTGGCCGCGCGCACGTCCGCCACGAGGTCGGCGATGGTGACATCGGTCTCGTGGCCCACGGCCGAGACGATGGGCGTGCGGCAGGCATGGATCGCGCGCGCGACCACCTCCTCGTTGACGGCCCACAGGTCCTCCAGCGAGCCGCCACCCCGGCCCGCGATGATCACGTCGGCGCGCGCGGCACGGTCGGCGAAGGCAATGCCGCGCGCGATCTCCTCGGCCGAGCCGGCCCCCTGCACGCGCACCGGCACGAGCACCAGCGTGACCGCCGGGAAGCGCCGCTGGATCACGGTGACGAGGTCGCGCACCGCCGCACCCGTCGGGCTGGTGACCAGCGCGATGCGCCGCGGGAGGAAGGGCAGGGGCACCTTGGTGCCCGGCTGGAACAGCCCCTCGGCCTCGAGCCGCTTCTTCATGCGCTCGAAGGCCTGCTGCAGCGCACCGGCGCCCATGGGCTGCAGCGTGCGCACGCTGAGCTGGTAGCGGCCATGCGGCGGGTACACGTCCAGCGCACCGCCGGCCAGGACCTCCATGCCCTCCGCCGGCCGGAAGCGCAGCGCCACGGCCGCCGAGCGCCACATCACGCAGGGCAGCACGGCGCCGGCATCCTTGAGCGTGAAGTACACGTGGCCCGAGGTGGCGGGCCGCCACTGCGTGACCTCGCCACGCACCCACACCGCCGAGAAGGTGCCCGACAGCAGGTCCTTCACCTGCTCGGTGAGGTCCGAGACGGTCTGGACCTCGTGCGGGGGCGGAGGGGAGGCGGGCACCACGGGGGCACCCTACCACCGGGGCCCGCGGGGCCGTGGGCCTAGCGCGCCACCTCGACGGCGCGCACCTCGCGCACCACCGTCACGCGCACCTCGCCCACGTAGCGCACCTCGGCCTCGACAGCCCGCGCGATGTCGCGCGCCAGCAGCGGTGCCTGCGCATCGTCCACCTGCCGGGCGTTGACCAGCACGCGCACCTCGCGACCGGCCTGCAAGGCGTAGGCCTGCTCCACGCCGGGGAAGCGCAGGGCCAGCCGCTCGAGGTCGGCCACGCGCTGGGCCTGGATGTCGGCAGGCTCGTGGCGCGCCCCCGGGCGCGCCGCGCTCACCGCATCGCCCACGTGCGCCAGCACGGCGTAGGGATCCAGGTCGCGGCGGTCGTCATGGTGGTCCTCCGCCGCGGCCACCACCTGCGGCGGCTCGCCGAGGCGACGCAGCAGGGCGCCCGCGGCGTCCGCGTGCGAGCCCTGCTCGAGGTCCATCACCTTGCCCAGGTCGTGGAACAGCGCAGCGCGCCGGGCCAGCCGGGCATCCAGCCGCAGCTCGGCCGCGATGCCGCCGGCCACGCGCGCCGCCTCGATGGAGTGGCGCAGCACGTTCTGGCCGTAGGAGGTGCGGAAGGCCAGCCGGCCCAGCAGGTCCACGATCTCGTCGGGCGCCTCGCCCACGGCTGCCTCGGCCAGCGCGCGCCGGCCCTCCTCGCGGATGCGCAAGGGCATGCGCGCCCGCGCCTCGGCCACCACCTCCTCGATGCGCACCGGCTGGATGCGCCCATCCTGCACCAGCACCTCCAGGGCATCGCGCGCGATCTCGCGTCGCACCGGGTCGAAGCAGGACAGCGTCACCAGCGGCTGGTCGGTGTCCACCAGCACGTCGCAGCCGGTGGCGGCCTCCAGGGCCTTGACGTTGCGTCCCTCCCGGCCGATCACGCGCCCCTTCATCTCGTCGCTGGGCAGGTGCACCACGGTGGTGCTGCCCTTGGCCACGTAGTCCAGCGGCAGCCGCTGCACCGTGGTGAGCACGATGTCGCGGGCGCGCGCCTCGGCCTCGGCCCGCGCATGCTCGTCGGCCCGCTGCACCCGCTTGGCGCGCTCCTCGACCAGCTCCTTGTCCAGCGTCTCCAGCAGCAGGCGCCGCGCCTCGGACACCGGCAGGGCACCCACGTCGGACAGGCGCGCCTTGGCGTCGGCGATCACCGCGGCCGCCTGCGTGCGGGCCTGCTCGGCCGAGCGGTCCATCTCGCGCGCACGGGCCTGCACGTCCGCGTCGCGCCGCTCCAGCTGCTGGGCCTTCTGCTCCACGGCCGCCTCGCGGGCAGCCAGCAGGCGCCGCGCCTCGTCGAGGCCCCGCTCGCGCTCCTGGTGAGCCACCTCGCGCGCGGCCCGCTCGGCTTGCTCGCGCAGCAGGTCCTCGCGGCGGCGCCAGGCCTGCACCACCAGCGTGGCGCCCGCCCCGGCCGCGAGGCCGCCCAGCAGCGCCAGCCAGGACCAGGAGTCGCCCACGGGCGCGAGGCTACGGCTCGCCGCGGGCCGGGTCAATGCGGGCAGGGCCGTGACCCGCCTCGCACGCGGCCTCAGCGCACGCGCACCACCCGCAGGCCGGCGCGCTCGAACAGGGCAGCTGCCTCGCCCTCCGCCACCACCGCCTCGATGCGGCTCTCGCGCGCGATCCCGCGCCCATCGGGCAGGCTGCGCTGCCCCTGCACCAGCTCGAGCGTGACCCGGCGCGTGAGGCGGTCCACCGTGAACAGGGCCTCCGCGGCCTCCACGGTCTCCAGCAGCAGGCCGCCCGCCGCGCGCCTCTCCGCCCGCACGCCGCGCAGGCGGTCCTGCGCCACGCCGTCGATGCGCGTGAGGGTCCAGCCGTCGGGGCGCCGGGACGCGGCGCCGCCCAGCAACGCGTTCACGCTGCCGCGCACCTGCTCCAGCGCCTGCGGATCACGGGACACCGGGCCGGCCGGGGACGGCTCCGGCGCCTCCTCGCTGCCCCGGACCGCGGTCGGGGCCGCGGTCGGGGCCGTGGGCGCCGACGGAGCGATGGACTCGGGCGCCGGCGCCGCGGCAGGCGCGGAGGGCTCGCGGCGCGCGAGGTTGCGCGGGCGTCCCTCCGGCGTCAGGGGCGAGGCCGCGGGCAGCGGGGCCGCCGGCGACGCGGCCGCGGGCGCCTCCCGCATGGGCTCGCGCACGGGCCCCGGCACGCCCTCGCGCGCGGCCTCGCGCGCAGCCTCGGGCGCGGCAGCCCGCGGCAGGCCTTCGAGGCCCATGGCCTGGGCGGCCAGGCGCTTGCGCAGCTCGGTGTTGTCCCGACGCTGCTCCTCCAGCTCCCGCTCCAGGCCGCGCATGCGCGGCTCGACCAGCGCGGACTCCTGCGTGAGCAGCCGGATCTCGTCCTGCAGGGCCACCAGCCGTAGCGCCTCGCCCTGGGCAGCCGCCGCCTGGCGACGCAGGCCATCGACTTCGGCCTCCTTGGCACCGAGGTCGCGCACGCGTGCGGCCGCGGACTCCCGCTCGGCATCCAGCCGCTCCTGGAGCGTGCGCGCCCGCTGCTCGCTCTCGCCCAGCTGCGCCGCGAGGCGCTCCACCTCCTCCCGGGCACTGCGCGTCGCCTCCTCGCGCCCCGTCTGGAGCAAGCCGGCCAGCTGCTCGGCCTCGAGGGTGCCCTCGCGGGCTCCCGCACCGTCGCCGCGGATGGCCATGACCAGGGCCCACGTGCACAGCACCATCACCGCGCACAGGCCCAGCAGCAGCAGCGGCACCATGCGCGCGCCCGGCCCCTGCGGCGGCTGCGAGAGGCGCTCCAGCAATCGCTCCTGCACGGTGCACAGGCCGCGGAAGGCCTCGTTGAGCCCCTTGACATTGGCGAGCACCAGCTCGCTGCGGTCGCCGCGCTGGAGGGCCTCCATGAGGCGCGCCTGCAGGGTGCTCACCCCCTCGAGCGCCTGCGCATTGGCCAGGAAGGCCGCCTCGAGGTCGGCCAGTCCCGCGCCGCGCATGCGTGCTGCGCCGCTGCGCGCCACAGCCAGCCTGGCCCCCGTGGCCTGCTCGCCGGGCAGGTCCAGCGCGTCGGGCGCGCCCGCGTGCGGCAGCGGGTGGGGAGGCTCGTTCTCGCTCACAGGTCACGCACCAGGTCGGTGTCCGGCTCCGCCAGCAGGCGGTGGAAGTCGTGGCGTCCCATGGGACGACGGGAGAAGGCCGCGCCGTCCGCCTCGCCCCCACCGACGACGCGCACGGCCTGCGCGAGGTCCAGGGGCCCCTCGAAGCACAGCAGCAGGGCGGCCGACTGCCCGGCAGGCACGTCCACCTGCTCCTGCCACGCCCCCAGCGAGGACAGCAGCCGCTGCTGGGCAGCCGCCGGCGTGCGGCCCGCCGCCGCCAGCAGCGCGGGCAGGCTGCGCAGCCGGGCCGTGCCCTGCGGGCCCTCCACGCGCAGGGCCAGCTGCGCCGGCGTGATGCGCTGCGCGCGCGGCGAGGCGTTGAACACCAGCAGCCTCAGCCAGGCCGGGGCCTGCGCAGGCGCGAGGCCCAGCCGTGCGGCCAGCGCGCGGTCGTGCTCGCGATCGGGCTCGGCATCGCCCCACACGGGGGCCAGGGCCAGCTTGAGGCCGTCGGGGGCAGCCGCCTGCACCCACACCACCACCTCGCCGGGCGCCACCGTCGGCGGCGGCTGCACCCCGGGTGCAGGCGCGCGCAGGTCCAGCCAGCGCGGCAAGGCCCAGGACAGCGCCGCCAGGAACAGCGAGAGCGAGCACACGAGCAGCACCACGGGCGTCCAGTCGGGCGCCGTGCGCACGGCCGGGGGCATCGGCTCGCTCACGGACGGGCTCCCGCAGGCCGGGCCCGGGCCGGGCCCGGGCCACGCTCGCTCACTTGGCGGCGTCCGTCTTCTCGTCCAGCCACGGCGCACGGTTCTTGCGGCTGTTCTCGCTGAACCACACGAACAGGTCCTTCATGGTGGTCAGCGCCTGGCCCTCGGCGTTGGCCGGAGCCTTGCCATCCGGGCCCGTGGCGTAGTAGTTCACCACCGCGATCGCGTCGGTCTTGACGTCGTCCCAGAACTTCTTGGCCGCCGCGGCCGCCGTGCGCTGCTTGGCGTCGCCCGAGTTGGCCGCGGCGTTGTTCGCGGTGGCCTCGGCCGCGCTGTAGATGGTGCTGAACTTCTCCACCAGCTGGAACCGCAGCTCGCCCTTCACGCCCTTGAACAGCAGCAGGGCCTTGTGGGCGGCCTTGAGGCGCTCCACCTGCGCCGGCGCGTTGTTGGTGTGGCTGTAGTTCTCCAGCAGCCACGCCAGGCTCTTGGCATCGTTGATCTTGCCCAGCGCGGCGAACGCGTTCTCCAGCACGGCCACCGGCACCTGGTAGTCCGACTTGGGCTCCTCGAGGTCGCCCGCGAGCGCGTCGCGGATCTGCTTGCTCCAGCCCTCGCGCAGCTTCTCCAGCTCCTTGGCGTCGCGGCACTCGGAGAGGCGCGCGTCGCCCAGCAGGTCGCCCAGCACCAGCGAGGCCTTGATGTTGACGTCATCGCGCAGGTTGGCCTTGTTCTTGGCGTCGTAGGCGACCAGCTTGAGGGCGCGGAACACGAGGTCCAGCGCCGCGTTCTGCCAGTCGCGCACGGCCGCGCGGTGCTTCTTGAGCGCGTCCTCGTAGGCCTTCTGGGCCGCGGCATGCGCCTTGCGCGCCTCCTCGTCGGCTCCCTCGGCCAGGGCCTCGGGCGCCTTCTCGGCCGGCTGCGCGATGGTGAAGAAATCCGTGGCGATGGCCTCGATGGAGCCGTTGAGGTCCTCGTTGCCCAGCTTGCGGTCCTTCAACTGGCCGCCGAACACCTCGAGGTTGCGCTTGGCGTCCTCGAGCGTGGACCCCTCGGCACGGGCCTGTGCGACCGGCAGGGCGAGGGCGATCAGGGCGGCGAGGGCCGCAGCAAGGGGGATGCGCATGGGGTGGTCTCCGCCGGGCTGCCCAGATTGTACGCCAGCGCACCCGGCTGCGGACCGCCGCCCCGCCGACCCGGCCCGGGCAGCCCCGAGCCTGCGTCCCAGCCCGGTCCCCGGGGCGCGCAGCAGCCCGCCATGGCGGGGCGGCGCAGGCGTCGGGGCGTTCGGGCCCGGGCCTAGAATCGCGCCGTGGCCGTCCGCACCCCGCCCCTTCTCGTGGCCGCCACGCAACGCCTGCCCGGCCCCCCCTCGCTGCTGCACCTGCTGGCCGTGGCCGGCTCCCGGCCCGGCACCTTCCTGCGCTGGTGCGCGGGCCCCGCCGGCGTCGAGCCCGGCTGGTCGGTGCTGGCCCTGCCCGGGCCCAGGGCACTCCACATCCAGCGCTGGCCCCGAGGCCTGTCCCTGGCCGAGGCGCTGGTCCCGCTGGCGCCGCGCCGGGTGCGGGTGCACGGACCCCGCCTGCCCTTCATGGGCGGCTGGGTGGGGATGCTGGGCTACGAGGCGCGCAGCGGCGTGGAGCGCACGCCCGCCCCGCGCGCCTCGCCGCTGGGCTTCCCCGCGCTGTGGCTGGGCTGGAGCGAGGCGGCCGTGCTGCTCGACCACGCCACGGGCCGCGCCTACGCCACCGCCCTGGCCTCGAGCCTGCCCCGCGCCCGCGCGGCGCTCGCCCGCCTGCGCGCGTGGGTGGAGCGGGCCATGCGGAAGCCGGCCCGCCCGGCGCCGGCAACCTGCGCGCGCCCCCGGCCGGCGCTGCGCGCCACGCACTACCGGCGCCTCGTGTCGCGCGTGCGGGCCCACGTGCGTGCGGGCGACCTCTTCCAGGCCAACCTCTCGCAACGCTTCGACGCGGACGGCGTGGACTCGCCGCACGCCTTGTTCCAGCGCCTCGTGGACCAGCAGCCCGCGCCGTTCATGACCTTCCTCGCGCTCCCCGCGGGACGCTTCGTGCTCTCGGCCTCGCCCGAGCGCTTCCTGTCGCTGCGCGGCCGGCAGGCGGTCACCGAGCCGATGAAGGGCACGCGGCCTCGCGGTCGCACCCTGCGCGAGGACCGCGCCCTGGCCCGCGACCTCGCACGCAGCGAGAAGGACCGTGCCGAGCTGGCCATGATCGTGGACCTGTCGCGCAACGACCTCGCGCGGGCCTGTCGCCCCGGCAGCGTGCGCGTGCGCGAGGCGCGCAGCCTGCGGGCCTTCGCACGCGTGCACCAGGCCATCGGCATCGTCGAGGGCCGGCTCGCGCCCGGCCGCACGCGCGTGGACCTGCTGGCCGCCTGCTTCCCCCCCGGCAGCGTCACCGGGGCCCCCAAGGTGCGCGCCATGGAAGTCATCGACGCCCTCGAGGCCGAGGGCCGCGGCCCCTACTGCGGCGCGCTGGGCTGGCTGGATGCCGGCGGCGACCTGGACCTCGCCGTGGCCATCCGCACCTTGCTGGTGGCGGGCCGGCGCGCGTCCTACCGCGTGGGCGGCGGCATCACGCTGCGCTCGCAGCCCGCCGCGGAGTGGCGCGAGACGCTGGCCAAGGGCCGCGGCCTGCGGGCCGCGCTGGCCGGCCCGGGCCGCCCATGAGCGCCGCCCCCTCGCTGCTGGAGGCCCTCGAGGCCTTCCTCCACCACCTCGAGGCCGTGCGCAACCTCTCGCCGCACACGCTGCGCGCCTACGCCACCGACCTCGCACGCATGGTGGGCAACCTGGAGGAAGCCGGGCTCGCGCAGCCGGGCGAGGTGGATCTCTTCGCCCTGCGACGGCACCTGGCCCGGCTCAAGGCCGAGCGGCTCGACGCCCGCTCCATCGCGCGGCACATCAGCGCGGCACGCGCCTTCTGGCGCTGGCTGGTGGCGGAGGGCCACGTGGAGTCCAACGCCGCCGCGGCGCTGCGGCTGCCGCGCCAGGGCCGCACGCTGCCGCGCGTCCTGACCCGCGAGGAGGTAGGCCGGCTGCTGCAGGCGCCCGCGGGAGAGGGCTGGACGGCCGCGCGCGACCGGGCGCTGCTGGAGACCCTCTACAGCACCGGCGCGCGCGTGGCGGAGGCGGCGGCCCTCGACCTCGCCGACCTCGACCTCGTGGACGGCACCGCGCTGCTGCGCGGCAAGGGCCGCAAGGAGCGCCTCGCGGGCCTGGGCCGGCCCTGCGTGGCCGCGCTGGAGGCCTACCTCGCCGCACTGCCCGCACGCACGCTGGATGCACGTGTCGCCCCGCGCACCCGCCGCGCCGTGTTCCGCAACGCCCGGGGCGGGCGCCTGACCACCCGCGGCATCGCGCTCGTGCTCGCACGGCACATCGCCACCGCCGGTCTGGCGGCGGAGGTCTCGCCGCACACGCTGCGCCACTCCTTCGCCACGCACCTGCTCGAGGCCGGCGCCAACCTGCGCGAGGTGCAGGAACTGCTGGGGCATGCCAGCATCGCCAGCACGCAGGTCTACACGCACCTGACGCTGGATCGGCTCATGCGCATCTACGAGCAGGCGCACCCCCGCGCAGGCCGCGCCGCGCCGGGCAGCACGGGCCGCGCGCGGGGACCGCGCCGTGGCTGAGGCGGCGTCCGGGCCCGCGATCCCGGGCGCGCCCGCCGCCACGCGCGCGTGGCTGGCGTGGTCCCTGGGGCTGCTCTGGGCGGGCCTTCACCTCGGCGGCCTGTGGCTGGCCGGGGCGCCGCTGGGCGGGCCGCAGGTGCTGCTGTGGGGCAGCGTGCCGGCCGCCCAGCAGGTGGAGCAGGGTGCGCTGGTGCCCGCGCGCCTGGTCGCCGGCGAGCCGTGGCGCGCGATCACGGGTGCCGGCGTGGTGGCGCAGGGGCTGCTGGGCCTGCTGCTGGCGCTGTGGGTGCTGTGGGGCACCGTGCGACCGCTGGAGCCGTGGCTGGGCCGGGCGCGCCTGCTGCTGGTGTTGCTGCTGGCCACGCTGGCCGGAGCCGCCGTGCGCACCTGGGTGGACCCGGCGGCGCGCACGCCGCAGGCGGCCGGCTGGGACCTGGTGCTGGGCGCGCTGGGCGCGCGCATCCCGCTGGGGCTGGCGCTGGGAGGCCGCGCAGGCCGGCAGGTGGCCAGCGGAGCGCTGGCGTGGGTGGCGCTCTCGGCCCTGCTGGCCTACGCCCTGCCGGGCACGCCCCTCTCGCACCTGGCCGGCGAGGGCGCGGGGCTGGCGGGCGGCGCCCTGGCGGTGCTGCTGCTGGGACCGCGCCGCTGCCTGCAGCCGCCGGGTCGCGTGGCACGCCGGCTCGGGACCCTGGCCGCTGCGCTGGTCGTGGCCTCGGCGGCGCTCCAGGCGCACGCGGCGCTGGGCGGGGCCGAGCGTGAGCAGGACGTGCGCGCGTGGCTGCAGCGGCTGGAACGGGCCGAGCGCACCGCGCGCGCCCTGCGCGATGGGCGCGCGCGAGCCACCGAGGAGGACGCGCAGGGCCTGCGCACGCTGCTCGAGGCACTGCGGCGCGATGCGCCGCACCTGCCCGGCGAGGCCGGCGAGACGCTGCAGGCCTACCTCGACCTGCTGGACGCCGTGCCCGGCGAGGACCTGCGGGACCCCAGCCTGGGCCTCGGCCGCCTCCAGCGCGGCTACGGCGCCTGGTCGCCCCACGAGTCGCGCCTGCGACAGCGCCACGGCGTGCTGACGCGCGCCGTGCCACCGTGGCGCTAGGCGCGCGCGACCTCGGCCGGTTGGTTGGCCTGCGGCCCGCGCAAGGGTGGTAGGGTCCGCCATGCCCTTTGCCGACCTCCGCCTGATCGATCCCCTGCTGCGCGCGCTGTCGGAGGAGGGCTACACCACCCCCACCGAGATCCAGCAGCAGGCCATCCCGCACGTGCTGGCGGGCCGCGACCTGCTGGGCATCGCCCAGACCGGCACGGGCAAGACGGCCGCGTTCGCGCTGCCCATCCTGCAGCGGCTTGCCACGCAGCCGCCGCGCCTGCCGCCGGGCAGCGGCCGCCCGCCCGTGCGTGCGCTGGTGATCGCGCCCACGCGCGAGCTGGCCGCCCAGGTGGCCGACTCCTTCCGCGCCTACGGCCGCTACCTGCCGCTGCGCGGCACCGTGATCTACGGAGGCGTGGGCCAGGTGCCGCAGGTGCAGGCCCTCACGCGCGGCGTGGACATCCTCGTGGCCACGCCGGGCCGCCTGCTGGACCTGCTCCACCAGGGCTGCGTGCGCCTCGGCGGCGTCGAGATCGTGGTCCTCGACGAGGCCGACCGCATGCTGGACATGGGCTTCCTGCCCGACGTGCAGAGCATCCTCGCCACGCTGCCCAAGCCGCGCCAGACCCTGTTCTTCTCGGCCACGATGGCGGGCGAGCCGGCCCAGCTGGCCACGCGCATCCTCAAGGATCCTGCGCGCGTGGAGGTGACGCCGCAGGCCACCACCGTGGAGCGCATCCGGCAGTCGGTGGTCTACCTGGAGAAGGCCGCCAAGCAGGCGATGCTCGAGCGCCTGCTCTCCGACCCGGCCTTCCAGCGCACGCTGGTGTTCACGCGCACGAAGCACGGGGCCAACAAGGTGGTCTCGCGCCTCGCCGGCGCCGGCATCCAGGCCGCGGCCCTGCACGCAGACAAGTCACAAGGCCAGCGGCAGCGGGCGCTGGCGGCCTTCCGCGACGGCCGGCTGCGCGTGCTGGTGGCGACCGACATCGCCGCACGCGGCATCGACGTGCAGGGCATCACGCACGTCGTGAACCTCGACCTGCCCAACGTGCCCGAGTCCTACGTGCACCGCATCGGGCGCACCGCGCGTGCCGGGGCCGAGGGCGTGGCCATCTCCTTCTGCGATCCCACCGAGCGCGCCTACCTGCGCGACATCGAGCGCGAGATCCGCATGCGCGTGCCGGTGCACGAGGCACACGGCGCGCCGCCGCCGCCTCCCCCGCGTGCGCCCGGCGCGGGCCCGCACGGCCGTCCCCAGGCTGGCGGTCGCCACGGCGGCGCACGCCACGCAGGCGGCGGGCATGGCGGCAGGGGACCCAGCGGCGGCCGCCGCGCGGGGCGCTGGGCCGACGGCCCGCGAGGCGGGCCGCGCCGCGGCGGCGACGGTCCCGCGCGCGGGCCCCAGGGCCCGCAGGGCCGCGACGGCGGGGCGGGCGGCCCGCCGCCCGGGGCCGGGCCGGGTCCCGGCCGCGTCTCCCCCATCTTCCAGGGCCCGCGTCCGCGCCGTCGCCGCTGAGGTCCGCGCCTCGCGCGCTAGCGCGTCGCTGCGGGCTCCGTGCCGGGCACGGGTGCTGCGGCCGGGACGGGCTGCGCCGGCCCGCGCGCGCGGCGCGGCACGTAGGCGCGCACCCAGGCCGGGATCTGCGGGTACTTGCGCTCGAGGTCGTGCCCGAAGGTGCGCACCCGGTCCAGCGCCTGCTCGGCGCTCTCGCCCAGGGCCTCCACGCGGTAGAGCGCCTCGACGGCGGCCGAGCGGATGCTGCCGTACTGGCAGTGGAACAGGAGCGGTCGCCGCGCGGGGTCGTCGTAGAGGGCCAGCAGCTGCTCCGCCTGCGCTTGCGTGGGAGGTTGCCCCTCGCGCAGCGGGATGTCCACGAAGGTGACGCCCTGCTGGCGGCACGCCTCGCGCGCCGCCTCCAGCTGCGGCGTGCGCTCGGCGCGCAGGTTCACCAGCGTCTTGATGCCGTAGCGCTCGCGCGCCAGGGCCACGTCCTCGGGAGCCGGCTGGCCGGCACGGTAGAGCCCTCCGGGCACGACGGTGGCGAAGTGGTACCAAGGCCAGCGCGAGTCCACGTACCAGCCCACCCACCCGCCCAGCACCAGCAGGGCGGCCAGGCTGGCGAGGATCCAGCGGCGGGTCGTCATGCGCGGCAGGAGGCGGGCGAGGCCCATGCCGTCACGCTAGGCGAGGCCCCCGCGGCCTGCACGCGAATCCGGCCGCGCGCCTGCGCTAGCCTGTGGGGATGGCCCTGCCCCCGCTGCGCTCCGCCGTGGTGCTGGCAGGCGGTGCCAGCTCCCGCATGGGCGTGGACAAGGCAGCCCTGCTGCTGGGCTCGCGCACGCTGCTGGGCACGGTGCTGGAGCGGCTGGCCCCCTACGCGACCGACCGCATCGTGGTGGCGCGCGCGGGCCAGCCCCTGCCGCCGCTGCCCGCCGGCGTGCGCATCGCGCACGACGACCCGCCCGGGCGAGGTCCGCTGGGCGGCCTCGCGCAGGGCTTGCGCGCGGCGCAGCACGAGGTCGTGCTGGTGAGCGCCTGCGACACGCCGCTGCTGGCGGCACCGGTGCTGGACCTGCTGCTGGAACGGCTGGGGAGGGCGGCGGGAGCCGTGGCCGTGGCCGGCGGCGTGCTGCAGCCGATGGCCAGCGTGCTGCGACGCGAGGTGCACGAGGTGGCCGAGCGGCTGCTGGCCGCCGGGCAGCGGCGCCCGCTGGACCTGCTGGAGGCCATCGCGGCCGTGCAGGTGCCGGAGGCCGACCTGCGGCGCGTGGACCCCGCCTTGCGCCACCTGCACAACATCAACACGCGCGCCGACCTCGCCGAGGCGCGCGCCTGGCTCGCCGGCGAGGGTGGTACCCCCAGCGGGATTTGAACCCGCGTTACCGGCTTGAAAGGCCGGTGTCCTGGACCAGGCTGGACGATGGGGGCAAGCGACAGCCGCGCGTGAGGGTCGGCGCTCCCCGGCGGGCTGTCAAGCGCGGCCGCTGCGCTCAGCGCACCGGCTGGATCACGCGGTTGAGCAAGTCCAGCCAGCGGTCACGGTTGCGCGCCAGCTGCCCCCAGTCCACCGGGGCCACGCGGAAGTCCTTGCCCGGCCGCTTGACGTGGCCGCCCTCGGGGACGGGCACGCCCTCGCGCACGGGCATCTGGGCACTGGGCCCGGCTGCGAGGCTCTCCTCCAGCCGCGGCGAGGCCAGCCAGCGCAGCAGCCGCGCCGACGCCTGCGGGTGCGGACGGTCCTTCACCCACGCCAGCGTGTTGGGGATCACCATCGTGCCCCACTCGCCCTCGCCCTGGTCGGGATACACGACGGCCACCGGCCGCCCCTTGCGCTGGGCGTCCCACGCATCGTCCGTGTCGGTGAGGCAGAAGGCCACGCGCTGGCTGGCGTCGGCGGCCAGCTGCATCGCCGGGCCGTTGCCCGTGGTGATGCGCACGCGACCCTCCGCGGCCGCCTGCGCCAGCGACTCGAGGAAGGCCCGGGTGCCTGCCTCGTCGCGCGTGAGCAGGGCCACCGCGTGCGTGTAGGTGGTGCCGGCCAGCGGCCGCGCGAGGGCCGTGGCCAGGCCTCGCGCGGCGTAGCGTGGGTCCAGCAGGTCGGTCACGCGCCGCGGCCAGTCGGCCGGGTCGGGCAGCAGCTCGGTGTTCACCAGCAGCACCCGGGCCCGCAGGCCGAAGGCCACCCAGTGGCCGGCCGGATCGCGGAAGGCGGGCGGGAACAGGTCGAGCACGTCGCCGGGGAGGGGGTCGAAGGCCCCCGCCTCGGCCAGCCAAGCCGTGTTCATGGCCTCGTTGGCCCAGAACACGTCACAGCGCGGGCGGGCACGTTCCTCGGAGAGGCGCCGGGCCAGGCCCACGCTCTTGTCTCGCTCCACGTCGCCCTGGAAGTCCACCCGCAGGCCGCTTTCCTGCCGGAAGCGCTCCACGAGGCCCTGGCTGTGGTCCTGGTCCACCGAGCAGTACAGCACCACGTCGGTGCCCGAGGGCAAGAGCACCCATGCCACGAGGCCCAGCAGGCCCAGGGCGAGTCCAAGCAGCACGATCGACGATGAGCGCATGGAGGCTCCCGGCAGGGCGCAAGGCCCGCCCTGCGAGCATACGCGCCAGCGGGCTAGGCGCGATTGCCGCGCGCGCGGCGCGACGCCTGCCTGAAGCCGGAGGCCTCGACGCCCAGCGCGCGCAGCTTCTTGTGGAAGTTGGGGCGGCTGATGCCCGCCATCTGCGCCGCGGCGGCCACGTTCCCGCCGGTCCGGTCCAGCAGGTCGCGCACGTACTCCTGCTCGAAGCGTCGCTGGGCCTCGCGCAAGGGCAGCGCCGAGGCGTGCTGGGCCTGCGGCACGCCCTCGGAGGGGTCCGGACCCGCCGTGGGCGGCCCGGGCGCCTGCGCGGCCAGCGTGGCCTCCACCTGCTGGTACTCGGCCGGCGCGAAGCGCCGCTCCACCAGCGCCCGCAGCCGCCGGTTCTCGTCCACGAGGCGCCGCTCCCCCACCGCGCGCGCCAGCACGCGCCCCACGTCCTCCACGGCGAAGGGCTTGGCCACGTAGTCCTTGGCGCCGCGACGCAGGGCCTCCAGCGCCGTGTCCAGCGTGCCGAAGCCGGTCATCACCACCACGGGAACCTGCGCATCCACCTCGGTGAGCACGGCCACGACGTCGAGTCCCGAGAGGTCCGGCAGCCGCACGTCGGTGAGCACCGCATCGATGCCACCCGCCCGGAAGCGTTGCACGCCTTCCGTGCCGTTGGCCGCCGGCACCGTCTCGAAGCCCAGCCGCGTGAGGCCCTTGGCCAGCGACAGGCGCAGCGACTCCTCGTCATCGATCACGAGCACGCACGGCCTGGGCACCTGCACATCCACGCTCGTCACTCTACTCACTTGGCTGCGCAGGCACGCGGCACGCGGGGACCCCCTCCAGCCTGCCACGTGGCCCGGGGTGCTGGGGCATGGCAATCGTCGGCATGCCCTGCTTACATGGTTGCCACGAGCCCCCCGCATGAGCCCCCACGACCCCAGCCCGGCTGCGACCCCGGGGCCGGCGGCAGGGGCGCACCGGCCCGCCAGCGGCCTGGTGACGGGCGTGGCCGCGGCCACCGTGCTGCTGGCCACCGCCGCCGCCCTGCTCTGGCTGGCCCTGCAGCGCCCACGAGCCCGCGCAGCACCGCGACCGGCCACGGTGCAGGCCGAGGCCACGCTGGTACGCGACGTGCTCACGGGCCGTGCGAGCCGCGGCGACGGCACGCCCGTGGCCCCCGAGTCCGGGCCGGGTTCCGCGGCCCAGCCCCTGCGCCTGCGCTTCGTGCCCAGCAGCGACACGGCCCAGTCGGGCCCGGCCATCGACGCGTTGCTGGCCTTCCTGCGCCAGCGCACGGGCTACGCCATCGAGGGCGCCATCCTGCGCTCCTACGCGCTGGTGGTGGAGGAGATCGCGCAGGGGCGCTGCGACATCGCCTTCCTCACCGCCACCTCCTACGAGCGGGCCTGGCGGCTCACGCGCGGCGAGCCGGCCGAGGACGACATCACCGTGATCCTGTCCGTGGTGCGGCAGGGCCGCAGCGAGCACCCGGGCAGCGACCTGGCCTACCGCGGGGCCATCGTGGTGCGCAAGGACAGCCCGCTGGCCTCGCTGGCGCAGCTGGACGGCACGCGCAGCATCGCGCTGGGCGGGCCCACCTCGGGCGCGGGCAGCATCCTGCCCAGCGAGATGCTCAACGGCATGGGGCTCAAGCCGCGCATCTCGCGCTACGAGGGCTACAACGCCATCCTCACGGCCGTCGTGCAGGGCGCCGTGGACGCCGGCGCCATCTGGTGGTCGCCCCCCAACGCGGACAACCCGCAGAACGATGCACGCATCAACGCGCGCGAGCTCTACCCCGACATCTTCGAGACCACGCGCATCCTGGGCTTCACGGCATGGATCCCCAACGAGCCCGTGGTGGCACGCGCGGCGCTGCCCGCCGGCGTGCGCCACGTGATGGCGCGGGCGCTGGCGCTGTACGTGGCGGGCAAGGCCGTGACCGAGGAGGGCCGCCGCTCGCTGGAGAGCATCGGCAGCCTCATCGGGCTGATCCCGGCGCAGGACGACGACTTCCTGCCGCTGCACGAGGTGGTCGAGCGCGCCTTCGCCAATGACCCGGAAGGCCGCGAGGACTTCCTCGCCGGCAAGGGACGCTAGCGGTGGCCCCCGCCTCCCCCGGGGCCGGCACGCCGGGCGCCGCGCAGGCGGCGGCCGGGGCACCCGCCGCGGCAGGCGCCCAGCCCCTGCTGCAGGTGCGCGGCCTGCGCAAGGCCTTCCCCAACGGCTACCAGGCCCTCAAGGGCATCGACCTGGACGTGCAGCGCGGCGAGTTCGTCTGCATCCTGGGCCTCTCGGGCGCCGGCAAGAGCACCTTCTTGCGCTGCCTCAACGGGCTCATCGAGCCCAGCGAGGGCAGCATCCGGCTGGGCGGGCAGGAGGTCTCGGGGCTCAAGGGCCGCGAGCTGCGCCGGCTGCGCGGCCGCGTGGCGATGATCTTCCAGAAGTTCAACCTCGTGCCGCGCGCCACGGCGCTCACCAACGTGCTCACGGGCGCGTTGCTGCGCACGCCCACGCCGCGCGCGCTGCTGGGGCTGTGGGACGCCGCCGACCGGGCCGAGGCCCTCGAGCACCTGGCGCTGGTGGGGCTCTCCGAGCACGCGCACCACCGCGTCGAGGCCCTCTCGGGCGGCCAGCAGCAGCGCGTGGCCATCGCGCGCGCCCTGCTGCAGCACCCCGAGGTGATGCTGGCCGACGAGCCGGTGGCCTCGCTGGACCCGGCCACCTCGCACACGGTGATGGGCCACCTCAAGCGGCTGCAGCAGGAGAAGGGCATCACCATCCTCGCCAACCTGCACTTCCTCTCGCTGGCGCGCGAGTACGGCACGCGCGTCGTCGCGCTCAAGGGCGGCCAGAAGGTGTTCGAGGGCCCGCCGGCGTCGATCACCGACGCGGTGTTCAAGGGCATCTATGGCGAGGACGCCATGCACGTGGAGATCCGCTGATGGGCGGCCCCTCCTCCGGCGAGCGCCCCTCCCCCGCACGCGCGCGGCCGGCGGCCGTGCTGCTCGATGCGGGCGCGCTGGCCTACGGCGCGTGGGCGGCGGACATGCTGCTCAAGCCGGCCGAGGCGCCCAGCCTCTACGCGCGCTGGCCGTGGCTGCCGCTGGTGGCCCTGCCGCTGGCCCTCCTGTGGCAGGGCACCGACGCCAGCCTGGGGCAGCGCGCCTGGTCGCTGGCCCGCCGTTGCGGCTCGCAGCCCGCGCCGTGGAGCGCCCGCACCATGGCCAGCGCGGTGACGCTGGGCGTGCTCGGCCTCGTGGCGGTGCCGCTGGTGCTGCTGGGTCCCGGTGCCGCGGGCCTCGCGGCGAGCGCGGTCGTGGCGCTGGGCCTGCTGGTGCTGGCGCTGCGCGACCCGCAGGAGCGCTCGCTGGCCGAGCGGCTTGCCGGCGTGCACACCGAGATCCTGCCCCCCGCCCGCACGGGCCCCGCAGCGTGGTGGCGACGGCCCAACGCCTGGCTGGTGCTGCTGTTGCTGGGCCTGACCGTGGCGGTGGGCGTGCGCATCACGGACCTGGACCTGGCGCGCCTCTTCGGCGGCGCGGAAGGCACGGCGGGCCTGTGGGGCCGGCTGCTGGACCCCGACTGGGGCGTGGCCGGCAAGGTGGCCGGGCTGATGGTCGAGACGGTGTTCGTCGCGCTGATGGCCTCGCTGCTGGCGCTGCCGCTGGCCTTCGTGCTGGGCTTCGTGGCGGCACGCAACGTGATGGGCAGCACGCCCACCGGGCGCGTGGTGCACAGCCTGGTGCGCGTGCTGCTCAACGTGGCGCGCTCCATGGAGCCCATCGTGTGGGCCACCATCTTCACGCTGTGGGTCGGCATCGGGCCCTTCGCGGGCATGCTGGCCCTGTGCGTGCACTCGGTGGTCTCGCTGGCCAAGCTCTACAGCGAGGCCATCGAGGGCGTGGACCCCGGCCCGGTGGAGGCCGTGCGGTCCACCGGCTCGGGCCTGCTGCCCGTGCTGCGCTACGGCATGCTGCCCCAGGTGATCCCGGGCTTCCTCTCGTTCACGGTGTACCGCTGGGACATCAACGTGCGCATGGCCACCATCCTCGGCCTCGTGGGCGGCGGCGGCATCGGCGCCATGCTCATCGAGGCGCAGCAGGTGGGCGCCTGGCGCAAGGTGGGCACGATCGTGGTGTTCATCACGCTGGTGGTGTGGGCGATGGACGTGCTGTCGTCGCGCGCGCGCCGCAAGGTGGGCTAGGCCCGGGCTAGGCCACGGCGGCGGGCTGCGCGGTGCCGGCGGGCAGCACCACGCGCAGCCGGGCTCCACCCAGCGGCGAGGTGCCCACCTCGATGCGGCCGCCGTGGCGCTCGACGATGCCGTAGGACACGAACAGGCCCAGGCCCGTGCCGGAGGGCCGCGTCGTGAAGAAGGGCTCGAAGAGGCGGGCGCGGTCCGGCCCGGGCACGCCCGGCCCGTCGTCGTCCACGAGCAGCCACGCCTCGCGGCCGGCCGAGCCCGTGCGCACCACCACGCGCCCGCCGTCGCGCACCGCCTGCAGCGCGTTGGTGACGAGGTTGAGCGCCACCTGGTGCAGCTGGCCGTCGTCGCCCTGCACGCCGCCCTGCCCTTCCCGGACCTGCTCCAGCGTCACGCCGCGGGCACGCGCCGCCGGGCGAGCGGCCTCCAGCACGTCGGCGGCCACCTTGCCGAGGTCCACGGGACCCATCGCGCGCTGGCCCGGGCGGGCCACGCCCAGCAGCGCATCCACCAGCGCGGCGGCGCGCTGGGCCGTGCGGCGCGCGAGGTCGAGATCCTCGCGCACGCCGGCATCGTGGGTGCCGTGCCGGGCGTTCTCCAGGCTGGCGAGGATGCCCCCCAGCAGGTTGTTGAACTCGTGGGCCACGCCCCCGGCCAGCGTGCCCAGCCCCGCCATCTTGGCCGACTGCACGAGGCGGTCCTGCGTGGCGCGCAAGGCCTCCAGCGCCGCCGTGCGCTCCGCCAGCGCCATGGAGAGGTGCTCCGTCTTGCGGGCCACCTCCTGCTCGAGGCCCGTGGTGGCCGCCGCGATCTGGGCGCGCATGCGCTCCAGGTCGCGCCGCAGGTCGCGCAGCTCGCCCGCGCCCCCGACGTCGGGCTGCACCGGCCGCGCGAGGTCGCCGGCGGCGATGCGGTCCACCTCGGCGCGCAGCCGCTGCACCGGGCGCACGACGGTCACGGCCAGCACCACGGCCAGCAGCAGGGCCATGCCCACCAGCAGCAGGGCCAGCTGCAGGGCCAGGCGCGCGCTGCGCCCGGCCGTCTCCGCCTCGGCTCGCGCCTCGGCCGCGAGCCGGGCCGCGCGGGAGGCGGCCTCGATGCGGCGGCCTGCCTCCACGCCCAGGCGCGCGAGCAGCAGCCCCACATGCTCGGTCTCGGCCCGCCCGCGACGGCGCACCTCGGCGGCCAGCGCGCGCTTGATGGCCTCCACGTCGATGCGCGAGGGGTCGCGCGGGTCGCGGTAGAGGCCCAGCGGCTCCTCCTCCAGCCAGCGCACCAGCCGGCGCGCGGCCCCCTCGACCAGCGCGCCCGCGGCCTCGCCCGAGGTGCCCACCAGCTCGCGCGCCAGCGCCTGCGCGTCGGCCTCGGCCGCCGCCTGCTGGCGCACGGAGGCCTGCCGTGCCGCCTCGCGGTCCTCGGCCGTGATCCACAGCACCAGGCCGGCGCCCAGCAGCAGCACCACGCCCACGACGAGCGCCAGCGTGCGGGCCAGCAGCGAGCGCATCAGCGCGCCCCCGCCGGCGCGGCCGGCGCAGCCGGCGCCCGCATGCGCAGGTCATGCGCCTTGGCGAGGAAGGAGAGCGGCGGCGACCAGCCCTGGGCCTCGGCCGCGTCCACGTCCACGGCCACGCGCAGGTCGCGCACGCCCAGCGACTCGGCCGGCGGGGCCTCGCCCACCCACAGGCGCCGTCCGGCCTCGGCGGCCTGCCGGCCCAGCCGCTCCGGGTCGGGCGCCAGCACCAGCGCCGCGCCCGCGCCGAAGCGGGCCAGGTCGTCGCCCACCAGCGGCACGCGCAGGCGCAGGGCCTGCTCGCGCGCCGCCGCGAAGGGCAGCAACGCCTCGTCGAGCCCAAGGCGCAGGTGCAGCAGCGCCTGCGGCGCACGCGCCCCCGTGGCCTCCAGGGCCACCCGCTCGAGCCCAGCGCCCTCGGCGAAGCGCTCCGCGACAGCCAGCAGCCCTGCCGGCAGCGGGCCCGGGGCCCCGTCCCACGCGAAGGCCACGCGCGGCCGCGCCACGCCCAGCGCCTCGCGCAGCGTGCTGCCCACCGCCTCCGCCGCGATCTCTCCCCGGATGCGCCACAGGCCCGGGGGCAGCGGCCGCAGGCCCACCAGCGGGGCGCCGCCCCGGGTGGGCCCGCTGCTCACCACCACGCCCGGCCCGGCGAGGCCGGCGTCCACGAGTGCCGCAGCAGCCCGCTCGCCCACCGCGAACACCAGCGGGTGCGGCTCGACCGCGGCCAGCCCAGCCACGAAGGCGGGCACGTCGGCGGCCCCCGCAGGCAGGTCCTTGAGGCACACGCGCTGCAGCTGGGCCAGCTCCAGGCCCTTGCGGATGCCGTCGTAGACCCGGTGCTGCGAGCCATCCTCGGGCAGCAGCACCGCCCAGTGACGGCAGCCGGTGCCCTCGGGCTGGGCGGCCAGCAGCGGCGGCGCGATGGCACCCGGGCCCCGCGCGGTCCCTCCCAGCAGCACCAGCGCCGCCACGAGGGCCGCCGCGCGGGCCTGCGCCCGGGGAGGCCGCACGCCGGCCAGCCAGCAGCGCAGCAGGCGAGGTCCGGGCAGGCGCACGAGCCGAGTCTAGCCCGCCCGCCTCGCCGTCCGCAGCCCACCCACGCCGGCACGGCACGGGCGGGCCCTCAGCAGGTGGGGACGACGTCCAGGTCCAGTCCCGCGCGCTCGCCCAGCGCCAGCAGCTCGCCGCCGCGCAGCGCGATCATCGCGCCGTTGTCCGCGCACAGCGCCATGGAGGGGAAGAGCACGCGCAGCCCCGCGGGCGCCCGCGCCTCCAGGTCCCGGCGCAGCACGCGGTTGGCCGCCACGCCGCCCCCCACCACCAGCGAGGACACGCCCTCGCGCGCAGCCGCCTTGAGCGCGCGGTCCACCAGCACGTCCACGACGGCCTGCTCGAAGGAGGCGGCCACGTCCGCATGCGACTCGCGCAGGCCGGCGCGATCGGGCGCATCACGCCGCCCACCGGCTCCCTTGAGGTGATAGAGCACCGAGGTCTTGAGGCCGGAGAAGGACACGTCCAGCGGCGAGCCCTCCACGCGCGCACGCGGGAAGGCCACGGCCCGCGGGTTGCCCTGCGCCGCCAGCCGGCTCACCTGCGGGCCGCCCGGCTGGGGCAGGCCCAGCAGCACGGCCACCTTGTCGAAGCACTCGCCGGCCGCGTCGTCGATGGTGCCGCCCAGGCGCTCGATCGCGCGCGGGCCGCGGCAGGCATACAGGGCGGTGTGCCCGCCGGAGACCACCAGCGCGACGAAGGGATAGGCCAGCGTGGGATGGTCCGCACGGGCCGCCACGGCATGCGCCTCGATGTGGTCCACGCCCACCAGCGGCAGGCCCCGCGCGAGGGCCAGCGCCTTGGCCGCCGTCACCCCCACCATCAGCGCGCCCACGAGGCCGGGCCGGTGCGTCACCGCGATGGCATCGAGGTCCTGGAGGCCCACGCCCGCGCGCGCCAGCGCACGCTCCACCACCAGCGTCACGCGCTCGCAGTGGGCCCGGCTGGCGATCTCGGGCACCACGCCCTGGAAGGCCGCGTGCAGGTCGTGCTGGCTGGCCACCTCGTTGGACAGCACCGTGCCCGGCAGGCGCACCACGCCCGCCGCCGTGTCGTCGCAGGACGTGTCGATGCCCAGCACCAGCATGGCGGGGAGCGTAGCAGCCGGGCGGGCGGACGCTCAGCGCGCCGGGGACGCGCCGGGCCTGATGCGCTGCATCAGCAGCTCCCCCTCCAGCACCTCCAGCGCACGGGCCAGCTGGGGGTCCACCCATCCCTCCGTCACGCCCGCATGGCGCGGCGGCGCACCCCAGCGCGCGTCCTCCTCGTGATCCCAGTGCTGCAGCAGCCGCTTGCGCTCCTCGGCCGAGAGCGCCTGCACCACGTCCGGGAGCAGGCCGGCGGGCTCGCCACGCGCGTCCACGCCCTCCTGGGCCTGCGCCGGCCCCGGCGGGCCATCCTCCAGGCGGCGCTGGTAGGAGCGGCCCGAGGGCGTCACGTAGCGCGCCGTGACCAGCTGCAGCGCGCAGTCGCCCCGCGGCGCCTCCACGATGCTCTGCACGAGGAACTTGCCGAAGGTGCGCTCGCCCACCAGCAGGGCGCGGCGATGGTCCTGCAGCGCACCCGACACCACCTCGGAGGCCGAGGCGCTGTGGCCGTTGACCAGCACGGCCACGGGCAGCCCCGCCGGCACCTCGGCCGCGTCATCGGAGGCCTTGGCGTGGAAGTCCCGGCTGGTGCCCGCCGCGCGGCCCACCACGCGGACGACCAGGCCGGCGGCCAGGAAGCGGTCGGCCACGTGCACCGCGGCGGCCAGCACGCCGCCAGCGTTGTCGCGCAGGTCCAGCACCAGGCCCTCGGTGGGCACCGACAGCAGGGCCGCCAGCGCCTCGTCCACCTCGGCCGGGGTGCTCTCCACGAACTCGCTCAGGCGCAGCACGGCCACCTTGCCCTGCGGGCCCACGCGGCGCGTGAACACGGCCGGCGGCCGCACGACCTCGCGCGTGGCCACCAGCACGCGCACCTCGCCCGAGGCCGCGCGCACCTCCAGCCGGACGCTGGAGCCGGGCGCGCCCTTGAGCAGCCTCGCCGGCGTGCCGCTGCGCAGGTCCATCCCGCCCAGCGCGCGCCCATCGGCGCCCAGCACCAGCTCGCCCACCTGCAGCCCGGCACGCTGGGCCGGCCCGCCGGGCAGCACGCCACGCACGCGCAACCCCTCGGCCTCGGCATCCACGCGGATGCCCAGCCCGCCGTAGTGGCCGGAGGTGCCCTCCTTCCACTGGCGGTACTCCGACGGCGGGATCATGTCGCAGTAGGGGTCCAGCCGCACGTAGGCGTCCATCGCGCGCCAGAACGCCGCCTCGCTGGCCTTGGCATCCAGCGGGTCCACGTAGGTGCTGCCCATGCGCTGGCGCACGAACGCCGCCACGCCCTCGTCCCAGTACGGCTGGCCGCCGCCGCCGCCCGCGGCTCCGGCGCGCCGGCCCTGCGTGCCCACGAAGAGCAGCGTCACGATCACCATCGGCGCCATGATCAGGAACGCAGTCGATGCGCGCATGCGGGCCTCCGGGCTCGCCTGCATGCTACCGCCCCACGGGGGCGCCCGGCAGGCCGGGCTGCGTCAGTCGAAGTCGGCGCGGCCGAACTCGAGGGCGCGCTCGGCGCCCACGTTGAGCACGAGGCCCAGGGCCAGGAACGAGGTGAGCAGGCTGGAGCCGCCGTAGGAGATGAAGGGCAACGGCATGCCCACGATCGGCAGCAGGCCCAGGGTCATGGCCATGTTGACGATGCCCTGCACGCTGAACAGCGCCCACGTGCCTACCGCCAGCAGGCGGCCGGAGGGCTCGCGAACGCGCAAGGCCGTGCGCAGCAGCAGCACGAGGAACAGCAGGTTGAGCAGCAGGAACACCGTGACGCCCACCAGCCCGAAGGTGCTGGCCAGCACGGGGAAGGCGAAGTCGCTGTGCCGCTCGGGCAGGGCCGCCACCGCCTGTGCAGCCTCCTCCCCCAGCCCGTGGCCGGTCACCGGCCCGGTGCCCACGACGATCTTGCTGTGGTGGATCTGCAGGTTGTAGGAGCGCAGCAACAGGGGATCGTCCTCGCCCTGCCGCAGGAAGGCCTCGAAGCGCGTGCGCTGGTAGCCATGCATCAGCCCGGGGACGAACCACAGCACCAGCAGGCCGGCCACGCCCGCGCCCACGAGGCCCAGGATCACGCCACGGCGCACGCCCGCCGCGTAGAGCATGGCCAGCAGCAGCGGCAGGAAGAGCAGCGCGGTGCCCAGGTCAGGCTGCTTCATCACCAGCCCCACGGGCACCAGCGTCAGGACGAGGGGCAAGAGCACGCGGCGCTGGCGCTCGATGCCCTGCTCGTAGCGCAGCGCGCCCGCCAGCGTCACCACCATGACCAGCTTCATCACCTCGCTGGGCTGCAGGCGGAAGCCGGCCAGCTCGATCCAGCGCCCGGCCGACTTGCCGCGGCCCACGAAGAGCACGGCCAGCAACAGCGCCAGCCCGATGGCGTACCACAGGTAGCGCAGGTCCACGATGCGCCGGTAGGGCACGGCCAGCACCATCAGGCAGGCCGCCAGCCCGATCACCGTCCAGCGCAGCTGGGCTGCGCCGAAATCGGTGGACTGGCCCTGCGCGGCCACGTCGATCACGACCACGCCCAGCAGCGACAGCAGCAGGCCCAGGCCCAGCAGCAGCCAGTCGGCGCGCTTGAAGCGCTCGCCCAGCGTGAGCTCGCGTTCGCTCATCGCCGGAACCACCAGTGCAGGAAGTCGCCCGCCGCGCGCGGGGCCGTCACGCCGGCGGCGGGCTCCAGGCGTGCGTGGTAGACCACGGCGAACGCCAGCGGAGGCTGCCCGGGGGCCTCGGCCCAGCCCACCAGCCAGTGGTGGCTCACCTCGCGCGAGGTGGCGCCGGGGTGGAAGGGGCGCCACGACACGGGCACCTGCGAGGTGCCGGTCTTGGCGTAGATGCGCGCCGGGATGGTGCCCCACGGGTAGCTGTGCCGCGCCGTGCCGCCGTCGCCGTAGACCACGCGCCGCATGCCCTCGCGCACGCGCGCGACGTGCGCCGGGTCGAGGGCCAGGTCCACGACGGGCGGCTGGGGCACGCGCGGCTGCGCACCGGGCGCCAGCACCTGCTGCACGAGGTGCGGGGTCACCAGCCGGCCGCCGTTGGCCAGCACGGCCACGGCCCGCACCATCTGCAGGGGCGTGGCCGTCACCTCGCCCTGCCCGATGGCCACCATGCGCCCGCTGTCGCGCGGGATCTCGGGCACCTCGCCGGCCTCCCAGCGCTGGGCGCGCAGCCAGCGCCCGCGCGCCTCGCCCTGCAGGTCGCCGCCCGTGGGCTGGCCCAGCCCCAGCCGGTCCATGAAGCCCGCCACCGAGTGCCGGAAGGTGGGCCAGTGCGAGGCGAAGTCGCGCAGGGAGAAGGCGAAGTACTGGTTGCAGGAATGCTCGAGGGCCTCCTCGAAGCCCACCAACGGGTGGTTGTGGCAGCCGGGCTCGCCCTGCCTCCCCTCGCAGGCGAACTGCTCGCGGATGGGCAGCGGCAGGCCGCTCTCCAGCATCGCCAGCCCGATGAAGCACTTGAGCGTGCTGCCGGGCTCCACGGCCACCTGCGAGACGCGGCTGAGCTGGTCGCCGGCGGGCAACGAGAGCGAGGCCCTCCAGCGCTCGCGGTCGAAGCCGGCCGGCAGCGCCGCCAGGGGCTCCAGCGCCGTGCGCCGCAGGCGCCAGGGCAGCAGGGCGCGCTCGAAGCCCTGGCTGCGCTGCACCTGTCGCTGCTGCTCGCCCTCGGGCAGCGTGACGCCATGCACACGCCGTGCTGGCACCCAGTCGCCGGCCTCGCGGTCGGGCAGCGCCAGCACCTCCAGGCCGCTGCCGGGCGGCAGCCAGGACAGCCGGTCGCGCGGCCGCTGCCAGGCCGGCAGCTCGGCCAGCGCCACGATCTCGCCCGTGTCGGCGCGCATGGCCACCAGCGCGCCCGAGGGCTGCGTGCGGGGCGCGTAGCCCGTGACGAGGCCGGGCAGCGACTCCAGCGCGCGCTGCGCCACCCCGCAGGCCTCCAGCGACGCAGCCAGCCGCAGGGTGGAGCCGGGCTCGGCCGACTCGCTCTCCAGCACCTCCTGCGCCGACAGGTCGTCGCCGCGCGTGCGCACCTCGCGGCCCGGCCGGCCACGCAGGGCGGCGTCGTAGCGCAGCTCGAGGCCCGAGCGCCCCACCGGCACGTCCAGGCCCAGCTCCTCGGCGCGCGCGCGCACGGGCGAGGTCCTCGCGGCTGGGCAGGGCGGCCTGCCCGATCACGCGCGCCAGCGGGCCGGCCACCGCCGACACGCGCACGTGCGAGGGCTTGAGCCGCAGGCCGCGCAGCGCCCCGGTCTCGTCCAGCGCCACCAGCCGGGCCGTGGCCTCGCTCACGTCGGGCGACACCAGCACGGGCTGCGACTCGCGGTGGGTGCGGAAGGCTGCGATGCGGTCGCCCACGAGGAAGTCGTCCTCGTCGAGGCCTTCCTCCTCCAGCAGCGAGGCCTGGTAGGCCGCCACCTGGCGGTCCACCTCGGCCAGGCGGCGCGCCGCACGCTCGGCCAGGGCACCGCGCGGCAGGCCCAGCGCCTGCTCGAGCGCGGCGGGGTCGCCCTCCCCCAGCCACGAGAGCGGGCCAGGGCTGGCGCAGCAGCGGGGTCGTGCGGGCGGTGGCTGCCCGGCAGCGCGGTAGTGCAGGCTGCCGCAGGCCTCGCAGCGGAAGCGCTGCCGCTGGCGCCACTCGGTGGGCACCAGCACCAGCTCCATCACGGGCTGGTCCTCCACCAGCGCACGCCCGCTCGCGTCCACGATGCTGCCGCGCCGGGGCTGCTGCACCACCTCGCTCACGCGCGCCCGGCGTGCCGCCGCCTGCCACTGCTCGGCAGCCACCACCTGCAGCCACGCCACGCGCAGCCACACGGCGAGGCTGCCGGCCGCCGCCACCAGCGTCAGGACGAGCAGCCTATGCCGGAAGGCCATGGCGCCGCCGGCCCAGCACGTCGTCGAACAGGCGCAACGCGTCGCTGATCGCGTAGAGCGGGGCCGCCGCCACCACGGTCCAGGCCGCCGCGGGGAAGGCGGCCAGCAGGTCGCGCCCCGAGAGGCCCCCGCCCAGCGGCAGCATGCGCAGCGTGTAGGCCCACGCAGCCAGCACGCCTCCGGCCAGGAGGCAGGCCGCGCGCGTGCCCGCGCCGACGCGCCCCCGATCGCGCGCGCCCTCGGCGAACACCAGCGCCACGAGGCCCAGCACGAAGGCGTGCGTGCCCAGCGGGTCCAGCGACTGCACGTCGCGGCACACGCCCACCACCACGGCCCAGCCCACGGCCGCGTAGCCTCGCCCGCGGCAGGCGAGGTAGACCACGAGCGCCACCCACAGGTCGGGCCCGGCATGCACCAGGCCCAGCCGGTCGGGCAGCAGGTCGGGCAGGGCTGCCGCCAGCAGCAGCCACCCCAGCACGGCGATCACGCCCAGCATCGCTCCTCCGTGGCGCGAGCGCCGCTAGCCCTCGTCGCGGGGCAGGAGCACGAACACCTCGGTGCTGCGCGAGAGGTCCAGCGCAGGCCGTACCACCAGCGAGGGGAAGCCATCGCCCTCCGGATCGCTCACCGCGCTCACGTAGCCCACCACCAGGCCGGCCGGCACCAGCGCATCGGCGTTGGAGGTCACCACCGGCACGTGCTCGCGCACGCGGCCTGCGCCCGCAGGCAGGCGCAGCCCCGTCACCTCCAGCTCGTCCTGCGCGAGCGAGGGCCCGCGGCGGCGCAGGAAGCCGGTGACGCGCGCGCCGGACGTCGTGCGCAGCGCCACCTCCAGGCGGGCCTGCGCGTCGGTGACGAGGCGCACCAGCGCGGAGCGCGCGTGCAGCACGTGCACGCGGCCCAGGTACACGCCCCCCGAGACGACGGCACAGCCCTCCTGCAGGCCGTGCTCACTGCCACGGTCCAGCAGCAGGGAGCGACGCGCCGGCGACGGGTCGCGGCTGCGCAGCACCCGCGCCACGCGCGCCACGGGCAGGCGGTCCAGCTCCAGCGTGTCACGCAAGGCCTGCAGGTCCTGCAGCCGGTCGGCCTCGGCGTAGCGCGCCTCGACCAGCTCGGCGATCACGCGCTCCAGCTCCTGCGCACGCCCGTCGTCCTGCGCCACCTCGCGCACGCGCTCCCACAGCTGCGGGTTGAGCGGGGCGAGGCCCGCGGCCCACGCGAAGGCCGCGCCCGGGGCCTCCTCGAGCGCGCCCGCGCCCTGCGGACGCAGCACGGGCAGCGCGAAGAGCAGGAGCAGCAAGGCGCCCCAGGCATGACGACGGCGCAAGCGCACGCGGGGACCCTCGCGCCCGGGAGCCGGGAACCCCCACCCTGCGGGGGTCATGACCGGCTCGGGCACCACGGATTGTGGGCACGCACGCAGGGGTGTCAAGCAACCCGGCCTCGTGGGCGTGCGCCCGTACGGCCCGCGGGCCGGGACCCGGCGGCGCGCAGGCCCGGGTCGCGTTGCCCGCGCAGGCCGTGGGCCCCGGGGCGGGCGGCCCGCCACGCCAGGGCGGGCTCGTGCAGCACGCCCGCGGGAATGCCCCGGGCGGCAGGGCCGGCCGGCCCCGCGGCCCGCGGGGCTACTCCTCCGCGTCCTCGAAGGCCGGCTTGAGCGTGTCGAGCTTGTCGAGGTACACGCCCGTGCCGCGCGCCACGGCGGTGAGGGGGTCCTCGGCCACGCGCACGGGCAGGTGGATGTGCTCGGAGATGACCCGGTCGAGGCCGCGCAGCAGCGAGCCGCCGCCGGCCATCACCACGCCGCTGTCCACGAGGTCGGCCGCCAGCTCGGGCGGCGTGGCCTCCAGCGTGCTCTTCACCGCCTCGATGATGCCCTGCACGGGCTTCTGCAGCGCCTCGCGGATCTCCTCGCTGGTCACCTGCACCTTGCGAGGCAGGCCCTCCCGGACGGAGCGGCCCTTCACGTCCATCGTCATCTCCTTCTTCAGCGGGTAGGCACTGCCGATGCCGATCTTGATGCGCTCGGCCGACTGCTCGCCAATCAGCATGTTGTGGGCCTGCTGCATGTAGTCCTTGATGGCCTCGTCCATCTCGTCGCCCGCCACGCGCACCGACTGCGCATGCACGAGGCCGGCCAGCGCAATCACGGCCACCTCGGTGGTGCCGCCCCCGATGTCCACGATCATCGAGGCCGTGGCCTGCGTGATGGGCAGGCCCACGCCGATGCCCGCCGCCATCGGCTCGGGGATGAGGTACACGCGCCGCGCGCCCGCGCGCTCGGCCGAGTTGATCACCGCGCGGCGCTCCACGGCCGTGATGCCATGCGGCACGGCGATCACGACCCGCGGATGCACGGCCCAGGTGCGCTCGTGCACCTTGTAGAAGAAGTAGCGCAGCATCGCCTCGGTGATCTCGAAGTCGGCGATCACGCCATCGCGCATGGGACGCACGGCCACGATGTTGCCGGGCGTCTTGCCCAGCATCTCCTTGGCCGTGTCGCCCACGGCACGGCCGTTGAGCAGCACCTGGTTGGTGCCCTTCTTCACGGCCACCACGCTGGGCTCGTTGAGCTTGATGCCCTCGCCCGGCAGGTACACGAGCGTGTTCGCCGTGCCCAGGTCGATGCCCATGTCCCTGGAGAACTTGCCGATGAACCAGTCGAAGATCTTGGCCACGTTGGCTTTCGGGGCGGGCGCGGCGAGGTAGCGAGCGAGCACGGACAGCGACACGCGCACGGGGCCGGCCGCCACCCGTGCGCAGGAACTGGCCGCGGCGCAGGCTACACCCGTCGGGGGACGGCATGGCCGCGCGCGGGGGGACCCTACGGCCGCCTGCAGGGCCGTCAATCCCCCCTCGGCCGCCGGACCTTGGCGCCTTCCCGCGCGTGACACGGGGGGCAACCCGGCGGGCAGGGCTGTGGCCCGCGCTCGCCCGGGCCGGGCACCGCCCCCGGGAACAGCACCCCCTCAACACAGCGAGGCGGCTGGCCGGGGGCCAACCGCCTCGTGCGAGGGGTGCGTCGCGCGGGGGCCAGGCCCCGTGGGCGACGTCCCCGGGGGGACGCGAGCCTAGCGGCCGATCTGGCCGGGCGAGGTCCGCATCTCCTGGATGGCCTTCTCGGTCAGGGCCTCGACGTTGGGCACGCCCTTGGTCTTGCCGAAGAAGCCCGTGTCGAAGTGCTTCTGCTTGGCCTTCTCGATGCAGAAGAGGGAGCCCAGCAGGGCCAGCGTGGTGAGGACCACCAGCGCGGTGCCGCTGGTGTCCTTCTTCACCACGATCTCGTTGGGGTCGTTGGTCACGTACTGGTCGGCCATGGCGTGCTCCTTGGGGGGCCGGGGGGCCGGACTAGCGGTTGGTGACCGTGTCGCCGGCGTTGACCGGCGACTTCTGCATGCCGGCGACCAGCAGGCCCGTGCTCTTCTTGGCCTGCGCGTCCGTCACCTTCACGGTGGCCACGTACTGGCTGCCGCGCGAGATGATGTACTCGAAGCCGTTCTGCACGCCGTCCTCGGCGCCGAACGAGAGGACCACCAGGCCGACGCCGTTGTCCACGGCCAGCACCTTGCCCGGCGCCACCGCAGGCTGCACGGTGCCCTGGGCGCCGTACTTCTCGCGGTAGTTGGCCAGCTCGGCCTGCAGGCCCTGGATCTCGCTGTTGGCCGTGCCCAGCTGCGCCATCGCGGCCTTGTGGGCGGCCACCTCGTCGTCCAGCTGGCGCTGGAGCTGGGCCTGCACGGCCTCGGCCTTCACGCGAGCGTCCTTCTCGGCGTCACGGCTCTGCACGAGCACGGTGCGCTCGTCCTGCAGGCCCTTGATCGTGGTCTCGTAGGCCGAGATCGTCGCCGTCTGCGCGTTCAGGGCGGCGGTGGCGTTGTTCAGCGCCTCGCCCTGC
Organism: Planctomycetota bacterium; assembly: GCA_964228555.1. Taxonomy (GTDB): domain Bacteria; phylum Planctomycetota; class PLA2; order PLA2; family JAEUHO01; genus CAXQZU01. The sequence goes on from CAXQZU010000036.1 coordinate 168,343, forward strand.
GAGTTGCTCTGCGCCACCAGCACCTGGTTCTCGCCCTGCAGGGCCGAGGCCTTCGCCTCGAGGCCGCTGTTCTGCGCCTTGAGCGTGCTGTTCTCGGCGCCGGTCTTGTTGAGCGAGTCCTTGGTCACCTTGAGCTCGGTGTCAGCGGCGGTGTGCTTGTCCTGCCACTCGCGCACCTTGCTCTCGAGCTGGGCCTGGACGTGATCCTTCTGGCCCAGGTAGTTCGACGCGGCACCGAGGAAGGCGCCGGCGAGGATGAGGTTGAGGATGATCAGGAACTTGGCGACGTTGCTCATCTGCTGCTCCTGGGATCGCCGTGCCGAGCAGGCGCGGCGCCGAGAAAACGGGACGGGGCGAGGAAGGCTACGCGCCTTCCGCCTGCGTCAGGCTCGCCCCCTGCCGAAGGCGGGCCCGGTCGCAGGCTTGGGGGTTATGGCAAAAGCCCGGCAGGGCGTCAACGACTTTCCCGTGAAGGACGGGTGACGAAGCCGCCCCTGCGTTTGCTTATTGTTAGGCATCCTGCCCCGTGGGCCGGGACGCAGCCCGCCGCCCGGCCAGCAGGGAGAGGCCGGCCAGCAGGCCGGCCAGCACCAGCCAGGGGGCGTCGCCGAGGCGCGCGTAGGTGGTCAGGCGGTCGTCCACGTAGAGGCTGTCGATCACGACGCCGGGCGTGTGGGTGGCCTCGTCGCTGCCGGCGGGCACGGGGCGGCCCGGCGTGGCCTGCTCGTCCAGCAGCCCGTCGGGCCCCAGCGGCACGGGCTCCAGCGTGCCGTAGGCCGTGCCGGCCGGGTCGAGGAACAGCGTGGGCCCGGTGTTGCCGGCCATGGCCACCCCCATGCCCAGCTCGGCGGCACGCAGCGCCCCCACGGCACGGATCTGGGCGCGAAAGGCGCTGCGGCCGAACCAGCCGTAGTTCGCAGCGTTGAGCAGCACCTGGCAGCCTGCCAGCCGCCACGCTCGGCAGCGGGCCGGGAAGGCCAGCTCGAAGCAGATCACGGTGCCTGCCCGCAGCTCGCGCCCCTCCACCTTGCCGCCCGGGTCCATGCGTGCGTAGGACCACAGGCGGAAGGGCTCCTGCTCGTCGGCGCCGCGCGCGATCTCCGGGATCTGGCTCAGGTCGTCGCGCCACGCACGCAGGAAGGGCAGCCAGTCCTCCAGCGGCGTGTACTCGCCGCCCGGCACGCGCACCACCTTGTCGTGGCGTCCGCGCTCCCACGGCAGCAGTCGTGCGTCGGCCGCCGGCAGCGGCGGCAGCCCGTCCTGCAGGCTGGGCGCGCCCCGCGGGTCGATCCAGAACAGGCTGTCGGGGTCGCCGTAGAGGTCGGGGTGGTCGTGCTCCACGCCCGGCTCGTCCTCGAACAGGTGGATGGCCCCCACCAGGAAGTGCGGCGCGCCGGTGGCCTCGGGCAGCGTGGCGCGCAACCGCCCGGCGATCACGGCCTGGTTGGGCCACTCGCGCTCGAAGCGCCGGGCGAGGCCCGGGCTCAGGAAGGGCCAGGGCACCATCGTCTCGGGCCACATCACGGCGAGCACCTGCTGGCGCCGCTGGCGCGCGCGTTCCAGGCCCACGCGCGTGAGCGTGGTGTGGCGGTTGAACATCAGGTTGGCGGCGTCGGGCACCGGGCTGTGCTTGAGCGACTGCGGCACGTCACCCTGCACCAGCACCACCGCCGGCGACACGCCCACCTCGCCAGCGATGCGGCCGCCCTCCACGTGGCCCAGCCGCCCCAGGCCGTGCACCAGCAGCACCAGCGCCAGCGAGGCGGGCAGGGCCAGCGCGCCCAGCACGCGCAGCGCCATCGCCGGCTGGGCCTCGGGCGGCGCGCGCAGCACGCCCAGCACGCCCGCGGCCCACGCGGAGGCCATGCCAGCCAGGCACGAGAGGCCGTAGGCGCCCAGCAGCGCGCTGCCCGCCCGCATGGGCGCGGCGTCCACGAGCCCCAGCGCGCTCTGGGGCCACGGCATGCCCCCGAACCACACGGTGCGCAGCATCTCCTCCAGCACCACGGCCACGCCCACCAGCAGCACGAAGGGCACGCCGCGACGCGCCCCGAGGCGCAGCGCAGCGCCCAGCAGCAACGTCACGGGGCCCAGCACCAGCGCGGCGCCCAGCAACTGGAACCAGCCCACCTCGCCCAGCCAGTGCAGGGCGAACCCGAAGTGCAGCGTGCCGTGCAGCCACGCCCAGCGCTTCCAGCGCGCGCCGCCTCGGTGCCAGAGCAGCAGCAGGAAGGGCAGGTCGCCCAGCAGCACCAGCCACGGCAGCTGCACGCCCAGCACGCCCGGCGGAAGCCACAGCGCGTCCAGCAGCAGCGTGGCCGCCACGAGCAGCCAGCGCACGCCATCGCCCGGCTGCGCGTAGGCCTGGAGGACGCGCCGCAGGCGGCCCGGCGAGGCGGGAGCAGCGAGGGCCTCGCTCATGCCGGCACCGCCAGCGGCACGGCCTCGACGAGGGCGCCGCGCGCGATGCCCGGCTCGGGCAGCACCGCCAGCGCCTCGGCCCGCGCCAGCGCGAAGGGATCGCCCGAGCCCTTCCACGCCACCGGGCGCGCCTCCAGGCCGGCGGCGCCCGGCTCCAGCGTGACGGGGCGCAGGCGCACGCGGGCGTAGGGGCCCACGTCGGGGCCGGCCCACGCCACGGGCCACGCGCGGCGCGCGGCGAAGGGTCGCCCCAGCCGCGTGGCCAGGGCCGGCGCCACCAGCAGCTCCATGCCCACGAAGGAGGCGGCCGGGTTGCCGGGCAGGCCGAACACCAGCGTGTCGCCCCGCTGGCCGAACCACAGCGGGCCGCCCGGCTGCACGCGCCAGCCATGGAAGCGCGTGCTCACGCCCAGCCGCGCCAGCACGCTCGGCACGAGGTCGAGGTCGCCCTTGCTGACGCCTCCGGACACCAGCAGCAGGTCGGCCTCCAGCCCGCGTCCCAGCGCCTGCGCGAGGTCGGGCTCGCGGTCGCCCGCCACGCCCAGCCCCCACGCCTCGCCGCCGTGCAGGAGCACGGCAGCCTGCAGCGCAGGGTTGTTGCTGTTGCGGATCTGGGCCGCGCCCGGCGTCGCCGCCACCTCCACCAGCTCATCGCCCGTGGCCAGCACGGCCACGCGCGGGCGCACCGCCACGGGCACCCGCGCCACGCCGGCAGCCGCCAGCACCCCCACGGCACCGGCCTGCAGGCGCTCGCCCGCGCGCAGCACCACCTCGCCCGCGCCCACGTGCTCGCCTGCCTCCACCACGTGCGTGGCCCGCGGCAGCCCCTGCGGCGCGCGCACGCCCTCGCCCTGCTCCAGCGCCTGCTCGAAGGGCAGCACGACGCGCGTGCCCTCGGGCACGGGCGCGCCGGTCATCACGCGCATGGCCTCGCCCGCCGCCAGAGCCCGCGTGCTGGCCTCGCCCGCGGCCACCCGGCCCACCACGCGCCAGGCCTCGCCTGCCGGGGCGCCCAGCGCGAACCCGTCCATCGCCGCGCGCCGGAAGGGCGGCACGGGATGGTCCATGCGCACGTCCGCGGCCAGCACGCGACCCAGCGCTGCCGCCAGCGGCACGTGCTCGACCCGCGCACGGGGGGTGCCGCAGGCCAGGCGCACGTGCTCGAGGGCCTCGTCCACGCGTGTCATGCGGGCGCAGTCTAGCGGGCCCGCTCGCCGCGGGGTCGCGCCAAGCGGGCCGGGCGGCCGCGGCGCGGTATGCTCGCGCCCGCTCTTTTCCCCGCGAGGTGCCGCGTGCCGACCGTGCTCCCCAGCCAGCCCGATGGACACGGCCTGCGTGTCGCCCTCGTGGCCGCGCGCTGGTACCCCGAGGTGGTGGACCGGCTGCGCGAGGGCGCGCTGGCCACGCTGCGCGCCGCCGGCGTGCGGGACGAGGACGTGCTCGTCGTCGAGGTGCCCGGCTGCTACGAGCTGCCGCAGGCCGCCGCCTGGCTGGCGCGCGACGGCTGGCAGGGCCGGCCGCTGGACGCCATCGTCGCGCTGGGCTGCGTGGTGCGGGGGCAGACGCCCCACTTCGACCACGTGTGCCGGGCCACGGTGGACGGCCTCGCGCGCGTGGCGCTGGACCTCGGCGTGCCGGTGGGCCTGGGCGTGATCACGGCCGAGGACGCCGCGCAGGCCGAGGCGCGCTCGGCGCCGCTGGGCGGGGGCATCGGCCACAAGGGCGGCAACAATGGCCACGAGGCCGCCGACGCCGCCGTGCGCATGGCCGCCACGCGCCGCCGCCTGCTGCGGGGTGGCGCATGAGGTCACGCACGCGCGCACGCCAGCTGGCGCTGCAGTTCCTGTTCCAGCTCGAGGTGCAGGGCGACGAGGCGCGCGAGATGCTGGACGGCTGGCTGGCCCACGAGCTGGGCGGCCGGCCGGGTGGCGAGGAGGCGCGCGCCTACGCGGTGCGGCTGGTGGATGGCGTGCGCACCCATCGCGACGCGCTCGACACCCGCATCCGGCAGGCGGCGCGCAACTGGGACCTGCAGCGCATGGCTGGCGTGGACCGCAGCGCGCTGCGCATCGGCTGCTACGAGCTCATGCACGAGCCCGAGGTGCCCATGAAGGTGGCCATCAACGAGGCCATCGAGCTGGGCAAGATGTTCAGCACCGAGTCCTCGGGTGCCTTCATCAACGGCATCCTCGACCGCATCCGCAAGGACCTGGGCCGCTGATGGGCTTCCTCGACCGCCTCAAGGCTGGGCTCGCGCGCACGCGCGACACGCTGCTGGGCGGGCTCGCCGGCATCCTCGTGCGCGGCCGGCGCGTGGACGAGGCCCTGCTGGCCGAGCTGGAGCGCGCGCTGCTGATGGCCGACGTGGGCCCCAAGGCCACGGCCACGCTGCTGCAGGCGGTGCGCGACGGGGCCCGGGCGGGCAAGGTGGCCGACGCGGCCGCGGTGGGCCCCTACCTCCAGCAGGTGATCGCCGAGCGCCTCGCGGGCCCGGGCACCGCGCTGGCGCGCGCACCCAGCGGTCCCACGGTGGTGCTGGTGTGCGGCGTCAACGGATCGGGCAAGACCACCTCGATCGGCAAGCTCACCGCCTGGCTCAAGCGCCAGGGCCACAGCGTGGTGCTGGGCGCGGCCGACACCTTCCGTGCGGCCGCGGTGGAGCAGCTCACGATCTGGAGCCAGCGCAACGGCGTCGAGATCGTCAAGCAGGCCCAGGGCTCCGACCCGGCTGCCGTGGCCTTCGACGCCTGCCAGGCGGCGCGGGCGCGCGGAGCCGACTACGTGATCATCGACACCGCCGGGCGCCTGCACACGCAGGAGAACCTGATGCAGGAGCTGGGCAAGATCCGGCGCGTGGTGGGCAAGGCCATCCCCGGCGCGCCGCACGAGGTGCTGCTGGTCGTGGACGCCACCACGGGCCAGAACGCCGTGCGGCAGGCCGAGCTGTTCCACGCGGTGGCGCAGGTGACGGGCCTCTTCGTCAGCAAGCTGGACGGCACCGCCAAGGGCGGCAGCGTGATCGGCATCCGCGAGGCGGTGGGCGTGCCCGTCAAGTTCATCGGCGTGGGCGAGCAGGTGGACGACATCCAGCCCTTCGACGCATCCACCTTCGCCGCCGGCCTCTTCGCGTGACGGGAGGCGGCGCGCAGCCGCCGGCGTCCGAGGGCGTGATGGCGCCCCCGCCTCCCCCGCTGCCCGGCGCCGGCCCGGCCTCGAGCAGGCTGGGCTGGGTGCTGGGCGCGGGCGCAGCCCTGCTGCTGCTGGCAGACCTGCCCGGCACCTTCACGCGCGGGGACCTGCTGCGCGGCGCCCTGCTGCCGCTGCTGGCTGCCGCGCTGGGCTGGTGGGCCGCCGCGCGGCCCGGCCTGCTGCACCCCGCGACCGGCTGGTCCGGCGTGCTGCCCTGGCTGCCGCTGGTCTCGAGCCTGCTGGCCCTGCCGGCGCTGGATCGCGCTGCGCTCTCCACGCCCGCCGCGCTGGCGCGCGGCCTGTCGGCTCCCGCCGCGCTGGGCCTGCTGGCGCTGTCGCTGGGCCTGCCGCTGCGCGAGCAGGCGACCGCGCGCAAGGCGTGGCTGGCGCTGGTGCTGGCGGGCGCCGTCGCCGGCGCATGGACGGCGCTGGCCTGGCTGGACCAGGGCGCCGGCGCAGGGCCCTTCGGGCGGCCCGGCGTGGCGGGTCCCGTGCTGGGCGCCCTGCTGGGCCCGGCACTGCTGCTGCCCCGGTCCGCGTGGCTGCGCGCCAGTGCGCTCGTGGCCCTCGCCGCGGGATGCGCCGCCAGCGCCAGCCGCACCGGGTGGGCCGCAGGCGCCCTCTCCCTGCTGGTGGCCCTCGCGTGGGCGCCGGCCCCGCGGGTCTCGCGCCGTGTCGCCCACGCCAGCGCCCTGCTGGCGCTGGTGGGCGGCGTGCTGGCCACGCTGTTGCTGCTGGGCGTGCTGCCGGGCGGTGGTCCCACGCTGGAGGTGCGGCGCGGCGTGTGGCGCGCCTCGAGCGCACTGCTGGCCGAGGCGCCGGCGTGCGGGCACGGGCTGGGCTCCTTCCGCAGCGAGGTGCTGCGCGTGCGCGACCCCGAGGAAGCGCGCCTCTCGCGCGGTCGCGAGCCCTTCATGGCCCACAACGACCTGCTGCAGGCCGGCGCCGAGGGCGGGCTGCCCGCGGCGCTGGCCCTGCTGGCCCTCGGCGCGGGACTGCTCGTGCTCGCCGCACGCACGTGGCGCCGTCGCGACGCGCTGGCAGCCGCCGCGCTGGCGGTGCTGGGCGCGCAGGGGGCCGCCTCGCTGGCCGAGCAGGTGCTGCCCGACCCCGCCCACGTGCTGCTGGCCGGCGTGGCGCTGGCCACCCTGCTGCGCGCGGCCGCCCCCGCCGCGGCCGGCACCGCCGGGACCGGGCCTGCGGCGCAGCCCGGCCTGCGGGCGCTCGTGCTGTTGCTCGCCGTGGGCACGGCCGCGCTGGGTGCGCTGCGCTGCCGCGACCTGCTGGCCGACCTCCACCTCGCCCGCTTCCGCCACGCGATCGCCCAGCCGCTGTCGCCGGCCACGCTGGCCGAGGCCACGCGCACGCACCTCGAGCAGGGCGCGCTGGCCTGGCGCGCCGACCACCCCGAGGCGCTCTACAGGCTGGGCGTGAGCCGGGCCGAGCTGGGGCGGCTCGAGGCCGCGCGCGAGGCGTGGCGGGCCGCGCTGGCCAGCGAGCCGGGGCTCACGGAGGCCCGGCTGGACATGGCGCACGCCTACGTGCTGGAGGACCGCAGTGCCGAGGCGGCCGAGGTGCTGCGCGAGGCCGTGCGCCACGACCCCACCCGCTACGACCTCGTGCTGCGCCGCGGGCACGTGGCCATGGGGCCCGAGCCCGTGCCCGGCGTGCTGGCCGGCGGCGGCGAGGCGCCCGGCTTCGATCCCATCGAGCCGCTGCGTCGCTACAACCAGGCCCAGGCGCTGGACCCGTCGCGCTTCGAGACCGAGGTGGCCTACGCGCGCGTCGCGCGCCGGCTGGGCGACCTGGACTCGGCCGGCGAGCACCTGCGGCGTGCCGAGGCGCTGGGCGGGCGCACGGGCGAGCTGCTGGTGGAGTCGTTCCGGCTCGCCGAGGCCGAGGGCCGCGCCGACGAGCGCACGCTGGCCGCCATCCTCACGCTGGCGCTGGCCACCGACCAGGGCCAGGCGCCCGCGCTGCTCCGCTCGCTGGCCGGGTGCGAGGCCGCCGCCGAGGCGCGCGCCGCCGTGGTGCGCGCGGCCGCGCAGGTGGGCGACCCGCGCCGCGCGGGCGTGGCGCGCGCGTGGTCGGCCTTCACGGTGCGCCTGCTGGCGTTGCTGCAGGCGCAGCTGGAGGACCCCAACGCCGTGCGCGAGGAGGCCCGCGCAGCGGGCCGTGCAGGCCGCCACCCCGCCATGCTGGCACGCCTGCGCGCCGTGCTCGCGGCGCTGCCGCTGGAGTCCCCCGCCGACGGCGCTGCGCGCGCCGCGTGGCTGGGCCAGCGCGGCGACCTGCTGCTGGAGGCCGCGGGCGCTGCCAGCCGCGTGGACGGGGCGCTGGCCCGCGGCTACTACGCCGAGGGGCACCTGCTCAAGGGCCTGGAGTTCCTCGAGCGCGGCCTGCTGCCCGAGGCCCAGCGCTTGCTCGCCAAGGCCGCCGAGGACGACCCCGCGCAGCCCGATGCGCTGGCCTGGCTGGCGCTGGCGCGCCTGCGCGCGGGCGACGCCGCCGGCGGCGAGGCCGCCCTGCTGCAGTCGCTCGAGCGCGACCCCACCGGCGCCGCGCTGGAGGCCATCGAGGGCCTCGAGCCGCTGCTGGCGCGACCCGCCGTGCGCGACGCGCGCGCGGCCGCGAAGTAGGGGCCGGGAAAGCAAGGAGGGCGCAGGCCTCCCGGCCTGCGCCCCCCGGGGAGCCTCGTGCGCGAGCCGGGCCTACTTGCCGGGCTCGGCCTGCCCGGTCACGTCGGGCGGCGTCAGGCCCTTCGACCAGGGCATCTTGTTGAACAGGTCCACGATCAGCGGCGCGAACACCAGCGCGATCACGGCCATGAGCTTGAGCAGGATGTTGATCGAGGGGCCGGCGGTGTCCTTGAAGGGATCACCCACCGTGTCGCCCACCACCGCGTTCTTGTGGCGGCCCGAGCCCTTCTGGCCCGACTTCTCGATGTGCTTCTTGCAGTTGTCCCACGCGCCACCGGCGGTGGCCATCATGATGGCCAGCGGCACGCCGGCGATGAGCGAGCCGGCCAGCAGGCCGCCCAGCGCGCTGGGCCCCAGCAGCACGCCCGTCAGCACCGGGATGATCACGGCCAGCAGGCCGGGCCGCACCATCTCCTTGAGCGCGCCCTGCGTGGTGATGTCCACGCAGCGGGCGTAGTCGGCCTTCACGCCGGGCTTGCCCTCCTTGAGGCCGGGCGTCTCGCGGAACTGGCGCTGCACTTCCTTGATCACGGCCTGGGCCGCGCGGCCCACCGCCTGCATGGCGTCGGCCGAGAACAGGAAGGGCACCACGCCGCCGATGAGCAGGCCCACGAGCACGATCGGGTTGCTCATGTCCATGCTCATGTTGTGCATGCCGACGGCCTCCTGGAAGGCCGTGAACAGCGCCAGCGCCGTGAGCGCCGCCGAGCCGATGGCAAAGCCCTTGGCGATGGCGGCCGTGGTGTTGCCGGCCGCGTCGAGGCTGTCGGTGCGCTCGCGCACCTCGGGCGGGCAGTGCGACATCTCGGCGATGCCGCCGGCGTTGTCGGCGATCGGGCCGTACGCATCCACGCCCACCGTGATGCCCAGGATGCCCAGCATGCCCACGGCGGCGAGGCAGATGCCGAACATCTCGCCGATCTGGTAGCTGACCAGCACGGCCGCGCCCACGAGCAGCAGCGGCATCACCGTGCTGCGCATGCCGATGGCCAGGCCGCCGATGATGTTCGTCGGCGCCGCGTCGCTCTGGTCGGCCAGCGCCTCGACGGTCTTGCCCGAGGTGTAGAACTCGGAGGTGAAGCCGATGCCCATGCCGGCCACGAGGCCCGCGATCACGGCCCAGGCCCAGTTCATGGTGGCCACGGCCTGGCCGGAGGCGTCCTTCAGGTCGCCGAACACCGCCCTCGTGACGCCGATCGTGAGCGCGATGAACGCCACGGCCGAGACGATGGTGCCGCGGCGCAGCGCCGCCTGCGGGTCGCCGCCCTCCTCCATCTTCACCGTGAACACGCCCAGGATCGAGGCCAGCACGCCGGCGGCCAGGATGCTGAAGACGTAGCCCACCGCGGCCGACCCCACGCCCGCGTCGGCGTGGTGCGCGATGGCGATCACCACGGCCGAGAGCAGCGCGCCCACGAACGACTCGAAGAGGTCGGCACCCATGCCGGCCACGTCGCCCACGTTGTCGCCCACGTTGTCGGCGATCACGCCCGGGTTGCGCGGGTCGTCCTCGGGGATGCCCGCCTCGACCTTGCCCACGAGGTCCGAGCCCACGTCGGCGGCCTTGGTGTAGATGCCGCCGCCCACGCGCGCGAACAGCGCCACCGAGGAGGCGCCCATCGAGAAGCCGCCCAGGATGGTGCCGGCCTTGGCCAGGTCGCCCTCCATGCCGGTGAACACGTAGTAGAGGCCGGTGAAGCCCAGGATGCCCACGCTCATCACGAGCATGCCCATCACGATGCCGCCGGGGAAGGCGACGTTGAGCGCCTCGTTGAACGAGCGCGTGGCCGCGGCCGTGGTGCGCGAGTTGGCCGCGGTGGCGATGAACATGCCGCCGAAGCCGCACAGCGACGAGCACAGGCCGCCGATCACGAAGGACAGCGCCGTCTTCCAGCCCAGCCCTTCCACCGAGCCCGAGAGGAATGCCGCCATCAGCGCCGCCACCACCACCACGAAGATGGCCAGCACGCGGTACTGGCGCTTGAGGAAGGCCATGGCCCCCTCGCGGATGTGGCCCTGGATGGCCCGCATGGCCTCGTTGCCCGGGTCCTTGGCCAGCACCCGCCGGGCCATCACGCCCGCGAAGAGCAAGCCGGCGACGCCGGCACCGAGGGCCCAGAGGCCTTGGCTGGGAACCTGCATGGCTGTCCTCCTGAGCCCCGCCGCCCGGGCGGGGACATGGGTGGTGCGACAGGGCCTGCCCAGCCCTGCGCAAGGCCGCAGTCTAGCCTCGCCCCCCCGGCCCCCCCAGCCGCAAGGCCACCGTGCGCCGGTCGCGCGGGATGCCCACGCCCCGGAGGCCTGCCCGGCGCCGTGCCAGGCGGCCTAGACGAAGAACAGGAAGGTGATCAGGATGAAGATCGGGATCAGGATCCCGATGCTCCAGGCCATGTAGCCGAAGAACGAGGGCATCTTCACCTTGTTCTCCTCGGCGATGGCCTTGACCATGAAGTTGGGGCCGTTGCCGATGTAGGTGTTGGCGCCCATGAAGACTGCGCCGCAGGAGATGGCCTTGAGCAGCACGTCGCCGGCCGGCATGGTGGCCGTGGCGCCCGCGTCCACGAGTGCCTTGAGGCTGTCCACCTCGATGCCCAGCATGCCCTTGGCGATGGAGGCGAACACGAGGTAGGTGGGCGCGTTGTCCAGGAACGAGCTGAGCGCGCCCGTGGCCCAGAAGTACTGCCACGGGTCGTGGATGGCGATGCTGCCGTCCTTGCCCATCCCCTCCAGCAGGTGCAGCGCCGGCACCATCGTCACGAAGATGCCGGCGAAGAGGGCCGCCACCTCGATGATGGGGCCGTAGCCGAAGCGGTTGGCCTCGCGGATGCCCGCCGGCGTGCTGCGCAGCGAGATGAGGGCGAAGAGCAGCATGCCGCCCGCCTGCGCACCCGCCTTGGCCGCGTCGCTCCAGGCACTGCCCAGCGTGCCCACGCCCAGGATCACGCCGATCACGCCCAGCAGCCACAGCAGGTTGACCGTGCCCTCCAGGCGCAGGGGCTGGGCCTCGCCCTGCGGCTGGGCCGGCGCGCCACCCTGCCGGCGCACGGCCGCGCGGTCCCAGGCGTAGAACAGCACCAGCAGGATGCCGCAGACGATCAGCCACTCGTAGACGAGCCCGAAGGTCCACGCGAAGGGCACGCCCTTCAGGAAGCCCAGGAACAGGGGCGGGTCGCCCAGCGGCGTGAGCATGCCGCCGGCGTTGCTGACGATGAAGATGAAGAACACCACGATGTGCGTGCGGCTCGCACGCCACTCGTTGGCGCGCAGCAGGGGCCGGATCAGCAGCATCGAGGCGCCCGTGGTCCCGATGAAGGAGGCCAGCACGGCGCCCACGGCCAGGATCGCGGTGTTGACGCCTGGCGAGCCGGCCAGCGAGCCGCGCAGGTAGATGCCGCCGGTGATCACGAACAGGCTGCCCAGCAGCGCCAGGAACGCGACGTACTCGATCATGCTGTGGCTGAGCCAGTGCGCCCCGTGCTCGGGCCCCACCAGCAGCCAGCCGGCCACGGGCAGCGCCAGGCCCAGCGACACCAGCGCCTTGTTCTTGTTGTGCTCCCACCAGTGACCCGCCACCAGTGGCAGCACCGCGATGCACAGCAGCAGCAGCACGAACGGCAGCACCCACAGGGTGGGGATGGCCCCGGCGGCCAGCAGCGGGATAAGGCTCATGATCGGCTCCTCGGGAAGCGCGCGATGCTACGCCCAGCCCTGCATCCACGGAACAGGCACGGGCGCACGGCTGCCGCCGGGGCGCCGGACCAAGGCCCCGGGCGTGGGCCCGGCGCCGCACCCCCGGCTGGGCATCACCCCCCGGGGCGCACCCGGTACCTTCCGACCCCATGCGCATCCCGCCCAACGCCCGACTCGCCTGTGTCCTGCTCCTGCTGGCCCTGCTGGTGCCGCATGCGGCCGCGCTGCCCGTGGCCCACGCCGAGTCACCGGGGGCCCTGCCCGAGGGAGCGCTGCGCATCGTGGAGCACGACCTGGCGGTGCGCATCGTGCCCGCGTCGCACGCCTTGCGTTGCGAGGACCGCATCACCGTGCTGGCCGGCCCGGGTGCCGAGACCGACCTCGTGCTGGACCCGGCGCTGGCGCTGGAGGCGCCCCCGCTGCTGGACGGCAAGCCCATCGAGCTCTCCCGCGAGGGCGCACGCCTCAAGGGCTTCCGCCCCCCGCCCGGCCGCTCGGTGCTCACGCTGCGCTACGGCGGCGTGGTCAAGGACGACGTGCAGTCCTCCGGCGACCTGTCATGGGTGGCCGGCGACCGCACGCGCGGGCTCGTGGACGCCAAGGGCGTCTACCTCTCCGGCGCCTCGCGCTGGGTCCCCACGCCGGTGGGCCGCTCCTCGCTGGCCCTGTTCCACGTGACGGCCTGGATCCCCGCGCCCTACCTCGTGGTCACGCAGGGCGTCGTGCCCGAGCGCAGCGCGCGCATCGGCATGGGCGAGCCGCTGGCCGGCCCGCAGGTGGAGCCGCCCGCGCCCGCCGAGGACGCGTCCGAGGCCCTCACCACGTGGAACGTGCTCAAGGCGCGCGCGGTGGTGCCCAGCGACGACCTCACGCTGGTGGCCGGCCCCTACGTGACCAAGAGCCGCGTCGAGCGCGGCATCACCCTCTCCACCTTCTTCTACGAGCAGGACGCGGCCATCCAGGACCTGTGGCTGGCAGCCGCCGCCGCCATCGTGGCGCGCTACGAGCCCATCCTGGGCCCCTACCCGCACCCCAAGTTCGACATCGTGGCCAACTTCTTCAGCACGGGCTACGGCATGCCCTCCTTCACGCTGCTGGGCGACGAGGTGATCCGCTCGGCCACCGCCCGCGCGCAGGCCATGGGCGGCGCCATCCCGCCCGGCTACCTCGACCACGAGTACGTGCACGGCTGGTACGGCAACGGCCTGTTCGTGGACTACGCCACGGGCAACTGGTGCGAGGGCCTCACCACCTACTGCTCCAACTACCTGGCCAAGGAGCTGGAGGGCCCCGAGGCCGGGCGCGCCCACCGCCGCGGCACGCTCGAGAAGTGGTCGATGCGCGTGCAGGGCGAGAAGGACGTGCCGGTGCGCACCTTCCTGCAGAAGGTGGAGGACACGGACAACGACATCGGCTACGGCAAGTCGAGCATGATCTTCCACCTCGCCCGCCGCCAGATGGGCGACGCGGCCTTCTGGGCCTGCGTCAAGGCCTTCACGCAGGAACGCACCGGCACCATCGTGGCGTGGGACGACTGGCTGCGCGCCTTCGACGAGGCCGCGGGCACCAGCGTCAG
>CAXQZU010000037.1:0-2628 GCA_964228555.1 Planctomycetota bacterium
CGGCGATGCCCGCGCCCACGGCCAGCACCCAGCAGGCCGCCACCCCCGGCAGCGTGGCGGGCCAGCCCGCCAGCACGTGCGCGGCCACCGTGCCCACGCCCAGCAGCACCATCACGTGCGTGCCCAGCGCCTCGCCCAGCAAGACGCGCGACAGCGAGGCCCGGGACGGCGTGGGACGGCTAGCCATGCCCCCCATGCTGCCACGCGCGCGGCCGGATGCCACGCCACGCCGCGTCAAGATCGCGTGAATCCGCGCGCGTGCCCTAGAAGTCCACCTGCACCGTGAGGCGCACCGAGGCGCCGGCCAGCGGCACGAGGTCCTTGACGAACGAGGTGTGCAGGCGGATCTCCTCGTCGAGCAGGTTCGTGCCCGACAGCACGGCCTCCAGCCCCCGCCACGAGCCGCCCGGGCGCCACGCCAGCGTGGCGTCCAGCTGCGTCCAGGCCGCCGTCAGGCGCTCGCCGGGGGCGAGCCGGTCCTGCTCGAGCGCGCGCAGGCAGCTGAGGCGGGCCCTCCAGCGGCCGTCCTGCCACAGCAGGCCGCCGCCCAGCCGCACCGGGGGCATGCGCGGCAGCGGCTCGTCCCGGTCGAGGTCCTCGCCGCGGGCGGCATCGGCCTGCAGCAGCAGGTCCAGCCCGCCCGTGGCGCAGCGCACGAGGTGCACCGCTGCCTCCAGCTCCACGCCCCACAGCTGGGCCTGCACCGGCTCGTAGGCGTGGATGGGCAGGCCCGAGCCCACGTCCACGGTGCCCGTGTCGCGCAACGCGATGAAGCGTGGGAAGCGCTCGCCGTGCAGCGTGGCCACGAGGTCCAGCCGCCGGCTGGCATGGCGCAACGTGAGGTCCATGCCCAGCGCCTGCTCGGACCCCAGCGCGGCATCGCCCACCTCGTAGGTGCTGGTGGCCAGGTGCGGGCCGTCGGCGTAGAGCTCGTAGGCCGTCGGCGCGCGCTGCGTGGCCGCGAGGCCCACGCCCAGCGAGGTGCTGCGGGAGGCCTGCCACAGCGCGCCCACGGAGGCGCTGCCGGTGAGGAAGGTTTCGTCCTGCACGCCCCGGATGCTGCGCAGGTCCACGCGCAGCGCGCCCTCCAGCGACAGGCGCCCGCTGGCCTGCCAGCGCTCCAGCGCGAAGAGGCCGGCGTCCACGGTGCGGTCCTCGGGCAGCACGGCCTCCTCGCCCTGCACCTCGAGGTCGTGCATGGACAGCTGCACCCCCAGCGAGCCCTCGCGGCAGGCCCCCGCGCAGCGCGCCAGCTCGGCGCGCAGCTCGGCGGCCTGCTGCTGGAAGCGGGTGCCTTCCTCGCCCTCCTCCAGCTCGACGTGCTCGTAGTCCACGAAGGCGGCCGACCAGGCCAGCTCGCTCCAGCCGCGCAGGGGCTTGGCATGGCGGCCGCGTGCGTCCAGCCGCAGGCGCTGCAGGTCGATCTCGACGCCCTCCTCCTGGGGCAGGCCGTAGCGCGTCTCGAACCACGTCAGCGCCCCGCCCAGCACCCCACCCCCGGCCAGCAGGTGCGAAGCGCCCACGCTGGCGCCCTGCGCCTGCACGGAGGAGCCGGGCAGCTTGCCCCGCGGCTCGCCGGCCCCGCCGGGATTGCCCTCCTCGTCGAGCAGCGGCTGGCTCTTGGCGAGGCCCGGGATGCGCAGGTCGCCCGTGTCGTGCGTGAAGGCTGCCACGCGCCAGCGCCAGTGCCGCACCTGCCCCTGCACCTGCGCGAAGGCCGAGCGCTCGTCGTCGGCAGCGCCCGCCGCCGCGCCCGCTCGCACGGCCAGCGAGCGGCCCAGCGCGCCCTCCGGCACGCGCCCGTCGTCGGTCCACACCACGCCGCCGACCGCGCGCGGCCCGTAGCGCAGGGCCGCGGGACCGCGCAGCACCTCGACGCGTCGCAGCGCGAAGGGGTCCAGCGGCACGGCGTGGTCATCGCTCAGGCCCGCCACGTCCAGCGTGCCCACGCCGCCCTCCAGCACGCGGATGCGCTCGCCCGAGAGCCCGCGCAGCACCGGGCGCGAGGCGCCCGGCGCGAAGGCCGTGGCCGAGACGCCCGGCTGGGTGGCCAGCATCGCGCCCACGCTGCCCGCGCGCAGCAGGTCCAGCGCAGGCAGGCCCAGCACGCCGGACGGCTCCACCTGCTCGGCCGCCGGCCGGCCACCCAGCGCCTGCACGGGCAGGCGCGCCGGCGGCGCGATCAGCCGCTCGGGCAGCGACTCGACGTCCAGTGCCGCAGGCGGCGGCGGGGCCGGCCGCGGCGGCTCCTCGGAGGCACCGTGGGCACGCGCCACGAGGCGGGCCCGCCCGGGCAGGGTGGCCGGGACGGCCAGCACGGCGAGCAGGGCGAGCAGGGCGAGGACGGCAGGCACGGCGCGGGCAGCGCGGGCGGGACGCATGCAGGCTCCTGTGTATTACATTGTTATACGGACGCCCGATCTGGACGCAAGCCCTCGCGACCGGCGAGGATGCGGCCGGGCCGGCACGGCCCGGAGGCCTGCGGCGCGTGACCGGCCCGATGCTGTTCGTCTTCGTGGTGGCCCTGCTGGCCCTCGTGGCCTGGGTCAAGGCATGGTGGTCGGCCGACGGCACGGCCCTGCTGGTGCTGATGGTGCTGGTGGCTGGCGGCGCCATCTCGGCCCGCGA
>CAXQZU010000038.1:0-29034 GCA_964228555.1 Planctomycetota bacterium
AGCCCGCCTTGCTGACCTGGTGCCCCTCGCCCGCCAGCACCTCGGCGATCAGGTCGGCGTGGGTGCGGTCGTCCTCCACGACGAGGATGGACAGGGCCTCGGGAGCGCGCGCCGGCATGGGGTGACAAGTTGGCACACATCTGGGGTGCCACCCAGCCGGGACACACCCGGGGCCTGTCACCGGGCCGGGCGGGCCCACGACGAGGGCTGTGGCCGGCCGCTGTCCGTGGCGGTCGTGCTGGGCCTGAGGCGCCACGTGGGCTGGACCCTGTTCCTCGTGCCGCTGGCCCTGCTCTACAACCCCGTCGTGCCTGTGCACCTCGGCCACGGCGCAAGGCCCCTGTGGGTGGTGCTCAACGCGGCCGGCTGCGTCCTGCTGGGGCTGGCGGCGCGCAGCCTCGCGCGCGCCAAGGACCGCGCCCGCACGTCGCCAGCCGGGCCGGGCTAGCGCGGCTCGCGCGCCTCGCGCGCCGCGGCCGGCCCCTCGGGCGGCCGGGGCGGCCCTGCCAGCGGCAGGCGCAGGATGAAGTCGGTGCCCTTGCCGATGGCCGTCTCGAAGGCAAGGCTGCCGGCGTGCTCCTCGGCGATGCGCCGCGCCGTGGGCAGGCCCAGGCCACTGCCGCCCTTCTTGCGGCTGAAGTAGACCTGCCAGACGCGCTCGCGCCAGTCCTCGGGGATGCCGGGGCCGTTGTCGATCACGTCCACGCGGGCGAAGGCGCCCTCGGGGCCGGAGCGCACGATGAGCTGGCGCGGCGCGCGCGCCTCCCCGGAGGGCGGCGGCGGCGCGTCCTCCATGGCCTGCACCGCATTGAGCAGCAGGTTGAGCAGCGCCTGCTTCACCAGCCGCTCATCCAGCGGCAGCAAGGGCAGGCGGCGGTCCGGGAAGAAGGACAGCTCCACCGCGGCGCGTGCGCACTCCGGCGCGATGAACGAGCACACCTCCTCCAGGACGCGGTTGAGGTCGGCCTCGCGCAAGTCCAGCCGGCGGATGCCCGCGTAGCGCAGGAAGTCCTCGAGGATGGAGGACAGGCGCCCCACCTCGCTGCGCACCGAGCGCAGCCGGCGTGCCGTGCGCCGCGCGCGCTCGTCGCCCTCGCCCTCGGGCCAGTCCTCCTCCAGCAGCTGCAGCGTCATGCTCATGGCCGAGAGCGGGTTGCGTATCTCGTGCACGAGGCCGCCGGCGACGGCGCCGAGGAAGGCCAGGCCCTGCGTGGTGGGCTGGTCGGGGGAGCGCTCCTCCATGGCAGGGCAAGCCTACGCCCGGCCGTGCCGGCTCGCCCCCGCTGGCCGCGGCGCCCCCCGCTGGTAGGGTCGCCCCCATGCCCACCGAGGTGCTGCACGTCCTGGACCGGCAGATCCAGCCCAGCGAGCTGGAGCGTGCCGGCACCATCCTGCGCGAAGGAGGCCTCGTGGCCTTCCCCACCGAGACGGTGTACGGCATCGCGGTCTCGGCCGAGCGACCCGATGCGGTGGAGCGGCTCTACGCGCTCAAGGGACGTCCCAGCAGCAAGCCCATGACGCTCATGGTGGCCGACACCGCGCCCGTGACGGCTCGCTGCCCCGCCCTGCCCGCGGCCGCCAAGGCGCTGATGCGCCGCTTCTGGCCTGGCCCCCTGACGCTGGTGGTGCCCGACGCGGAGGGCCGCATGCAGGGCTTCCGGCTGCCGGCCAGCCCGCTGGCCCGCGGCCTCGTGCGCGCCGCCGGCGTGCCGCTGCTGGTGCCCAGCGCCAACCTCTCGGGCCAGCCTGACGCCACCACCGCCGAGGAGGTGCTGCGCCAGCTGCCGGCCGGCCTCGACCTCGTCATCGACGGCGGACCCACCGAGGGCGGCGTGCCCAGCACCGTGGTGCAGGTGACGGAGGCCGGCGTGACGGTGCTGCGCCAGGGCGCGATCCCCGAGGAGCGCATCCTGATGCGCCACGGGGCCACGATCCTCTTCGTCTGCGAGGGCAACACCGACCGCAGCCCGCTGGCCGCCGCCATCCTCCGGCGGCGCCTCGCGCAGCACCTTGGCGTGCCGGAGGAGGCGCTGCCTGCCAAGGGCTACCGCGTGCTCAGCGCCGGCGTGGCGGCCGAGGAAGGCAAGCGCGCCTCGCTCAACGCGCGCCGCACCGCGCGTGAGTGGCAGCCCGACGCGCTCGACCTCGAGTCCCACAAGGCCGTGCGCCTGTGCTCGCGGCTCGTGGACGAGGCCTCGCGCATCTTCTGCATGGAACGCGCGCAGCGCGACCAGATCCTGGCCTTCTTCCCCCACCGCGAGCGCGACGTGCTGCTGCTGGACCCCGAGGGCCGCGACGTCGCCGACCCGGCGGGCCAGGGCATGGGCGAGTACCGCCGCCTGGCGCGCCGGCTGGACGCGGTAGCCGCCCTGCTGGTGGGCGGCGTGGTGCAGGCCGGGGCCTGATCCCCGCAGGAGGCTCGCCCATGCGCATCGCCCTCGCCAGCGACCACGCCGCGGTGGCCGAGCGCCAGGCGCTGGCCGAGGCCTGCGCGAAGGCAGGGCACGAGGTGGCCGACCTGGGCTGCGCGCCCGGTGCCTCGGTGGACTACCCCGACATGGCCGTGCGCGTGGCCCATGCGGTGGCGAATGGCGATGCCGAGCGCGGCATCCTGCTGTGCGGCACCGGCATCGGCGTCTCCATCGCCGCCAACAAGGTCCCGGGCGTGCGCGCCGCGCTGGTGCACGACGAGTTCACGGCCGAGATGTCGCGCCGCCACAACGACGCCAACGTGCTGTGCATGGGTGCCCGCCTGCTCTCGGTGCACGCCATGCAGCGGCTGGTGGAGCGCTGGCTGGCCACGCCCTTCGAGGGCGGCCGCCACGCGGGCCGCGTGGACAAGCTGCGCGCGCTGGATGGCGGCGCCGGGGGCTGCTGCGGCGGCTAGCGCGCGCGCCCGGGCCGGCGGCCACCCACCGCCACGGGACGAAGCGGGACGGGTGCGGGCGGGCGGGCTACAAGGGGCGGGTCCCCCAGGAGGTCGTCCCGTGCAGGTGGCCGTGGTCCGCGAGAGTGCGCCGGGCGAGACGCGCGTTGCGCTCACCCCCGAGGTCGTGCAGCGGCTGGTCAAGGCAGGCCATGCCGTGCGCGTCCAGCAGGGCGCCGGGGAGCAGGCCGGCCACCTCGACACGGCCTACGAGGCCGCGGGGGCCCGCATCGCCTCGGGGCCGGGCTGGCTGGACGGCGCCGACCTGCTGCTGGGCGTGCAGCCGCCTGCGCCCGCCTCGCTGGAGGGCGTGCCGGCCGGCGTGCTGGTGGTGTCCTTCCTGCTGCCCACGCAGAACGCCGCCCTCGTGCGCGCGCTGTGCGAACGACGCCTGTCGATGTTCGCGCTCGACCTCGTGCCGCGCATCACGCGCGCCCAGTCCATGGATGCGCTCTCCTCGATGAGCACCGTGGCCGGCTACCGCGCCGCCCTGCTGGCCGCGCAGCACCTGGGCCGCTTCTTCCCCATGCTGATGACGGCCGCGGGCACGATCCCGCCGGCGCGCGTGCTGGTGATCGGGTGCGGCGTGGCTGGCCTGCAGGCCATCGCCACCGCGCGGCGCCTGGGCGCGATCGTGGAGGCCTACGACGTGCGCGCCGAGGCGCGCGAGCAGGCCCGCAGCCTGGGCGCCACGGCCATCGAGGTGGACGTGGGCGAGAGCGGCACCGGCGAGGGCGGCTACGCGAGGACGCTCAGCGCCGAGGCCGAGGCGCGGCTGGCCGCGCGGCTGGCCGAGCGCGTGAAGGTGGCGGACGCCGTGATCACCAC
The DNA here is from genome assembly GCA_964228555.1 of Planctomycetota bacterium. Classification (GTDB taxonomy): domain Bacteria; phylum Planctomycetota; class PLA2; order PLA2; family JAEUHO01; genus CAXQZU01. The sequence continues at coordinate 3,755 of CAXQZU010000038.1, forward strand.
CGCCCTGGTGCCCGGCAAGCCGGCGCCCCGCCTCATCGACGAGGCCACCCTGCGCGCCATGCGGCCCGGGGCCGTGGTCGTGGACCTGGCCGCCGAGACGGGCGGGAACTGCGCCGGCACCGAGGCCCACCGCGTGGTGGTGAAGCACCACGTGACGCTGGTGGGCACCTGCAACCTGCCGGCCACCATGGCCGCCGACGCCAGCCGCATGCTGGCCAAGAACATGCACGAGATCCTCAAGCACCTCACGCCGCCCCCGCCGGCCGAGGGCCAGCCCGCCGCCACGGGCGTGCACCTCGACCTGGCCGACGAGATCACGGCCGGGGCCCTGGCCGTGCTGCGCGGCGAGGCACGCCACCCCGCAGCCCGGGCCGCGCTGGGGATGGAGGCACGCGCATGACCCCCTCCGCCGCGCCGCTGCTCGCGATGGCCTCGGGCCTGGACACGCTGTTCATCTTCGTGCTGTCCACCTTCGTGGGCTTCGAGGTGATCCGGCGCGTGCCCACGCTGCTGCACACGCCGCTCATGTCGGCCGGGAACGCCATCTGCGGCATCATCCTCGTGGGAGCCATCCTCGTGGCGGCGCACGCCGAGGACACGCTGGAGGTGGTGCTGGCGGTGGCCTCCGTGGGCCTGGCGACGGTGAACGTGGTGGGCGGCTTCCTCGTCACCGACCGCATGCTGAAGATGTTCAAGCCCAGGGAGCCCGCCGCCGGCCGCGGCCCCGGGGAGGGCGCGTGAGCCACGACCTCGCCCGGCTCCTGTACCTGCTGGCCAGCGTGCTGTTCATCCTGGGCCTGCGGGCCATGAGCAGCCCCAAGGCCGCGCGCGGCGGCAACCTGATGTGCATGCTGGCCATGGCGCTGGCCGTGCTGGTGGCGCTGGGGTCCGTGCTGTTCCCCGAGGCCGGCCACGGCATCGCGGCCTCGCGGGCTGGGTGGATCGTGGGCGCGATGGCGCTGGGTGCGCTGGCCGGCTGGCTGCTGGCCACGCGCATCGAGATGACGGCCATGCCCCAGATGGTGGCGTTGCTGCACGGCCTGGGCGGCCTGGCCGCGGCGCTGGTGTCGGTGGCCGAGGCCCGCTCGTACGGCGCGGCGGCCACGCTGGCCCAGACGCTGGTCACGGGGGTGGGCGGCGTGCTGCTGGGTGCGGCCACCTTCGCGGCCAGCATGGGTGCGTTCGCCAAGCTGCAAGGCCTGGTGACGGGGGCGCCCATCACCTTCCGCGGGCAGCGCACGGTGAACCTGCTGCTGCTGGCGGCGGCGCTGGCCTGCTGCGGCCTCTACAGCCACGACCCGGCCGCGGTGCACTGGCTCATGGCCGCGCTGGGCCTCTCGCTGGCCTTCGGCCTGCTCTTCGTGGCCCCCATCGGCGGGGCCGACATGCCCGTGGTGCTGGCCCTGCTCAACGCCTCCGGCGTGGCGGGCTCCGCGGCCGGCTACGTGCTGCGCAACGACGTGCTCGTGGTGGCGGGTGCGATGGTCGGATCCAGCGGCGTGATCCTGAGCGTGATCATGTGCAAGGCGATGAACCGCTCGCTGGGCAACGTGCTGTTCGGCGCCTTCGGCACGGCCGCGGCCGCCACGGGCGGCGACGCCCCGCAGCGCAGCGTGAAGAGCTACAGCCCGCTGGATGCTGCCGTGCTGATGGGCAACGCCCGCAGCGTCATCATCGTGCCCGGCTACGGGCTGGCCGTGGCGCAGGCGCAGCACGTGGTCAAGGAGCTGACCGACCTGCTGGAGAAGCGCGGCGCCGAGGTGCGGTTCGCGGTGCACCCGGTGGCGGGGCGCATGCCGGGGCACATGAACGTGCTCCTGGCCGAGAGCAACGTCCCCTACGGCCAGCTGCTGGACATGGAGGAGGTCAACCCCATGTTCGAGAGCGCGGACGTGGCCCTCGTGGTGGGCGCCAACGACGTGGTCAACCCGGTGGCGCGCACCGACCGCAGCAGCCCGATCTACGGCATGCCCATCCTGGATGCCGACAAGGCGCAGAACGTGATCATCCTCAAGCGCAGCCTGGCCTCGGGCTTCGCAGGCATCGACAACCCGCTCTTCTACGCCGACAAGACCATGATGCTCTTCGGCGACGCCAAGAAGACGCTGATGGCGCTCGTGACCGAGCTCAAGGCGGGCTAGCGCCGCAAGCGGCGCATCACGCGCCCCCACGTGCCGGGCTGGTCGGGGTCGTAGTCGGCCATCTGCTGGGCATCGAACTGCAGCAGGGCCGCCGCGGCAGCCGATCGCACGCTGCGCTGCGGGTCGTCGAGCCGCGCGATGGCCAGCGGGGCCAGCCGCTCGTCGCCGTCGGCGCCCACCGCCTCCAGCAGGGCCGCGCGCAGGGCCGCCTCGGGCGCGCCCGCCAGCGCCTCCAGGCGCTCCACGGGCAGCGTGCGCAGCAGGCGCAAGCGCCCCGCCTCCACCAGCGCCAGGGCCTGCGCCGCGCCCGGCTGCAGCGCCAGCGCCGGCAGCGCCGGGTGCCCCGCGCGCAGGCGCGCCTGCAGGGAGGCACGCAGCACGGCCGCCGCGGCGCCCTCGCCGGCCTCCATGCCGTCCAGCGCGGCGGCCAGCTCCATGCGCAGCCCCTCGGCATCCGCGCGTGCCAGCAGCGCGCGCGCCAGCCGCTCCACCTCCGCCACCACCGCAGGCGCCGCGCGCCGCGCGCCGTCCCAGGCCGCCAGCGGCTGGGCCAGCACGCCCACGCCGGGCGGCTCGCAGGCGGGCAGCGGGCCCAGCCATGAGGGCCACGGCGCACCGCCCTCGTCCCGAGCATGGGCTTCCATGCGCACGCGCAGGCTGCCGAGCTCCGCCCGCTCGGGGCCGGCAGGCAGGTCGCGTTCCGCCTGTGCCAGCACGGCGAGGGCGCGCGCGCAGCGCCCCAGTGCCAGCAGCGCCAGGGCGTGCGTCCCCGCGGCCGGCCCGCGCCGTGACCAGCCGCTGACCCCGTCGGCCAGCGCCTCGGCCGACGAGGCTTCGCGCAGCGCCTCCACCCGCAAGCGACGGGCGGCCTCCAGGCGGCCGGCCGAGGCCTCGACCCCGGCCTCGGAGAGGCGGCTGCGCACGCTGGCCTCCGCTGCCTCGCGCGCCGTGCGCGCACGCCTCCACACCAAGGCCTGGTCGCCCGGCAGGCGGTCCAGGGCCCGGGCATAGCGTTCGGCCGCCCGGCCCAGCAGCGTGACGCGCTCGGGCGAGGTGCCCTGCGGGACCAGGTGCTGGGCCAAGGCCTCCAGCCCGCGCCCCTCCAGCGCCAGCAGTCCGCCCTGGGCGCGCCGCGGCCAGTCCTCGGCACCCGCGCCCGCCCCGAACGGCGGCGCCGCGCCCGCCTGGCGCGCCTGGGCGAGGCGCAGCAGGAACGCCAGCGTGTCCGGCAGGTAGGAGGTGCTCACGCCGCGCGGCGTGGCGTGGAACTCCGGCCAGGGATCGCGGTCCGACACGCGGCGCCCGGAGAGCCCGGGCTCGGCGCCCGGCAGGGCCCGCAGCAGGCGCCCCTCCGCCACGCACGCCGCCTCCAGCGAGGAGAGGTCGGCAAAGCCCGCTCCGGAGAGGTGCGCGCGTGCCGCCTCGAAGCGCCGCGCCAGCTCCTCGCGTGACGGCGTCTGGGTCCCCTTGCGGCCCACCAGCGCCGTGCTCTGCTCGAAGAACCAGATGCTGCCCTCGGGGAACACCTCGAGGAAGGCCCGCAGCAGCGCCTCGTACAAGCCGACCCGCATGGCGTGCACGGGCACCCATTGGCACAGGACGCCACCCTCGCGCAGGCGCTCGCGGGCCAGCGCATAGAAGTCGCGCGTGTAGAAGGGCAGCCCCGCCGGGCTGTAGGGCATCAGGGGCTCGAGCGTGATGAGGTCGAGGTCGCCGGCGTGCAGGGCCAGGACCTCGCGACCGTCGGCCACGTGCAGCGTGGTGCGCGCGTCGCGCAGCACGCCTCCATGCACATCCTCGAACCACGGCGCCTGCGCCAGCACGGCGCGGCTCACCTCGGCCACCTCCAGGCGCCGCACGCCCGGGTGCTGGGCCACGGCCCCTGCGCTCGTGCCCGTGCCGAAACAGATGACGAGCGCGTGCTCCTGGCGTGCGGCCAGCAGCGCCGGCAGGTGCCCCAGCAGCCGCATGTAGCGGTAGGCCGGGCCCGTGGCGGCCGCGGCGAAATCATCGGTGTAGAGGATGCGCTCGCCGTCGGGCAGCTCGACCACGCTCGCCGTGGTGAGCGCATCGCTGCGCGCATCCAGCAGGCGGCGCTCGGGCTTGCGGGCCAGCACGTGGCTGGCCGCCACCAGGCGTGCGTCGCCCAGCCATGCCTGAGCCGGCGGCGTGGCCAGCAGCCCCACCGCGCCCAGCGCGAGCAGCGCCGCCAGCGCCCTGCGCAGGCGCGAGCCTTGCCCCACCAGCAAGGCCAGCGCCAGCACCACCGGCAGCAGCAGCGAGGGCAGCACGCCCAGCCACGGCACGGCCACGAACGTCGCCACCAGCGGCCCCACGAGGCTGCCCACGCTGTTGGCCAGGTAGGTGGATCCGACGGCCTGCGGCTCGCTGGCCCCGGCGGCTCGCACCAGGCGCACGCACAGCGGGAAGGTGGGCCCCAGCAGCAGGGCCGGCACGAGGAACAGCAGCGCCGAGCCCAGCCAGGCCAGCAGCGCATGCCCGCGCACGAGGTCCCCGGGCGCGCTGGCACCGGCGTAGGCCCAGCCGCGCGCAGCCAGCAGCAGGCCCTCCATGCGCGGCACCAGCACGGCCACGGCCAGCAGCGACCACGCCGCGAAGCCCGCCAGCAGCAGCGCCAGGGCACGCGCGGGCCGGGCACAGCGCGAGGCCCAGCCGCCCAGCAGCAGGCTGCCCGCGCCCAGCCCGAGGATGAAGGTTCCCAGCATGGCCGCGAACGACGCCGTGAAGCCCTCGACGAAGAAGGTGAGCACGCGGAAGCCCACCACCTCGAAGGAGAGGCCGACCGCGCCGCACGCCATGGCGGTGAGCAGGGCGCCTCGCGACGCCGCGCCGGGCACGACGTCCCGCGCCGGCCCGGGCGCCGTGCGGCCGCCCGGATCCGCATGCCGGCGGCCGGCCAGCGCCGCGGCCAGGGCCACGAGGGCCCCGACTGCCGCGCTGGCCTGCAAGGTCCCGGGGATGCCCACGGCCTGCACCAGCACGAAGCCGCTGCCCCATGCACCCAGCACGGCCCCCAGCGTGTTGGTGCCGTAGAGCCATGCCACCGCGCCCTCGCCACGGCCCTGCGCGCGCGGCCAGGCCTGCACCATGAAGGGCAGCGTGCCGCCCAGCAGGAAGGCCGCGGGCGCGACCACGACCAGCACCACCCCGGCGCGGACCAGCCAGCGCAGGGGCTCCGCGGCCCCGGCGCAGGAGGCCAGCGCCAGCGGCTCGAGCACGGCAAGCCACGCCATGGCCAGCGCCGCCCAGATCGCAGCCCCGGCCTCCAGCCCGGCGTAGGCCAGCAGGGGCCGGGCGCTGCGGCCGGCGCGCGCGCCCGCCCAGCGGGCGCCCAGGCCCAGTGCGCCCACGAAGATGCCCAGCACGAGGCTGTGGCCGGCCGGGGTGCTGCCCACGACGCGAGCCAGCAGGCGGGCCCAGGCCACCTCGTAGGCAAGGCCCACGGCCCCCGAGGCAAGGAACAGCGCCAGCAGCAGCAGGCGCCGTCGGCCGGTCGCGGCCGGGGCAGCGGGGGGCGACGGGGCGGTGGGATCGCTCACGCGGCGGGGCTCGGGACCCACCCTAGCAGCACGGCGCGGCACACGGACGCGTCACGCGCGCATGGCGCCCATGTCCTGCGCAGCACATGCGCCCTGCGACGGCCAAGGCCAGCCGCATCCCGCCAACGGCCTGCGGCGGGCTCGGGCCCCGCTCGGCCCTACGAACCCATCAGCTCCGCGGCCTTCTGGGCCAGGCGGATCGTCTTCAGGCGCTCACGGTCCTTGCGACGGCGGCGCTCGCTGGGCTTCTCGAAGTGCATGTGGCGCTTCTGCTCGCGCGTGATGCCCTCGTTGTTGCAGATCTTGCGCAGACGGCGCAGGGTCTTCTCGAGGGGCTCGTTGGCCTTGGCCTGGACTCGGACCGCCATGCATCCTCCGCGGGCTCGCTGCCCGCATATTCGGGGTGAAGGGGGAAGGGTAGGCCTCCGCACCGGGGGGTCAAGCCGGGCCCGGGAGGATGGGCCCGTCCCGCCCGCGGTCCTCGCGCGCCGCAAGGCCCCGGCGGGCTGCGGCAGGCGGGCCCGAGCCCGCGGCCCGGGACGGAGGCGGGCTCCCGGCGCGTCCAAGGCCGGTTCCGGCCGCCACCCGACCTTGGACAAGCCCGCCCGGTGGGGCGAGACTCTGGGACTTCGGGCCGGGAGCCGGCCGTCAGCGATGACGGCGGCGCCCCGAGGTGCCCGGAAGGAAGGACGGGCTCGCATGCGATCGCTGGCACGCACCGTGGGCGGCCTCCTGGCCGTGGCCCTGGCCTTGGCCGTGTTCCTCGCCCCGCCCAGCCTTCCGGGCGGCCCGGGCACGCCCGCGTGGGCCGAGGACGACCTCGCGGTCATCGCGCTCACCGACGAGGTGACCATCGAGGACTTCCTGCGCAACGTCGGCCAGGCCGCGCCGGGCCGGGCGCCCATCGTGTGGGACCCCACCAACAAGACCATCAAGGACAAGAAGATCCTGGGCTCGGTGAACCTGCAGGCTCCGCCCGAACGCATCTTCGAGATCGTCCGCGCGCTGCTCACCTTCTACGAGCTGGCCATGGTGCCGGTGGGCCCGGCCGGCTACGAGGTGAACCTCGTGCTCGACGCACGCCAGCAGGGCATCATCCTCAAGCTCAAGCCGCGCACCATCGAGCTCAACGACTCCAACCTGGCCGAGTACGAGAACCAGGACGGCCTCTTCGTCTCGGCCAACATCCGCGTCGAGAAGATGAACAACCTGCGCGACGCCCGGCAGGCCCTGTCGCGCATCGTCACGCCCCAGAACATCGGCAACGTGACGGAGGTCCCGGCCAGCCGCTCCTTCGTCGTGACCGACTTCGCGCCCAACGTGGTGAGCATCTACCGCCTGCTGCGGCAGCTGGACGTGCAGCCTGCCGGGAAGGTCGTGACCTCGGAGTACGTGCAGGTGGTGCACGCGAGCGTGGACGAGATCGAGCCCATCCTCACGGACCTCTTCACGGGCCGCGAGCGGCTCTCCGTGGGCCGGCCCCAGCAGCAGCAGCCGCAGGGCGGCGCCAGCAGCGATGTCGAGGAGGACCCGGAACCGCGCATCATCTCCGACGTGCGCACCAACCAGCTGCTCATCTACGGCATCCAGGACGACATCCGCGAGATCAAGGAGGTCATCGCGCGGCTCGACGTGCCCATCGCGATCACCAGCAGCCTCGTGAACGTGATCCCGCTGAAGAACCTGGATGCCGAGGAGACGGCCGAGGTGCTGCAGTCGCTGATCGACGTGTCCTCCATCTTCGGCAACGGTGGCGGCGGCCTGTCCACCTCGCGACCGGGCACGTCCGGCGGCACCAACCGCCCCGCATCGACGCGGCCCGCGGGCACCGAGCTGAGTCCCGACCAGGAGGAGAAGCCTGCGGTCGTGGCCGACGTGAAGAGCAACAGCCTCATCATCGCGGCCAGCAAGCGCCAGTTCACCGAGCTCAAGCGCGTGATCGACCTCATCGACGTGAAGAAGTCGCAGGTGCTCATCGAGGCGGCGCTCATCGAGCTGACGCTGGATGACTCGTTCAGGCTGTCGCTGGAGCTGGGCCTGGCCGACGACAACGGCCTGGTCAACGACGCCATCAGCGGCTTCGGCTTCTCGCAGTTCGGGCAGACCATGTTCACGGACAAGGATGGCGACACCTACAACACCGACCGCATCCCCCCCTTCGTGGACAGCGCCGACAACGCGGCGCCCACCGGCCTCGTGGGCGGCATCTTCGCGATGGGCCAGGTGCCGCTGATCTTCAACATCGTCAACTCCATCACGCGCAGCCGCATCCTCCAGCTGCCCAGCCTGGTCACGGCCGACAACGAGGAAGCCACGATCGAGGTGAAGGACGAGCAGCCCACGACGACGAGCACCACCACGAGCGGTGGCAACGTCAATGGCGGCTTCGGCGGCTTCGAGGAGGCAGGCACCACCCTGTCCATCTCCCCGCAGATCGCGGACAACAAGTACCTGCTGCTCAACATCCGCATGGAAGTCAGCGCGTTCAACGGGCAGGCCCGCACGCTGGGCAACGGCACGGTGCTGCCGCCCGAGCGCATCACGCGCAAGCTCCAGACCTCCGTCACGGTGCCGGACCGCCACACGGTGGTGCTGGGCGGCCTGATGGGCCAGAACGAGCGCAGCTCGGTGGACAAGATCCCGTGGATCGCGGACATCCCGGTGCTGGGCCACCTGTTCAAGAGCACGAGCACCGGCAATCGCCAGACCAGCCTGTTCCTCTTCGTGACCCCCACCATCATGGCCGAGCCCGATGCCTTCGGGATCCTCGACCGCGAGACGCTCAAGCGCAAGCAGAAGGCCGACGAGCTGATCGGCGTCACGGAGATCTACAACGCCCAGTTCCGCGGCGGCGACGTGCAGGACCCGGCCACGGGCGAGAGCCCCGAGTGCCCGCCCGTGGGCGCCGTGCGCGGCTCGGGCTCGTCCAGCGATGCCCTCGAGCGCTCGGGCGCCCTTGAGGCCTCGCGCTTCCTGGGCGTGTCGCGTGACCGCCTGCCGGCCGAGGCGGCCTACCGTCGCGCCAGCCTGCGCCGCAGCGCGCAGGATGCGCCGGCGGCGGCCCCGGTGCGCTAGCGGGGCGCGCGTGGAGAACCCCCTCGTCCGCACGCTGCGCGAGCAGAAGCTGCTCAGCGACGAGCAGGTGGCGCAGGCCGTGGCGGCCGAGCGCGAGACCGGCTGGCCGCTCGACAAGGTCCTGCTCTCGCGTGGCATGCTCAGCGAGCACGACCTGCTCAAGGCGCTCAGCCACGGCCTGGCGCTGCCCTACTGGGAGACGCTGGCCCAGGTGAAGGTCCCCGACTCCTTCGTCCAGAAGGTGCCGGTGCACTTCGCGCGCAACTACTACCTCGTGGGGCTCGAGGAATCGCAGGGCACGATGCGCGTGGCCACGGCCTCGCCCTTCGACGCCTACCCGATGGACGACCTGGCCGCGATGCTGGGCATGGAGCTGGAGCCGGTGCTCGCGCCGCGCACCGAGATCACCAGCCTCATCAACAAGGCCTACAAGAACAAGCAGGACATCGTCGAGGAGTCGGTCGGCGAGATGGAGGATGCCGACCTCGAGACGCTGGCCGAGGGCCTGGGCGGCGGCGAGGACATCCTCGATGTCGCCAACAAGGCGCCCATCATCAAGCTGGTGAACATGCTGTTCTTCCAGGCGCTGAAGATGCGCGCCTCGGACATCCACCTGCAGCCCTTCGAGGACCGCCTGCAGGTGCGCTACCGCATCGACGGCATCCTCTACGACATGGAGGCGATCCCCAAGAAGCTGCAGGACGCCGTCACCTCGCGCATCAAGGTGCAGGGCAAGCTCGACATCGCCGAGCGCCGCCTGCCGCAGGACGGCCGCAGCAGCCTCAAGCTGGGCGACGCCGAGGTGGACGTGCGCATCAGCATCGTGCCCACCAACTACGGCGAGCGCGTCGTGATGCGCCTGCTGGACAAGTCGGCACGCCAGTACAAGCTCGAGCAGATCGGCCTGCTGGACGAGAACCTGGCCATCCTGGACCGGTTCATCCACTACAACCACGGCATCATCTTCGTCTCGGGCCCCACGGGCTCGGGCAAGACGACCACGCTCTACTCCTCGCTCACCCGCATCAACAGCACCCAGCTGAACGTGATGACCATCGAGGACCCGATCGAGTACCACCTCGGCGGCATCTCGCAGATCCAGGTGAACGAGAAGAAGGGCCTGACCTTCGCCGCGGGCCTGCGCAGCCTGCTGCGCCAGGACCCGGACATCATGATGGTGGGCGAGGTGCGCGACGTGGAGACGGCGCGCATCGCCATCCAGGCCGCCCAGACCGGCCACTTGGTGTTCAGCACCATCCACACCAACGACGCCCCCACGGTGGCCACCCGCCTGCTGGACATCGGCATCGAGCCCTACCTCGTGGCCTCGTCCGTGCTGCTGTGCATCGCCCAGCGCCTCGTGCGCCAGATCTGCAAGGACTGCCACGAGACCTACGTGCCCGACGAGAGCGACGTGTTCAAGCTCAAGCAGCTGTCGCTCACGCCGGACATGCTCGACCAGGGCAAGCTGGCCCGTGGCCGGGGCTGCGGCTCCTGCTTCGGCAGCGGCTACGTGGACCGCACGGGCATCTACGAGCTGCTCGTGATCGACGACCAGATCCGCGAGCTGATCGTGGAGCGGGCCAGCGCCAGCAAGATCAAGCGCGAGGCGCTCACGCGCGGCTTCCGCACGCTGCGCATGGACGGGGCCCTCAAGGTGCAGCGCCACATGACCACGCTCGACGAGGTGCTGCGCGTCACGCAGCTGGACGTGGTCTAGCGCCCCGTGCCGGTCTACGACTACAAGGGCCTGACCGCCGCCGGCGATGCCAAGGCCGGCATCATCGATGCCGACTCGCCGCGCGAGGCGCGCCTCAAGCTGCGCTCGCAGAACGTGCTGGTCACCGACATCACCGAGCGGGCCGGCGCCGTGCGCCGCGAGCAGCAGAAGAAGAAGATCCTCGACTTCCGCCGCGAGCCCAAGGGCAAGGCCGAGGTGCCGATGTACACCCGGCAGCTCGCCACCCTGCTCAAGGCAGGCATCCCGCTGGCGCAGGCCATGTCGGCGCTCATCGAGCAGTGCAGCGTGCCCGACCTCGAGGCCTGCTTCCGAGACGTGCGCGAGAAGCTCACGCAGGGCCTGGGCTTCGCCGAGGCCCTGGCCTACCACCCGCACTACTTCAACGACCTGTACGTCAACATGGTCAAGGCGGGCGAGGCGTCCGGCAGCCTGGACCGCGTGCTGGACCGGCTGGCCGACTACCTCCAGCGGCAGGCCCAGATCCGCAACCGCATCCAGGCTGCGCTGGCCTATCCCATGGTCATGGTGATGGTGGGCGTGGTCATCGTGTTCGTGCTGATGAAGTTCGTGGTGCCGCGCGTGCTGCAGGTCGTCGAGCGCAGCAAGCAGCAGGTGCCGCTGATGACGAAGATGCTCAAGGGCGTCTCCGAGTTCCTCGGCGCGTGGTGGTGGGTGCTGCTGGGCGGCATCGTGGCCCTGCTGGTGGCCCATCGCGGGGCCATGCGGCGCCGCGAGTACCGCTACAAGGTGGACGCCTTCAAGCTGCGCATCCCCGTGATCGGCGACCTGCTGAAGAAGACGGCGGTGAGCCGCTTCGCGGTGTCCATGAGCACCTTGCTCAAGAGCGGCGTCCCCGTGCTCGAGGCGCTCAAGATCGTGCGCGACATCGTGGGCAACGAGGTGCTGGGCGAGGTCATCGAGACCGTCCAGAAGCGCATCGTGGAGGGCACGGACATCTCCACCCCGCTCAAGAAGTCGGGCGTGTTCCCCCCGGTGGTGGGCTACATGATCGCGGTGGGCGAGCAGTCCGGCCAGCTCGAGCAGATGCTGGACCAGGTGGCCTCCGCCTACGACGAGGAGATCACGGTCCAGACGCAGAAGGTCACCAGCCTGCTCGAGCCGCTGCTGATCGTGGCCATGGCCCTCGTGGTGGGCTTCATCGTCATCGCGGTGATGCTGCCCATCCTCAGCATCCGCGCCAGCCAGACCGTGCGCCGCTCGGCGCGGGGCGGTGCGCGCCGCCGGGCCCGGGCGGGCGGGCCCTGCCGCGGCCCGGGCCTGCCCCCCGCCCGGGCGCCGCGCAGGGCGTCGGATCGGCCCGCCCACGCGGTAGAGTCGGGGCTGCCGGCACCGGCCGGGAAGCCCCGGGCGGCCGGGGGCGTCCAAGACCTGCCGCGCCGCGCCCCCCGGAGAGCCCCGATGACCCGCCCCCGCCCTGCCGCCCCGGCCGCCCGCCGTGCCCGCGGCTTCACGCTCATCGAGCTGATGGTGGTCATCGTGATCCTCGGCGGCCTCATCGCGCTGGTGGGACCCAACGTGTGGCGCGCCCTGTTCCAGGCCAACCGCGACACGGCCAAGATGCAGATGCGCAACTTCGGCTCGGCCATCGACCAGTACTACACGACGCACAAGAAGCTGCCCGACAGCCTGCAGGCCCTCACGCAGACCTCGGAGCGCGACCCCGAGCCCTACATCGAGAGCATCCCGCGCGACCCGTGGGACAACGAGTTCGAGTACCGCCCCGCCGACCGCAAGAAGTACACCATCCGTTCCTGGGGCGAGGACGGGCAGCCGGACACCGCCGATGACATCGTCTGGCCCGAGCAGCAGGAGAAGTGAGCCCCTGCGCAGCGCGCAGGGCTTCACGCTCATCGAGCTGATGGTGGTGTGCGCCATCGTGGGCGCCACCTTGCTGCTGGTCCCGCCCTCGTTCGACACCTTCGGGGCGCGCGGCAAGCTCTCCAGCGCGGGCAACAAGCTCATGGCCGAGCTCACGGCGATGCGGGAGCAGGCCATCCTGGACGGCTACGAGGCGCGGCTCGAGATCGGGCGCTTCGCGGCCGGGCGCACGAAGGAATGGGGCACGCGCTTCTGGTTCACCAGCGTCCCGGCCAAGGGCGCCTCCGGCGGCGAGGAGCAGGCCGAGAGCGCGCGCGAGCGCGCCACCAGCCGCGCCGAGGAGCGCCAGTGGCTCAACAGCCAGTGGGCCGCCCTGCCCGACGGCGTGGCCATCGCCGGGGTGAGCCTCGAGGCGGGGCAGTGGGAGAAGCTGGGCGAGGGCGAGCGCACCTTCATCGTGCGCTTCTTCCCCGACGGATCCGTGGAGCGGGGCTTCGGCATCCGGCTGGAGAGCACGGAGCTGGAGGTGCGGCAGGAGGAGCGCACGGTGACGGTGACCATGAACCCGCTGACCAGCGAGCCCAGCTCCCACGAGGGGCTGCGCGAGCTGCCGCGGCAGAAGGATGCCGGTGAGTTCCGCTAGCCCCCGCAAGGCCGGCGGCTTCACGCTGCTGGAGGTGATGTGCGCCTTCGCGATCCTGGCGCTCATCACGAGCTTCATCTCGCAGACCTGCCACGAGGCCATGGAACGCGGCGGGCGCGCGGGCGACCTGCGCGCGCTGCGCGAGGCGGCGGATACCGTCTTCCGCCGCCTGTGCTACGAGGACGGCCTGCACGCCGACGGCATGCGCTCGTCGCTGGCCGACTTCTACGCCGCCTGGGCCGAGCTGCCCAGCGTGCAGCGCGACCGCTGGACCCCCTACCAGATGACCTTCCGGCGCCGGCCACGCACCGCCGCGGGCGAGCCCGGGGCGGAGGGCGGCGAGCCCATCGGCGGCGCCAGCAGCGGCAGCAGCCCGTCCGGCAGCGGTTCCGGCGGCAGCGCGACCGGGAGCGGCAGCAGTGCCAGCGCGGGCGCCACGGCCGGGGAGGAGCCCACCTCGGTGGAGCTGATGGAGCTCACGCTCACGATCTGGCACGAGGACGCCGAGGACGAGCCGCTGATCGTGCTGCAGACCCTGCTGCCCCCCCAGTCGAAGGACGCGCCGGGCAAGGGGACCGCGAAGTGAGCCGCACGCGCGCCCCGGGCGGCTTCACGCTGCTGGAGATCATGGTCAGCCTGGCCATCCTGGGCACGCTGGTGGCCATGACGCTCACGAACATGACGGCCACCGTGCGCGGACGCGACATCGTGCTGGAGGACCTGCGCCGCCCCAAGATCTCCAACGCCGTGATCTCGCAGGTGGTCAAGGACCTGCGCTACCTGTGGTTCGGGGGCCTGACCGGCAACGCCGGCTTCCTGGGCCGCTCCGCGCAGGTGGGCGGACGCGACGCCGACCGCATCGACTTCATCACGGCGCGCACCGGGCGCACCGTGCCGCTGGACGAGGACAACCGTGCCGAGGATGCCCCGCAGGCCCAGCTGTGCGAGGTGGGCTACGCCCTGCGCCAGTCCGAGACGGGCCGCCACCTCGAGCTGTGGCGGCGCGAGGACCCGTACGTGGACGACGATCCGGTCAACGGCGGTTCCTACACGCTGGTCTACGACCGCATCCGCGAGCTGTCGTGGACCTTCTTCGACCGGCCGGGGGAGACGCAGGACACCAAGGGCCAGGAGGAATGGGACTCGCGCGTCAGGAAGCGCGTGCCCTACGCCCTGATCCTGCAGCTCACCTTCGACGTCGAGGAGGTCGAGGACCCGCGCCGCGAGCCCGAGCCCGAGAAGGTGGTGCGCATCTTCCTGCTCAAGCCCGGCAACACCATGGCGGTGGACTGGCCGGCCACGGCCGCCAATCCCAACGAGGGCAGCAATCCCGCGATGCGCTAGGCCGGGCGGCCGCTAGGTGGCGCCTTGGCCTCGGGCCACGAGGGCCTCGCGGCCGCCCATGTACGGGCGCAGCGCCGCCGGGAGGCGGATCGAGCCGTCGGCCTGCTGGTGCACCTCCAGCAACGGGATCAGGATCCGCGGCGAGGCCACCACGGTGTTGTTGAGCGTCCAGCAGTGGCGCACCTTGCCCTCGGCGTCGCGGTAGCGCAGGTCGAGCCGGCGGGCCTGGTAGTCGCGGAAGCGGCTGGCCGTGTGCGTCTCGCCCCAGCCCTGGCGGCTGGGCATCCAGGCCTCGATGTCGTACTTCATGGTGGCGGCCCGCCCGATGTCGCCCGCCGCGGTGGCCACCACCCGGTAGGGCAGCTCCAGGGCCTGCAGCACGGCCTCGGCGTTCGCCACGATGTCGAGGTGGTGGGCCCGGCTCTCGGCCTCCCCTGCCGCGCACACCACCACCTGCTCCACCTTCTGGAACTGGTGCACGCGGTAGATGCCGCGCGTGTCCTTGCCATAGGTGCCCGCCTCGCGGCGGAAGCAGGGCGAGATGCCGGCGTAGCGCAGCGGCAGGCGCGCACGGTCGAGGATCTCGCCGCCATGCAGCGCGGTCACGCTCACCTCGCTGGTGCCCACCAGCCAGGAGGAATCGTCCTCTGCGGTGGGATTGGCGATCTTGTAGGTCTGCTCCTCGGCGCCGGGGAAGTAGGCCGTGCCGCGCAAGGCCCACTCCTTCACCACCACGGGGACGGAGAGCGGCTGGTAGCCACGCGCCACGATCAGGTCCAGCGCCAGCCGCAGCACCGCCTGCTCGAGCAGCACGGCGTCGCCCTTGAGCACGTAGGAACGGCTGCCGGCCAGGCGACCGGCGCGCTCCACGTCCAGCATGTCGTGACGCGCCATCAGGTCCAGGTGGTCGCGCACCGGGAAGGCGAAGGCGGGCGGCTCGGCGCTGCGACGCACCTCGACATTGCTGCGGTCGTCCTTGCCCTCGGGCACCTCCTCGTCGGGAGGGTTGGGCACCTGCAGCAGCAACGCCTCCAGCGTGCGCTCCAGCGGGGCCAGGCGTTCCTGGTGCTCCTGCACGCGGGCCTTGAGGAACTTGAGGCGCTCCAGCGCCTGCTCCTTGGCCGCGCCAGCCAGCGTGCGCACCTGCTGGCCCAGCGCGTTCTGCTCGGCCCGCGCGTCCTCGGCCTGCTTCACCACGGCGCGGCGCTCGAGGTCCACCGCCAGCAGCTCGTCCACCGGGCAGGGCAGGTGCTTGCGCGCGGCGCCGCGGCGCACCTCCTCCACGTGGTCACGGATCCAGGCGAGGTCGAGCATGCCTACCTCCCGGCCGGCTGGCCGTCAGCCCCGGGCAGGCCGGCCAGGGCATCGTCGGACCGCACGAGGGCCTGGAAGCGCGCCAGCGCTTCCTCCTCGCGGGGACCGATACGGTAGCGCACGAAGCGCTGGACGTACTCCACGGCGCTGCGCTCGTCGAGGCCTCGCGCAAGGGCCCACTGCGCCGCCAGCACGCCTCGCTGGGGCAGGCCCCGGTCGGCCGCCGCGTCCAGCTCGCGCGCCAGCACCTCGCGGTCGGCGGCGGGCAGGCCCGACCGCGCCCGCCAGCGGGCGAACACGAAGGGCAGGCCGGTGCGGCGGGTCCACGCCTCGCCCAGGTCCACCACCGGGCCGCGCCAGTGGCGCAGGGCCTCCCGGGCGGGGTCGCCGATGACCAGCACGGCGTCGGCCTGCTCCTGCTGCGGGTCCGGGCCGGGGCGGCTGGCCAGCCGGCAGCGAGCCTGGCCCTGCGTCTCGCTGGCCACCAGGTGGCGCGCCAGCGCGGCGGAGGTGCGGCTGGAGGGATCCAGCGCCACGCTGCGCACCTCGGGCAGCGGGATGCGCAGGAAGAGCAGCACGCTGGCCACAGGGCCCTCGCTGGCGATGCCATGACGGCCCAGCCAGCCTTCCCCCACGCCGCGGGCCGCTTCGGCCACGGGCAGCAGGGCGGCGTCCAGCTCGCCTGCGGCCAGCTGGGGCGCCAGGCCGGCCGGCGTGGCCTCCACCAGGCTCACGCGCTCGCGCAGGCCCGCCAGCAGCGGAACCGCATTGAGCCAGGGCACCGTGCCGACACGCAGCATGCGGGGAGCCTGCCCGCGCTGGCGGCGGGGGCCTCCAAGATTCCGGCCCGGGCGGCCTTGATCCGCCTCACGAGGCCGTGGCGTGCCGCCAGATGCGATGCGCCCCGCAAAGCAAGACGCCCGCGGACACGCCGCGGGCGTCAGGCACGGGGCGGCCGGGGGGCCACCCGCTTCGCTGCGCGCAGGCCCTGGTCCGCGAGGACGAGGGCGCTGGCACTAGCGGGGGAAGCGACCGTCGAGGACCTTGAAGTCCGCGCGGTAGGGGTCGTGGATGTCGTAGTTCCAGAAGTAGGTGTCCACGAACTCCTCGACGTTGCGAGCGCCGCGCGCCTGCTGGCGCAGCAGCATCTGCGTCTTGGTGGACGGGCCGCTCGTGGCCGTGCTGCCGCCGACCTCCTCGAGGACCGTGGCGCCCATGCGGCAGCCGGACAGAGCGAGGCCGGCGACGGCCAGCCCAGCGACGAGAGCGATGTTCTTCAGCATCCGAACCTCCGTGACGGGTGCCGTGCACGCACGGCCCTGCCTCCTGCCTGCTGTCGGTCCCTGGCGAGCCCGGAGGGCTGCGCCAAGGACCCAATCGATACCAAGCCCGGACCCAAGGGTCAAGCGTCCATCCCGCGAGGCCCGCCGCGCACCGCGCCCGGCGCGGTTACGCAGCCGTGACACGAGGGCAGCCGCGGCCCAGGGGCCGCCTTGGCTGCCCCAGAGGCTCAGCGCTTGCTCGTGTTGGGGTGCAGCGGATCGCGCCAGTTGAGCGAGCAACCGGCCAGGGTGGCGGCACCGAGGACGACGAGGAGCATCAGGGCCAGACGACGCATGCGTGAGCCTCCTGGGCCGGGGCCTTGGCCCGCGACCCGAAACTGCCCTCCTGCCGGAAGGCACAGGGATGGTACCGGCCGGGCCCCTCCGATGCCAGCCCGGCCCCACGGTGCTGCTGCGGGCCCACGGCCACGCGCCCCGCAGGCCGCGCGCCCCGGCTAGGCCCCCCCAGCCCCCGTGCCCGGCGGGACGGGCGGGTCGGCCAGTTCCACCTCGCCACTGCCAGCGCCCCCGGGCTGGTAGAGGCCGTGATCGCGCACGTAGGCCCGCACGGCCGGCGAGACCTGGTCGCCCACGTCGGCGTCCCGTCCCAGCGCCTCGCGCAACGCCGTCGAGGACACGTCCACCTCGCGCGCCGGCAGCTGCTCCAGCGGCAGGTTGCGCCCCTCGAACTCAGGCGGCGTCTCCAGGTCGTGGCCGGGGCGCGCTGCCACCAGCAGCGTGGCGTGGTCGAGGATGGCCTCCCACTTGTGCCAGGTGGGGAAGTCCTGGAAGGCGTCCGCGCCCAGCAGCAGCTTGAAGCGCGTGCCCGGGGGCAGGGTCTTGGCCAACGAGGCCAGCGTGTCGATGGTGTAGGAGGGACCGGCGCGCCGGCCCTCCATCTCCAGCACCTCCACGCGCGGCAGGCCCTCCACGCCGAGGCGTGTCATGGCCACGCGATGGTGGAAGGCCGTGCGTCCCGGATCGCGCTGCTTGTGCGGCGGCGTGCCGGCCACCACGACCAGCACGCGATCGGTCACCTGCACCGCAGCCTCCACCAGCGCGCGATGCCCGCGGTGGAAGGGATCGAAGGTGCCCCCGTACACCGCCACGGTCGGGCCCTGCGGCAGGGCCACGGGCGCAGCCGGACGGGTGGCGATCACCTGCACCCCGAGGTGCAGCGCGCCGGCCAGCAGCAGCCAGGCCAGCGGGGCAGGCAGCACGTGCTTCCACGCCAGCAGGGCCAGCAGCACGCAGGCCACGGCCCCCACCAGCATGGCCGTGCGCAGCCCCTGCGGGGCCGCACGCAGCGGGGCGATGAGGGCCAGCCCTCCCACGAGGCAGGCGAGCGTGCCCAAGGGGAAGGGCACGCCCGGGATGCCACCGCACAGGCACACGAGGGCGCCGATGCCGAAGGCCACCATGCGCCCCTGCCCGCGCCGCAGGCGGATGGGCATGCACAGCGCGGCGGCCAGCAGGCCGCCGGCGCCCGCCACGGCCCCGGCCAGCCACGCGCCCCCGGCGCCCTGCCACGCCAGCAAGCCCAGCCCCGCCAGGGCCAGCAGCAGGCTCATCCACAGGTCACGGGTCTCGCTCATGGCCGCGCAAGGTACCACCCACGCGCCCGGCGCGTGCGCGGCCGGGGCCTGTGGATTGGTGCTGGGCCGCGCGTGCCGGCCACGGTTCCATCGGGAACGTGCCCGACCTGCCCATCCCCTGCCTCGTCGGCCCCACCGCCTGCGGCAAGAGCGAGGTGGCGCTGGCCTGTGCGCGCGCCACGCAGGGCGAGGTCATCAGCTGCGATGCCTTCGCGGCCTACCGGGGCCTGCGGCTCCTGAGCGCCGCGCCCGACGCACCCGCCGACGTGCCTCACCACCTCGTGGGCTTCCTGCCGCCTGCGGGCCGCTGGTCGGCAGCGGACTTCATGGCCGAGGCGGATCGCCTCGTGGCCCAGGTGCTGGCGCGGGGCCACCAGCCGTGGATCGTGGGCGGCACGGCCCTCTACCTGCGCTGCTGGCTCAAGGGCATGGGCCCCTCGGCGGCGCGCGACGAGGCCCTGCGCGCGCGGCTGGCAGCGGAGTCCGCCCTCGCCGGCCCGGCAGCGCTGCACGCCCGGCTGGCTGCGCTGGACCCGGCGCGTGCGGCCCAGCTGCACCCCCACGACGAGCGCCGCATCGTGCGTGCGCTGGAGATCATCGCCAGCACGGGACAGCCGGCGAGCGCGTCCCGGGCGCAGTGGGATGCCCCCGATCGCGTCCGCGCGCGCGTCGTGGGCCTGCGCCGCACCCCGGAGGACCTCGACCAGCGCATCGAGGCCCGCACCGCCCAGATGCTGGCGCAGGGCGTGCTGGAAGAGGCGCGTGCCTTCCTCGCCTGCGATCCCAGCCCCGAGGCGTCCAAGGCGCTGGGCCTCGACCTGCTGCGCGAGGTGCTCGACGGCACGCGCCCCCTCGCCGGGGTGCACCCCGAGCTCGCACGGCTGACTCGCCGCTTCGCGCGGCGGCAGATGACCTTCTTCCGCGGCTTCGACGCCATCGAGTGGCTGGACATCGCCGCGGGCGAGGACGCGACGGCCACGGCAGCGCGGGTGCTGGACCTGCTCGCGCGACCTTCCCTGTCGCCCTAGCCGCGAGGCGGGACCCGCGACGCAAGCGGCATGGCGACGGCGCCGCTGCTAGGGCGCCGCGGCCGCGGCCGGCGCGGGAGGCACGTCGGCGTAGAGCGCACGCGCAGCCTCGGCCCGCCGCCGGAACTCGGCCACCATGCGGGGCGGCGAGATGACGCGGGCCCGGTGGCCCAGCTCGGCCAGCCAGCGCAGCAAGCCCGTCTCGCTGCGCACGCGCAGCTCGAGCACGCCCGTGCCGTCTGGACGGCGCGTGAGGGTGCCGCCACCCTTGAGCCGACGCTCCAGCAGCCAGGTGGCCACCTCGTCGAGCTCCACCTGCACCACGATCTCGGGCCCCTCGACGATCTCGAACTCCTCGACGTCCACGTGGCGCGTGATGTCGAAGTCGGCCGGCACCTGGTAGGCGTCGTCGGCGCGGTCCACCACCGTGACCTTGCCGCGGATGCGGTCGAGGCGGAACTGGCGCAGCGTCTTGCGCTCCTCGTCGAACCCGACGAGGTGCCAGTTGCCCTGCACCATGCCCAGCCCGAAGGGGCGCACGGTGCGCCGCTCCACCTTGAGGTCTTCGGGCTTGCCGTAGCGGAAGGCAACACGCCGGCGGCGTCCCACGGCCTCGCCCAGCGCGGCCATGTGCGCACGGCCCAGGTCGCGGTCGGGCCGGCCCAGCGTCAACAGGTGCTGGTCGCCCACGGAGGCGCGCAGCGGCTCGGCCAGCGGGCTGTCCACGGTGAGCTTGGCCAGGGCGCTCTTGAGGTTGCGGCCCAGCGGGTCGTCCACCACGCCCAGCGTGCGCTGCAGCACGGCCAGCAGCATGGCGTCCTCGGCATCGAGGCTGGTCTGCGGCAGGAAGTAGCCGTTGGGGTCGATCACGTAGCCGGCACGCCCGAACGCGTCGCTGGCCACGTAGTCGATGTGGACGCCGATGGCGCGCAAGTCGGCCTTGTCGCGGTCGAAGCGCTTCTCCACCGCGTCGGGCGTGGCCTCGTCGTCGTAGCCCACCACGCGGCCGCGAATGTCGCTGAACGGCACCGGCGCCCGGGCCGACAGGAGGTACGACACGAGGTTGAGCTGCCGCTCCAGCTTGAGCACCTTCGGGTCGGTCGGGTTCACGTGCTCTCCTCGCGCAGGCATCAGCGCAGCACCTTGGTGGCCCAGGTGCCGAGGCGGAACCATACCACGTACGCGATCGCCGTCACCAGGTGGAGGCCCACGATGACGATCCACAGGGCGCGCAGCCCGTAGTCCTGCGCCTCGGCCGTGGCCCAGGCCCCCAGCGGCAGGGCCAGCAGGCCGAAGACCACCGTCTCCAGCACGAGCGGGAAGACGGTGGCACCCGCCCCCGCCAGCGCCTGCGAGATCACCAGCGCCACGGCCACGAACACGTAGGAGGAGGCGGTCACCAGCATGTAGGTGCGGCCGATGCGCAGCACGTCGCTGCCGTGGGCCTTCGCATCGAAGCCCATGAAGGCGATCAACTCGTCGGAGAACAGCACGAAGGCCCCGGCGAAGACCAGCATCATGGCCATGTTGAGGCCCAGCGCGATCCACGAGCCCTCGATGGCCCGGTCGGGCCGGCCCCGGCCCAGGTTCTGGCCCACCAGCGTGGCCGCTGCCGCGCCCCAGCCGAAGCCGCTGAACAGCGCGAAGGTCTCCAGCCGCAGGCCCACCGTGAAGGCGGCCTGCGCGGCAGCCACGTCCTCGCCCGCGTTGCGGGCGGCCTCGGCGATGAAGTACATCAGGTAGCCGCAGGCCACCATGCGCATCACCCACTGGCCGCACGAGGGGATGCCCACGCGCAGGATGGTGGCCATCGAGCGCCAGGACCAGGCGAAGCGGCGCAGCACCAGCGTTCCCACGCCGCGGTAGAGGAAGGCCAGGCCCAGCAACGCGAAGAGGCCGCGCGAGATGACGGTGGCCCACGCCGCGCCGGCGGCGCCCAGCGGCGGGACGCCCATGCCGCCAAGGACCAGCCACAGGTCCAGCACGACATTGAGCAGGTTGCTGCCCACCAGGAGGATCACGGGCAGCTTGCTGTTGCCCACGGCGCGCAGGGCGCCGGTGACGTGCAGCAACAGGAAGATCGTCACCGTGCCCCAGCTCATGATGGCCAGGTAGTCGGTGGCCGGGGCCACCACGTCACCCGAGGCCCCCAGGGCGCGCACGATCTCCTCGGCGTAGAGCGCCGGCGGCACGCCGAACAGGGCGCCCAGCAGGAGCGTGAGCATCAGCCCCTGCCCCGCCGCCAGGCTGCTGCGCTTGCCGTTGCCCAGCCCATGATGACGGGCGATGAGGGCCAGCATCGCGTTCACGATGCCGTTGAAGATGATGGGCGGGATGGAGTTGACGGTGCTGGCGATGCCCACGCCCGCCACGGCGGCCGTCGGCGAGGGCATCATCCCCACCACCCAGAGGTCCACGAGGTTGAAGATCGCGCCCAGCCCCATGGCCGCCACGAGCGGCAGCCCGAAGCGCACGGTGGCGCCCAGCAGCGGCTGCTCGGTGAGGCTGGAGGCGGCGGACCCCGTCGCAGGCTGGGCCACGGCGTGGGTCCTCCGGGCGCCCGCGGGCGGGCTGCGCGCCTAGGCCAGCGAGGTGGCGTCGTGGCAGGCCAGCTTGAAAGCCTCGGCCACGCCCTCGTGCGTGATCTTGCCCTTCCACGCGTTGAGCGCACCGCGCAGGTGCGCGTCTTGCTTGACGGCCGCGCTGGCCCCGAGGCGCGCCAGCCGGCGCACCCACGGCAGCGTGGCGTTCGTCAGGGCATAGGTGCTCGTGCGGGCCACCGCGCCGGGCATGTTGGCCACGCCGTAGTGCACGATGCCGTCCACCACGTAGATCGGGTCGGCGTGCGTGGTGGGCTTGATGGTCTCGACGCACCCGCCCTGGTCGACGGCCACGTCCACGATCACCGAGCCCTCCTTCATCTCCTTGAGGTAGGCGCGGGGCACCAGCACCGGGGCGCGCGCGCCCTCCAGCAGCACGGCCCCCACCACGAGGTCGGCGTAGCGCACGCGGGCCCGGATGTTGGCCGGCGAGCTGAACACCGTGGTCACGTTGGCGGGCATCACGTCCGAGAGGTAGCGCAGGCGGTCGAGGTCCACGTCCATGATCGTGACGTGGGCGCCCATGCCGGCGGCCATCTTGGCTGCGTTGGTGCCCACCACGCCGCCGCCCAGCACCAGCACGTTGGCCGGCTCGACGCCGGGCACGCCGCCCATCAGCACGCCGCGCCCGCCCTTGGCCTTCTCCAGGCAGGCGGCGCCCACCTGGATGGCCATGCGGCCGGCCACCTCGCTCATGGGCGTGAGCAGCGGCAGCGTGCGCTTGCCGCCCACCACCTGCTCGAGCGTCTCGTAGGTGAAGCAGGCCGAGCCTGCCTTGAGCATGGCCATCGTCAGCGGCTTGGAGGCCGCGAAGTGGAAGTACGTGAAGATGGTCAGGTCGGGCCGGCAGCGCGGGTACTCCGCCTCCAGCGGCTCCTTCACCTTGACGATCATCTCGGCCTTCTTCCACACCGCGTCGGCCGTGGGCAGGATCTTGGCGCCCGCCTCGACGAACTCGGCGTCGGCGATGCCGCTGCCCAGGCCCGCGCCCTTCTGCACGAACACCTCGTGGCCGTCGGCCACCAGCGCCTGCACGCCGCCGGGGACGATGGCGACGCGGTTCTCGTTGGACTTGATCTCGGTGGGGACGCCGATGCGCATGCTGCCTCCTGCGGGTTGCGTGGGACTCGCGGAAGGTAGCGCGCCGGGGGTGCGCTGTCCCCTCCCAGCCGGGCCGTGCCACAGGCCGTCGGGATCGCAGGGCCCGGGCTGGAGCGCCCCGCGCTCGCGGGGCACGAGCAGGCCTAGTTGCCGCCCTCGGGGCGGCGCCCGCCCCCACCCCCGCCGTTGCCACCACCGCCGCCACCACCCCCAGCACCGGGCGCATTCCCGCCCTCGCGGCGCCAGCCCTGCCCGAGGCTGTTCACGATGCGCTCGGCCTCGGCGGCGGGCACGAGGTCGAAGACCTGCTTGCTGAAGGCGTCGCGCGCCTGCTGCATGGCCGCCGTGCGGGCCTCGCGACCCTCCTGGCCCGGGGGCAGGTTGCGCAGCGTCTCGCGCACCGACTGCTGGTGGCGCACGGTTGCGTCCACGACCGACTTGCGCTGGCTGTCCGTGAGGGCCACCCCCAGCCGCGTCAGCTGGTCGTTGATGGCTTCCACGGTGCGCTCCTCGCGCTGGCGGCGCTCGACTTCCTCCATGTACGCACGCAGCACCTTCAGGCTGCGTTCGTCGTATCGCCCCACCGGGGCGTCGCCGCCCAGGTCGCCGGGCACCTCGATGGCCGGCAGGTCGGAAAGCGCCACGGGCGCCTCGCGCCCGCCCGAGCCCACCACCTCGGTGCGGCTTGCCGTGGCGGCCGCCGGGCTGCGCTCGCGCAGCATGCGCTCGACGGCTTCGCGGGCGATGCGCTCCACCATCGCCGTGGGGTCGGCCTGCAGGGCCGGCCCCGCCCCCGAGGGGGCCTCGGGGCGCGCCGTGGGCGCGGCCGAGAGCGCCACGTCCTCGGCGGGCGTGTGGGCCGGCTCGCGGCGCAGGCTGTCGTAGACGAACAGGCTGCCCCCCACCAGCGGGACGGTGAACAGCAGGTAGGTGCCGACGTTCATGGGGCGCTCCTCGAGGTCCTGCCCGCGATGCTACGGCCATCCCGGGCGCAACCCTTGAACCCGCCCCCCGCCCAGCCGCATCGGGCGGGCGCCTCCCGCCCCGGCTTCAGGCTTGCCGCTGGCCTGTGTACGCTGCCCGCCGATGGGCGTTTAGCTCAGTTGGTAGAGCACCAGCTCGACAAGCTGGTGGTCACTGGTTCGAGTCCAGTAACGCCCACCATTCCCCTGCTCGCAGCGACCTGCCGGGCGCAGCGGGCCGCGGTGGAGCCGGCGCCCTGAAACTGCCGGGGCCGGAGCGGCGTCGTGACTGCACGGTGCTGCGCAGGCGGCGAGGCCCGCCTCGTGCGTAGACCGAGGCCACGAGCAGGGCGGCGGGGCCGGCGGCAGCTGTGCCGGGCCTTGGGCTGCCCGAGTTCCTTCCCCCTTGCCGTTCCCCTTCCTTGTTCCTTCCCCAGGAGGTAGCGATCCCATGGCGACGACCCCGACGGCCCGCACGCGGGCCACGACGCGAGCCGGCAGCGCGTGGCTGCTGGTGCCCCTCGTGCTGGCGGGCCTGCCGGTGGGTGCCTGCTCGCGCCCCGTGGCGCCCAGCGCCGCCCCGCTGGCGCTGGCCGAGGCGACGCCGGCCGGGCCCAAGGGCGCCTGTCCCTTCACGGGGGCCATGAGCACGGGGGCCAGCGGCGAGGCAGGCCCGGCCGGTGCCGCGCCTGCGGCGGCCGTCGTGGAGGGTGGCCCGGGCAACGACTACTGGTGGCCCAACCGGCTCGACCTGTCGGTGCTGCACCCCAACCCGCCGGCCGGCAACCCGATGGGTGCGGGCTTCGACTACGCCAGCGAGTTCAGCAAGCTCGACCTCAAGGCCGTGAAGAAGGACCTCGAGGCGGTGCTCACCACCTCGCAGGCCTGGGGGCCGGCCGACGCCGGCCCCTCCGGCGGCCGGCCGCTCCGCCGCGCCGGGCACAGCGCGGGCACCTCCCGCGTGCCGGCCGGGCGCGGGGGCTCGGCCTCGGGCACGCTCCGCTTCGCGCCGCTC
>CAXQZU010000039.1:0-4950 GCA_964228555.1 Planctomycetota bacterium
AGGTCGAGCACGAAGCGGTAGCGCACGTCGGCCTTGAGGGTGCGCTCGTAGGCCTCGTTGACCTGCTGGACGGGGATCACCTCGACGTCGCTGGTGATGCCGTGCTGGCCGCAGAAGTCGAGCATCTCCTGTGTCTCGCGCGTGCCGCCGATGAGCGAGCCGGCCAGGCGGCGGTTGCCCAGGATGAGCGGCATCGCGGCCACCGGCGTGGGCGTGGGCGGCACGCCGACGACCACCATCGTGCCGCGCGGGCGCAGCAACGAGAGGAAGGCGTTGTAGTCATGCGGCGCCGAGACCGTGTCGAGCACGAAGTCCAGCGAGCGGGCCAGGGGCTCGAGCGCGGCCGGGTCGCGCGTGACGACGAAGTGCTTGGCGCCCAGGCGCTGGGCGTCGGCCTGCTTGCCGGGGCTGGTGCTGAAGACGGTCACCTCGGCGCCCAGCGCCGCGGCCAGCTTCACGCCCATGTGGCCGAGCCCGCCCAGGCCCACGACGCCCACCTTGTGGCCCTTGCCCACGCCCCACTGGCGCAGCGGCGACCAGGTGGTGATGCCGGCGCACAGCAGGGGGGCGGCACCGGCAGGGTCGAGGTTCGTGGGCACCTTGAGCACGAAGCGCTCGCGCACGACCACGCGCTTGCTGTAGCCGCCGTGCGTCGGCGTGGCGCGGTCCATCTCGGTGGCGTTGTAGGTCCATGCGCAGCCGGACTCGCAGAACTGTTCCGTGGCGTCCTTGCACGGCGCGCAGCTGCGGCACGAGTCCACCATGCAGCCCACGCCCACGAGGTCGCCCGCACGGAAGCGGGTCACGGCGCTGCCCACGCGGCGCACGCGGCCCACGATCTCGTGGCCGGGCACCATCGGGTAGGTCGCGCCACCCCACTCGTCGCGCGCCTGGTGGATGTCGCTGTGGCAGATGCCGCAGAAGAGGACGTCGATGTCCACATCATCCGTGCCCGGCTCGCGGCGCTGGATGGTGTGGGGCGCGAGCGGCTTGCCGGCGGCGGGGGCGGCGTAGGCGGGGGTGAGCGGCATGCAGGGCCTCCGGTCCGTCCCGGAGGCTCGCAGGCGCTGGTGCGCTGCCGCGGGTTTGACCTCGGCATGCGCAGCGCGTACCACGACGTCGTGACGCCGCAGGCCCACCAGTCAGCCGCGACCCCTGCCGTGTGGGTGGACCTGCGAGGGGGCAGGCTGCCGCGGCGCGATCGTGAGGTGGACGTCGGCCTGGCGGGGCGCGTGCGGTTCCTGCGCACCGGCTGGGGGCGCCCCCCGACGCACCTGCTCGCCTGTGTCGACCGTTCCATCTTCGGGCTCGACCGCCTGCGGTGGTCGCCGGAGCGGCAGGTGGCGTGGTTCGTGGAGACACCTGCCGAACGGTGGGCGCACAGGCTCGCGGCGCAGGCGCCGCGCTTCCGACGCTTCCTGACCTGCGATGCCGAGCTGCTGGCGCTGGGCGAGCCTTTCGAGCGCTTCCACTACGGGACATCGTGGGTGCAGCCCACGGAGCAGCCCAAGACGCGGCTGGTGTCGATGGTGGCCTCGCTGCGCGCCAAGCTGGCAGGCCACCGGTTCCGGCTGGAGGCGCTGGAGGTCGCGCGGCGCCACGGCGTGGAGTGCTTCGGGCGTGGGCATCGCCCGCTGCGCGACAAGGCCGAGGGGCTCGCGTCGTACGCCTTCTCGGTGGCCGTGGAGAACTGCCGCAAGGACGAGTACTTCACGGAGAAGCTGGTGGACTGCATGCAGGCGGAGACGGTGCCGATCTACTGGGGCTTCCCGTCGCTGGCCCGGGTGTTCGACCCGCGTGGCGTGCTGGCCTTCACCACGCTCGAGGAACTCGGTGCGTTGCTGGCCGGCCTCTCGATGGAGGCCTACGAGCGCATGCGGCCCTTCGCGCTGGAGAACAAGCGCCGGGTGGCGGAACTGGGGCTGGACACGGAGGGTTTCTGGCGCCGGGCGGCCGGCGTGATGGCGCGGGAGGCGCAGGGACTGGAGCCCGTCCGCCCGCCCTGGCGCGGGCGCTGGCTGCCGCTGCGAGCCCTGCGCCATGCGTGGGCCGAGCCGGGAGGGCCGGACCCCTCAGCGGGCGGGCTTGGCCCCCTGGCCTGCGCCTCGCGGCGTGCCCGATGGCTTGCCGCGCGGAGGCCGGGGTTGCTCGACGACCTTGAGCCGTCGCCCGCGCGTGGCGCAGAAGTGGTCGGCGAACGCCTTCACGCGCGGGTCGCGCAGGGGGTTGGGGCCCTCGGGGTCGCTCAGCAGCGTGAGGTAGGGGCCCTGCACGTCGAAGATGGCGTTGACGCGGTCGGGACGCAGCGGCTCGGGCACCATGCCCATCAGCCAAAGGCACTGGAAGCCGGCGCACGAGATGGGGCGCTGCTCGTAGATCGTGCAGCCCTGGCCCGGGCGGCAGTAGGTGCACCAGGTGTTGCGGGGCTTCTTGAGCGGGGGACGGCCCACCGGGGCATCCGTGGGCCAGTCGATCAGGGGCAGCTTGCAGCACAGCGTGCACGTGCCACAGGCGCGGCGCGGATGCTCGGGGGGCTGTCCCATGGAAGCGTTGTAGCGCAGGCCCTGCGCAGGCCGCTGCGGCTAGGCTGCCGTCATGCGCCTCCACCCCCCGTCACGACCCTCGTGCCAACCTGCCGGCCACCGAGCAGGCCCTCCTGCACGCCGTGACAGGCGCAGGTCGTGGGTGCTGGTGGCGGCCCTGGGCATGGGCCTGTGGCTGACCGCATCCGATCGGGCCACGGGGGCGCCGCCCGGCCCGGATGCGCGGCCCTTCGAGGAGCAGCCCTACCTGGGCCTGTCGGTGCGGGACGGTCCGGGCGGCAGCCTGGTCGTGGGCTGGGTGCTGCCCGGCCCGCTGGGTGGAGAGGGCACGGAGTCCTCGTCGGGCCTGCGCCGGGACGACAACATCGTGGCGCTGGACGGCGAGGTGCGGAACGCCGAGGGCTTCCGCGCCCACCTGCGCTCGCGCCGGCCCGGCGAGGCCGTGACGGTGGCCTGGCGACGCTCGCCGCAGGCCGACCCTGCGAAGGCTGTGCCCACGGGGGGCGAGGGCGGTGAGGTGCGGGAGCTGAGGGCCGTGCTGGAGCCGCGCAGCGCGTGGGCCGGGACGCTGGCGCGCGGGCTGGCGCAGGGGCGCCGCGCGCCTGAGGCAAGTGCTGGGCGCCACGAGGCCATCGTGCTGGAGGCCGCGGCGGCGCTGGGCGTGCGGGATGGCGATGAGGGGCTGCGCGGTGGACTGGATGCGTTGCTGGCCCGCCTCGGCGCGGTGCAGCA
The DNA here is from genome assembly GCA_964228555.1 of Planctomycetota bacterium. GTDB lineage: Bacteria > Planctomycetota > PLA2 > PLA2 > JAEUHO01 > CAXQZU01. The sequence goes on from CAXQZU010000039.1 coordinate 3,276, forward strand.
GGACGCGCTGGACACGAACAGCCTGCCTGCGGTGCTGCAGGCCTTTGCGCGCCCGCTGGCACTGGATGCCGTGGAGGAGGGCGTGGCCGCGCAGGTGCGCACGCTCGTGGACGCCCAGCCGGGGCGCGTCGTGGCAGCGCTGGAGGCCGTGCTGGATGTACAGCGCGCGCCGCTGGGCCTGCCGGTGGGCGAGTGCCTCTCGGGGATGGTGGGCGGCGACCGGGGCGCCCGCCGGGCGGCCTTCGAGCGGCTACTGCGCACGCAGCGCGACAGCGTCTCGCCCTTCGGGCCGCAGGCGGCCGAGCACATCCGGCTGGTGGGGCAGGACCACGGCGTCCATGCGCGCGAGCGCCTCGGCCATGCGCTGTCGCTGCTGGCCCGCCTGCCCGCAGCCTGGGAGGCGCGTGGGGTCGCCGTCGCCACGGCACCGGCGCCGGCGGGCATCACCCACCCGGCGGCCACGGGCGAGCTGCTCTGGGCGGGGGTGGACGAGGCCACCGGCCTGGCGCTGCTGGTGGGCGGCGCGGGACCCAATCGCTACGACATGGCGCAGGTGGCGTGCGTCTACGACGTGGGCGGCGACGACGCCTACACCTATGGCGCCGGCGCCACGGCTCCCGTGTGCATCGTGGTGGACATCGCCGGCAACGACCGCCACGAGGCGCAGGCCGACTTCGTGGGGCCGGGCACCAGCGTGCTGGGGCTGGCATGGCTGGACGACCGCTCGGGCGACGACACCTATGTCGCGGCGGGGCAAGGCTCGCTGGCCGCGGGCATCGCGGGCGTGGGCGTGCTGCTGGACCGCGAGGGCAACGACACCTACGAGAACCGGGGCCGCAACGCAGGCTGGTCCATGGGCGTGGGCTTCCACGGCGCTGGCCTGCTGCTGGACCTGGCCGGCAGCGACACCTACCGCGGCGAGAAGCTGTGCCAGGGCGTGGGCGGGCCGCTGGGCCTGGGCCTCCTGCTGGACGTGGCGGGGAATGACCGCTACGAGGCCGACGGGCCCTCGTTTCCATCCGCCTACGGCACGCCCACCGTCCACGTGGGCATGAGCCAGGGCTTCGGCTACGGCGTGCGCGGCTACGCGGCCGGCGGGCTGGGGGCGCTCTACGACCTGGGCGGCGACGACCGCTACACCGCCGGCGAGTTCTCGCAGGGCGGCGGCTACTTCTTCGCGCTGGGCGTGCTGCACGACGCGGAAGGCAACGACCTCTACCACGGCAACCGCTACGGGCAGGCCTTCGCCGCTCACCAGGCGATCGGCGTGCTGGTGGACGGCGCGGGCGACGACACCTACTGGTCGATGACCGCCGCCAGCCAGTCGGGCGCCTGGGACGAGTCGATGACGCTGCTGCTCGACCGCGGCGGCAACGACAGCTACCAGTGCGACGGGCTGGGCCAGGGCTCGGCCGCGATGCAGGCGCTGGCCCTGCTGGTGGACCTGGGCGGGCGCGACCGCTACGTGGGGCGCGGCGCCTCGGTGCAGGGCCAGGGCGGCAACAACAGCTACCACTGGGACGCCGACCGGGTGCTCTCCTTCAGCGGCCTGCTCGACCTGGGCGGCGCCGACGACCACTACTCCAGCGGCCGCGCCAACGGCACGCAGGTGCGCACCGGCGCCCGCAACGCGGCAGCCCCGGGCGAGAGTGACCTCTACGGCGTGTTCGTGGAC